>AQTY01000020.1 GCA_000372225.1 Candidatus Nitromaritima sp. SCGC AAA288-L16 | reverse complement strand
TCCAATTCAATGTTCTCTAGAATATTTTTCTTTTCTTCTGAAATTTTCAAGGCAGATTTATAATCTTCATTGAGTTGCTTTGTTTTGGCTGCAAGTTCCTCCATCTTGCGATTTTGCGAAAGTAGATTAGAGGCGTTTTCCCCAGCAACTGATCCACCAAAAACCATTCCTTGAGAATCAATCATTTCTCCATTTCGAGTGACCACTGTTCCATTAAACTCTGGATTGTGAAAAACTTGCACTGCTGTTGAAAGGTCGGTGACAAGTACCACGTTACGGAGCAACATTTCAATGACTTGTTGGTACTCCTCTTCGCATTCTATAAAATTTAAGGCTTTTCCGAGAATGCCCGGGTTGCCATTCAGGTAGACTGGTGGTCCCTCATTCGGTTTTATATCCATTGGAATAAATGAACCTCGACCCGAGGAGTTTTCTTTTAAATAAGTTATAGCTTCAACAGAATCGTCATAAGAATTAACGATTACACTTTGAAGTTTTTCTCCAAGCGCCGCCGTGATAGCTGCTTCATATTCTACGGGTGTTTTTAAGACGTCTGCCAGGACCTTTCGCAGTCCGTTCAAACGGCCACCGTTTTCGTTATAGTTCATTAATGATCGGACGCCATCCTCAAATCCCTCGAATTTATTTCGTAATTCCTTAAGCGATGTAAGTAAAGAAGATTGTGTTAGATATTCTTCCTTAAGGGCATTCAAATGGTTTGTTCCAGATATTAATTGTTGGCGTTTTTGTTCCGTTTTTTGATGTAACAATTGGCGGTTGTTTTTTAGTTCTGTTAGTTCTATAGATTTTTCTTGAACTATGGTATTCGATTGATTTAAAGAAACTAATAGCTCTTCCTTACGAGAGTTTGTTTCTTGATAGTCCGTATTCAGTTTTTGGTCTAGATGTTGTAGTGAGTCAACTCGGCTTTCCAGGGCGGCTAGGTCACTTTTCTTTTTAGAAATATTGTGGAGCAGTTCGAGCGACTGCAAACTTCCTTTATTAACTTCTTCTTCTATGGCATTTAACTGTCCTTTGTTTTCGTCAAGTATTCGACTTTCTTCCGTTAGTTTATGTTCTTCAGTGTTTATTTCTTCGGAAAGAGTTTCTAGTTGGTCGCGTTGATTTTTAGCTTGATTTGATTGTTCAGTTATTTCTTTCTGCAGATGAATGACATCATTATTTGCAGAGCGGGCGTCTATTTCCGCCTGATTAATCTGCGATTTTTTTAGTTCAATAGAATGTTCGTTTTTACTTATTTTGTTAGCTAATTGGTATACGTCCTCTCTTTTTTCATTTAGTAACCTGAGGGCTTCTTCAATTTCAAGGTTCAATTGAGTAATTTGATTGTCCAAAAAAGAAGCTCGAGTATTTTTTGAGATTTTATTTTCAGCTTGGGTCGAGAACTCTCCTTCTATTAAATTTAGGTCAACAGTGTATTGGTGAATTTTTTTGGCAAACAATTTCAGGGAGAGCTCTTTGATTTCTCCTTGGTATTTTTTATAGCGTTCAGCCTTTGCTGCCTGGCGTTTTAAGGATTCTGCCTGGCGACCCAACTCCTGCACGATATCAGTAATGCGTTCAAGATTTTGTGTTGAAGCATCCAGTTTTCGAAGCGCCTCGTTTTTTCGATGTTTAAATTTTAAAATACCAGCTGCTTCTTCTATTAAGATGCGTCGATTTTCCGGTTTCGAGACGATTATATCTTGAATGTGCCCCTGCTCGATTACAGATAAGACTTTTGGACTGATACCTACATCCAGTAAAAAGTCAGTAATATCTTTCAGCCGGCATGGCACTTGATTGATATAAAATTCACTTTCTCCGGAACGGTGATAACAACGGGTGACCTTAACTTCATCTGCAACGTTGGGTACGTTCGCAATTCGTATTCCTTGTGGAACACGGCTAAGGGTTAATGAGATTTCGGCCCTGTTAACAGGCTTTCTGGTGGAGCTACCGTTAAAAATAAGGTCTTCAGATTTTGCTCCACGTAGCGACTTAGAACTTTGTTCTCCGATTACCCACCGGATGGCATCGGAAACATTACTTTTCCCACATCCGTTTGGGCCCACAATAGCAGTAAACCCGGAGGTGAAATCGATATGTGTTCCATCGACAAATGACTTAAATCCGTCTAATTCTAGACTTTTCAATAGCATGGGAACCCATATCTTTAATGATTTTAAAGATTTTTAAACCCTTTAATAAATAGAAGGTTAGCCCATTAAAAGGGGCTTGTAAAGGGAAAATAACACCACTTCTAGTGGCATAAATTTTTTTAACCACTATATATTGTGGTTATTTCGATAAGTTTATTTAAGGGCTTTAGAGCGTGAAAGCTGTGTTTTGGCCTAGAGTTTTACACGGTTGATATACAATGAATTGAAATCAAATGCCACTTAACGTAATTCTGGAGGTCGATCCTAGATGAAGTTTTTTTCCTACAATAAGTGCGGGACCTGCCGCAAAGCCAAAAAAATTCTTGATGCATACAAACTTTCCTATGATGAAATAGATATCACGGAAACTCCGCCATCAAAATCCATTTTAAAAAAAGCGATCAAGGCTAGGGGTATGAAAAAGTTGTTCAATACCAGTGGAGAGCAGTACAAAAAGCTCCGAATTAAAGACAAAATAGGTGCCATGACCGAAGCTCAAGCAATAGAGCTACTTTCCAGTAATGGTAGATTAGTTAAGCGTCCGATTGCAGTTGATGGCAATCGAATAACTGTAGGCTTTAATGAAATTGAATATAAAGAGGTTTGGTCATAGAGGATCGAGCCGTCTTTATCAAAGAATGAACTGTGAATGGTTTGCTATGGACTTAATCTCTTTAAAAAATAAGATGGAAAAACATCATCCCGTTGTTAGAGGGCCAGTGGAATGGAGTCCACGGACAGCATCGGTCATGGTGGTATTGTATGTTGCTAACGAAAATATTTTTGTTTTGATGACCCTCCGCTCTAAACACTTAAAAATCCATCCTGGAGAAATGTCTTTTCCAGGAGGAAGGTACGAAGATGAGGATGGCGACTTATTGTCGACCGCACTTAGAGAGACAAAGGAGGAGATTGGATTGGAATTGGATGATGTTTTGATAAATGCCACCCTACCTGTTGTGACAACCCTTACAGGATACGAAGTAACTCCTTATGTAGCTATTTTGCAGACGCTCCCGAGGATTGGTGAATTAAGCGATGAGGTTGAGAGTATATTTGAGATACCGCTGGTAGAGCTACTTTCCACTAAACAAAGAAACCTTTCTGGTAAGGCAAGAGAAAGTAAGTACGTTTATTGGTATGGTTCTAACTGTGTTTGGGGAGCATCGGCAAAGATTTTACGAGAAATAGAATGCCTTCGTTCCCTTTGAATGACTTTATTAATAGAGGCCTGATTGAATGAAAGATATTCGAGTTCTTTTTCTAGCCCCAAATTGGAGAGTTTCACTGCTCCGCTCGTTTAAAAAACCAACAGCTATAAAAATTTTTATAGTTGGAGCGGACAGCGATTCTAATTCTGCAGCATTAAGTGTTGTGGATAAAAGCTACGTAATTCCTGAATTTTCAGAACCAAATTGCGTCGAAAAAATACAAGCTATTTGTGACAAGGAAAATATTTATGCTATTTTACCTATGACCAACAAAGCCATTGAGTTTATGGACAAAAATCGTGCTGGGTTTGATGAAGGGGACTTATTACTTTATTTGGCAGAGCATACTCTAATTGAAACTTGTAATGATAAGCGTAGGTTGGCAGAATTTTTCACACAGAATAATTTTGCTTCACCAGATTTGATTGACCCTAAGAAGCCATTCCCTGGGTTCTCTTTGATTGCCAAAGATTCTTGCGGGGAAGGGGGAAAGAATTGTTTCAAGATAGAAGACCAGGTCGAGTTAGATTTTTATTCAAAAAAATTACCAAATCATATTTTCCAGCAATTTGTTCAAGGTAGAGAATTTAGTATTGACTGGTTTTCAGATAAAAAAGGTCTTCCAATTGTGATTGTTCCGAGAGAAAGGTTGGTAGTGCGAGCGGGCGAAGTTATGGTAAGTCGCATAGAACAGATTCCTGATATTATTGAATCCGCTAAAAGACTAGGCAAACGACTTCAACTGCGAGGCCCTGCTAATTTTCAAGGTTTTTTACAGGAGTCGGGGGAATTTTTGTTTACTGATGTTAATCTTCGTTTTGGAAGTGGTGTCTTGCATACCATTCGTGCGGGAGCAAATATTCCTGAAATGATACTTCAAGAACTCGCAGGAAAACCGATTGAAACAAAATCTTATTCCATAATGGATGGGTCTACGATGACTCGTTTTCATGAGGCTATATTTGATTTCTAAAATCATGTTTTCTCTAACTAGACAAACCTACTTAAAAACTCTAATATCTAAAAATGTGGCGTATAAAAAATAGACAAAATGTCGTTATAAGGTCCCTGCTTAGAGCGTTGTTTTTATCTTGAATCTCACGTGAACCTATCCATATCTGCAAAGAATAGGCTAATTTTCGCGCTGGATGTTCCGAACCGAAAAGAGGCCGAAAGCTATGTTCGTGCACTCGGCGATACAGTCGGTTGTTTTAAAGTCGGGCTTGAGTTATTTATTAAGGAAGGGCCTGATGTTCTCAAAACAGTCAAGCAAAACAGTTCCGCATCTATTTTTTTAGATCTTAAGTTACATGATATCCCAGCTACAGTGCGTTCGGCACTGAGATCGGCCGCCACGCATGGAGTTCGATTCATTACCGTTCATGGGTCGGATGGGGCATCAATTTTACAAACCGCGAATGAAGTTAAGGACTTAGGGTTGGAAGTCTTAGCTGTTACCGTTCTTACCAACGTTTCAGAATCAGAGCTTGGGGGTTTGGGTTATAAAGAAAACCTTAGCTTGAGACAATTGGTACTAGATCGAGCTAATGTAGCTAAAGAATCAGGATGCGCTGGAGTTGTTTGTTCTGGGGAAGAAGTCGCTTTAATCAAGCGCACATGCAGTAATCACTTCAAGGTAGTGGTTCCTGGAATCCGCCCGTTATGGGCGGACGTCAAAAAGGATGATCAAAGCCGCATCGTTACACCTAAAGATGCAATCTCTAACGGCGCTGACCTCATAGTTGTAGGCCGACCTATTCGTGATGCTAAGGATCCTAATATAGCTGCATTGAAGATTGTTGAGGAAATCGAGTCAGCTCTTAGTGCTTAGAGTAGTATTTTTGTTAAGAATTTAGAACTAACTCAAAATTAATTTTGTAAAAATATAGGTTTGTAACATGTTGATGAATTTTATTTATTTTGTTTATATTCTTAGTTTGGTGGGTTGGGTTGGTAGTATTGTTTTTTTTTCATTTTTTACTGCACCGGTAATTTTCAAGCTATTAGACCGTGAAAAGGCTGGGGAAGTGGTGGGTGTCATTTTCCCTAGGTATTATTTTTTGGGTTATGTGTGTGCTGTGATGACTTTGCTTTCCCTACTGGTTAGTACTCAAGAACTCTTTGGTCCCAAGCAAATACTTCTGTTCATTATGATAGCCGGATGGTTCTATGCCGGTTTGGTTGTGAGTCCTAAGTCAAGGAATTTGAAAGCTCTTAGACAGTCGGCCAGTTCCACAGAAGAAAAAGAATTATATGAGGTAAAATTTAAAAAAGTTCATTCTTTAGCAGTTAAGTTAAATGGAACTGTATTATTGGCAGGCCTTGGACTCTTATGGTTTAGTGCCATGGGATTGAAGCTTTGATCTTATTGGAATAATTAGGTCTCATGTTCCCATGGTAGATTTTAAGCCATCAATTGATATTTCCTACCGGCGTCCCTTTTACGCTAGAACGCGTTTTTTGTTTTTTGCTCTTCTGCTAATTTCTATTTATAGCTATGGTTGGCGTGTTACAGAGATTGAATTAGGGGAATTGGTTCGAGATGCCCACTTGGTCAAGCCCCTGATTCGAGACCTTTTGCATCCCGATCTTTTTACGTTTGAAACGGAAACAGAATCCGCCGATGCCTATTTTGTTTTGTCAGGCCAGCAATTGCCGCTTGGTAAAATCAAGAAAGATGCTCAAGGTCCTGTTGTCGCTTTATCAAGTAATTCAGGTCAAATAGGAAATACTATAGGAGTCTCAGGAAAAGGTTTTAGGTCCAATGAGACCGGAAGAATCATATGGATCAATTCGATAGAGCAAGAATACCCTCTGGGTTTGTTCGAAACCGATGGGGGAGGTAATTTTCATAGCGACATTATTGTTCCTCCAATCGCACGAGGAGATGTGCAAAAAATTCGAACTATTTTAGAATGGAGAACAGGAAGATGGCGGTTTAGTGACACCTTAAAGTTAACAATAGAAAAGATAGTCGAAACGATTTTCCTTGCATTAATGGCAACGACTTTTGCTGTTCTTATTGCCGTCCCGATGAGTTTTTTAGGAGCACGTAATATAATGATTTCTCACCCGACGACTGCTGTCATTTATTATTCGGTTCGTACTATATTTAATGTATTACGATCAGTCGAGCCTTTAATCATGGCTATTTTGTTCGCAGTGTGGGTAGGGATAGGTCCCTTTGCAGGTGTGTTAGCGTTAACGGTTCACTCTATTGCCGCATTAGGAAAATTGTTTTCAGAGCAAGTAGAGAATATCGATGTTGGTCCTGTAGAGGCTGTTACCGCAACGGGGGCAACACCGATGCAAGTAGTTTTATTTGCCGTGGTTCCACAGGTATTTTCTCAATTCTTGGCGTTGAGTTTTTATCGTTGGGATATAAATGTGCGTATGTCGACAATAATCGGTTTTGTGGGTGGTGGAGGGATCGGATTTTTACTTCAACAGTGGATTAATCTACTGCAGTACAACCAGGCAGGAACAGCTCTTCTCGCAATTGCCGTGGTGGTCACTATTCTGGATATGGTTAGCGCTAAACTACGAGGGGGAAACGCTGCTTGACTAAAATAAAACTAAAACCCGTCAATAAATTTAGGTTATTTTCTTTTTTTCGGCGGAGCTAAAAAATTTAACCTTTCTATAAACTGCTGGCCTGATTCGGGAATTTTTTTAACCTTGCCTCTTATCAGTATATCTTTGGCTTTAAAAAAACGGCCGTAATAAGCAAAGTTAGCTTTCTCGTCGGTCGTGATTACGGTGCCCTTTAAGGAGACACCAGCAAAAGCACCCTTGCTTCTTGAGTAAGAATATATTTCACCGCGCATCCCTATGTCGGTTGCTGCTTCGGCATGGCGACCAACAGGCCCCACAGAAACGGCTACATCAGCTCCTAAGGTTAATTTGTCTTTAAGTAAACTTTCCAACCCTCGTTGCGTCATAACCAGTAGAACAAGATCTATTGCTTCGGCTCCGATTTGAAATCCGAAGCTCAATCCGCCTTGGGTGAGAAATGTTGGAGGTCCAAATTTACCAGTTTTCTTGGCTCGCATTGAAGCGACTCCCTCACCGTACCTACCCCCAACGAGAAACCCTGCTTTGATCAGAGTTGGAAAAATAAGAATAGCTTTTGCTTGAGAAATAAGTTCACTTGGAATCTCTTGATCGGGAGAGTTCATGATTTCATCAATTACGGATAATGAATCTCTGAGAGTTTGATCATTATCCTCATTGGCTTGGGCGCTTATAGAACAAAAAGAAAGAAGTAATATAATCAAGACGATTTTTTTCATAAACATCTCCAAATGTAAAATATTTCTTATGTTTCTTTACTCAATCTAAGAGTTACGGTTATAGAAATGATACAAAAAAACAATACAGATGTAAGAAGTGGGAAAACACCTTCATGAAGAATAGAAAATTTATTGCCTGCGGTCAACCCAACGAATTTACTCCTAAGTCAAGAAATCGCTTTACCCCCGGACTTTGTCCACATAATATGCTTGGTTATGATTGAGGAAGAAGTACGAAAATATCTTAATAAAGGTGGTTTTTTGTCTGACGCCATAGACGAATTTGAGCATAGACCTCAACAAATTGCTATGGCGGAGGCAGTGGGGAGAGTTTTTGATAACGAACATCATTTGATTGTGGAGGCTGGAACTGGCACAGGAAAAAGTTTAGCTTATCTTATCCCAGCGATTTTATGGGCGGTACAACATAACAAAAAGGTTGTGGTTTCAACTTATAGTAAAGCTTTGCAGGAGCAACTTCTTTATCACGATATTCCACTCATTCATGAAAAATTAAAAATCCCATTTCGCTATGCGCTTTGTTTGGGCCATGAAAACTATCTTTCTTTGAGAAGGTTGAAACGTGCAAGCCAAGCGGGTCTTTTCGCAACGGTAGAGGAAGATGATCAGATGGCATCTATTTTTGATTGGGTAGGTGAAACTCAAAATGGTACGAAGGGAGATTTGCCCTTTGAGCCACTTCCTTCAGTCTGGGAGGATGTGGGTAGGCAAAAAGATTTGTGCCTCGGCAAAAACTGCGAAACCTACAGCACTTGCTATTATTTCAAAGAGAGAAAACGGTGGTTTAGTGCACATTTGCTCATAGTTAATCACCATCTTTTTTTCGCTAACGTTGCTAGTAATGGGGCTGTGCTTCCAAGGTTTGATGCCGTTATTTTTGATGAGGCGCAGAATATAGAAGAATCAGCAACGTCATTCCTTGGGCTGAAAATATCTAACTCTTATTTATATTATTTTTTGGACCGACTTTACCATTCACGGACTCGAAAGGGTTTGCTTTCCCGTATTGAACACGACTATGTACTCCATTTACGCAACCAGGTTGGGGTGGTTCGAAAGGCAGTTGAGACTTTTTTTACTCGTATTGTTGAGGAATACGGGAGGAAAGATCGTGTTCTTCGCCTTTATAAGCCGATCGCAATTGATAATTCGATTTATTTTCCCATGAAAGAATTGCATGAAAGTTTGAAAAATTTTGAAGGAATGGTGCAATCAGAAGAAGATCGCGTAGAAATCACATCCGCGGCAAATCGTTGCATGGAGTTTAACAACGCTATCCCGGCTTTTCTTAATCAGCATCTTGATGAATATGTTTACTGGTTAGAAATTACTGAGAAAAAAAGATTCAATCGAGTGGTTCTCCAAGGAGTTCCAGTTAATGCAGCGGAAGAATTACAAGAGCAAGTATTTTCAAAAATAGGTCGAGTTGTATTGACGTCAGCTACATTGACGACGCACAGAGGTTTTGAGTTTATTCAGGAGAGAATTGGGTTTGAACCACAGGAACAAAGCATTCTAGACTCCCCGTTTGATTACCCTAGTCAGGCACTTCTTTATATTTCAGGAGATTTGCCTGAACCTTCCGAGGAAATGGAAAAATATGTATATGCAATGGCAAGAAGATGTGGGGAATTAGTGGAAATATCCCAAGGAAGAACTTTTATACTATTTACTAGTTATGCCTTGATGGATCAGGTGTATGATCGGTTGCAACATTTGTCCAGCAAACTGTCTCTTCTTAGGCAAGGAGAAATTCCTACGGGTCAAATGATACGGCGTTTCAAGGAAACACCTAGTGTGATTTTTGGAACCAATTCCTTTTGGCAGGGAGTCGATATCCCGGGAGATGCCCTCAAGAGTGTCATAATCACAAAACTTCCATTTGATGTGCCAAGCGAACCTCTTACAGAAGCACGCATAGAAGACTTGCACAGACGGTCAATTGATCCGTTTTTACATTACCAGATACCACGCGCCATAATTCAAATGAGACAGGGGTTTGGTAGATTAATAAGAAAACAGTCAGACACAGGGGTTGTGTCTATCTTAGACTCAAGAATTGTCCGTCGAGGTTATGGAAAGCAGTTTTTAGATTCATTGCCTTCTTGCGAGGTGGTGGAAGACTTGGTTCAGGTGAAAAAATTTTTCTCAAAATTGAAAGAAAAAGTTTTGATAGAGGAGTAAAAAATAGAATTTTTTTAAGGAAGGATCAACTCGCATGCAAGAGGGGCCTGACTTTAGAGTAGGCAAGGTAAGCTGCGAAAATATTCGAGCCAAAAGCAGTAATGCATATAAAAATATCAACCCTGCCAATTAGTGACATGAAAAAAAGAAAATAAATAAAATCTCTATTTGCCATGTTATCAGTTAGTGAATTTTTCTTGTTTAAATGAATTGTATTTGCAGAAACCTTTTCTTTTTTATCGCAAATTGATGAACTAAGAATGAGAAAGGAAACTAAACTTCCAAACACAGCAAGTGCGCCAAAAATTATAAAAATATTATTTCCTGTGGATTGATATAATCCCATGCCAATCGCAAAAAAGACTGAAAAATGAACTAGGTTATCGCAAAGAATATCCAACTTTCCCCCAATTTTTGATTCCGAAAATTTTAGTCGAGCTACTTCTCCGTCTGTGCAGTCAATCCATGCAGAAAGCAAAAGGAGTCCAGCGCCAATTATGCTATTTTCATGAGTACCTTGAAGAAAAAATACCGCTGAAATTAAGCCGATAAAAAGGCTCAAAATAGTGATCATATTAGGGCTGAGAGGAGTTTGTAAAAATAGCCTTGTAAGTTGACGGGAGAAAAATCGAGTGATGATTTTATCCATAAAGCTATCATTGCTTAGTCCACTGCTTTGTAAAAGGCTTTTGTGTTGAGTAAGAAAATCCTCTGGTTTGCTTATATGGGACTCATTTTTCCCCGGTAAAAAGTTAATGAGGGATTCTTGGCCATCAGATGATGGAGTCAAGGAGACCTTATTTCCCATGATTATTTGGTTAAGGATTGCGGTCATGATTGTGCGATCAATAGGATAGACCAATGCTTCATCAGGTTGATTTGTGAAGTTCATGCCAGATTCAATTTCTTGTTTTGTATGAAGTGCTCCGCAATTTAAGATCAAGGTGGGGTGATTTTTAGTAGCTCTAACCACTTCCGTAATATTAGTTTCAAAAGTCAACTTAACGGTTAATTTATTTTCCTTGAAAAGCTTTTTGTGAAGAGCAGTATTCTCGGTATCGCTATAAATAATTAGCGCGTTGACCCCGGACCGCTGAAGACTGAAAATATTTCTCAATAAAAATGGAATACCGCAAATTTTTTTCCAATACCAATCAACCATCGACCAGTTCGAAGGAGGGTGAGGTAAGGTAAGGACTACACAGGTATTTTCTGAGGCCATTGAAACAGATCTATTAGAATCAATTTTATGAATTTTAGGGCGGAGCTTCCACTATATTCCGTAAGACTATCAACACAGAGTGGGAATGTAAATAAAGGTTTGAGGTGTGGGTGGAGCCTATTGATAAACTACAGGCAAGTTGTAGTTTGAAAAAAATAAGCGTTTAAGGGACAAAAGGCCCGTAATTTTACTTCGAAGCAAAAACTGCGTGTTTTTACTATTAAGGACCACTCTGATGAAAGGAGTTTGAGGTGAGATCGCTTTTTGGGTAAGGTTTCTATTGTGTGCACAGTAAATATTATTTATCGCTGTATACAAATGTTGCAAGTATAGAAAGCTTCTTTTTGGTGATTGTTATTGGAAATGGATAGTAGGGCGCGGCCCCCCTCACTGCCTTAACGGCATTAGCATCAAGGATGTTGGAGCCTGAGCTATTAATCAATCGTAGGCTAAGAAGGTTTCCGTCCTTCGAAATTTCAAATTTAAGCGTGAGTTCTCCACTAAGGGTTCTCTTTATTCCTTGGGATGGGTAAACCCAGACACGCTGAATTTGTTGTTTAATGCGACTGAAATATGAAACATATTTTGCTTTTTTAGTGTCAAGAGAAATGGGTTCATCATCGTCCAACTCTTCTTTCTCTCCAGTTTGTGAGTTTTCTGGGGCGTATTTTTCTTGGTTCAACTCATCAAGCATAGCCAGAGTTCCTTTTGAGTCCATAAACTTGGAAGAGACAGGAGGTACTTTTTGTCGGTTTCCTCCTTTTTTCTTTTTCGTAACTTGGGGTCTCGATTGGTGAATGATGTTAGGGGTGTTCTGGGCTTTTGAAGTGCTCGTTTTTATTGGTCGGTGTTTTTTTTGTTTAGGGTATTGTTTTTTTACAAATGCCTTATGTCTTGTTCTTGCTAACAACCCAGGTGGTTTTGTTTTTTTCTTCTGACTTATTTTTGGTTGTAGGGAATCAGCGGGTGTTTGTTTTTGTTTAAGGGGTGCAGATGGTTGGGTATCGACATATTTAACTTTAATTGGTGGTGGCGTTAGAGATTTTTTAGTATTTAAAGGAGCAATTAAATCAAAGAAAATAACCAAAAAATGAAGTAAAAAGGCAATGAGTATAAACCGATCTAGCTTGGCATAGTTGAGTTTGCTGCCATGGAAAAAAAATTCTGTTTGAGCAAATCGAGCCAACAGATCTAATTTTCGTGCTTCAGTGGTTGCCATAAAACTATTTAAATAATTTGACTAACACGCCCTAGTTTAACGGCGTTGCATTTATTGGAATACCAAGAAAAAGCATGTTTTGTTTTTTGAACAGATTCTTTTTTCTCATGGTTAGTCTTATGTGGAACGTATCGGCTTCCATTCGGGAAAGGCACACGGTTCATTTTAAGGGACTGGTAAAATGAATTGATGTAGCCAGGGAAATTATTGTACATACCTATTTTGGTTTTCAGGTCAGGCATTTGTTCTTCACGAAAGCGGAGTAATTCTTCACCAAAAGGATGGATATGTGCTAGCCCTTCTTCCCCATGTTTAAGATTGGCATAATGTGTAAGGGATTCAAAGTCTTCCCAATCTTCCAGTGCGTCTACATCGGAAACGAATGCTGGGTCGCCATGGAATTTGGTTGTGAATTCAGTATCCAATAAAACCGAAACCGCGCGATCAAAATTATCTCTTTGCATTCCAAACAGGTATTTATCTTTCTTGCGAAATTGCTTTAAATCAGACCTGAAGTGTAGTGCGTGGTGTGCCATTATGGGAAGTAGTTTTAATATTCGTGATGGCATAGAAAGTGCTTTCCGGATGCCGGCCTTAATTATGTTTCCATCTTTTCTTGTTGAGTGCAGATGGTCAATGATGTCTGAGTCTACTGCGGACAGGTTGATTGGATAAATATTGGGTTCTTTGACTTCATGTAGTTCGTTTGTTTCTTTACAAAGGGCGCGGTAGTGATAGTTACGCCGAACAAATTCGCTGTCTGGATTATGCTGGTAATTCGGGAACATCATTTGTCTGGAGTTAAGCCAAAGAATCAAATTGTAATTTTGAATGTCGCTATCGTGCAGGATTTCTTCAATATCGAACATGAATGGTAGGTCGCCAGGTTGGAATAAAATCAATTCATTTGGCTCAATATTCAACCGGTGTTTTCCTAACTGCATAGTGTTAAAAAGGTTTAACTTATTTGAGTCTTCTCTGACAAACGATACTTTTTTCCCTTGCGTCCCCACCGTTTCTAAAAAATTAGTGGCAACTTGCTCCACTTCTTCGGAACCTATGATGACGATTTCTTTGAGGCTGGAAATTAGTAGGTTTCCTAGCGCGTAACACATGACAGGAATACCGTTAATAAGGAAAAGAAACTTTAGACGGTCTATTTTGTCATCAGCTGCTCGCAGGATAAGGTGGCTAACACCATTGCTGTTAGATGCAATTTCACGTTCGGCTTTTGCAATAGCAACAGCGTTTGCCTTTTTTCGTGAAGTGTACCGATCATGGCTGAAGCTTAAGATGCACTTATCGATACTGGCTGAAGGTCTAATGTGGTCCATAAGAAAGATAAAAAAGTAAAGCAGCAATTACTTTGCGTCGATCCTATTTTGATGAAATCGACTTTCTAACATAGAATAGCTGGCTTATTGTATGCCAAAATAGATTAATCAATGTTTTAAAAGGGAAATTGTACCAGAAAATCTTCGAAGGATGAAATGGCCAAAAAAGACCTTTTAATACTCGCCACTGACCGCCATAAGGAAGAAAGTAATAGTTTGATATGGTCAAATTAACTTGACGTGCAATTTTTTTTCGATTTAGAATTAGATATTAATATCAACTTAATTATAGGGATTTATGCTCATGGGTGATCAACCCCATATTATAGAACTGATTGACCAGCTTCTGAGTGAAACGGCGGATAACCCTAAACTCCAAGAGAAGATCTTTGATTTGCGGGATGCGTTATTTCAGGCTCAACAGGTATCACAGCAATATGCTTTGGAAATTAAAAACTTAGAGAAAACTGTTGCTAAACTCAAATCCCCAGCCCATCGTATTGGGACTGTGTTAGGGATTGGAGAGGAAGGTCTCTATCGTTTAGTGGTTGAGGGTACAGAGTATCAGGCTACTGTCTCTCCAGAAATTCTTGAAAAAGAAATTCTTCAGCCTGGTGATCAAGTTGCTCTCAACGAAGGGTTTGTTGCTATAGCAAAATTGCCCAAGCCTGAGCAAGGGCCTATTGCTCGCATCACTACGCGATTAACAGATGGACAGTGGTTGGTGACGGGTCAAACTTCCAATAGCGAAACCCTGGTTTTGAATCACTCTGACTTAGAAACAGAGTCATTGAAAGAGGGTGATGAAGTTATTCTGGACCCCAGCCAACGGGTTATTTTGGCTCGACTACCTAAGAGAACGTCTGGCGTTGTTATCGAAGACGACTTGGCTCAAATCGACTGGTCCAAGGTGGGAGGGCAATCTAAAGTTATCGAGGAAGTGCGCAAGGTTATCGAGTATCCAATTTTGCACAAGGGTATTCTTGAAACTATGGAATATCAATTACCGAAAGGTTTTTTATTTTATGGTCCCCCTGGTTGTGGCAAAACCCTAATTGGCAGAGCCATCCTCTCAGACATCATTCGTCAGCTTAAGGAAAAAGAATCTAATCAAGATCTCGAAGGTCGATTTATCCATGTCAAAGGCCCCGAAATTCTCAACATGTGGCTTGGGGAATCGGAGCGCAAAGTAAGGGAAATTTTTAAGAAGGCACGTGACTATAAAGAAAAGGGTCAAGTACCATTTATCTTTATTGATGAAGCAGAATCTATTCTTGGAACAAGGCAGGCCATGCGAGGGAATAATATTAGTAATACTCTGGTGCCTATGTTTTGTGCCGAGATGGATGGAATCCAATCGCTTCGAGAAGCGGTTGTTATTCTCGCCACTAATCGGCCCGACCTGATAGATCCTGCCATCTTGAGACCTGGCCGAATCGATCGAAAGATAAAAGTGGGTCGTCCTAATCGTGAAGATTGCAATGCGATACTTAAGGTTTATCTTAAACCTAATTTACCTCGAGAGCACGAAAACCTTGATCAAATGACTCAGCCATTTCTCGATGCCCTATTTAGAAAGAGCTCTCGGCAGAAGGTTTTGGTTCTTACCCTACGCACTGGTAAACTCAAAAATCTTTACTGGAAGGACTTTATTTCTGGTGCGACTATTGAGGGGATAGTCAAAAGAACCAAAGAAAAAGCAATTGAAAGAGCCATCGATGGAAAAGAGTTAAAAATTTTGTCCAAAGATTTAACAGAATGTCTAAAAACTGAGTTTACGGATGGCAACTTGCTTCCCGCTGAATCAAATCTGGAGGATTGGCTTCGATTGCTCGACCTAGATCCGCGCGATGTGGTAAGGGTGCGTCGACCCAACCAGTCTGACCAGGCTGCCGCTGAAACTCTCAACCGATCGATCATATGAGTTCTACAACAGTTCCCTTGTTAGGCCTAGAAACAGAATATGGGATCGTGCGCAATGAGGTAGAAAGTTACGATGTCGTAGAGGAGTCAATGGCCCTAGTGCGTCGCTGTGAGATGAAAAGTGAATTTGGTAATTGGGCTTATTCTCGAGAACGTTCTCATCAGGATATGCGAGGGTTTAATGTGCCTTCTCTGGCGCAGGACGAGGAAGAAGATGCTTTTTGCGTTGAGGATCGTAAACGTCCCTACAGTTATTGGGAGATGAAAAGTGACCGGGTACTTGAAAACGGAGCAAGGTTTTATAATGACCACACGCATCCAGAATATAGCACCCCCGAATGTGGCAGTGTTTTTCAATTAGTGGTGCATGATTTGGCCGGTGAACGCATTGTTTCCGAGTGTGCTCACCTAAGAAATCAAGACGACAAGGTTGGTAGGGTTTGCGTATTCAAGAATAATACTGACTATATTGGTCATAGCTATGGTACGCATGATAATTATCTCATATCACGTCGACTTCCCTTTGATCACTGGGTAGAACGTTTGGTTCCTTTTCTTGTGACACGTCAGCTTTATGCTGGTGCGGGTAAGGTTGGTGCTGAATTGGCTCATAACCAACCATTTGTCGGTCTCCAACTTGCCCAACGATCAGACTTTATTGAAACAGTACTGAGTATCGAGACGATGACCCAGAGACCCATTATAAATACTCGGGATGAACCCCATGCGACACAAGACAAGTACCGTCGACTTCATCTTATTCTGGGTGATGCAAATATGTCCCCTTATGCAACTGCTTTGAAGGTTGGAACAACTCGATTGATCTTGACTCTAATTGGTGAAGATAAATTAGAATCGCCTTTGGCCCTCGAGAATCCAGTTGATGATATTAAAAATATTTCTCGGGACCAGACAGGGACTATTGCTTTGAAATGTAGGAATGGCAAAACGATAACATCACTTGAAATACAAGAATTCTATCTTGACGCAGCAGATAAAAATCTATCAGGGCAATGCAAAGAGTGGGATTGGATTATCCGCGAATGGGCACGTACTTTGGATGAACTCAAACACCATCCTGAAAAGCTAGCTGATCGAATTGATTGGGCAATAAAAAAAGATATTTTTACCCGTTTTACTGAATCAGAAGGGGTGAGTTGGGATGATCCTTGGATAAAAAGCCTAGATTTAGAGTATCATAATCTTGACCCAGAAAGAGGCTTGTACCGAGGACTTGAGCAAGCGGGTGATGTATACTCCATGTTTTCTGAAGATGAAATTCAGCGCGCTATAAAAGAGCCACCTGAAGATACGAGGGCTCTGGTGCGTGGCTTGGCAGTCACAAACAGCGAGGATCAGATAAAAAATATTCACTGGACCGGTATCGAGTTTACGGGCGGTGACTTTATAGATCTTTCTCAAGTTGTCAGCTCGGCTGACGTAGAACATTTGATTAATTCCAAAAAGGAGCAATTCCCATGGTTATGAACGATCCATTAAGAAGAGAAGAAAAAAAGGATCCTACTCCCGACCGCAAGGAATCAGGACCATCTAGTCCGAATGTTGAACGACCGGGTCGTGATGATATTCTTAAGCGAATGAAACGAGTTGACCCTAAACAATCAGAAAACTACAAACAACGAACCGGCCAATGACAGAAGAAAAGAAAAATATTCTAGAGAACATTGAATTGGAGCTTGATGAAGCGAGTCAAAAGATTCACAAATCCGAACTGAGTTTGAACAACAGTCGGAATGAACAGGAACAACACAGCAAGGAAATAGAGAGACTAGAACATAAACTCTCGTCTATCAAACAAGACCAGAGTGATGGGCAGAAGGAACTCTCTGAATTAAATTTGCGCAAAGAATCATTTATTTTAGAAATAGAAAGTTCCAACCTTGAAAAATTTAAACAAGAAGAAGCATTAAGTCTTCTTCGACAAAAACTTGATACTTGTAGAGTTTCCCTAGAAGAAAAATCTAATGAAATAGGGAATATTAAAGTCCAAATAGCTTCCCTGAAGGGAAGAAAAGAGAACACTTTGACCGAAATAAATCGGCTGGACCTCCAGCAAGACAACTATCGGCATCAGATCAGAAAAAGGGGAAGTGACACAGAAGAAAGCCAACGAAAAGTAGAGGAAACGCAACAAACAATAGGAATTATTGAAAAGGATATTCTTCAGGATGTGAGAGAAAAAGATCAACTAGAAGAAGAAGCCATAACTGATGAAGAAACTCTTAGAGAAAAAGAAGAATCTGTTAAAGAAATGGAGAAAGAGTCGAAAGATCTTTTAAGGCAAATTCAAGAACTTACTGAAACAATTTCAAAAATTGAACTCAAGCAATCTGAAATTAAAATTCAACTCGCTCATATTGAAGAGCGCACATTCGAAGATTTTAACGTAACGCTTACTGAGTTACTAAATCGAACCGCTGAAGAATTTGACGTTCAGGAAGTTGAGCAGGCAACTCGCGAATTGAAAGAAAAAATAAAGCGCATGGGTGAAGTGAATTTGGCTGCACTATCGGACTTCCACACAACAAACGAACGCTACCAGTTTTTAAAAACACAACAGGGGGACTTGTCTGATTCTATTCGCCTTCTTCATCAAACTATTGAACGAATCAATCGCACTACTAAACAGAGGTTCCTTGATACCTTTGAGAGGGTCAACGAAAATTTTAAGGAAATTTTTGCCCACTTATTCCGTGGAGGGAAGGCAGAGCTTTCTCTCACTGATGAGTCTAACCCGCTAGAGTCGGGAGTTGAAATCAGCGCCAACCCTCTTGGAAAGCGTATGCAAAACCTAACCCTTCTTTCTGGAGGGGAAAAAGCAATGACCGCGATCGCCCTTGTGTTTTCTGTTTTTAAAGTACGACCGAGTCCATTTTGCCTTTTGGACGAAGTTGATGCCCCCCTTGACGAAACCAATGTCGTTCGGTTTCAGGAGATGCTCAAACAAATGTCCGAAAAAACCCAGTTTATCCTTATCACTCACAATCAGAAAACTATGTCTTTCGCTGACGTACTTTACGGAATAACCATGGAAGAATGCGGTGTATCAAAAGCGGTTTCTGTAAACCTCAACTGACCCCCCATCCACATAATCCATTCTGGTCCAATTTTCGCACTATGGTGCGAATTATATAGCTTTGCTTGCTTTCAAGATAGTGATCTGTAAAATCTCAAGAATGGAAAAAATTTTACCAAAGCTCTTTGCCTGAGTTATTTATTCAATGAAAGAAGCAAAGGATATTGATGACAGCCTTGAGTTTTTACGTTCGTTTGAAAAACACGCAAACAATACTGAGCTTGGAGAACTCGTCCTCCAAAGGCTCGACCGTCATAATAAAAGCCTCAACTTACAAGGAAACCGATTCACAGAAATTGAATTTCAAAGTTTATTTTCATTCGAATCTCTAAAGCATCTAAAATCAATTGATCTTAGTGAAACAGGGATGAATTCTAAGGTAATTAAACATCTTTGCTCATCTAAGTGGCTACATCACACTACATCGCTATCATTAGCCAATAATAACTTAGATGATGAAGGAATATTTTTTTTATCCAAAACAAACTGCCTCCCAAAGCTTACGTCTCTAGATTTATCAAGCAATGAGATTGGGACATTAGGGGCAAAAGTTCTATCTCTTTCAAAATCACTTAATAGTATTTGCAGCCTAAATATTTCCTACAATCGGATTGAACCCTTAGGAATCGACTCTTTAGCAAATTCTGATTTTGGACGACAATTAAAATTTTTGCAACTTCGAGATACTTGCCTTGGGAACGAAGGAATGAAGAATTTTTCTTCCTTCCGTCTAGATAAACTAGAATCACTTGATCTTTCGGAAAATTCAATTTCTAATACAGGACTAGAAGCGTTAGCAATATCTAATTCATTTCCAAATATAAAGAAATTGGTGCTGAACAATAATCACATTGGGGATGACGGTATTTATGCCCTATCCCAATCAAATATGTTTTGCAATCTTGAATCGTTGTTTCTTGCTAATAACGATTTAACAACTGATAGTGCAATTTCAATATCAGAATCGCGTGTTCTTACCCAATTAAAAAGTCTCGACATTAACAATAATGATATTCGCGCCGAAGGGACAAAAGCGCTATCTAAATCGCCTAATTTGAAATCTATCGAATATCTGGACTTGGGTCAAAATAGATTAGAAAGCGATGGGGCTAAGGCCCTTGCTCAAAGCCCTAATATGGAAACATTAAAATTTTTACGCTTAAATAACAATAACATCAAAGATGCAGGGATATCTGAAATGGCTGTATCAAAATATTTCACTTCTCTTGAACATCTTTTCTTGGAGAATGAAAATTGGATTCATTCTGAAGGAGCAAAGTCTATTGCGGTTTCAACTGCTTTCCCGTTGTTACGAACACTTGTACTTACTTTGAACGCAATAGGCGATGAAGGTGCTTTTCATTTAGCTGGAGAGAATAATTTAAATTCTTTAGAACAACTCAACGTCGCCGGAAATAAAATTAGCCCAAGAGGCGAAGATGCACTTAGGAACTCTCCTCATCTTCAGCACCTTAAAAACCTAGAACTGGTATAGATAAAGTTAATCCTACTTCTTTATACCACCTGAATATGATTAATTGCCTGGTATAGGCCTATAAAGTATCTATTGCCTCCAATTAATCAGAAAATAAAAATACTAGCGTAAGGTCAAGAGGACTATTTATCAGTCTTTTTTTGATAGGAAGTTAGCTAAAATATTATTTTTTGGCTAGGAGATTAAATGTGTTCTGAGTTTTTAAAATACTAGTTGCAAGGAAAGAGCTGAAGCCAAACCGTCTGGCGCAATATTTCTCAACTTTTATAATTTTTAACCCTTCTTTGGTGAACAAGCCCGTTAGTCTATCCGGATCTATTCCACCAAATTGTCTTTGATAATCTGCGTGGTGATACTCCTTCTCTAAAATCGATATTCTTTTCCGCGTCATTTTTCGCCGGTAAAAAGCCTCATCAATATCAGCTAACGCCTTATGCATGCTATAGCGAATGGGTGTATCGATATCCTGTTTAAGAGGTTCAAAGAATATAAGAAACACTCCTCCAGGAATTAATCGATCGCAATACATTTTTATCACCGATTCAAAATCGTACAGATGATGCAATAAAGCTGAGACGATAATTGCAGAGTATTTCTTATCATCGATATTAGCGAATGTTTCTACATCACTGACAACTAATCGCGAACGCCTTCTGTAATTCTTTGGGATCCGGTCTTCCAACACGCTTATCATTTCAGTTGATAGGTCAACTCCTATTATTTCATATCCTCGTTTTAAAAACTCGAGATACAAATAACCTGTCCCACATCCCAGCTCTAAAATACTTTCTCCCGAAGGATTCATTTCAAAACAAACTCGATCGATTGTTTTCCTTAATATACGAGCTTGATAAAAATTGGTTTGTTCAGGATGTCTATCAAGATAGAACTGATCTTCAAGTTTATGAACACGTTTATTTTCCTCTAAAACCTTTTCTCTGGTTAACGTTGATTCCGGAGTGCTCATTTAATTAATCACTCTGTTAAAGCATTGACGAAAAAACGTTTCTCTGTCTTATTGCTTTCACACTCGTTACAATTAGCGCAAGTATCAGGGAATTGGCCTTCTAGATGCTGTTTACGCAGGAGATCCATCTTTTCGTTTTTCCATAAATTTTGGATTGTGTTATTTTGAACACTCCCAATCGTGAGGTTTGCATTGTAGTCAACGCAACAGGGAATTACTCTACCATCCCATAGAACAACTAACTTCCCGTAGTCTTTACCAAAAGGTTCTGGACAAATTTCGGTGCGAGGGCTAGTTATTAGTTTTGGCTGTAAACGAACATGATCTACAATTTTTTCCCAGTGGGCAATATAGTCCCCTGCATCTCCCTCCGTATCTTCTTCAATAGTAAAAACCACACCCATTTTTAATTCGGGACGTCTTATCTCTTTTACGTTCTTTAGCTTATTAATATTTTGTTCGATTTTTTTTAGTTCTACCCCTCTTACGCGCTTAAAGGTCTCCCCTGAACCGTCGATCGAAAAACGAATGATATCTAGTTTACTGTCAACAATCTGATTAATCATTTTATCCGTAAGGAGGGTACCGTTAGTATTCATCACTACGTAATTGACCCCTTTATTTTTGGCGTATTCAATCATCTTAAAAATATCCTTGTGCAAAAGGGGCTCTCCCCAATTATGCATGCACAAGTGTTCTAAGTCTGGGCTATCGTCAATTATTTTTTTAAATAAATCGAATTTCATGAATCCACCTTCACGAGTCATACCTTCTGTTACAAAACAAAAGGTACAACGTAAGTTGCATGTATTTGTCGGCTCTATAATTAGAGATGTTATTTTTTTTATTTCCATCAATCAATTACCTTGTGCACGATGTAGTCAGGTCGATTTTGTATTTGCAAATGAACCCGACCAAGATATTCACCAAGAAAGCCAATAGACAATAATTGAACCCCTGCAAAAAAAGAAAATACCGCTGATAATACAACAAAGCCTTCAATTAAAATTCCAGCTACCAAGCGCTGATACAACAGAAACATCATTATCGCAAAACCCATACCAGCACCCAATAACCCCAAATAAGTAACCAGGCGTAATGGAAAATTAGAATAACCCGTAATCAAATCCCAGGTTAAGCGAAGGAGTGGTAGGACTCCGTATTTTGTTTGGCCCATTTTTCTTAAATGATGATCAACTTCCACATCTACTGTGGGAACTGCCATCCAACTCATCAATACCGCCATATAGCGGGATCGATCTTGACATTGATAAATTTTTTCAATAACGCTTCGACGCATTGCGCGAAAAGAACTCAAATTTAATTTAAAACGGTTCCCAAACAATGCCTGCGCTAAAAAATGCAGAACCTTCGACCCTAAAATCCTTAATGAACTATCCCGACGTTTACGTGGAATAGTTACAACAAGGTCGACTTCATCGGTGAAAGCACCTAACAACCTTTTTATTTCTTCTGGTGGATTTTGCAAGTCTGAATCAATTTGAACAACAATATTGCCCCGGCTTTCTCGAAAACCAGCCAGGACAGCAGCTTGCTGACCAAAGTTCCTGGTAAACTTTACAACACGTATATTAGAATCTATTTTTTTCCATTTGCATATCAATTCGAACGAATTATCAGTACTGCCATCGTCAACAAACAATAACTCGTACGATTTACCCCAACTTTCCGCCTCTTTTTTTAGACGGGAATAAAACTCATGTAATACCAGTTCCTCGTTAAAAACTGGAATAACTACTGAGACCTGTAATGAATCCATCATAAATCCTTAATTTTAGCAAATTGCTTGGCACCGAACTCTCATCGGGAATTCTAATTATTGACTAATGGTTTTGATTCTCTTCGGTCAATATATTGCGCTCAAAAAGTGAAGGTGCTTTTTTCAGAGCAGACCTAATTTTGTGTCGGGGCATTGGTTGGAGCAATTGCATTTCGCCACAACAATGCTAGTGGAGTATTTATCATGGATCGCATGATCCACTTTGGTTCAACTGCCCGGAGTACATGTCTAAAGCGTTGCATGCTTAAATAAAATTTTCGATTTGCTTCTCGTTTTAGTTTGACCAGGTCGTCTCCCTCCACCTCGCTTGCATTGCAGGATGCAGCATCGAAAGTATACTCAGAGAAATCCTCGAAGTTACTTTCTCTGGATTCGATAAAAGTCTGTCTTAAATCTGTTCCTGGATTCGGAATTACCAGTGAAAAATTAGCCGTTGTTAAACCCAGATCGCATGCAAAGTCTATTGTTTCTTTCATTTCGTCGCGCGTTTCAGATGGAAATCCTAACATGAAAAATCCATGGACACTCATTCGAGCACGTGTAAGTTTTTCAACAACGTCATATATTATATTTATATCTAAATCCTTTTTTATCATGTCTTGAATTCTTTGAGAGCCGGACTCTATTCCCAATGCCATCCTATACACGCCAGCCCTTTGCATTTTATCAATCAACTCGTCATCAAAAAAATCTGCACGTAATCCGTTGGGGAACGATATGTGGATATTTAAATTTCTCTGGATGATGGCATCTAAAACGGTTTTTGCTCTTTTCATATTGACGTTGAAAACATCGTCCACAATATGAAACTCTCTAACACCATATTTATTGATCAGGTATTCTATTTCATCAACTACTGCCTTTGGTGTACGATACTGAATGGATTTATCAAAAATATCATGGCAGTAGGTGCATTTGAACGGGCATCCTCGTGAAGTCACCAAGGGAAGAAATCTTTTATTTCTAAAAACAGGGAAGAAATCCATGGAGGATTGGAAATTGAAATACCGTTCTAGATTAATTAAATCATACTCTTGATCAAATTTATCTAGATCACGAATGACCGGCCGGTCTGCCGTACGAATATAAGATCCATTTTTTTTGTATGCGATACCCGGAATATTTTCAATATCCTTACCTTGTTCCAAAGCATTGATCAACTCTACAATTGTTAGATCACCTTCCCCGCTTACCATCAAATCCACATTAGGATCATTTAGAATAAATCGTGGTTCATGTGAGCAGTGAGGCCCACCAAAAACAATTGTCACTTCTGGATTTATTTCTTTTACTTTAGCGGCATCGACAAACCCATATTTACACTCAATAGTCATAACCCCAATGCCAACAACTTGCGGGTCAAAGGAACTCATGACAGAATCTAATTCTTCATCTGGAGAGTTAGAAATTCTAAGATCAAGGATTTTAACTTGGTGGCCAGCTCTTTTTAAGACAGAACCTATCGCCAACAAGCCAAGAGGCAAGACGCGTGCCATCGATTTTTTTTCTGCTGCTGGTCTCAATAATAAAACTTTCATATATATCTATACCTTATTTTTCTGATCCAATGTACTCGGACTGGCAACAACCTAGACAACCAGGAAATATTTTTTCGTTTTTAATTCGTTCACGGAACTCGCGCGACCTCTCTCCATTCCATGGAGAAATATTACCTTCATTACTGAAACTCCCTAATCTGTAATGAGGGCAACTAAAAATATCGCCATATGCAGAAAAGGCCATCTTAGTCCATGGAGTATAGCAACGGTAATCCTTATAAGAACTTTGATTAGAATAGTACCGAACAATTTCATCCGGTGTTATGTAGTTTGGCGAAAAGCGTAGCTGAGACGAATAGGTTTTCTCTCTTGCTAACAATAAATCGAGTTGTCCTTTTAAAATTTTTGAATCGATCTCTTCGATCAGTGGTGGTTTTTTTAATAAGTGATTATCCTGGTCGTAATCCTTTGCATGCCAATAGGTTGCTGGATTTTGCAAAACAAAATTACAAACATTAACTCCTAACTTCTCAGCGTAATCATAAAGGGGTACTAAATCCATCGCATTGCCCGAGCTAATCACACAAGTTAAGTGTATTAAGGGATATTTGCCACCAAATATTTTTCGTTGAGCGACAAGACGCTCTAAACCAGCTCGTGTTTTTTTATAAGAACCCGGCACCACTGTCACCTTGTCGTGAAATTCTTCACGGCCTTCAAGCGAAACTCCCATATATAACAATCCTGATCCAAATAAAGATCGTGTGCGAAGATCCATTAATTGTTTCACCACGTTTTCTGATAAAGATACCCCGTTTGTAATAATGTGAACCTTATGATTCTTGGTAGCATATTTCAATATATCCATGAAATCTGCCTTCATAAATGCTTCACCACCAGTGAAAGTAATCAACGTGGACCGTGGAAGTGATCTAATCGCATGTTTTATCTGCTCGGTTGATAACTCTTTTTTGTAAGTCTTATTATTTTCTGTGTCTTCTATGATTTCAAGAAAGTGGCACATATCACAACGCAGGTTACAACGATAAGTCACCTCAAAAAAAACATGTGCTGGAGAAAACGCGCGACCAGGATCAAGGTAATAAGGTAGGAAGGAATACAACCTAGGTAAAACCTTCTGTAGACTTTTTAGTGTGAATAAATTTGTCATTAGATTAATTGGTATTCAAATTCATTAAAACGTCAAGACTCTTATCTCCAGCATTAAACAGAAGGTCAACCAACGATAAGTTTGGTATAAATCCTGAGTACTGTTGTGAATACCTTGGATGATCGTACTCTTGATATTCCAACTCAACTCCCTTTTGTGAAAAGTTTACCCCTGATAGATAATCATGGGCAAGGGGGCCGGTAAGGTAATGAGTTGCACCCATCTTTTGACAAAGGCTTAAAATTCGGCTAGCTTTTACACCCTCCACCGAAAAGTCAGATGACCTAAAGGTCTGAGTAGTTATATTAAGAACCTCTTTAAGGTATCCCGTCGTCTCGTAACATAAATCGAGCAAAAACTCCCATCTTTTTTGGTAAATAGAATCAAAATAGGGGTAATAATTTTCAAAAAATGGGGCGTGTGAATAATTGACTCTGATTGCAGAGCAGTGTTTTTTATTCCAATTGGTAGAATTATCGATACGCGTTTCCTTGAGCAACTGCGTGTAAAGATTTTTTTGCTTTACAGGAACTGTCAACCAGGCCCAACCTTCATTAGTTCGTATCTTATTACGGTTTCTCCAATCACGTCTCGTATATTGAACATCATCGAGATATACGAATTGATCCGCTCGTGCCATTTGCTCAAAATAACCAATCCACGGAAGGTAGGATGGCTGCAATATCACCACACGATTTGCCGGATAGGTCACTGACTCATCTTGGCTTATTTTTGTCCCCAAAGTTCTTTCATCCATAAAAATTTTTCCCACCACTGTTTGTTGTTTTTATAAAATTCAACTGTCTGTTGAAGCCCGTCATCTAAGTCAATTTTTGCAGTCCACCCTAGCAAACGGCGCGCCTTTTCAGTTGATGATATATGCCGAGAAACTTGGCCTGGTCTGTCTTTTACATGCTCAATCAAGTTCTGTGATTTATCAACAAGGCCCAACACCTTCTGCGCTATGGTAAGGATATCTGTATCTACCCCTGTGCCTAGATTTATTGCTTCACCAACTACCTTTTTAGAATCAGCGTGCATAATTAGGTCTAAAGCTTCGCAAGTATCCTCTACAAACATCCAATCGCGCAAACTCTTGCCACCTCCATGAACTGTCAATATCTGATCATTGAGTGCGCTAGTAATAAAATTAGGGATTGCTTTTTCTAAATGCTGAAACGGACCGTAGTTATTAAACGGCCTTACAATGACAGCGGGGAGTCCATAAGTATGCACATAAGAATAAACCAACCGATCCGCACCTGCCTTTGCTGCTGCGTATGGACTCATAGGGTTTAAAGGATGATCCTCAGTCATTGGAGCATCTATAGCTGTCCCATAAACCTCCGAAGATGAAATATGAATAAAACGTTCTACAGGATGGTTAACTATTGCGTTTGCGAGCACCTGAGTGCCAATAACATCTGTTTCAAAAAATAATGAGTTGTCATAGATAGAGCGAGTCACGTGTGACTCTGCTGCAAAGTGCACAACAATATCGCTATCAGAAACTAACTGATTGACAATATCAGGTTGTGTCACGTTACCGTGAGAAAATTGGAAGTGTCCGGTTGATTTTAAATTATTTGAAATATTTTCCAGGTTTCCGGCATAAGTAAGTGCATCAAAAAGTTGGATATTATAATTTGGATATTTCTTGTAAATGTAGTTAATAAAATTACTTCCAATAAAACCAGCGCCACCGGTAACAAGAAGATTCTTTTTATGAGAAGTCATTTTTTGGGGGAGAGTTGGCAAAATCGAGTAGCCCCTGAAAGCCACCCACTAATTTTACATTAAAAATGTTTGAGTTACGACAGATGCCCTGATATTACTTTTCGGACTTAAACATCTTTTCCTTTAGACTCTAAAGTATCTTTAAGTAGTTTTAAAATGGGTATTTAGCCTAAGAAACTATCTTAATCTAACGGCATAGGAAATATTTATCTAAGCTTAGAACCCTTTTAAATTAATAGGTTGCAGGTAAATAGCCGTAATTCCTAATATTCATAATAGAATTATGATTGAAGTTACTTACTCTTTGCTCCCATAGATAGGATCTTTTTACACATTCTCAAGCAAGAAGAACAAATAAATCATATTCGGTTCGTTACTAAATATGACCAAAAAAACTAGCTAGGTACAATTTAAAGCACCAAACATGGCGTCTGATTATGCAGTTCACTGAAAATCTCGCAGTTCGTAACCTCTTTAAATCATCGCTACCAGTTCTCGAACGGTCTCTTCTATCCCTTCTGCCACTTCTGAAATACTTTTACCCAGCATGTAAGCAGGAGAGGTGATAATTTTGTTTTCCTTATCTATAACAATTTTCTCCACTTCGCAATCTTGATGCTTGCTGCCTAAATTTTCTATCTTCTGACTCCAGTCTTTGTCATTACCAATTGTCAAGGTCGGAGGTGCCGATTCATTTTCAAAAATTTTAGCGTACATAGCTGGTGCAATACATACCGCAGCCTGTGGTTTTTGCTTATTTCGAAATCCTTTAACAAGACGACTCACATCTGGGTGTACTTCAGCATCCTCGCCTTTCACTGCCATAGTACACAAGTTCTTTGCAGCACCAAACCCACCAGGGAATATCAAAGCATCGATGTCGTCCACCTTCACCTCGCTAATATCTTTAATGTCGCCACGGGCGATACGTGCGGCCTCAACTAAAACATTTCGTTTTTCTCCTGCAACCTCTTCCCCTGTAATATGATTTACTACATGCATTTGATCAACGTTAGGCGCCATACATACAGCTTCGGCTCCAGCGCGATCAATGGCAAGAAGCGTTATGACCGATTCATGAATCTCTGTTCCGTCATAAACCCCGCAACCTGAAAGAACCACCCCAATTTTCTTTTTCATATTTTCCTCCTAATTATGTTTAGGCTCAAAAATAAGATCCCTGATGTTTTGCTGAAAAAATTACAGACAAAAAATAACAATTTATGGCTCATAGCAATTGGTAATAGGCAAACGACGGTCTTTCCCAAACGCCTTAGGTGTAATTTTTATTCCGGGGGGGCCTTGTCTGCGTTTGTATTCACTATTGTCTACCAATTTAACTATTTTCTTAACTTCTTTCATGGGAAGTCCGATTCCCCTGAGCCCTTCCATTCCTTGATCTTCCTCTATATATCGGGCTAAAACTTTGTCCAGTAATGAATATGGTGGCAGAGAATCTGTATCCTTCTGTCCTGGCCGCAATTCTGCTGAAGGTTCTTTCGTAAGAATTGTTTCTGGAATTAGGGCATAACCCTCATTTTTGTTAATCCATTTCGATAATCGATATACCCATTTTTTTGGAACATCTTTAAGAACGGCAAATCCTCCTGCCATATCACCATACAAAGTACAGTAACCAACACTGAATTCGCTTTTATTGCCGGTAGTCAACACGAGCCAGCCCATTTTATTTGAAAGAGCCATCATTAAGTTCCCTCGAATTCTGGCTTGTAGGTTTTCCTCTGTAGTATCAGAAGGTAAGTTTTTAAATACTTCGAAAAGAATTTTATCGTAGGCCAGCATAACTTCTTTTATAGGGAGTGAAATAGTTCGCATGCCTAAGTTCTTTGCCAGAACTTCTGAATCGTCTATACTTCCTCGCGAGGAATAATTAGAAGGCATGGTAATACCCACTACATTTTCTGGGCCGATTGCCTTTACCGCTATCACTGCTGTAAGAGCCGAATCAATTCCACCACTCAAACCGATAGCCGCCTCACTAAAACCATTTTTCTTCATATAATCGCGAGTACCAAGAACCAAGGCCTTGAAAACTTCTTCTGTTGCCCCCAATTTATATACTCTACGTTTTAAGATAACCGGCTTACTCACACGGTTTAAAATAGTTGGGACATGATATGTTTTAATCGACGAATTTATCGATTTTTTTGAATTTTGTTTTGCAGACTTTGGATGAATTTTTAAATCTGCATAAATCATTTCCTCTTCAAATACATTGCCTTTCGCTAAAAAAGTTCCATCTGGAGCAACCACAAGACTGTGACCGTCAAAAACTAACTCATCCTGACCGCCTATCAAATTAGCATATACGATATGAGTCTTGTATTGACGTGCTCGCTGGCGGATCATTTCCTCGCGTGACCTACCTTTGCCTTTGAAGTAAGGAGAGGAGGAGATATTGAGAAGAATGTCCGCCTGCCCCTCTTCGCAAACCTGTTTACCGGGCCCATTCGCGTCCCAGATATCTTCGCAAATAGTTAAACCTATTTTTATGCCATTCATCACAAAGCAGGTTGGTTCATCACCCTCTACAAAATATCTTTTTTCATCAAAAACCCCATAATTTGGAAGAATCATTTTTCTATAATTTCCAACCACCTTGCCTTTATATAGCAACGCTGCAGAATTATATAAATTCCTTTTTACTTTTTCCACATAACCAACAACAGCAACAACTCCCTTTACACTTGACGCAAGATGCCTTAGAAGCTTTTTGTTTTTTGCAATAAAATCATCTTTGAGAAGCAGATCTTCCGGTGGGTACCCTGTCAATGCCAGTTCTGGAAATAAAATCAGGTCGGCTCCAAATTCTGTTGCATCGTTGAGGCAATTTTCAATACAATTCGCGTTGTACTCAAAGTCTCCTACAACGAAATCCATCTGAGACACGGCTACGCGCAGATTCACCTGTGACGAAATTTGGTTATCTAGAACCCCTCTTCTTTCTTGGGTTTTTTGGGCAGCCCTTTTTATAGAGAACGATTTCCTTTTTATCTTTCCTTCCCTCTCCATACGCCCCAACCCCCAACAAAAATACAGACACTTTTGCCACAAAAAATATTACATTATTTTAATTCTTTAAGCATTTAAGAAAGATTATACTACAATTACGTCGGGTCCTTTTTTACAAATATCCACCCTTAGACTTATAGTCCTATGAATGAGCTGTCCGCTGTGGAAAATAGTATTAAACACTGTATCAAGAAAAATGGCTTCCCTGAAAAAACTGTGCGGTTGCCTTTTAAATCCATCCATGAAAGTTGTAAAAATCACAGTATCGCGTTGAAGGTAGTTCTTGCCAACTTAATTCAACACAAAATTTTTGGCACTATTCAAGGGGATTTCATTGAATTTCGAGCCAGTGATAATTTAAAAGAAAAACCAAATGCCTCTAACCAAAAAAATAACTCATCCAAAACAACCATGCCGAATATGGAAGATCCCAAAGAAATGGCTCAATCATATATGTCAAAAATGACTCCTGAACAAATAAAAGAGTTGGGGAAAATGGTCTCGAATATGAGTGAAGAAGAAAGAGGAAACATACTCAAAAATTTTTCCACACAATTCTTTAAAAATAAACCTTAAAGAAATCAGTAAATTTCCATTAAATTTAAATGCTTATATTCGCTAAAGATATTTCTCAGAGAGATTTTATACATAGTGCCGAAGATCAAGATCCTGAGATTAAGAAATATATGGATTATCAAAGATGTTTATTCCCATACACTATTATTCGAGGGGGTTTAGATCTAGCATATAAGGAAGTAGATGACATTCTGAGCTACCTAGACAACGGCAACCAACCACCAAGCGATTCTAATCGACAAGAATACCCATCGGATATTCCTGACTGGTATCAAGCAAGATTTCCATGGACTGCCAGCTTCGTAAAAATTGAAGACATGCACCGTCTTCTAGTTATTCTGATTCAAGCTATGGATTCTTTCCGCACGCATGAAATGATGAACACATACCATCTAATGGTTATTTATGATTCGGCTTCCAATATTGTCGGTCTATACAATAGTTTACTAAAAGAATCTCCTAAAAAATCTCGTGATATTCACCTTAGTCAGGGCAAACCAGTTTTTTTTGACGACTTTATTAATAATTATTGGCCACATCTTGACTGGATGATCTTATCTCAACCTGATTTTGAACATGCGAAACACTTGGGGCGAAAACAAAAAATTGAGTTGGCAATTCAACATAGAATTGCTGATGGAGAAGAACCCATCAAGGCTCTAAAAAGTGTGAGCAAACCGTTTAACATAGATACAAGCTCACTTCACCTTTTAGAGAAAGAGAAAATATTACAAAAATTTTTAAAACTAGAAACGGTTTCACTAAATGACACTCCATACAATGCATTGAATGAAGAAGTTGATAGTGGCACCAAATTTGGTTTCATGCCTCGAGTTGAGTCAGAATTCTTAATTAATATGCACCATCAAAAAAACTCCAAAACAACTATCTCCGAACACTAGACAGTTTTTTTTGTCAAAATTCCTCAATAATGCTAAATTACTACTAACCTTATTCCGATTAAAAAGGGACTTCATTACTGGTTTTCTGGCGAAACCCAGATTCTCTGGAGAATTTTGTGAGTTGCTATATTAAATTTAATGGTTGGGCAGGAGAAGATGTCCGCGAGGCGACGGCCCTTTTTGCTAAGATCTTTAGAATGGGTTCTGGAACGGCCAACCGAACAATGCGAAGAATAATTAGAGGCCGGGACTGGCAATTTAAGTGGCCAATTTCGGATGCCCAGGCAAAACTTGCTCGTAGTTATTGTCGTTGGCTAGGATTTGATTTAAAACTGATTCCAACCAAACATTCCTTTCAACCAAATAACAAAATAAATGCAGCTTTTATTCCCCCTGCGATATCCCCAACAAAGCTCGCACCAGAAATTCTTAACCAACTTGTAGAGCTAACTGGCAATGTCAGTGATGCGTTTACCATTGCCCTTTATAAAATTAATCTAAGTGGTAAAACTTTGGGCTTGCGCCATCATATTTCCTTAAGTTCTGACTTTAATTCAGAACTAAATTTTGGTTTTGGAAAAGGTCCTATAGGAATGGTGGCGGAAAAAAAATTAATTCTTGTTGAAGAGAATTACGAAAACAACCCAATAATAATTGATTTTTACAAAGAAAAAAATGATTTAAAAAGTTATTTTATCGCTCCTGTAATTCACAAAAACCTTGAGGGAGTACTTTTTATTGACTCAAAAAAAAGCTATGGCTTTCCCTTAAAACAACAAAAAATATTGTCTGGGCTAGCCAATCAAATGGCTTGGCACTTAAACCAAGAGAGAATATCCCCATTGCTGCACAACTTGAGATGATTAAAAAAATCTCGTAGACGGGTAACCCCTACAGTCTTAATACTCTCGATCGCATAAAACATTGCAGATTTAAAAATTTGATCAACGAAACGATCTTTGTTGTAGGGGAATGGAACCCCTCTCAAAAGGCCGTGCCCCCGAAACCGGCGTTAAGTTACTCGATGTATTTCTTCGACTTTTGTTTGTGTTCGAATTTCCTCCAACGAGAGATTTCTTCGAAGTTTTTTCACCCGCCTTCTTTTTCTCTGATTTTTTTGCTGCTATCTTGCGAACCATTTTTTGCCAAAGAACTTGGTTCGGCTCACTCTTATTTTCCTGGAGAAAATTCTTACTTGATTTCGATTCTGTCTTTAAGGCTGGTTCCAGTTTGGCCACTTGAGCTTCTTCAACTGTCTTACTTCCTAAATCCTCTAATCCAGAGAACCCGGGGTTAATTTCTTTTGCATCGCTTGACAGCTCAACCAAAACATAAGGGTCGTTAAAAATATCTGTCACATAAGGATTCGCAGACCCCCCAGAATCTAGACTTGCTAAAGCTTTATTACCTGAGCCGCTTTTTTGAAGAATCATTTGAATCGTATCACTTTCAACTGTTTTGGCTAGTTGAACCGTACTTTCGACCGATAAATCACCCACAGATTTTCCCGACCCCTCTACAGTCTGATTTGCGACACTAATAGACTCCGTTTGACGTTGTGTGAAAGTTTTCACTCCCAAGGAGGCCTCGGGTAGGGTCGCCAAACTCTGACCACTCAAACTACCAGAATATGAAACTGTAATATCTTCACCATTTACATTCTGAGTTAAACTGCTAATTTCAATATCATCTAATTCATAAATATTTATATCTCCTGTGGAACTGTTGGTAAGGTCTATAGAACTCAATGTAGTTTCAATCGGATTAGCTGACGTGCCAAACCCACCATTTGAAACCGCAACCAACCTGCCATTTGCCGCTTCAATATCTGTTGATCCATCCGAATCCCCATCGAAAATTCCGCCACCTGTGGAAGTAAGTGAAATAGCAGAATCCGAACTGCTTGATGAACTCAGCGAGCTGGTCAATGTTAAGTCCCCGCTTGACTTTAAAGTAATTGCTCCACCGACATCTTGGGCTCCTGAGATAGTCATAATCTTGCTTGTTCCACCAACTGTCACAGAATGATCTCCTCCTATTGTCGAAGCACCTAGGGTGACGGCGCTATTCGTCACAAGCGTTGCATTCGCTGAAGAACCAGTCGTATTGAAACTAACCGCATTCGTGAAATCATTCGACGTACTGCTCAATGTGATCGATTGATTGCTTGCACTGGTAGTAAAAGAGGAAGTGCCCGCTAACGATAATGCCACCGCGCCTGTAATTGCTCCCGTATTCGCGGTTGCGGTCAAACCATTGAACGTAGAACCTCCAGTGGAAAATGAAATACTAGACGAATTTAAATCAACGGTTGTTATATTAGTACTATTTGCTGAGCTGATACCGTTTACTGTCATAGCTCCTGCTGTACTATCACCGATGGTCAATGTCCCTGCCGTGATATTCCCTAGTTCGGTGCCTGTAATTGTCATATTTCCCGATGTTGATCCCACCCCTATACTGCCGCCATCAGATATAAGAATCCTTGTTGTTCCCGTTCCACTGGTAATTGCCCCTGAAAGGCCGAAGTCGTTTCCCGTGATAGAAAGCGCGTTACCCCCCGTGGAGAAAGTTCCTGCTGTGTTGCTATAATCTCCAGAACCATCATCATTGGAATCCGCGTCCAAAGTTGCTGTGCTACTCGTAGTTAAATTTACACTCTGGTTGATACCGTTTCCTGAGCTAACGTCTAAAGCCTGAAACGTTGATGCGTTATTAGAAAAACTAACACTCGAAGCACTTGCCGTAGTTAAGTTGACCGTAGTCGCATTGTTGCTGTTTGCAGCAGATATACCATCCACCGTAATATTACCTGTTGAACTGTTACCAATATTTAAAGTACCCGCTGTTATATTCCCTAGTTCCGTGCCGGTTATTGTCATATTCCCGG
>AQTY01000019.1 GCA_000372225.1 Candidatus Nitromaritima sp. SCGC AAA288-L16 | reverse complement strand
GGGTGTATTAATGGAAAATATTTATATCGATGGGCCGTGCACCTCGTGTGAAAACCACCGATGGTATTCTTACAGAAGAGAAGGGAAGACTGGAAGATTGATAACGCTAGGAATGCTTCAATCGAGAGAATAGGTTCTAGTTCTTATTTGTCTAGGCTTAACTTACGCTTTATTACCGTGATGCCTTGATTTTTGATAAAATTAAAACGATAGTATTTAACCTACAGTTTTTGGCAGTGATTAAAGATTGATGGCTGTAGTTTGTTTGATGGTTCCCTTATGAATACAAAAAATATAACTGATGTTTTGAATAATTTTTCAGGTGGTGTAACTCCATTCCCTGTCGAATGGATTAGTGAATGCCCTGATAAAGTGGAGGATGCCCTCGCAAAATTGTCGATAGAGGATCAGATTCGTTACGCCATGCAGTTACGGGGATCGCGAATGCAAGATTTTATAAACCTTTCCCCCTGTTCTCAGGCAGTAATCAGAGGGTTGCCTCCAGAAGAAATTTATCAAATGATTAAAGAGGCAGGAATCGGGGAGTCGCTCCCCGTACTTGGAATGATGTCTCAAAATCAATTGCAATACAGTTTTGACCTTGAGTGGTGGCAGCGGGACCGTTTTGCTCCTGAATGTGCTTTGGAGTGGTTAGAGTTTATAGATGCATGCGAAGATTCTAGTATTTTGCAATGGTTGCACAATGAAGATTTTGACCAGAAAGTGGTTTTATTTCAGTCGCTCATCAAAGTATATAAAGACGATGAAATGACAAATTCCTATGCAGGTGTGGAGGGCATGGCACACTTAAGTTTGGACGGCGTTTACGACATTTATTTTAAAACAGAAGAGTATGGAGCTATAAAAAGACTGCTCACTCTGTTGCGGTCGGAAGACCCAGCGCTTTATACATCTATTCTTGAAGGTGTAATTTGGTACCCTGTTACCCAGACGATTGAAAAGGCATATCGGTGGCGGCTTATTAGAACTGCCGAGAGGGGAATCCCTGATTTTGAGGAGGCAATGGGAGTATACAGTTACCCGAGCCCGGATGCATTAAAAATACCTATCCCTGAATTGGAGGACTTTTCTAACCAAGGGGAATTTAATATAGCTCCGACTTATCCGCTCTTGCTTACGGGTTCAGTGCCATTTTTAAAAGACGTTATTTTACGGTTGGGTAATTCTTCCCGCCTAAAAACAATTAGCTGGGAACTCGTATATCTGGCAAATAAAGTAATGGTGGCGGACCAGGTGAAGCCTTCGGATTTGGAAATGCGCAAGGAATCTTTACAAAAAGTACTGGGATATATAAATATTGGATTGGAATTAGGGGCTTCTGGTGACTTGGAAAAGGGAGCAAAGCTTCTTACTCATACACATGTTATGCCTTTATTTCAAGCGGGGTATCAACAGTTGATGAGTCTAAAGTGGAAGACCGAAAGTTTTCTCAAGGAAAACGGAAGTTTTCTTGAGTGGATGTTCACAGAGTTTCATAAGGATCTATTGGCAGCACTCTTAGACCGTTTCCCGAGAGTTGCCGAAGTGAGCGATAAGAAATCTTTAGGCTGGAGACATTTTGCATCAATTCAAGATGTTCGAAATGCAGAGTCATTTCTTGATCAATGGGCATTCTACCATAGGTTTGCGCGCAAGGGCCTTGGCCTGGATGAGAGCATCATGAAACAATACTTGGGAATGTGTGATGTTCCAGGGAAACATGACATGGTGGACTTAACTATTTGGACTACGATGGCTTTCGCACACTATATACTTTTTAAGAAGATCTCTTGCGCGCCATTATCTGAACCGGCGGCAAAAAGTTTTCTTGGGATTGTATTTTTGCCAGGAATTTTTAAGGAGGAAGTGAGGCAATGTGATAATGCTCTAGTGGAGTCCTTTAAACAGGAACTTCTTAAGTTACCTTTAGCCTGGACCGACACAGACCAAAAATTTCTAGCATCATTGTTGAATAAGTGTGTCTTGCATCTACAGCATGAATTTGGGCGCCTGGATTTAAAGGGCGAGGTTGATTGGGAGTTCACTCATGGCTTTTGTATTGTTAGAGGAATTTCTTAGAGGTAGGGTGAGTAGAAGTCGCCTGGCAGTTTTTGTCGTCATTTTTGTTTTACAAAATTAGAAAAAGGTGTAACATCGCGGACTCAAACTAAACGGTATAATTTTTTGGCCCGTGATTCGGACGGTAGACAAAATGGAAGAAAACCAAAACAGGCAAGATATGCCCAAAAGTGTGAGCAATGAAGATCCCGGTTTCATGGAGTCAATAGGTTCCTTCCCAGTATGGATGCTTAAGGTTATTGACGTGATTACGCCTGATTTTTTGATAAAGAAGGCCCCGCCTCAAAAAAACAAACCTTAATTTCTCAGTTGATGAAGTCTGTTAAAAAAGCATTGATTAGCGTTTCGGATAAGACGGGTGTTTTGGAGTTTGCACAGAAACTCCATGCGCTTGGCGTGGAAATTCTTTCTACGGGAGGAACATCTGAGTTGCTAACCAAACATGGGATCCCTGTAAAGCAGGTTTCTGACTATACTGGATTCCCAGAAATGATGGGTGGTCGTATAAAGACTCTTCACCCAAAGATACACGGCGGTATCTTAGGAAGGCGAGATAGTAAGGGGCATATGCAGTCCATGGAGGAGCATGGTATTGACCCTATAGATTTGGTAGTGATCAATCTGTACCCATTTGAAAGTACAATCGCAAGGGAGGATTGTTTGTTAGCCGATGCTATCGAGAATATCGATATTGGGGGACCGGCTATGATTCGGTCAGCAGCTAAAAACTTTAATGATGTGGCGGTTGTAGTGTGTTCTAAAGATTACTCAATCGTATTAGAAGAAATCGAGGGCTGTGGAGGAGTTGTCACGCGAAAAACCCGTATGCGCTTGAGTCGAGATGCTTATAGTCATACCGCAAGGTATGACTCTTTGATCTCCGGGTATTTATCAGGGCAGTTGGAAGATAAGGAAGACTTTACACCTATGTTTCAATTGTCTTTTGAAAAAATTCAGACGCTGCGATATGGGGAAAACCCTCATCAGTTAGCAGCTTTTTACCGTGATCCGGATGCAACTTACCGGGATATTGTGTCAGCTCAGAAAATTCAGGGGAAAGAACTCTCCTTCAACAACATTATCGATCTGGATGCGGCTTGGCAATTAGCAAAAGATTTTGAAGTTGGATCAGCGGTAGTCATCAAGCATACGAATCCCAGTGGAGTCGCCGTGGGAGATAGTCAACGGGAAATATTTATTAAGGCTCGCGAAACAGATCCTGTTTCTGCCTTTGGGGGTATCATTGGATTCAATCGAAAAGTAGGTGTTGATACAGCAGAAGAAATTTTAAAAAATTTCATAGAAGCGATAATAGCTCCGGATTATGACGAAGAAGCATTGAAACTGTTTTCGGGTAAAAAAAATATTCGTGTTATGAAAATGCCAGAGGAAACCTCACTAGTTGAGCGTCGGGTTTTTGATTTGAAGAAAGTTGGGGGTGGGCTTCTAGTTCAGGATAAGGATACCATTTCCCATAATCCAGCCACACTTAAGGTTGTTACCAAGAAACAACCTGACGTAAAAGAAATGGATGACCTTTTGTTTGCTTGGGTCGTGGCAAAGCACGTCAAATCAAACGCGATCGTTTATGCTCGTGATGGGAAGGCACTGGGCATTGGTGCGGGTCAGATGAGTCGAGTCGATTCGTCGCGACTAGCTGTAGAAAAGGCACGCCAACCTCTTAAAGGTTGTGTTATGGCCTCCGATGCGTTTTTCCCCTTTCGAGATTCGATTGATACAGCAGCTAAGAGCGGTGTTTCATCCATTATTCAGCCTGGTGGGTCTATTAGAGACAAAGAAGTTATTCAAGCCGCTGATGAACATGGCATGTCCATGGTTTTCACCTCCATTCGTCACTTTAAACATTGAGTTCGTTTCTTCGAATTTTAAGGGCGATATTGGTCATACCTATAACTAGCAAATTAACTCCTGCCTGAAAAAGCCGATAAGCTTTGGAGAGTTGATGGAATTAACTCTTAGTACCGTTAATCATTAGTTGAATATTGTAAAATATCTAGTTAGAGAAATTAGTTTTTCTGGTTCACCTTACCCTGTGCGCTTCGGAATAGCGTGATTGATTATGAAAATTCTCATTAAGGTAGCAATAATCTTACTTTTAGTTTTAGCTGGTGGAGGTTTCTATGCCTGGAAACAATTCGAGCCTACGGCCATTGAACTCAGGGCAAAAGACCAAGAAAAATATGATTTGATGATGGCAGAAGCCAGATCTTTAATTGGCTTTGGAGAGGCGCAAAAACTTTACGACGAACTTCAAGCAATGACTCCTAAGGATAGTATTGAGCTGCGCTACAGAAAGTGGAAAGAGAGGCAAGAAACGGATGAGGAGTTTAGTAAAGCCTACCTTGATGAAGAGCAAAAGGCTAGAGGGCAGATTAACAGTAAAAGAAAATCCACGCACAATACAAAAATAAACATTCTGATTTTTAACCCGGGGGAGACTAAACTTCGTGTTAATAATTGGAAGAATTCCAAGCCTCAGCAGAAAGTAATGGCTCTACGTGAAAAATGTGCCAAATATCTTAAAATTGAAGAGATGGATCGCAGGCGAAGAAAAAATGTACTTGAAATATCAAGGGTTTCATCTATTTTAGATCGGCCTAATAAGGTGTCCTGTGGTAAAAAAACGGCAGATATTTGTTTGGCTGTTTCGCTTGCAGAATACTGCATGGACCTGGTCCCCTCCACTGATAAAGATAAGACAGTCATTCAATCTATACAGCGTTTGAAGGGGAAAATGAACTACTTTTACTATTTAAAGATGCTTGAAGAAATGGGAGTTTCTATCAAAGATCTCGAGTTCGAACAGCAATTAAAGGGGGTTTCTAATTTCTTTACAGAGTTCTGAATTTACTTTTCATGAAATATATCCACTAGGAAAACGTCTTTAAATTCTAGTCGTCATTTGAGCTATTTGGGGTTTCATTGAGTTTAGTGGTGAGTGCAGTAATGGCTGTGGCAAGTTGCTTGATTTCGGTATTTGATTTAAATTCAGGTAGAGCTTCTGTCCGCCCTTCATTATTTGCAAAGATGACAAGTTTGTTTAGTGGGCGAATGACCATATTGATTGTGTAAATACCGCCGATAATAGAAACAATGGAACCAATGATAGCGAGTCCTATCATCTCGTTTTGCCATTGCCCTACGCTTCGAGAAACCCTCTCTTTTAGTAGGTTGACTTGTTCTGCGGTCATATGATTTGGGTCAATGGTGTCGACGATTCGGGTGACCTGCCCTAACTGAATAAAAAGAAAGAACGCCATATAGCCTAAGCAAGATATAGTTACGATATGCCCCGTCATTAACAGGTTAATAATGCTTTTTTTTCTCCAGGAAGTTCATCCCTAAAAATAGAATTCTTGACCTTATTCATAAGCGACCTTTTTTTGCTAGTTGTGATACCTTTAATCTTTCTTTTTTCAAGTATTCCAACAGCGTTTGAGTTGGGCAAAGTTTTTTTTAGTTATTTCTGTTTACTTTTTTATGCGCCTGAATGAACTTTTTTCACGGCAGGCGTGAAATTAAGACAAAGCTAAATACATTGAAAATAGATAATGCGATTGCTTTGTTTGGTAGATTGCACTTCCAAAGTTACCCTAGTATGAGCCGTTGGGTCAACTTCATTTAAATATTCAAGGATAAGAGCGCTAGTCAAAAAAATCAGGAGCAGATTTTTTTACGATTGAGGGCTCGACGTAGAAGAGGCCAGTTGAATGCTGAACCTGGGTCATATTTACAGGAGACACCATCAACCTCTCCTCGTTGAACGTGGGCATGGCCGAGAATTCCCTCAAAGGTTGAGTAATTAGAAATTCTATCAAGAGGCGTACGGTTCTTTTGTTTGTCGTATGGAACCTGTAGACGAATTTTAGGCAATAGTTTATTAAGGCCGAAGCAAAGGCTGATAAGTGCTCTATATTGTTCATCTGTAAAATCCCACATACGAACAATTTTGCCGTTGATTCGTCGACTAAAGTAGCCGCGTTTCCCGTATCCTCTAGCGGCATAAACGCGAAAATTTGGAGTTCGAAGTTGTTTTTTCCATTTGTCAGAGAGGAAAAGTTCCCAACGGTCTTTTTTTTGTTGATACTTGCATGATGACACTTTATACGAGTTCGATTCTGACTTTAAAGCTTCCCAGGATAGGTTTGATATCTCAACGTGAATCGCTCGTTCGTTCCCATTTCGATCGTCGGCGGGGGCAGTGTTGGTTTTCCAATACAGGTCACATGTCTGATAGAGAGTGCCATCAAGGTCTAAATAAAAATGACTCCCCTTGAACGTGCTTTCTGTCATGATTTGGTGGCAATGGTGTGAAGAGTAACAAGCGTCATAATGAATGATGAGCTGGTAGACACTGCCTTTTAATTCATCATATGCTTTGTCTAGGTTTGAAATAGAATACTCTGACAGGGGTTCTGAGGGTTGGTTATTTAAGATTGGATTGTGTTGATTGCAAGCCGAGCGTCCCCTCCGGTTTGGGCAAGTCAAACCCATTTCAGTGTTCCAAAGTATTACGGGAGAATTAATATCAACCGTCTTCTGGCAAGTAACTATGCTTTGATTCATGGAAGTGCTTTCTTGATTTCAGTCCATAAGGTTAATTAATGAGTTTTTTGTATAACGAAGATGGTTTGACTTTATGAAATAATCTCGTCACTCTGGGTGCCCCAATGTAATTTATCTCGGAGTATCTGGTAATAGTTTTTGTTTGGTCCTCGGATTAGTTGAAGAGTAGTTTTGGTTTTCTTAATTTCAAGAATATCTTCCGCTTTCATGTCATAGCCATCCTGCCCGTCCAAGGTTATTCTTACATCGTCATACTCTGCAGCGAGTTTAACTTGTATTTTGGATTGGTCTGGTATTAGTATCGAACGATTCGTCAACATAAGTGGACAAATGGGGCTTAGCACCAGAGTGTGCATGCTTGGGTGAATGATGGGTCCGCCGGCAGATAATGAGTAGGCGGTAGAACCGGTCGGAGTCGCAATGATAAGACCATCAGCTCTATAGGATGTCATATATTGACCATTAACTAGAACTTGTAAGTTGATGACGCGAGCTACAACACTTTTGTTAATTACTATATCGTTAAGAACGTTGTGGTCTTCTACTTTTTCCCCATTTCTCCAGACACATGCGTTGAGTAGCATACGATTCTCAATTCCAAACTTGCCAGTTAGAATATTTTCGAGAACGGGATAAAGTTCTTCTATTGAAATTTCTGCTAGAAACCCTAAACTGCCAAGATTTACCGCCAGGATAGGTACGTTATATGGATGAGCGGCTCGAGCTGCGCCTAGAAGGGTGCCATCGCCTCCAAGTACTATTAGAAGATCCGCTTGCTGGGAAATTTCCCGTTTTTCATAAGAGGAAGTTTCGTTGATGATAGCTGCGGTACCTGTATCCAAAAAAACATGATAGTTCTGTTTGCGTAACCAAGGGATGAGTCTGCCTAGTATGTCAATTGCAGAAGGCGCCTTCGGTTTACAAAACACGCCTATCTTTTTTACCTTATTTCCACCCATTGTCTTGTTAAATTTTATGCGTTCACATTGATAAAGTTTGCTTCTGCCACTGATTTTATTAATGAGATCGAAAGGATATTATACTTTTTATTAATTATAACGCGATGTCTTTGGGGGAGAAAAACCAAAATTTAGGTGGGAGTACTTAAAGTTTTCCAAAGTCCTGCGGTTTGATGCTTGTAATCCAGTCTTTCCATTGCTGTTTTTCATCATTTTGTATTTTGTCTGGATCAGGCAGGTCTAGCTTTTTTGCGGCTTCAATGACTTTTTCTTCAACAAAAATTGGAGACTTGGTTCTTAAGGCCAACGCGATTGCATCGCTAGGTCGAGAATCGATAGTCATATCGCTTCCATTTTGGATGACAGAAATTACGGCAAAAAATGTATTGTCTTTGAGGTCATTTATCACGATATGTTTGACCTTTGCATGGAGAGAGGAGATCATACTTCTGAGAAGATCGTGTGTCATTGGACGCGGAGTGTTTATTTTCTCTATTTCCAACGCGATTGCATTTGCCTCAAAATAGCCAACCCAAATAGGCAAGGCTTTATCGCTTAAAAGGTCCTTAAGAATTATAATCGGCATATTTGTCAAGGGATCCAGAGTGAGTCCCTCGACCTTCATTTCAACCATGATGGGAACCTTGTAAAAAATGATTCATGCTAATTTTGGAAAGATCTCTTGTAACTTACCTTAGAACAAAGACACCATGAGCATATAATTAAACTGATTAATTTGTCAACGACCGTTTGAATAAGAGTTGATAAGTGGATAGTACATGGTGTTGATGGGTCTACACAACATCAAGTGTTCTTGTTTTTGTCCACAAAATCTTTCAACCTACTCTTGACGGCGTCTGGGATATCGTTGCTTTTTAAGGTATCTTTGCACAGGCGTGTAGTAGATTTATAGGTGTTGACGAAAGCAATGCACGGTGGGCAGTCTGCAAAATGATCTTCAAGAGAGGCCTCGATTTCAGGGTTAAGTTCTCCCTCAAGATAATCGTGCAATAATTCTATGCATTCTTTACAACAAATCATTTTCCCTCCTTGCGAGTTTTATATTCCCCAAAATAGTTCGCTAATTTTTTTCTTAAAAATAACCGTGCTCTGTGTAATCTGGATTTTACCGCTGGGATCGTTAGTTCCAGAATGTTGCCCACTTTTTCTGTTGATAGACCCTCTACATCTCGAAGTATAAAAACAACTTTTTCTTTGTCTGGTAATAGATCAACTGCTTTTTGAATAACTTTTCGTGTTTCATTATCGAAAAGAAGCGACTCGGTGCTTTCAGACCAGTCTTGGATTTTTTCCTGCTGGAAGCCAGCTTTGTTGAATGAAGGGAGTAAATCGTCGATTGAAACGTTTGGCTCCCTTTTTCTAGAACGAAGCTTCATGTACGAAGCATTGAGAGTGATTCGGTACACCCAGCTCGAAAAAGCAGACTTCCCTTGAAAGGTATGTCCCTTTCTGAAAAGAGTTAGTAATACTTCCTGAGTGACATCTTGCGAATCCGTTGCATTACGGGTCAGATTAAAGCTCAGAGAGTAAATTTTCCCCTGGTAAAGATTGGCTAATTGCTCGAAAGATCCCATTTCTCCAGCCTGCAGATCCTTCACAAGCTGTTCTTCGGTTGCTTTATCTTTAGTGGGGTCAGAAAATCCCATACACACTCAACTGCATTCAAGTTATTTAAAAATATATAAAAAGTGTAACACCCCACTCTAGCGCTGGGGAGGGTAGCTCACCTCACTTTATTTTGATGCCACTTGCATAAAAATCGATCTAAAAAAGAACTATAAAAGCTCTAATTCCAAAAAGGGACTGAGGTTTTAATGGGGTACTGGGAGTAGTAGATCGTAAAGATTGGCCCTAGTTTTCTTTAGCGTCCTCAGCTGGCGCCGGTTCTTTAGTGGTTTCACCCTCGGATGGTTCCGAACCTTCTGAACCTTCGCTAGTTTCGGTGGATTCTAGATTTGTTGCTTCTTGAATTTCTTCAGCTTCTTTCATAGATTTTTTGAAATTCTTAATGCTATTGCCAAAGGCGCTACCAATTTCTGGAAGCTTTCCGGCTCCAAAAATGATCATGATTATTACCAAAATGATCATCAATTCTGGAAAACCAATGCCCATCATAATGAGAAGTCCTTAATAAAGTGATAAATATCTGTTTTACTTGCCTAGGGAGCCAACCTTACCATTTAATTCTTGTAAAAACAAATTGAAATAAATGTATTTTAAGACCTTATGAGTTTGTGTTAATATTCCGATGAAATTTAGGTAATTCAAGGTAAAACAGTAACTAAGCTTAAACTCAAAGGGCCTGTATGCGTCGAATTCTTTTCTTTTGGATTGTGACTGTGGTTATCGCGAACCCTGTTTTTGTGGGAGCTCAAAATTTCTCTGATAGATTTGCTAAGGGGAATACTTCTTTTGGCGGGGAGCTGGGCTTCGGTCATACTTTTAATTTACCTCCGGGAAAAGATAGAACGGATCTCAGTTTTGCGTTTATATTTCCGAACTGGCAGAAAAATTTAACCGGGATCATCGCCCCAGACTCCCTTTTGCAGGGAGCGCTGTATTGGCATGTTGAAGCGGGTCTAGCTCTATTGACCCATCGGGATCATGAATATCTGATAGGCTTTTCTCCTGTAATGGTAAACTATAAATTTCTTAATTCTCAAAGAAAGTGGGCCCCGAATATTTTATTAGGTGCTGGGTTTTCTATGCAGGACTGGGATGATACCCCTGCTGAATATGAATTAGGTTCTGAGTTTCAGTTCCTACTGCATGGGGGAGTAGGTGTGGAACTGTTCCGCGAATCAGGGACCTACTCTCTTAATTACCGGCTTTTTCACCTTTCAAATGCAGGTATAGAGAAACCAAATATTGGACTCAACTCCCACGTATTTAGCTTGGGATTCCGTTTTTGATGTAGTGGTTCTCTGATGTTAGTTTGGGCCTAAGGACTGCAACTTTCTAACCGCAGGTTATGTTTTCCTTCCATACCTCTCTAAGTATTTTCTTCCCCAGACTAAAAATAAGCTCGGTTTGATTACATTGTTGTTGAGTTGAGATTGTTGGCTGATAAGATGGTAGGCTTCGGGTTCTTACTGTTCGTAGGTCTGGTTTCATCGTTTTTTTATTTCCAAACAAAGGCGATCTTAAGTTTTTCACTACTTTAGAAATAAAATATGAATAATTTAGACTACGAGAATAGTTCTGAAGCTAAGAAGGAGTTAGGTTTTTTTGACCGCTTTTTTCTAGGCGTTGAACGACTCGCCTATACTCATTCCATCACTGTAATTCTGGTTTCTTTGTTGACCGCAAGTCTGTCTGTATGGTTTGCTGTCGAAAAACTTTCATTTAAAAATAACCGAGGCGACTTAGTCGCGCAAAACCTAGATTATGTAGAAACCTACGAGCGGTATCGTCAGGAATTTGAGGATTTTGATGGAATGATGATAGTTGTTGCCGATGAAGACCCTGCAAGAATGAAGGGGTTTGTAGATTTTTTCGTGGCCAAGTTAAAGTTGCATTCGCAGAGTTTTTCGACGGTATTTCATAAAATTGATATGGAGTATTTTAGAAAAAAAGGCCTTTTGTATCTTGAACAAAATGAACTTATTGACATTGGAATTAAAATTGAATCACACGAAAACTTTCTTAGAAAAGTAAATACATCTCCCGGACTTAACAAACTCATGGAAAGTGTTAATGCTGAAATAAGTGCGGGGATGGTAAATTCGATTTTGACTGGATTTCTCGGAGGTGAGGATAGCAAAGGTGACAAAGATGAAACCAGTGACCTTAGTTTGTTAATCGCCCTTGAAAAACAAATGCTTTTGTATTTAGAAGGGAAAGGCTCATATCACTCGCCTTGGAGTTCTTTTTTGACGGGCGACAAAACATCTTTACGGAGGGAAGGGTATTTGGTTTCAGATGATGAGAGGCTTATGTTTATCCTCATGGTTCCAAATGACGAAAGCAAGGAAATCAGGTCTGTCTCTGACTCTATAGGCTTGCTTCGTAAATTAATTAAAGAAGCACGGCCACGGTTCCCAGGAGTTGAAGTAGGTCTAACAGGTGAAGATGTTATTGCCGCCGATGAGATGGCAATAACTCAGGTGGATGTTCGGAAGGCTTCACAAATAGCCCTTTTTGGAGTGACATTGTTATTTATTATCGCTTACCGCGGAGTAGTAAAACCACTCCTTGCTGTATTTTCACTTGTCATTGCCTTATGCTGGTCGATTGGATGGGCTACATTTGTAGTGGGTCACCTAAATATTTTGACCATTGTGTTTGCTACCATTTTGATCGGCCTGGGAATTGATTTTGGGATTCATGTTCTGGAGCGATATAAAGAAGAACGGATGTCTGGAGGTGATATTCTTCATGCACTGCAAAAAACGGTTCAAGGTACCGGGCGTGGGAATTTTGCAGGTGCAGTGACAACTGCTATGGCTTTCGGCGGTATGATTTTCACCGATTTTATCGGTATCGTCGAACTGGGAAAAATCTCTGGGGGAGGTATTCTCTTTTGCATGATCTCGATGATCCTTGTCTTACCAGCTTTGATCAGTCTAGAGGAAAAGATACGAAAGCCTAAGTATCCGCGGGAGCAGTTTGAGTGGGGAGGTTCTTACCTTGAAAGCTTTTTCCAAAACTATCGTTCGATTATTTTTATTTCCACGATTTTATTTATTTTCTCTCTTTTTTCCTTAAGGAACGTGGTGTTTGATTATAATCTGCTTAATTTGCAGGCTCACGGGACCGAGGCAGTGAAATATGAAATGAAAGTGATTGAACAGGCGGGACGCTCAGCCTGGTCAGTTGCGGTACTTGCTAATTCCCTGGAGGAAACTATCAAAAAACATCATGCTCTGGAAAAACTTTCAACTGTCGGAAATGTTGAGAGTATAGTTTCCCTCTTACCAAAAGATCAGAAGAAAAAGATTGAATATGTCAAAGAATTGAGACCAGTTTTAAAAAACATTAAAGTTGAAGCCGAGGTTTCTCCAGTTTCGCATCCACGTTTGGTAAAAACGATGAAGAAAATTCGTTTTAAACTTCAAGGCAAAGAAGGCGATGGGGGGGTAGCTGAAGCAAGAAAACTTGCACAACTTTTTCTGGATAAGAGTGAAGCACAATCTGTGGAGATTGTGGAAAAAAGGCTTAATGATTTTTCAGAAAATCTTTTTTCTGACTACAGAGATAAGATTGCCGACTTAAAGGCAAGTGTTGATGTTTCTCCTGTCAGTGTTGCAGAAATATCTGAAAGTTTGCGAAAAAGATATGTTAGTCAGAATGGAGTGTATTTGATTACTGTATACCCCAGCGTGGACATATGGGATATTGCCCAGAGGGAGGAGTTTGTGGGGCAGTTGAGGCAGGTTGATTCCGGTGTTACAGGGAACGCTATACACATGTTTGAATCAACCCGTTTAATGAGGGATGGATACTTTCAGGGGGGAGTTTACGCGATGGTCGCTATCTTTACATACATTCTTGTGTCCTTCGGAAATATTCGTGCCACGCTAATCGTTTTGCTTCATACCCTTCAAATTGATTTACCTTTGGTAAATCAAGAAAAAACTTATTTTCCCCTGTTTGATTAATAAATTCTGAGCAAAGGGGACTTTTTTTTATAAACGGCAACGCGCAAGACTCATCCAGTTCATAACAACATCCCCGAATGGCGGGTCCCATGCCTACTATAAGGTCTTTAGGGTTTGAGTCGTATTCACGAGACAAAGCCTCAACAGTATTAGCAAGTATACGTTTTTGGGTACCCAGACGGCCCGCATGTACGACGCCAACCACATGTTTAATAGGGTCATAGATGATTATGGGAACACAATCTGCCGTTAAAACCACGATCGGACAGTCTGGAATATGAGTGATAATAGCATCTGCTTCGCACCGACCTACTTCACTAACAGGAATGCCCGAATCTTTTAAAACGTAAACATGATTTCCATGAACCTGAGTCACGCGAAATAAAACTTTCTTTCCTATTTCCAGCGAATGTAAAAAAAAATTTTGATCCTCAAGAAGTAATTTCTCATCACTTTTCTCAGAACAGAACAAAGGTTTTCTTACTCCATTTATCACATGACATCTTGGACTAGTTCCATGAACCAATGAAGGTTGTTTTTTCAAAACATCAATAAAAAATAACGCCGTCATAATTTTACTCAAAAAATATTCTTTAAAGTAATATTTTTTTAATTTTATTTTTACAGGAGCATGCGCAACAAACTTCACATAAAAAAAATAGCACCAGGCGATTAACCTTTACTGAAAGGCTTTTTAGAGCTAGCAATATAACCAGGCACTTAAATAAAAAAAATTTACGAAGTTGTTTTTGTCTTTAGCTTCTTTTTCTATGAATATCCACTTGACATTAAACACGTTTAGAATAAAATATTTAAACAATGTTAGGGCGCTGAAACGAAACTTAACATTGAACAAGGAGATCTTGATGGCAACCAAGAAAAAAGCTAAGAAAAAAGCTAAGAAAAAAGCAACAAAGAAAAAAGCTAAGAAAAAAGCAACAAAGAAAAAAGCAACAAAGAAAAAAGCTAAGAAAAAAGCAACAAAGAAAAAAGCTAAGAAAAAAGCAACAAAGAAAAAAACTAAGAAAAAAGCAAAACGGAGAAGATAGTCTAACACCAAACTGTTTTGCGAATCATAGAATCGTTTCAGCGCCCAAAAACATTTTTACCCTACCGCTAAAAACACCCCTTCATTTTCTTTGCGATCGCAGACCTAACTTTAACTCCTTGAATAACTGCGTATTATTAATTTATTTTGCAAAACACCCCCTTTAAGTATTCCCCTTCGCTGAATATAAATGGATGGTCCTTAGCGTGGCTGGTACGGCTGATTTCTTCATACCCACGCCCAGTTGATCGAATTCCTAAAAATACAGCCTTAAAAAAACTGGGGGGTTGAACATGGACTGAACAAGACGCAGCAAAAAGAATACCTCCTTTTTTAGTAACTTTAGCACCCGCCTGAGCGAGCTTCATGTACGCATTTAAAGCAACATTTGTTTGTTTTTTTCTTTTCGCAAACGCTGGTGGATCTACAATAACTAAATCATACTCCTGATTACCCAATTCTAATTCTGACAAGGCATCAAACCCATCTGCTTTCATTTGACTGAATTCTTCCACTGAAAAATTTCGATTTAAAAAATGCGATCTTAAGTTTTTTCTTGATGCCGCCAACGCAACAGAATTAGAGTCAATTTCTAAAACTGAACTGGCACCACCGGCAAAGGCATAAACTGAAAACGCTCCTGTGTAACTAAATACATTCAATACGGAGTTCCCCCTCGATAACAAACGAACTTTTTGTCTATTATCTCGTTGATCAAGGTAAAAACCTGTTTTTTGCCCAGCAATTACATCCACCTCAAAATCAATTCCATTTTCTTTAAAACGAACCGGTCCATCTAATTTGTCACCAAACAGGAGGTGTCCTTCATTATACTTTTTTGAAATTCCCTTTAATGCCGCTACTTTTCGACTCCGTCTTAAAACACAACGTTTGATAGAAAGTGTTTTTTTGAATAACGTAATTAAGGTGTCCAGGTAGGGAACCCATGCGGATGTGTATAGCTTTAGAACTACTGTCTCTTCATAACGATCAAGTACTAATCCGGGAAAACCATCATTCTCTCCATTTATAATACGGTAACCGGTTGTCCCTTCACCGGGAAAATTATCACGTAGTCCTAGAGCCCTGTTAAGCCTTTCTTCAAAAAAACAGTTGTCTATGTCGACTGGGTTAGAAGTTTGTAAGATACGCAAACGAATATCTGACTCTGGGTCGTACAAACCAATCGCGAGAAATTGGTTTTTGCTATCATACACCACCGCTAAGTCACCGGGTTTCCCTTCTACCTTTTCGTTTTGCACTTGATAATGAAAAACCCAAGGATACCCCTGTCTAATTTTTTTCTCCAATGTTTTGGAAATTTTGATATGTATCATTGACTTTAGTTATTCAAAGAGTATTTCAATTTTGCGAGAAATCAATACAATATTTTAATATTGAATAGGAATATGACTCTGGCTCATTACGCTAAGAATTTTTGACTGTCGATCTGACACATGTGGTTGTGGATTCAACACTGACCAGATTCGCGGACTAGGCAAAACTGATGCCATTAAAGCCGACTCAACAGGAGAAAGAGTTGCGGATGAATGTTTATAATATTTAAGAGAGGCGTGTTCACACCCAAACATACCATTTCCCCATTCGATAACATTTAAATAAACTTCTAAAATACGTTTCTTAGTCCATAAATTTTCGATCAAAAAAGTAAACCAAACCTCAAGAGACTTGCGAAGCCAATTACGATCTTGCCATAGGAATACATTACGTGCTGTTTGCATGGAAATAGTACTAGCTCCCACCGTTTTATCAGTCGCGAGATTAATCTTGATAGCGGTTTCAACTGCTTGCCAGTCAAACCCACTGTGGTTATAAAATTTTTGATCTTCCGCGACTATGACAGCACGAACAAGGTTAGGAGAAATTTGATTTAAGGGAACCCAATGCTTCAGAAAAGTGGGGTGTGATTTGTCATAGCCCGATTCAACCCAACGAATCCACAGTAAGGGCGTGGTGGGGGGATCAATTAACCGATAAACCAAAACAGGAATTACTGTAAAAATTAGAAAAAAGATCAAAACATCGAAAAATATTTTAATAAAATAGATTTTGATCGAGATTTGAATGTTCTTTTTGCGAATTTTTTTTTTCACGCGAGGCATTGGCACGCTCCCTCCCCCAATACCAAAACATTTATTATATGTGCTTCTTAACCGGCCTGAACATTCTGGTCAATCTTATTTTTTCCATAAAACGCATCGTAAACACTTACTGTTTTCTTAAACTCGCCTCTTTCTTGATCAGAAATATCCCGCTGGTAGGTTTTATGATATTTGAAATCGAAGGGATTATAGACGGTATTTTTGTTACTTCGACCACGAACCTCATAATGTAGGTGAGGTGCAAAACTACGGCCCGTATTTCCAGATTCCCCGATTACCTCACCTTGTTTTACGTACCGTCCTCGTTTCACTAGGACCCGACTCAAATGAAGGTAGCGAGTTTTAATTTTTTGATTCGGATGGTCGATCTCAATGCAATAACCGTTAGCTCTTCTATTCCAATTGACACGACTGACACGACCATCAAAAGTTGACCGAATGAGTGTTCCAACCTCTGCTTTAAAATCTGTTCCAGCGTGGCCTCGTCCCCCTTTTCGGGAATCTCCCGGCAGAGAGACTATTTCGATATATTCATCGATTGGTGACTGTTTTTTTACAATACGTTGAGGAATTTCTTTACCATTACGATCAAAATACCCCCCATATTTCTTTCCTCGTTCCTTGTAAAAATTAGCCTCCATTGTTTTTTTCATATAACTGCTTTTGTAAATTAGTTGCAGTATTTTGAACTGACTTTCATTACCTAATCGTTCGTAGACCACATTCAGATCGTCCCCATTGCGCATTTCTTTATTTACATCTAGAAACCAAACCAACAATCTTGCTAGATGAGCAGTTAACGAATCACATTCATCCCCTAATTTTACTTTCTGGCATATCGTATAATTTAGAGAATTTTTGACTTTTAACTTTAGGGTTTGAATATTAGGTTCATTGGATTGAATCGACGAATCAAATAAAACCGGTTCAACTTTGTAAAAAGAGGTTTCTACTAAATTAAAATTCTGGATCGACTCTTCTTCATGAATGTTTGTCTTTAACCCTGACTCCAAAGATTGTCTTTTCAGCACAACCGGATGTAACTCGACTGTACTCTCCTCAGTAACTTTTTTCACTTTCAACCCGACATTATATGCGCTGGCTACTGAACTCAACTCATATTGAAAAGCCAAAAAATAAATATTGAACCCCAAAGAAGTTACAAATAATAGATTGAACAACATTCTCAAAGAAAAGGTCTTTCGAATATTTTTCCCATGATTTTTTACAAAAAATTGTGACTGCATAGATATTGTTTTCAGAGGTTGAAAATTAGTGGCGAATTAGTTTTATATTGCTCAAATTACGGTTGAAATATTGAATTGCTACAAGATATGGAGAAGTACTCTGCTGGCTTGCCTTTATAAGACATTTAGGTTATTTATATTAGCACTCCAATAACTTTACCTATCTTAGATCAATGTTATTATTGTTTTCTTAAGGTAAAGTATCATTATTTTGCTTTATATTTTAAATAAAATCAATAATTTACATGAATCCTACTTTTCTTAGCACGGGTAGGGAAATAGAGTTTTCCCCCGAGACTATCTTTATCGATAAGTCAGTTGCTGACCATCCGCTGACCCTAAAAACACTTCTTCAATTTCCAGACACGCCCGTCGAACGTAACATTACCGTTGATGAGGCCATTCAAATAATTAAGAAAACTTCAAGTGATGTTTTTGGTGCCGGAAAACGTAATTTAGTCCTCACTCGATTTAAAGGTTCATTTCTAAAAAAATGCCCTGGGATTAGCCCGGGAATGGTTTGCTGTAATTATTACGTGGTTAATCTTCTTAAAAATTGCATGTACGATTGTTCCTATTGTTTTTTGCAAGATTTTCTTAAAAACAACCCGCTACTTGTTGTTTACGTTAATATCGAAGATTTATTAGATGAGCTAGAGCGAACATTCGCAGCTCACCCCGACCGGACATTTCGCGTAGGTACGGGAGAGCTAACTGATAGCCTAGCTCTGGATCAAGTTATTCCATTCTCTCAACAATTAATTCCATTTTTTAACCAGAAAAAAAATGCAGTTCTTGAACTCAAGACAAAATCAAACTGCGTGATTAACCTACTAAACCAGAACAGCGCAGATAATGTTATAGTTTCCTGGTCGTTAAACCCACAAATAATTATAGATCAAGAAGAAAAAGGAACGCCAAACCTCGAACAAAGATTAGAGGCTGCTCGGCTGTGCGCAAACAAGGGTTATAAAATAGGAATACACCTCGACCCTATTATAATTTTCCCAGACTGGGAAAGAGCATACCATGGCATGATTGAAAAAATATTCGAAGTGTTATCACCGTCGCAAATAGAATGGGTAAGCCTTGGGAGTTTTCGCTATCGAATGTCTCTTAAGAAAATCATTAATGAACGTCATAATAATACTCGTCTATTTACAGGCGAACATATTTCTAGCAAAGATGGGAAACACCGCTACCTTAGATCGCTTAGGAATGAAGTTTATAAAAATATTCGCCGTCTCTTAAAAAATTTCTCTAAAGATTTAAACGTCTATCTATGTATGGAAACCAAAGAGATCTGGGAAGGAGTTACAGAAAAAACGCCGCGGGCCGATGAAACACTAGACAAATTTTTTGATCTGTAAAACCTCAGTCACAAACGCATAGGCATGACGATACTTTGGTAGTCTTTATCACCGTTTGAGGTGATGAGACATGAGGATTTTTCGTCTTTCAGGTTAAGGATAACTTCTTCGTCATCGATCACGCTTAACACATCGAGAACATATTTAGCATTAAGTCCAACTGAAACATCCTCTCCAGAATAAGCAATAGCTATTTCCTCCCTAGCCTCACCTAGCTCAGTCGTATCTGTAGTCAAAACAATATTCCCTGACTGTATATCAAAACGAACCATTTTCGATTTTTCATCAGCCAGCAACGCAACACGCTTTAAAGCATGTTGAAACACATCACGGTTAATCTGTACTTGCAGTTTATTATCGGAAGGAATAACTTGCTGGTAATTTGGAAATTTACCATCAATCTTTCTGGAAACAATAACCTGATCGCCTCGCATAAATGCCAAATGATTATTTTTTGCTGAAAAAGAAAAAGTAGCCTCTTCGTCTTCAATGAGTTTCATCAACTCTGCTAAAGCCTTTTTAGGAATAAGGTAACTTCCTTTTTCACCTTTTGAACTACCACCAAGATCCCTCCTAATTACTGCTAATCGATGCCCATCAGTTCCGACCATTTTCACTTTTCCATTATCTTGCTCTAGCAATAAACCGTTCAGAACTTGTCGTGTTTCATCGGGAGACTGCGCAAAAAAAGTTTTTCGGATCATTTCTTTAAGTAGCTTACCGCTCAGTTCTATTAGGCTATCTTGACTAAATTCGGGAAGAGGAGGGAAGTCTTCCGAGGGCATTCCTGGCAGACGAAATTTTGATTTACCACACTTAAGTCTAATCCAATGATTATCTTCCTTAATTAGATGAACTTCCTCTCTTGGTAGTTCACGAAGAATATCAAATAATTTTTTAGCATTAAGGGTTACCTCTCCCGCAGAAACAACATTGGCAGGATAATATCCTTTAGCCCCTATTTCTAGGTCGGTAGCCTGAATACCAATTCGATCTTTTTCTGCAGTGAGTAAAAAATGCGAAAGTATGGGCATCGCACCCTTGGTGTCTACAATCCCTTGAACTTTTTGCACTCCATCGAGGAAAATATCTTTGTCTATCCTAACTTCCATTTGGTGGGTCTCCAACAAAGGTGGGCATGTCATTGCGCCTGGTTTAACATAATTAACCAAGCCTGTCAAAACGTAATTATACGACATGCTAACAATAAGATGTAAACTTAAACCTTAATCAATACCTACCTCCACTCCAAGCAGTATACCTCTGTCTTATCCTTTTAATCTTGACTTGATATTTATCGTGTACTAGCTCCGAACTCTAACCCGTCAAAGAATCATGATAATTACGATGAGGGTCGGCGCCTCTTTAAATTCAACAGAGGTAGCCAAAAAAACCGGGGCCCTGGGTTACAAAGTTCACGAAATTTTCGGCTGGAGTGAAAAGTAGTCAATGAAGTCAGTGATGAACACTGCCAAAGAATTTCTCATGTCTGCAGAATATACTCTTTCAGAAGTTAACCCTAATATTATGCTTTGCAACGGGGTGCCCAAACTTTTGAAACTTCTGTTTGCAATACTCTAGATTTATGTTGTATCCCCATGATAAAATAGGAACCCTGCTCGCTGAGCATAAAATATCCAAGTCACGAGACAGGTCACTGGAATTTACCTGCCTACATTACCCTAGGGTTCATCACTTGCGGAGTTCCCTCCCTTAATGATTGAGTTACTCCCTGACTCATTCAATACCTACTCGGATAACCCAAGTCTCTCAAAATAGAAAAATTTTTTAACCTCTAATGAAGAGCACGAAACCAGTTGCAAACTTGATGGGTCAGAGCCTAAGTGGGCCACCTGTCTATTTTATAAAATGGTGTTTGTCTTTCGTCACTTATTGAAAAATAATAAAAAAGAGTATATTCTGGTCCACGACTCCCTTGATTTTATGTTGTTTAGGGACTAGCGATTCACAATACTCAACCGGTGGCCATGCCAGTGTCCCATGAGTGACTTCCATCAGTCCAACAGGATTGTCAACGAAAAATACCGACGTGAACTTTTCAACCACGTTACAAAACAGGTACGTCCTGAAAACTTTTCTAACTTCAAGACAACAGACCCGCAAAGGTTTTACTTGGATTTCAAAAACTGCGTTGTCCCCCTCATCAATACTGAAATTCAACGTCTCGAGAAAAGTCTCACTCATACAAGCGATAGCCATCTTTTACTACTAAAAATTAGCACTTTAGTCGATGCCATTATTCAGGCTGCACTTGACGCCTCCATCTGGCTTCACAACCACACACTCCGAAAAAAATTGCACCCTAAAAATATACCGGTCGCGATCATAGCTCGTGGTGGATACGGCAGAGAAGAAATTTACTTCCAGTCAAATATAGATGTGCAAATCATTTCAGGCAAAGGCCAAACAGAAGAAATAAAACAAATTGTAAAGCACCTAGAATATCTTTTTGTTCATCAAAATATTTTTCAGACTTCCACTAGTACTTGTTACGCAAATACTGACTCGTTAGAACGAGAACTAGGCGAGGGCAGGATAACTGATTTATGCGCTCTTCTCGAAGGAAGGCTTATAACCGGGAATCCTGATACATATTTGGAGGCCAAAAATATAGTTAAAAAAGTTTCTGCTCTACAAAAAGAAAATCTACTTAACTACTGCCACGAACATAAAAATTATTATGAAATATCAAACACCGTCTTTCGACAGGAACCCAACGTTAAAGAAGAACTAAGTAGGCTATACTGGGCCCTTGCTTTAGCTAGGCTCAAGTATGATCTGAAAAATACCAATCAGTTTGAACTTCTTGACGAACTATTAAAAAATGACCTCATAAGCGCACCTGCCTTTAAAAATATTCAGTCCTCGTTCGGATTTCTATCCAAAGTTAGACTTTTTCTACATTGCAACCAAAAAGGATCGCATCGAGATATGATGAGCTATGAAGTGAGGGAGAAAATAGCCCAGTCGATGGGATATGGAGTTAAAGAGTTTTTCCATAAATATTTTTACGAGGCTGCTTATCCCCTAAAAAAATATAGCCGTAATATTTTCTGGGAGAGTACGACGCCGGATACTCGAAAGGTAAAAAGTCTTTCTAAAAATTTTTCCGTAAATTCTCAACATCAAATCATTTTAGAAAAAGATCCCGTCGCTCTATTCTCCCAAGATCCTATTAGAATTTTTAAAATATTCGCATGGGTATCAGAGAAAAATTATTATTTATCGTATTCTATTGTTCGATCCATCGAGCACCACGTCGATCAAATGTGCCCGATCTTCATAGGCAAAGATGACCGCAAGGAGGTTCAACTATGTTTTAAACGTGTCATTAATGGAAAATATTTTTCAAAATCATTGAGACTTTTACATGAGTTTGGACTACTGGAGAACTTTTACATTCCAGAATTTAAAAATATCTGTGGCCTTCTGCAAGATATCTATGTCCATCATTTCCCAACTGACATACATGTTCTCTCCGCTTTGGATGTTTTAAATGGGTTAGAAACAGACGAAAATACTGATCCGTTTTTAAGAAGCCTTTATCATTCAATTCGAGACAAAACCACTCTCAAACTTTCTGTACTTCTTCATGACATCGGCAAGGGAGTTCGTTTACCAGGTCAAAACGAAGAACTATTAGGCGCCGGTCTTGTCCCACCAATTTTGGAAAACCTAGGGTACAGTAAAGATAGTCGTCGCGTAAATGATGTGTCATTTTTGGTCGAAAAGCATTTGATGATGCATGACCTCCTCCTTCTCGACCCAGAAGAAGACGATACCTATGATATGATCTGGGACCTAGTCAACCATGACATAGAACTCCTAAAAATGCTTCTTCTCCTTACTTATTCAGATAGGGGAGGCACAAAAATGAAGATGTCACTTTCCCAAATTGAACAGTTAAAAATGTTTTATCAACACACGCTGCACCATAAAAAACGACAGACTGTTCCAGGGTCAGTTAAGGCTGACTTTCTTAAAATGGTTCGACTGCCTAGAGACATGCAGTCTCATCTCGAAGTTTATAATGAATTCTGCCGGTCAAATGAAGCGTTTGCCTGTGAACTCCTCTTCAAGCCAGCAAAAAATTCAGAATTGGTTATTTGCTCAAAAGATCGCGCAAACTTGCTTTATAGTTTTTCAGCAGTCCTCGCCTTTAACAAACTGAATATTGTAGAGGCCAATATCCACACTCTACGTGACCACGTTTTTGATGTGTTTAAAATCGTCAACTCCACAGGCACTCCTATTGACTATGCTGATATTTTTACCCTTCAAAATCAGATTAAGGATGATTTAAGACGGGTTTGTGTCGACCAGGAACCTCTGTCCAAAATCTTTAAAAATCGGTCGTTTCCCGTTTCTCATGAACAAACCAAAGGACAAGATATCAAACTCAAAGTGAAGCTAATCGGCCGTTCAATAAAAGTGGAAACACACGACCTACATGGAACATTTCTGACTCTGACAGGAATGTTTTCGCAGTTTAATATGGAAGTACAACGAGCCGTCTTGGACTCGCGGGAAGGAGTAGCTTCAAATATTTTTTATGTACGGCGAAAAGATGTCCGCTACATCACAGAAAACAAGGACCATTTTCTGAGCACCCTTAAACAGGCTCTACAGGAATTGGTTGATTCAAAAGAAATTCTTCTCAAAGAATCATCTACTTCAACTATTCCCGAAAAACCAAGTTTTGCTGTCTAGTGTGAACCTAGCCATGTTTTTCTTGCGATTATTATCTTTTTTATTTTTCTTTAATACCTTAGCAACAACCGATGCGCTTGCAATAAGTCCTGAAGAGTTGTTTAAAAAAGCGCAAACCTTGGAAGATGATGGTTTTTTGGAAGAAGCTACAAAATCATGGGAAAAACTCAGCGCGGTAGAAAACAATCTCAATTTTGTTATTTATGCTCAGTTGAAACTGGGCACCACCTATCTAAAACTTAAACAATTCCAAAAATCAATTGAGATATTAAAGACAACCACAATGTCACACCCAGATAGTTTTGATGCTAATTTTAGTCTTGCTAACTCTTTAAGTGCATTTAAAAATTTTCCCGAAGCCATCAAATCCTATCAAAAAACCATCACCCTAAAACCAAGGGAGGGACTGAGCTATGTGGGACTTGGATTATCCCTATTTGGGAATGGTAACTCAAAAAAAGCGATCAAAACGCTTTTGAAAGCCAATAAATTGTTTAAGGAAAAGAAAAATATTTCCTGGTATCGAGACACTCGGGTTATGGTCGCGCAAATAAAACACTTTGCAAAATTCCCCCCTCACTTTTCAAATCTGTGGCTTGCTAACAACCTAAAACTTATTCACGATACTTACGAAAAGGCTGTATTTAACTCTAAATATTACCTCCCCTCAATTTCTATGCATAAAAAAACCAACTTTCCCATTAAAGAAAACAATTAAATTTTTGCGCAATTTTTTGGATCGCTGGTAACAATTTTCTTAATCTTATGACCATTTAGTTCAAAATTCCCTCAAAAACAACCATTAAAAATTTTTAACCCGAAGTTAATCATTTATTAATATTTTTTCTAGTACAGTTGCACCATAGGAGTTTCTCCTCCTTCCTGAAAGGAGTGTGGTTTATGCCATTTTCTTCTTTCAGACCTCCTCGTGTTAGTAGGGGAACGGGTCTCTGTAAGAGTAAGCCGTTTCCCTACTTTTACCCCGCATGCTAAAAAGATAATTCGAAATCAGAGCAATTGTTTAAGTTTTATAGTAAACTGGTTTAGAATTTTCAAACACCAATTCACCAAAAACAAACCATTGAAAAGTAATAGTTTTCGTGGAATAGAATTCCTTTAACTAGGTTCCATTTTCGCCCGAATTATAATTGGACTTCTTCTCATTTGTCACCTTACTAAATTTATGTTGACATCAAGATCAAACCTAATTTTTTATAATTTAGGAAACTTCTTTAATGAACTCATAATATCTAATTGAGAATAGCTTTTTGCATCATCAAGTTTTTAACTTCCGGAGACTCATGAAAAAGCAATCTGCGCTTAATTTGGTCTGGATAGACCTTGAAATGACAGGACTAGACCCTGAGCTAGAAGTAATTATAGAAATTGCTACTTTAGTGACCGATTATGATCTAAATGTATTAGCCGAGGGACCGTGTTTAGCTATTCATCAAAGTGATGAAATTCTTGGCCGTATGGATGCTTGGAATCAGAAACATCATAATGCCTCTGGGCTGGTAGAGCGCGTACGAAAATCAAAAATTACTCATGATGAGGCCTCGCGACAAACTCTGGAATTTATTCAGCAATATTGCCCAGAAAACACTTCCCCCCTTTGCGGAAACTCAATTGCACAAGACCGTAAATTTCTTGAAAAGTATATGAAAAAACTTCATAACTATTTGCATTACCGAAGCGTTGATGTAACGTCAGTTAAGGAATTAGTTAGACGTTGGTATCCGGATGGGCCCAAGCTTCCCAAAAAAAGTGAAAGTCACATGGCATTGACCGATATTAGGGAGTCGCTAAATGAACTCATATTTTACCGCAAGGAATATTTTGTCCCTAGTGGTTTAACCACCCCAAAAGAGCTTTTAACTCAGGGAAAAGCACCATGAGCAAAGGAAGTATCATCACCTTTTCGTTTCTAATGTTCATCGGATACCTATCCTTTACCATGATATGGTCTGGCAGCAAGTTTCAATGTGAAATTTGTGTTGAGTACAATGGAGTAAGGTCATGCCAAGAGGTAGAGGGTATGGCTAAGCAAGATACTATAATGACAGGTATGAGCACCGCTTGTGCTGCCGTAACTAACGGGAGAACAGAATCCATAGACTGTTCAATGATCCAACCTGTAAAAGTTCAGTGTAAAGATATTTAATGAACATCAGCAACCTCACCTGCGGTTTGCCTTCTGAATATTTTTACTCTTTCTTTGAACAGACAAGGTTATAAACTTCGCGGTATTTTTCTTCAACATTTCCCATACTAAAACGAAAGCGATCTTTGTCCATTTTTTCACCGGTCTCTGAATGCCATAGGCGACACCCATCAGGGCTGATTTCGTCTCCTAAAAGGATCTCTCCTTTATACCTCCCAAACTCAAGCTTAAAGTCCACCAGTCTGATCTTCCTCTCCTTGAAATATTTCACCATCAAATCATTGACTTTGTATCCATATTTTCTCAGCATGTCGAGTTCCTCCTGAGTCGCCCATCCAAAAGTAACCGCGTGACAGTCGTTGATCAGGGGATCATGCAGGTCATCATTTTTATAAAAAAACTCTAGAATCGGGGGATTAAATTGTTTCCCTTCTTCAACCCCTAAACGCTTGCATAAACTTCCCGCAGCTACATTACGGAGAACTACCTCCACTGGGATGATATCTAATCTTTTAACAAGGGTTTCTCTGTCATTGAGCTGCTCCACAAAATGTGTCTTGACCCCCTTCTCCTCCAAGTATTGGTATATACAATTTGACACTTCATTATTGATGACCCCCTTATCGACAATGGTTCCTTTTTTAACACCATCAAAAGCACTAGCGTCATCCTTAAAATATTGAATCATTAAACTGGGATCTTCCGTGGCATATAGTATCTTAGCCTTCCCTTCATAAACTTTTTCAAGCCGTTTTATTGTCATTTTTTATTTTTAAAAACTCTTTTAAAAATTTTATCTACATTTTTTAACTGGTCTTTTATGTTGCATACCTTGTCCAATTCTTTTCCTGAAAGATATTTTTTAATCTCACTATCCTTCTTTAAAAGTGATATAAAAGCACCCTTTCCTTCCCAAGCCTTCATCGCATTGCGTTGAACCAAGCTGTATGCATCCTCCCGTGACAATCCCTTGCGAACCAAGGCAAGCAAAACTGACTGCGAGTAATACAGCCCCCCAGAAATTTCCATATTTTTTCTCATATTCTTTGGATAAACGATCATCTTTTTCACTAGTCCGGTCATTTTTCTCAACATGTAATGCAAAAGAATCGTGCTATCAGGGCCGATCACTCGCTCCACCGAAGAGTGACTAATATCTCTCTCATGCCATAGGGAAACATTTTCCATCGCTGCGATTGCATTGGCTCGAACCACGCGCGCCAAACCACACATTTGCTCAGAAATTATTGGGTTTCGTTTATGTGGCATTGCAGAAGAACCTTTTTGCCCTTTAGAAAAAAATTCCTCCGCCTCCAACACTTCTGTTCGTTGCAGGTGCCTGATCTCTGTGGCGAATTTATCAATTGACCCTGCGATAATAGCAAGAGTCGTAAAAAATTCGGCATGCCTATCCCGCTGAACTATTTGCGTGGAAATAGGTGCTGGTTTAAGACCTAATTTTTTGCACACGTATTCCTCAACTGCCGGATCCACATTCGAGAAAGTTCCCACCGCACCTGAAATTTGACCATATGCGATCCGTTCCTGTGCTCGTTTCAGTCGCTCTATATTCCGACAGGTTTCTTCGTACCATACTGCGAGTTTTAACCCAAAAGTAAGGGGCTCTGCATGAATTCCATGCGATCGCCCAATGGTCGGTACATCTTTATGAAGAAGAGCTTGCTCCTTTACTGCGTCCCGAAAGGATCGTAACTCTTTGAGTATTAACTTTGCTGAGTCCTTCAATTGAACGGCAAGTGTTGTATCAAGAATATCCGAGGAGGTGAGCCCTAGATGCATGTAACGATTAGCTTCTCCCACGTTTTCTGAAACACACGTTAGAAAAGCAATGACATCATGTTTTACTTCTTTTTCAATTTCATCGATTCTCTTGATGTCAAATTTAGCCTTCTTTTTTATCTCGACCACTGCTGACGCAGGAATTTCCCGCCTTTTTGCCAAAGCCTCGCATACTAAAATTTCAATCTTGAGCCAAACATTAAACTTGTTCTCTGGTTCCCAGATTTTGGCTAATTCGGGAAGAGAATATCGAGGGATCAAAAGGAAACTCCTGTTTTTAACTTTAGTTATGGTTTGAGTTGAATGGTCAGTTAATTACACCTAAAATGATAGGCGTTAGCCATTTAAGACTGGGCTATATTAAACATAATCTGATACTAAATCAATCTCAGAGATGAGTAAAATAGCCGAAATCAGTTTTGTGTGCCTTGGGAATATATGCAGGTCACCACTAGCCCAAGGGGTATTTCAGGACTTGGTCAACCAAGAAAAATTAGACCAAAAGATTATAGTTACTTCAGCCGGAACAGGTGGTTGGCATATCGGTGATCTACCTGATAAAAGGATGCGTCAAACAGCTCAATCTAAGGGTATTAAATTAGAAAGTCGTGCTCGGCAATTCCAAAGCGCGGACTTTAACAGATTTAATCTGGTACTGGCAATGGATCATAGTAACCTAGCCAGACTTGAAGAAATTGCTCCAAGCAACCTCCCTCCAGAAAAACTGATGCTTTTTCGTTCTTTTGATCCTGAATGTAACGGTGACCAAGATGTCCCAGACCCTTATTACGGAGGAGTAAAGGGGTTTGAGGAAGTCTATTCTATGGTAAAACGTACCTGCCCCCCGCTCTTGAACTACATCAAGTCTCGCTTTTTGAATCTCTAGATGAAAGAAAATCTTTCCCAACTATTAGAATCTATTTACGGAAATCCCATCCAAATTAAAAGCTTCGAAGCCATTGGAGGTGGGTGTATTAATGAAACCCAAGCTCTCAAGTTATCTAATGGTGAACGAGTATTTTTAAAATCTAACTCCTCTGCTCCAAAAAACTTTTTTACCGCTGAAGCTGATGGGCTTCGATTACTAGAAAGATCAAAGAACGGCCCTAGCGTTCCCCGTCCCCTTGGTATTTCGACCGAATCCAACCCACAATTCCTACTCCTTGAATATATTGAATCATCTTCTCCAAAGGTTGGATTTGCCAGTCGTTTTGGACAAGCGCTTGCTGAAATGCATAGGGAAACTCAAGAGCAATACGGCCTTGATTATGACAACTTTATAGGGAAAACCGTTCAAAAAAATGATCTAGAATCAGATGGTTTGGTTTTTTTTCGCGAACACCGCATTCGCTTTCAACAGGAATTAGCAAGAAAAACGAGAGGATTGCCAACGTATATAGATAAACGTTTAGATCTGTTTTGCGAAAAGCTTGAAACCCTGATCAACTTGAAAGATGAAAAACCAGCCTTGCTCCACGGTGACTTATGGTCAGGAAATCACTTCCCTAGCCACGATCAAGTACCTTACATTTTTGATCCCGCTGTTTATTTTGGATTAAGGGAAGCAGACCTTGCAATGACCGAAATGTTTGGAAGACTACCGGAAGAGTTCTACAGTGCTTACCATGAAGTTTTCCCTACTGAACCAGGGTACACCGAGCGCAAAGATATATATAATCTCTATCACCTTCTCAATCATTATAATTTGTTTGGTGGGTCTTATCTTGAACAGGCAGATCAAACGGTGAGAAGTTTTTTAGACTGATAAAAAAATTACCCCACAAAAACAAGCGACTAAAAACCTCCTCCTATTTTACGCATAAATGTTCTCAACTCCTGTTGAGTAACTTGATCAAATTGACCCATCTCATTGTTCAAGGTAGTCAGAACCGGCCGTCCTATACTATTTTCCAATGCTGTAGCAATACTGACAATTATACGAGACCCATAGCGCTCTACTAGGTCGTAATCCTCAACTGCGGCAAACAATTCTTCCGGGTCCATCGTCATGGCCCACGCCTGAACCACTGAAACCTGGTTGGATTCGCGAAATTGGAGCGACTCAACGGCCTCCATATATTCTTCCGCACCCATTTCACCCGCTTCAAATTTTTCAATGAGTTGCTTTAAATTAACATTCTCATTATCTTCTTCACTACCAAGGATGTACTCCAAAAATTTAGGCTGCAGTTTTTTCATTTCATCCTTATCCCAAGGATTCGTGAAATCTTTATTGCCCGAGGTTGGGCTTTTTGTTTCTCTTTCTATTTTTTCAATACACGTTTGACAACGGCTCCCTGCATCACAACTAAATTTAGAACCACAGCTGCACGAAGAAAGACAAGTTTGTATGGCCAATGAAAGTGCTTCGTCTCTAAGCCCTAAAGCTATTCGTAAGCTAAGACGAAGAGGATTCGTTCTACCCACCGCAACCCAGTTAACACAGGATGAGCAATAGATCCGGTAGCTTTTTTCTCCCTCTTGCGGACCTAATACAGGGACATAAGTATCCTTGCATAGCACGCAATTAATTTCACGAGTGGTAGTTTCCGTCATGTAGCAGCTCTCTATTTTTTGATTAAAAAAAAATATTCAACCCTTACCTAACAAACATTCTGCCAATCCAGAACAAATTAATCAGCACGGTAATTTAAAAAAAAAATGCCCATGGCATATATGCCATGGGCTGTATTTACATTAATACATTTATCCAGAGTAAGCTTGTCCAAGGCCAGCCGTTTCTGCTTCATCAGCGCCCATGATTACCTTACCAGTTGTCGCATCAACAGGAAACATGGTAATAGCATTATGTGTGCTACAAACTACTTTACACAAATCACAACCTTTACAGCGTGGCTCAATGACTATGGCCTTATTAGTGCTTTCGTCCATCATTATGGTGTCTGCCTCAGGACAGTACATTATGCACAGTCGGCAACCCTTATCCGCAATACACTTGTCATTATCTACCCACGCTATGTTATACACGCAAAAATTCTCCTCACCAGTAAATGATTAAACTTTATAACCGACTGTTAATTCCCAAAATTACTAGACTTCGACTAACTGCAGGTTTTCTTGTTTCGCTGCCCATTCTTGAGACAGACTATACGACTCTGTAATGCAATCCATATTAGCCTTAATAAGATCATTCTTTTTCTTATATTTCTTCTTGATGGCTTCATCAAGTGAGGCGGTACCACCTGAAGCTACGAACTTCTTCCCAAATCGTTCTTGAAGAGCACCATCCAAAGATTCCAAGCTCACTATTTTCGTCACTCCGGCACAAGCACCAACCATGGCCATATTGGTAGAAAGTTCCGTCTTACCAATTTCCAAGGCAAGCTTAGTCGCATCATGGTTGAACACCTTAACATTTAGGTCAGCTAAAGTTTCACGATCTTCATCATTTAACAGGTCAGCGGGTGTGTTGATAATAATCATACCGTTCTGTTGGATCCCTGAATAAAAAGGCGCGGTATAGCTTTTCTGCATGGTGATAACCTGAGGATGAAATATCATAATAACATCCGGATATACTAATTCACCGCGGTCATAAATGCGTTCTGTGCCAACTCTACAATAACTCTCAGCGGGCGCCATTCTCTTTTCTGCCCCAAAGAATGGATTCGAAATAGAGAACTTGCCGTCCCGATTGGCCGCCATAGCCAAAAGATGCGCAGCAGTTACTGCTCCTTGACCCCCCAAACCAGAAATACGAATATTCATCCTTGGCATAACTTACTCCTGTCTCTCTATTATGAGTTAACCAACTTTTGCTGCTTTAGCAGCTTCCTTAGCAGCTTTTTTTCTAACCTTGGTCTCAGCCTTAATAGAATCGATCAGTTTCTGCGCCTCTTCAGTTACAAATTCCTTCTGAACAAATCGACCACCTATAGTTTCTGAGTCCTTCATCTCATCCAACCCCTCCATACTCTGTTTTCCAATTTCAAGAATACATGGAGTATAAAGCTGAACAAATGTTGGCCCAATTTCTCGCGCCACGTATACGGCATTTTTAATAGCCTCTTCTACACGGTTAGGTTTACTTACTGTCAGCATAGCAACATAAGCACAGCCTGCTTCTCTCGCAATTTCGGCAAGTCGAACCTTATCGAAACTTTTACCTTTTGGGGCCATCTTAGCAACAAAGCCTTTCTGCATCAGACCGCTTTCCTGACCACCTGTATTCGCATAGAGCTCATTATCAAAACAAATTGTAGTAAACTTCTCTTGGCGAAACCAAGATTGCATTGTCATATCTAGACCAATGTCAACCGTCGCTCCATCACCAGCCAAAACCACTACATCTTTTTCTACGTCTGGGAAACGCGCCTTCAAAGTACGCTTCAAACCAGAAGCAATAGCATTCTGATTTCCAAAAAGCGAGTGAATGTTCTGAACCGCTACATGCGGGAACACTAGACTGGTGCAACCGGTAGAACCAACAAACACAGTATCCTCAGGAGCGGGTAAGCTAGCTAGAATATAACGAAAGGCAATAGACTCCGGACAACCGGCACACAAGGAATGCTGCTCGATCAATTCTTTGGAGGAACCAATGTCCTTCCAGCCTCTATCCTGCTTGCCATAAGTTGCATTTTCAACTAGTTCCTGATACTCAGGAGGCATAATGTCGGCAAATTCATCACAGAGTTGAATTTTTTCTTTACTCATTAGAAAACCCCTTTAAATTAAAATCCCGAATCGGGAATTAAATAACTATCATAAGTTAAAATATAGTCAAAAAAACCTAGCCGCGACTCCCCAAGGTATCAACTTTCATTCCAAGGTGTTGCTTGATTTCATCTCTAATAACCTCGGATGGCATAGTCATTCCACCGGCAACATGAGGTCCGACATAAACTCTATCGTTATCGGGTATGATAGCCTTGATCTCACGTGCCAACCAGCCAGCCACATTAAACTCTGGAACAAATATATGTTTGGCATTCTTGGTTACCTGACGAATCTCTTCTGTTGGGAACGGACGGATGGTCTTAATTTTAACCAGACCCACCTTGATTCCTTCTTGCTCTAGGAGTCTAATCGCTTCACGACTCTGCGAGACAGCAGTACCAGAAGAAACAATTAAGATCTCCCGATCTGTATTAATTTCATCTATCAACCCGCCAAGCAAAGCGATAGTGTGCTTTCGGGAGCGCTCAACGGCAGCGTGTACTTCTTGTTGCCAGGAAGCGTGGGTCGCATAACTGATGTAATTAGATTTCATAACAAAAGGATCACGCATCATTCGAATCGGTGCACTCTCCATATCCATAACCGTAACCGGAGATTTATATGGATCGTAAGGAGTCAAACACAGATCTTCAGAAGGTAACTGAACCGTATCCTTCGTGTGAGTTACGAAAAAACCATCACAGCAGGTTGCTATCGGGACATGAACATCAGGTTGTTCCGCGACGATAAAGCCCTTTAAAATAAAATCAAATAGATCCTGTGCTGTTTCCGCATGCCAGACCAGCATTCCGGTTTCTAACAGGTAATGCATCTCGAGAGTATCTGGTTGAATACTCAGCGGTGAATTGACACCACGGCAAGTCACACACACCTGAATTGGCAAACGGGAACCCGCCCACATTGGAAAATTTTCCATAGCTCGCAAAGTTCCAGGGCCGGCAGTTGTCGTAAATACGCGGTGTCCACCAAAGGCAGCGCCGGCACATTGTCCCATTACCGCAAACTCACTCTCTCCACGAAAATATTCATCCAAGTACCCTTCTGCATAGAGTTCACCAATCAGTGCTGCCGCCTCACTTTGAGGAGTAATCGGATAAGCAACAGAGGTACCAACGCTTGAGCGCCTAATAGCTTCTTTTATGACCTCACTACCCGTAAAAAATACCGGTTTTTGCTCTGAGTTATAAAAAATATCGTTAATATCCGTGTAGGTCTGACCCTTTGCATTCTTCTGGCCTAGCTCTACATGTTTCGACGCGATGATTCTTTTTTCTGTACTGACTGGCTTATTCATAAATTTACTCCTAGATAAAAGAGCATATGTAAATTAAGTTAAAATTAAAAACACTTTAAAAAAAAAGGTAAAACTACCTATCTAGCATTTTCGTATTCTTCAATCACCGCAGGCGAGGCAACCAAACCGTTCCTGTCCATCTTAAACTGCGTAAAGTCGATAGCTTGTGACTTAACACCTTGCGATTTTAATTTCTTAACTGCTTCTGTAAGCTTTTTAATTTTCTCCGCACTCGCATCGCGAAACGACAAGCAAGCATCTTCGTGTCCTGCCTGAGCACACATCGCCATTGTATAACAATTTGTGCCCCCACGTATAATTTTTAGAGCTAAATTAGCCTGATGACAATGAACCCCGACAAAAATACATGCATCAATCTTGTTGTGCCAGATGGTCAAATTAGGATGATTTGGGTTGATTTCTACCTCGTATTCGATTTTAGGATATTTCGGGCGGTAATCTGCCATAGGAATCAACCGCATAGGAGCTTCATCCGCCAATTCCTTAATTGCCGCAGCCTTTTCGGCAACGTGGTCATTCCATTTCCATAGAACCAATGGTCCTGGAAAAATTGTCGGAACTGAAGCTTCTAAAATCTTCTTGGCACAATGCTCATATGCCTCTTCCTCCGGAACTATTGTCCCTTCTATATGTGCTTCTCCCGGGTCTGGTAAAACAATGCCCATTGAAGCTGCCGCAGGCGGAAGAAACGCCTCCGGACCAGCTAAAACTTTGTAGTCACTCATCCTGTTAATCCCTTTGATTTACGTGAAAAGTTACATTTTATCTTTATTTAGAACGAAGAACTATACCACTTCATTGGAAAAGGTGTCAAACCATTTTAACTAAAGGCGCTTGCCCTCAGTTTTAGCCAAAGCTGTACCACCAGTGAATCTATGTTATAACTTCAGCCCACCCAAAATAAGGTTGTACTTACATTCAAGATTTAAAGGTCTCGGTTCCTTCATTACTTATTTGGATTTAAAATAGTGACCTGGTTATGCGCGAGAAAACCAAAACATCATAACCACACCCCAATTTTCAATTCTTGGTTGTTTAGCTGCTGGTAAAAAGCCGGATAAAGCGAGCCTTATTCTGGAGAGACTGCATGTGTTCTTTTGCTTTTTATACGCTAGACGCAAAACATGGGAAGTTTTTTAGAAGTGGTTTCTATATCTCTAAGCTTCTAAATTTTAATTCACTAGCTTTTATCCCGAGTAATCCACACCAAAAGCTAACCTAATCTCCAGAAAAAATGAACTCATGTCCAAAACTCTGCGAAGAAAGTTTCACGCGAGTATGTTCAATAAAAATAATATGTTATAATTTCTTTCGTTTAGAATCGAAAAATTAACATACAAGTTATGAAGATTTGTCCCATCAATTAACCATGCAAAAAGTCGAAATATTCACTGATGG
>AQTY01000018.1 GCA_000372225.1 Candidatus Nitromaritima sp. SCGC AAA288-L16 | reverse complement strand
GAGGCGGGCTTTTTTTTTGTCTTTTTTAGTTAGATAGTAAAAACTAATGAAATGGTGGGGGCTATACTAATTAGTGTATGGTTGAAAAATTAAAGCAATTTTCTTACAGCAAGAGGGGACTTAGCTCTAAGCAGGCTCTCCTTCAGCTTCCTCAAGATCCATGTTTCCTTCAATGATTTCCATGAGGGATAAATTTAAAAATGTTTTCGGCGAGGTATATTCATCGGGATCAACATCTATGGCTGGTGCAGCACCCTTTTCTAACTGATGAATTCTCTGAGAAACTAAAATGCATAGCAGGTAACGGCTCTTTACTACATCCATTGCTTGTTGCACCAACTCCATAGTGTCTTTGACTGGCAACGCCATGTATGTCCTCCAATTTTTAAAATCTAAAACCAATAACTTCGTAGCCAGTCAATATAATAGTTCTTTACCTTTCTGTCAATCAATCTATTGAGCGTTTAATTTGATTTGAAGAAATCTTACTTTGTTAATTCTTCAGACACGCGGATGACCCGCTCGATTTGGGACTCTGATATTTCCCGATGCAATACGGCCCGGAACATCCCAGATTGAATTGCGAGTATTTTGATTCCTTGGGTCTCTAGTTTTTTAAGAAATATGTCCGAATTAAGTGTTGGGTGTTTTAAACTGAAAAAAATGATATTAGTTTTAATCAATTCTGGGTCTAGAACGATTCCATTTAATCTGGCAAGTCCTTGGGCCAGCACTTGCGCATTGAAATGGTCTTTTTTAAGTTTGTCTTCTAGCTCGTTCAAGGCGATTATTCCAGCAGCGGCCAAGTGGCCGGATTGACGCATGCCACCACCTACCATTTTTCTCCATTTTCGAGCCCTATTAATAAATTTTTTATTTCCGCATACAAGTGAGCCTACAGGCGCTGAGAGCCCCTTAGATAGACAGAACATTACGGAATCAGCCTCTCTTACTAAATCCTTGATATCCACCTCTAAGGCTACAGCTGCGTTAAAAATGCGCGCCCCGTCAACATGTATCTGTAGATTATATTGTTTTGCTAAATCGCCTACGTGTTGCATGTACCCTGGTTTAATAGGCGAGCCCATACAGTAGTTGTGGGTGTTTTCCAGAGCTATCAGGCGGGTGGGTGGGTAATGCAGGTCACTTGCCCGTATCTTTTTTTCAACGGTTTCCAGGTTTAGAGTCCCATCGGATTCATTTGAAATTATGTGTGGATGAATTCCACCCAGCGCGGCTATACCACCTACCTCGTTAAGAAAAATATGGCTTTGGTCTCCTAGGATAACCTCATCGCCTCGATTACAGTGGGATAGCATACCAATCAAGTTTCCCATGGTTCCACTGGGAACGAAAATCGCGGCTTCTTTTCCCATGCGATCTGCAGCAATTTTTTCAAGACGGTTGACGGTTGGGTCTTCGCCGAAAACATCATCTCCGACTTCTGCCTCGGCCATCGCTTTACGCATGCTTTCTGTGGGTTGGGTTAGCGTATCGCTTCTTAGGTCAATAGTATTCAATGGTTAGTTTTTAGGAGGGTTGACTTGATTTGCTTTCAAGCCTGAAACGTTTTATTCGATAATATGCGATCGATGACAAGAATATGGGCGTCACACACCCCAAAAAAAGAATTTTCTGGATATCACCATCGTTGAAATTTAGCTGGGTCATGACCTGATATTCCTGTTGGATTAAAGCGATGAGGAGGACCGTTGTTAATAAAGCGTATCCGATACGCTTTGATCCTTTACTTTCGTGGTTGACGATAGCAAAGGCGACAAAGCGCAAGCCCAGAAATAATATTCCATTCAGGAACATCAGGTAAACGATAGCATTTTGTTCCAGTGTCAACACGATCACAACTTGTATAGATTTTCGTAGTTGATATTGTATCGCATTATCGATGTAGTAATATCTAATTTAATATAATTACGTTGAATGTGAAAATATTTGCTTTGAGACTACTAGAGTTAGGGGCGTCAGAGAACCAAGGTTCATGCTTAAATTTAGAGACTCAATATGCCCATCTAGGACAAAATGAATTTTGCCTTTGGAACGCTTCTTTAAAATAGCTAATTACTTTTCTATATCCGTCTATTCGCATACGCTTAAAAGAAAAAGGTCAAGAATCATTCAGAGGAATGACGAGTTATAGGCTAATTAGAGTCTGGACACAATCATCAGGACATATTCCCAGGGTGGTATTCCCGATTCCACAATAAAAAAATGAAGGAATATCTGCCATTGTCCGAAAAGAAAGAGCGGCCAGGTATTTGAAATTTATAGACAAATTGTCAAAACAGTGACATTTTTACCTTAATTTTGATCATTTTGAAATAGTCCCCTTAGCAGGGAATTGAATTTTAAAGATTTTAAAAACAATGACTTATGTGTTCATGGGTCCACTCCGAACTATTGGCACACTATTTGCTCTATTTTGTGGGATAAGTCATACAAAATCATGGTTTTATACCATTTTATTAAATTTGAGGAATTTGTAGCTATTTTTATGTGATAAAATCTGGTTACCTCCTTGTTTCTTGGGAGGAAAATTAATCTTGGTGTGCTGATTTTATAATTTGCAGAAAAGAGCTCACCAGAAGAAAAACATAGGCAAAGTAGTTTGATTCTTGGTTCTATTAAAGATAGTTTGAGTTAGGAGAAGAATAAATGGCTGAAGAAGAAGCTGGAGAAGAAGGTGGCGAAGCAGGAGAAGAGGAGAAAAAAGGGCTACCTATTAAGCTTATTTTGATCGTTGTGGGTGTGTTGGCATTAGCAGGTGGTGGATACTTTGCCTATACAAATTTTTTTCAGGAAGAGGCAGTTGAAGAGTCTGCCGAAAAGGATAAGAATGGAGAAGAAGGAGGAGAAGGTGCCGGTGGTGAAAATACAGAAGAATTACCTCCGGGTGTTGGGGTGATGTTTACTATGGATCCTTTCGTTGTTAACCTTGCTGGTAGTAAAGGAAAAAGATTTTTGAAAGTAACCGCAGCTTTGGAGTTGAGTTCGCCTGAGGTTAATCCAGAATTTGAGGAAAACCTACAAAAGATTACTGATTCTATTCTCGTTTTATTGAGTAGTAAGAGTTTTGAGGATGTTTATTCGGTTCAAGGTAAGTTTAAATTAAAAGATGAAATTACTACTCGGGTCAACCGGTTTTTAGTGGTCGGTCATGTGAAGGATGCATACTTTACCGAGTTTATAGTCCAGTAATACTTCGCGAAGTAATTGTTGGTTGATATTTTATTATCCGTTTAAATGATTTATATTTTTTAGAATTAACTTAGGAAAACCAAATGGGTCAAGTTTTATCAGAGGGAGAGGTCGACGCGTTATTAAAGGGCGTTGGTGAAGGGGAAGTTCAGACTGAAACGGATCAAGTAGATGAGGTCACCGGTGTTACTGCATATGATCTGACTAGTCAGGAAAAAATTATTGCAGGCCGGCTTCCCACTCTGGATATCGTCAATCAAATGTTTTCCCGGTTATTTCGCCAAACGTTTTCGGGTATGTTACGAAAAGCAGTGGAAGTCAACGCCGTATCCACTGACACGGTCAAGTTTGGCGAATTCCTTCGTTCGTTACCTTCTCCAGCCAGTCTCCATATTTTCAGGATGGAACCCCTACGTGGACACGGACTGATGATCGTTGAGAGTAAGCTGGTATCCGCTATTGTGGATACTTTTTTTGGTGGGACTAGTGCCAAGGAATTAACCATCGCAGATCGCGATTTCAGTGCTATTGAGATCAGAATGACGAAAAACGTGGTGCTTGGGGCATTGGAGGACTTAGAAAAGGCGTGGAAACCGGTCCATGAGGTAAGCACAAATTACGTTCGATCTGAAGTTAATCCTCAGTTCGCGGCAATTGTTCCTCCAACAGATATCGTGCTGGTCATTGTTTTTGAAATTGATCTTGAGTTTACCTCAGGCTCAGTCACCATAAGTATTCCATACTCAGCGATTGAGCCGATTATGCCTAAGCTCAAAGCTACTTTTCAAGCGGAAGAGCAGGAAGTCGACCGCGTCTGGGTCAGTCGTGTGCACGAAGAGATGTTGACGACAGAAGTGGAGGTGATTGCTGAATTGGGTGTTACCGAGGTCACCCCAGAACGATTTTGTGAATGGAAGACAGGTGACACAATTATGCTTGGGAATGACGTTACGGATCCTCTGACAGTTAAGGTGCAAGGAATGCCCAAAGTTAAAGGATTCCCAGGCGTTTCGAGGGGACTCAAAGCTATCCAAGTCACAGAAGTTATAAAACCCGAAAAATTATAAGGAAGGGTAAACCAATGGCAGAAGAAACAAACGAAGAAGAAGAACCAGTAAAAGACGAAGTTGCAGATGAAGGCGCAGGTGCAACAGCCGTTGAGGAACAAGAGGAAGATACAAACGAAGAAGAGGGTGGAAAAGTTGGCGAAAGAAAAGAAGCTAATCTTGACCTTATTCTTGACATCCCTCTATCTGTGACCGTTGAATTGGGTCGTAGTAAAATGTTGATCAACGATTTGCTTCAATTGGGGCAAGGCTCGATTGTCGAACTGACAAAGCTCGTTGGGGACCCACTTGAAGTTCTAGTGAACGATAAACTTGTAGCGCGTGGAGAAGTTGTGGTTGTGAACGAAAAGTTTGGTGTGCGTCTTACGGATATCGTTACCCCAATGGAAAGAGTGAAATCGCTTGCAACTTGACGTATTGCAGGTTTTTTTACCATATCAGGTGAATTAATCCTGTAATCAGTTCGCTCCTGTCCACAATCACACTTTTACCAGGTAGTTTTTGTTAAAGGGCGTTCTTTCGTTTCTTGATTTTTCGTATTCGGTCATTTCCTCCTTAATAATTTGCCTGCTTAGATTAAGCTCTTTAACCATTTCTTAAAATTCTGTTTTCGGTGCGGGGTTTCCTATTGGTCTAAAATATTGCCTTCAGTTTAGACCTTGCATTTTTCATTTCACATAGCGTCTGAATCACCTGTTATATAGCGGGAATGTGGTATTTCAGCGTTTTCTTTATCTGCCAGCACGAGATACGGATTGGCCCTGAGAAATTTTTCGATATCACTGATAAGAACTTTTAATTTGGTCAGAATTGTTTCAGATTCTATTTCACCGATTTTTTTGGATAATTCTACGTAACGATTGGTAAAGAGTTGGGATTCCGTAATCGTTTTAGAAATCTGATCAAATTCTAGTTTACGGTTGAGGTTGCTCTCCGCGAACCTGGCGTAAGCGATCAGTTTTTCCGCCTCCTCCTCAAAGTGCCCTAAATTTATAAGATCTTCTATGACTACCTTTTCTCCTTCAGCTTTGAGTCGAGGGACAAGTATCTGCGCAATCTCCTCTAAAGGCACCCCATCTTGCGTCACACACAAGTGATTCAAGCGGACAATCAGGACAGTGATTTTAGAATCCAGCTTGAGAGTTATGGTAGAGTGGTTGCGCACTTTATAGTTTTGATCGAACATCCCCCAAATACCGCCCTGGTCTTTGATTGCTTCAACCTTGCTCTCCAGAGGATGAAGCAACGCAGCGCAAGGCGAAGTGTCCGCCGCACCCACTTCGCTCCGTAAAATTAAAATGACAAAAAGTAACTGTATTAAAATAAGAAAAGGATTAAGGGAGTTAATCGATTGACCCTTTTGACAATTTATTTTAGTCATTGTTGTCTCTTAATGTTTGCTCAAGTATTATACGCTCTTTTCAAAAAAAGACTTCTTGGAAGTCGGGTGTTAAACGATTGTATCGCCAAATAACAGAAGCATATGCGAAATAAAACTGTCATATGAGAACTGTGTCGTGATGTGTCATTAAATAGTGCCTAATTTTTGAAAAAGACAAGCTTTAAATTAATTAGTTTATAAATATTAATCCTTTGCGGTACGAGGATTGCACTTTACCGTCTCGAATAGTTTGTAGCCGGAAATTTGACACTTTCTATCAAATGCAAATTTTATAAGGAAGCGGATTATGAATTGGAAAAAGGGCTGGATATTTCTTGTTTCACTATTTACTCTTTTAAGCCCCCTCAGCCTTGAGGCCAAGGTCAACTTGAGTAATATGAATCGATTAGAAAATGTCGAGACTCAATTCACAGAAGATGAACTGACGATTAAATTTTATTTTAGAAAGACTTTAGTTCATTTACGGGAACCCCTTTTTTTTGAAAAATCAATTCAGGTTGATTTCCCTTTGGCATACTCTCAACCGGCTAAGCGGTTTCTAAAAACTGGTGATTCTCAGATTAGCCAAATATACGTATCTCAATTCAACCCTAGAACAATGCGTGTTCGTTTTCTTGTGGGGAATGGTGAAGAGGGAGATTATAAAAATCGATTTCATATGGAAAAGGACGGGGAGTCTCTTGTCGTGCGAGTTGAACGAGGCGAGACTGATATTCTAGGACAACTATTGGCGCGAACAACAGAAAAATTTAATGAAAAAAAACAGAAAGATAAAATAAACAACTTTAACGCTAATATGAATGAAGAAAACAGAGAGGTTAAATCACAACCACTTTTATTTGAAGCCAAAAAATCGATTTCTTCAAGTCCCGACGATTTGAAGCTAGATTCGCCTAAAAAAATAAAAACCGCTTCGTATAATAAGAGGCCAAATTGGAAGACAGCTAAGAAAAAAACAGGTGAATCTTCAAGTTCGATAAAAAAAACATCCTTTGGTTTGCATCCGCCTGAAGATAAAAAAAAATCAGAACCAGTAAGCTTGCTTTCATCCGGACTTAGAATGGTAACGACTCTATCGTTGGTTTTAGGGTTGATATTTCTCTTGTTTTTTGGGTTTAAAAAATATGTCTTAAAAAACACTGCTTTTGGTGGTGGAAAACTTGTTCAGGTTTTGAGTACAAATTTTCTGGCCCCCAAAAAAAATATTGCGCTTGTGGAAGTGGCTGGAGAAATTTTAGTGCTTGGAGTTTCTGATCAGAATATTTCACTCCTGACAAGTATTCGTGAACCGGATCGGATAGAAGAAATTAAAAATGCGCATGGTGATAGTAGTCATGGCACAGACTGGAAACAAGGTGTTCCCAAGAATGCCTCAGGAAAGACTTCGTTGGCTTCTTCCAATGCTGCCAACATGTTTTCTAAATATCTCAAACAGTTCTCCGGTCCTAGGTCTGGTAAGCAAGCTTCTGTTGATGCTGTTACGGAAAAAATAAGACGTAATATGGGAAAGCTGAGGACTACGTGACATATAATTTAAAGAAAATTATTTTATGCGGGTGTGTGGTTCTCGGTCTGTTTTTAGTGACAGGTTTTGTTTCTGAGTCAGAAGCGATTCCACTTCCGATTATTACGCTTGGTGTTGAGAATGCAGATGATCCAGAAAAAGTTTCAAGTGCCTTGCAGATCCTGGTTTTGCTGACCATTTTGACCCTTGCACCCGCTATTTTGATTATGACGACTTCTTTCGCAAGAATAATTATTGTTCTTTCGTTTTTGCGACAGGCAATGGGGACTCAGCAAACGCCTCCTACTCAAATTCTTATTGGGCTTGCCCTGTTCTTGACTATGTTTGTTATGGGACCTGTTTGGAGTGAAATAAATGAGGGCGCCTTCAAACCTTACATGGAGGAGGAACTAGGCCAGTTTGAGGCTTTAAAGCTAGCAGAAATACCCATTAAAAGGTTCATGTTGAACCATACTCGCGAAAAGGATCTTTCATTATTTATTAACTTGTCTGAGGACAAAAACCCGGAAAGTGAAGAAGATATCAGCATACAAACTGTAGTTCCAGCTTTTATCATTAGTGAGTTGAAGACGGCATTCCAGATAGGATTTCTTATTTATATTCCATTTTTGATTCTTGACATGGTGGTTGCCAGTATCCTTCTGTCAATGGGTATGATGATGCTCCCTCCAGTACTTATTTCTTTACCCTTTAAGTTGATGTTGTTTGTGATGGTTGATGGTTGGTACTTGACCGTTGGTTCATTGATGAAAAGTTTTAGTTAGAGAGGGAATATGGATCAAGCTTTTATTGTAGATTTTGCTATGGACAGTATCAAGACGACCTTGTTGTTGTCCGCGCCGATGCTAGGATTTGGTCTTGTTACAGGGTTGTTGGTATCTATTTTTCAGGCGGTTACTTCGATTCAAGAGTTGACGCTGACCTTCATTCCAAAGATTCTTGCTGTTTTCTTGTCGTTGATTATTTTCTTTCCGTGGCTTCTTGAGCTGATGCTTGGGTTTACGTCCAAGATACTGATCAACTTTCCTGAGTATATTCAGTGATGGGTATTTTTGACCTCAGCCCAATTGAATATCAGAATTTTTTATTTGTTTTACTTCGTGTTGGCGCAATGATTATGTTTATTCCTATCCTGGGGAGTGCGCAGATTCCAGGTCGTATCAAGATTGGTTTTATTCTTTTTATTTCGATAGCGGTGTTTCCTATGGTGCGCGCTACGCCAATGCATGACCCTAAGGGGTTGTTTGATCTTGCTGTTAGTTTGTTTTCGGAAATTACAATTGGTTTAGCCGTAGCTTATTCAGCAAGATTGCTGTTTACGGCCGTGCAGATTGCCGGAACCATTGTTGATTTTCAGATGGGATTTGGAGTGGTTAATGTTCTTGACCCACAAACCGAAACACAGGTTTCGGTCACTGCACAATTTCAGAATATAATTGCTATTCTTATGTTCCTGGCTCTCGATGCACACCATATTATTATTGGGGCAATTGTTGAAAGTTTTTTTTTGATAAATCCATCTCAGATAAATTTTTCTACATTCACGCCAGAAATCATATTGCTACTTTTTAAGGCTACGTTCATAACCGCAGTTAAGATTGCAGCTCCTATTATGGCGATCTTGTTTTTTATCAGTGTGGGCCTGGGTTTAGTCGCGAGAACTGTGCCACAAATGAATGTATTTATCGTGGGTTTTCCATTGCAAATTGGAGTGGGTTTGCTCATGGTTGGTTTGTCGATGTCATTTTTCAGCATCGTTGTTCAAGGGCAAATCGAACAACTTCCCGAAAGATTTTTGGGTATCATGCAATCTTTTAAATCATAACTCTACGCGACTTTCATAATGGCTGAAGAAAATAAAGACCAAAAAACTGAGGAGGCGTCGTCCAAACGAATTACCGACACTGAGGAAAAAGGTAATTTTGCGCAGAGTCGGGAGATATCTTCATCATTTGTTTTGCTTGCTAGTATTATCGCGTTCTCTATTGTAGGTAGGCATGCTACCGAGACAGTCATTAAAACTTGGTATTCTAACCTGGCGGAGATGGGGACAATCAACCTGAATATTCATGAGCTTTTTCGTCTCATGAACTGGAACATGCAAAATCTTTTTTTTATTATTGGTCCAATACTAATTATTATTATGGTCGGTGGCGTACTTGCCAATGTTGTTCAAACGGGTGGCCTGCAGTTTTCATTACATCCTTTAAAGCCCAAATGGAGCAAGCTAAGCCCATTAAAAGGGTTCGGTCGCATTTTCTCTAAAACCTCTCTGGTAGAATTATTCAAATCATTATTTAAGATTTCCATAGTTTCTGTTATCGCTTATCAGACCATTAACAGTCATTGGGATGAGATACCAGTGCTCATGGGTTATGGGGTAGGGCAAGTACTTGTTTTTATGGGAGAGGTTATGGTTGAGATCATGATCAAGGTGCTTATTGTCATGATTTTTTTGGCGGCATTAGACTTTTCCTTCCAAAAATATACTTATCTGGAAAATCTTCGTATGACAAAACAGGAAGTAAAGGATGAGCGTAAGGATTTGGAAGGTAACCCACAAATCAAACAACGAATCCGAAGTGTTCAGATGGAGATGATGCGCCGCCGAATGATGGCCGCGGTACCGGAAGCGGACGTGGTTGTCACAAACCCAACGCACTTTTCGATTGCCATTAAATATGACACGAAAATTGATGCAGCACCTGTTGTGGTTGCGAAAGGCCAAAATGAAATAGCGCTTAAGATTCGTGAAATTGCGAAGGAAAGCAATGTCCCATTGGTAGAGGACAAACCCCTGGCGCGTACGTTATACAAGACCGTAGATGTTGGACAACTCATTCCTGCCAGCTTGTATAAGGCTGTGGCTGAAATTTTGGCTTATGTTTTTAAATTAAAAGGAAAAACATCGTTGTAACAAGATATAGCCTCGTCCTAGACCACAAGCATAAATTCAGTTACTGCCTAAAATTTAAAATAATCAAATGCTTTCAAATCGGTATAGACCTTGCAATATTACTTAATTATAGTGGGTTAAGCTTGGTTTAGTTTCAGGGTAAACCCGCTGATTAGATTATAATTCTTTTTATTATAACGACTTGTGAGCTTTTGGCTGTTTTGGTTCATGCGTCAAAATTTTGAGTAAAATGGTGTGTACATGGAACAACAAGCTTCCCTCTTAAAGTCACTGATTCAAAGACCACAAGAGTATTTGGTTGGTTTTGGAGTGGTTATGGTTTTGGCAGTTATGGTGATGCCTATTCCTCCATTTCTGTTGGACCTTCTTCTTTCTTTCAGTATTACTTTTGCGTTGATTATATTATTGGTTTCCGTCTTCATGCGAGGCCCCTTGGAGTTTTCAGTATTTCCGTCACTTTTACTCATTGTTACATTAGTAAGATTATCTCTGAACGTGGCATCAACGCGTATCATCCTTTTGCATGGTAGCGAAGGAACTAACGCAGCCGGTCAGGTGATTGAATCTTTCGGATCGTTTGTCGTCGGAGGAAACTTCGTGGTGGGAACTGTTATTTTTATCATTCTAGTCATGATAAATTTTATTGTTATAACCAAAGGTTCGGTAAGGACATCGGAGGTGGCAGCGCGTTTTACTTTGGATGCTATTCCAGGAAAACAGATGAGTATTGATGCGGACCTAAATGCGGGCTTGATTAATGAGAAGGAGGCCCGTAATAGAAGGCAAATGCTTGAGCAGGAGGCAGATTTTTATGGCTCAATGGATGGTGCCATCCGCTTTGTAAGAGGTGACGCTATTGCTGGAATCCTAATTACACTTATAAATATTCTTGGTGGGTTTGGTATCGGTGTATTTCAGCAGGACATGGGGGTAGGTGAAGCGGCGCAGGTTTATACCCTGTTAACAATTGGCGATGGATTAGTTTCGCAGCTTCCGGCATTGGTTGTATCTACCGCAGCGGGTCTTGTTGTGACCCGTGCAGTTGCAGATAAAAATCTACCAGAGCAACTTATTAGTCAGTTGCTCAACCAGCCCTATGCTTTTATCATTGCTTCGTTAGTATTATTCTTTTTTGGAATGATTCCCGGTTTACCGCATTTTCCATTTTTTGTAATGTCCATTCTTGCAGGAATAATCGGGTTTAATAAATTCAAAGATACGAATAAAAAAGCTCTAATTGAGAACCGTAAGAAAGAAGATGAGGCAAAAGCACCTACTCCTGAACACGTAGAATCGATCTTACCACTTGACATAATGGAATTGGAAGTCGGTTATGAGCTGATCCCCTTGGTTGATGCAGATAGCAATGGAGAATTGCTTGATAGAATTAAATCCGTACGACGGCAGTTTGCTTTAGAGATGGGGTTTATCGTTCCTCCGCTTCATATACGCGATAACCTGCAATTAAAGTCTAATGAGTATGGAATTCTTATTAAAGGCGTGGAAGTATCCCGAGGATCAATTATGGCTGGTCGTTTACTTGCTATGAATCCAGGAACAATTGAAAAAGAGATCGATGGTATTCAGACAAAAGAACCGACATTTGGTCTTCCCGCAGTGTGGATTTCAACTTCAGACAAACAGAAGGCCCAGATGGCAGGTTATACCGTGGTGGATTCTTCGACAGTTGTTACTACTCATATTAAAGAAACTATTAAACGACATGCATCAGAGCTTTTGGGTAGGCAGGAAACGCAGTCTCTTATTGATAAGTTTAAAGAGAGTAACCCAAAGGTGATCGAGGAGTTAATTCCCGATGTGTTGTCTCTTGGAAAGGTACAAAAGGTTTTACAAAATCTATTAAAGGAACAAATTTCCATCCGTGATTTGCGTACGATCCTTGAGCAGTTGGCCGATTATGGCCCAACCACTAAAGATACGGATATTTTGACTGAGTATGTGCGTCAGGCCCTGGCTCGTCCTATTACCAAGCAATTCCAGTCAACTGACGGTTCTTTATCTGTTATGACTCTAAATCGTGAAGTAGAAGAACTTATTCATAGCTCTATTCAAAAAACAGAACTTGCTTCGTTTTTGGCATTGGAGCCGACGGTAGCAGAGAAGTTACTCCTTAAACTACAAGAAGCCGTTGAGTCAATGACTCCCCAAATGGAGACGTCTCCTGTATTGCTAGCATCACCGGGGATTCGGCATCATTTGCGTAAGTTTGTGGAGCGTTTTATACCCGATTTAGCAGTGTTGTCACATAGCGAGATTATTCCATCGGTGCAAATCAAAACTTTGAAAGTGGTAGACCTGAATGCAAATTAAAAAATATATTGCAGGTAATTATAGCGAGGCCTTGGCTTCTATAAAAAAAGAGATGGGAAGTGATGCTCTTATTTTAACAACACGCTCTATCCGTGATCATTCGAAGTGGAATGGAGGAGGGGCGTCTAAAGTGGAAATTACAGCTGCCATCGATCCAGCAACAAGCGCTATTGAAAGCGGGACAAAAGTAATGGATCCAGAAACTACTTTAGAGTTTTCCAGTTTCAATAATGCTGAGGTCGAGCCAGACATAAAGTCATTGATGTATTCACTTCTTAGTCAAACTGAGCGTGCACAGTCTTTAGGTATAAAGAACCACCAGCTTGATCTATTTTCTCAGTTAGTGAAAAATGGGTTGAACGAAAAAATCATCGCCAAAGTTTTTTCAAAAATAGCTCTTACAGGTGAAAATGATAATGCTATTTCTTTAAAGGATAAATTTGTCAAAACCATGAATCGGGTGATTGTATGTAAAGGTGGTGTTGAAACTTCCAACGACAGCCCACCTAAAAAAGTGGTTCTTGTCGGTCCAACTGGATCTGGGAAGACGACCACGATTCCTAAGATTGCTGCTGACCTGATTTATCGACAAAAAAAGAAAGTTGCACTTGTGTCATTAGATACGTTTCGTGTCGGCGGTATAGAACAACTGCAAATTTACGGGGATATTATGGGTATTGCTGTGGAGACTGCTCAGGACCGCCTTGGTCTGAAAGAGTGTATGAAACGCCATTCCGATAAGGATGTTGTTTTGGTTGATACGATGGGTCGGTGCCATCGGGATCATAACTATTCTGCTCAATTATCTAAAGTGTTTGAAGGGTTGGGTGAAATGGAGACGCACCTTGTGTTAAGCGTAGTGTCAAATGAAAAGCAGTTCATGGAATCCTACAAACAGTTTTCTCCGCTAGGGGTCAACCGTGTATTATTTACTAAGATAGACGAAGGATTGAATTTTGGCTCCATGGTTAATTTTTCTTTGCGGACTCGCCTCCCATTGTCATACCTGACCACGGGTCAACGAGTTCCGGAAGATATTGAGGTTGCTGTTCGAGATAGGGTAATTCGTTTGATTTTTAACTGAAATAGGGATAAATTGAGGGCAATATAGTGGTTACAGGAAACCAAGCAAGGACCTTAAAAAATATAGTTTCAAGTAAAATGAAATCTTCTTCCCTAAGAGTATTGGCCGTCAGTAGCGGAAAGGGTGGCGTTGGTAAAACGAATATCGTTGCTAACCTGGCATACGTTCTCTCCAAACAGGGTAAAAAAGTTCTTGTGGTAGATGCAGACTTGGGTCTGAATAATATAGATATTCTTTTGGGACTTAATCCAAAGTTTCATATAGGGCATGTATTGTCTGGGGAGAAAAACGTTCAAGATATTATCACCGAGGGCCCGGCAGGTATCCACTTGCTCCCAGCTGGTGGCGGATTGCAAGAACTAACCCAACTCGATGACGAAAAAAAAGTAGTACTCATGGAGGAATTGGATCAGGTCAGCAGCGGGTACGATTTCCTGATATTCGATACAGGTGCAGGGATATCTACAAACGTCACCTACTTTTGTAGTGCGGCGCATGAGATTCTACTAGTTGCTACGACTGAACCCACTTCCTTGACAGATGTTTATGCGCTTATCAAAACACTACATACGAAACATGCACAAAAATATTTTCGCGTTATAATAAATTCGGTTGGTTCGGAATCAGAGGCTCGACTAATATTTAGGAATCTCGCGGCAGTTACAGATAGATTTTTGCCAGACGTTTCCGTTGAGTACCTTGGATATATTTTGTCGGATCAGGTTGTCACTAAAGCAGTTCGGCAACAAAAAGCATTTTCAGAATTATACCCACACTCTAAAGTGACTCAGTGTATTAATCGATTAGTTCAAAAAATGGTGAGCGAAAAGAAGTCTGTGGCAGGCAAAGAACAGTCCGCTTTGTTTTGGCGTACGGCGTTTACAGTACAATGAATGATATTATTGTCAATAAATGGGCCATGGGATTGGCTATTTTTTCATTTGGTTTTTTGAGTATTGGTAGTTTTTTGTTTGGTGCGACGGCTACTACTTCGGTCTTGAGAGGTTTTGGTGGGGGAGTCCTTTTCGGTACATCATTATGGCTAGCGTGGCTATTGGTTAATGAAGAAAAAGATGAAATAGAAGGTGACCCTGAGGCAGAAGTTAATGCTGACGTAGAATCAGCTCAAGAGTCAACCAAAAAAACAGATGTGACTGATCCTAATGCAGTTAAGGAAAAATTTTTGAAAAAAGCTATTGAGCTTGCAGAAAAGTCGAAGAAAGAAAAAGAAGATAAATATGATCAAGAGGCGACTCCTTTCTAACCGAACATTTAACGGACCTTCGGAGTGACTAAATCAAATGGCTATTAAACAAGCAGCAGAAGAAATCGAGATCACGGCTGAAAATCAAGAAGAGGTAATTAAGCGGTATAGCCCGATGATCAAGTATGTTGCGAATCGTATTGCGATGCGTCTTCCTCCTCATATAGAGGTGGATGATTTGATTAGTGTAGGTGTTTTGGGGTTAATGGATGCAATTTCAAAATATGATTCAAGTCGTGGTGCTAAGTTTAAAACATACGCAGAGTTTAGAGTACGAGGCGCTATTCTTGATGAGTTGCGCGCTATGGATTGGGTTCCGAGGTCTATTAGGCAAAAAGCATCCAGTGTCGATAAAGTGGTGCAAGCACTTCAAGGGAAATTAAGTCGTTCTCCCGAAGATGAGGAAGTTGCGAAAGAAATGGGCATGAGCCTCGATCAATTTCATGACACCCTAAATGAAACGAAAAGTATACCGATTTTTAGCCTTGAAGACCTTGGTATAGCTAAGGAGTCAGGCGAGCAGCAAAGTCTTCTTGATTGTTTGGCAGGAAAAGCCGATGCGGATCCACAGACTCAGATCCGTCTTATTGAGCTTAAGGAAATTATTGCAAAAGCAATTGATGCCTTGCCAGAAAAAGAGAGGTTAATGGTTTCTCTCTACTATTACGAAGAATTGACTATGAAAGAAATCGGTGCCGTGCTAGAGATAACAGAGTCCCGTATCTCCCAAATTCACTCCAAAGCGGTATATCGTTTGCGCACAAAACTCAAAGCTATTATTGCGGAAGAATTATAAACCCAGTTAGGACTCTTCAATAAATTTTTGTTCCTTGTTCTTCGGAAGGGCGTGTCTTCCATCTCCTGTGTGCCCATGTCCATGGGTCCGGCGTGTCGTGTATCGTTTTTTCAATGAACTTTTCGCATTTTTGAGTCCAGGTAACAATATCCTGTTCCTTATGCCCCGTCTTTTTTAGTATAAGTTCAGGTCCGTACTTTACATGATAGGTTCCATTTCTAGTGGGATAACAAAAAAAAGGAATAATAGGGGTTCCAGTTCGATAGCTTAGTCGAGCTAGTGCCCGGGCTGTTGCCACTTTTCTTCCAAAAAAATCCACAAAAACTCCTCCCTTTGCTGTGTTCTGGTCCATCATGATTGCGATAGCTTCATTATTTTTTAAAGCTCGCACGATCTGTAGTAGAGACTCGTCTCTGCAAAAAATCCCGTTGCCTGAAACAGTTCTGAGTTTTACGGCCATCTCATTAAGGTAAGGATTGTCAAGTCGACGAACAATAGAATGGAGTTTGCATATTCCTCTGAACCCATGATCGATTCCCATGATCTCCCAATTTCCATAATGCGCAGTTAGAAAGAAAATACCTTTTCGACGCAAAAGACACTTCTGAATCAGATCAATGCCACTCGGGTCTCCTTCTATTAGTTGATTTACTCTGTCGGGATGCTTTAAAACCCATAAAGACTGGAGTGTTGATAACGCAACCTGGGTAAAAGAATTTATAATAATTTTCTTTTTTTCTTTATCTGACTTCTTATTTCCAAAAGCAATACTCAGATTAATAAGTGCAATCTTTCTTCTTTTTGATGCCAAACTGTATGACAAATGGCCCAAGATACGCCCTAGTAGAAATATTGATCTTGCCGATAGGTTTTTCAAGGAAAATATGAAAAATAGGACGACGAAATATTCAAGGCGGTATCTAATGTTGGTCATGATTTCATTTTCGCTCATAGGAAGGGTGGTGCTTAGTAACGATGAGAAGATATTTTAATAAAAGAGGATGGTATGGGTTGATATAGGTTTATTTTTCAGCAATAGCGTGTGCCGCGGCATAAGTTTTGTCATGGGTAATAGAGACATGTATGTGCTTTAGGTTCAGTTGGTTGAATAATTTTTTTCCATTGCCATGAAGGTTTATAATGGGTTGACCAGAATTCAACTTATCTACCTCGATATCTTTCCACAATATACCGCCAGTCATACCTGTCCCAAAGCATTTTAAGACAGCTTCTTTAACAGCAAAGCGAGCAGCAAAATGTTTTGCTGGGTCGGCTTGGGAATGGCAGTAATCGATTTCTTTTTGAGTAAAAATTTTTTTTTTAAAACGATCTGAATATTTTTGAATAGAATTTTTGATTCGGTCTACTTCTATAATATCAATGCCAGTTCCAAATATCATAGCTTTTATCTTTTTCTAAATTAACAGTTTGAATTGTGGGAAGTTAAGGTATGCTTATTTTTCAAGCATGAATTTATTTCCTGTTGCGTGATAGCTCCATGTCTTAGAAGAGTGGGAGGAGAAAAAGTTGTGTCCACCAAAGTTGAAACTTTTCCTCCAGGAGCAGGTCCCGGGTCAATAACAAGGTCTATATCACTTCCAAAAATATTTAAAACTTCCTCTGCCGTTCGTGTGTTTTCTCCGCCTTTTTTATTAGCGCTTGTGGCTGTCAATGCACACCCGGCTGTTTTGATTAAACGACGTGTCCATTCTTTTTTTGGTAAGCGTATGCCCACTTTCCCGGTATTTGCAGTCAAAACGTCAGGTAATTTGGAAACAGCATTAAAAATTAAAGTTAGTGAAGCAGGCCAAAATTTTTGTATCAATTGATCTGCCTCTTGTGATCTATTTTTTGCAAATTGGTTTACCTGCTGTTCATTTGCAATAAGAACTAGAAGAGGTTTGTCATAAGCTCTTGATTTGATCTCAAAAATTCGCCGAATACCCTTCTCGCTAAACGGATTGACTCCTAATCCGTAATACGTATCTGTTGGGAAAGCAACGACACCCCCCGCCTCTAGAGTGTCACGAATACGTCTAGAATGATTTGTTAACGGAGCATTGGGATCAACCCTAAGAACTTGTCGCATAGTTTGATTTGAGTTTTTTACTTTTTCTTTCCACTTCCTTGGCCTGATCTTTTTTAAACTTTAATAGTTTTTTTTGAAGATTTTTATCACTTAACGCTAATATCTGGACAGAGAGCATTCCGGCATTTTTTGCACCAGCTTTTCCAATGGCCATTCCAGCGACAGAAACTCCACCTGGCATTTGAGTGGTTGAAAGTAATGCGTCGAGTCCGTTAAGCGCTGAAGAACCTATAGGAACGCCGATTACTGGTAAAGTGGTCTCGGCAGCTATTACTCCAGCCAAATGTGCTGCAGCACCGGCGCCAGCGATTAAAATTTTAATGCCACGTTTGGAAGCTTCTACAACATATTTCCGTGTTCGTTCTGGAGAGCGATGTGCGGATGACACTATTACTTCATGATTGATGCTAAAATTTTCCAAAACTTTACTAGCTTCTTCCATGACAGAAAAGTCAGAATCGCTTCCCATTAAAATTCCAACAAGAGGTTTACTCAAAATATATTCTCCTTAGATTCATTTTCTATTTTAACACCGAAAAATCTTGTTACCTATGGGTGGGGGAATTTTTCTGCATCACATTAAGGCTAACCAAATAATGTAATTTTTAGAATTTCCTTCCTCGCTTTTTTATTTTAGCAAAATAATAAATTGAAAACAAAATATTGCGTCTTTTTCGTATTATGAAAAGTCTTCAAGAAGCGGCAAGCATTTTTTTACGTCCATGCTTTATTTCGGGAAAAAGCATTATGGTTGCTAGAATCATTAGTCCGCATGATATCCATCCGGTCATTGTTGCCCCAACCTGTGCGGCAGTCCAATAGCCTATGATTGGTCCTATAGTCCCTCTTATTCCTGTAAGGCAGACGTGGACTGACATGTATGCAGATACTTTTCCTGGTGGAGCGTATTTGGTTACCCATAATGCCCAAGCGATACTTCCTCCTGCAAAGGCAAGTCCGATTAAAGCCGACCCTGTTCCAATAACTAGTAAGTTTTTGCTGATGAAAAATAAAGCTATTCCGATTCCAAATAAGACATTCAGTATCATGCGAAGTACAATGAAGTTCATGCGGTCAAACAGTCGAGCCCAGAAAGGGATAAATAAAAAACGTATTGTTTCTGGAATAACTGTAATTATTAATGCGACAATTACGGGAGAAGCTTCGATCCCATAAGTTGTTGATGCTATATAATCGACTCTCAGAGGAAGAACCCAAAGGTTGGCAAAGCCCATGATAAACCAAGTGAGAAGGACATAACCAAACTCTCTATCGGTAATTGTGTATTTGAAATTACCAAACGGATGACTGTGGGAGGTTTTCTCAATCACTTTTGATGGCATTGAGCTAATGGCCCATGCTTTGGCAATTGCACATACTCCAACTACGGTAAAGACCCAATTAAAGTAAACGATATTTATTTCTAGGATCAATGATCCGGCAAGTCCAAAAAGTGCAGAAATTGCTACGGTTAGAAGTAATGGTTTTGATACGCTTGCGCCACGCTTATGATGAGGATAGTTATCGCTATATATTGACGTCAAATATGGGATAGCTGCACTTCTGAAAATGTAACTAACGGTAATCATCAGGGCATAAAACTCTAAAGAGGGGACCCACGCCCCTATAATAAGGCAGACTGAAGCTAATGCGGAAGGAACCGCACTGCACCAAGATTTTTTCAATCCTTTCCCGGCGGTATAATGAACCAGGGGAAGAGATAAGATCATTCCTATGAATGGACCAGCAGCAATCAATGATTTTATTCCTTCTCCAGCGTTGTAGTAGCGAATGGCTATAAATAGAGCAAAAGTCTGTATGCCAGAACTCATTACGCCCTCAAAAAAGCCGCGCCACAGGTCATATTTATAGGTTGTTTTATGGAGTTCAGAGGTTGTTAAAGATGAGTGCTCTAAAGACATTTGCGGTTTCTGCCTCTTTTATAATGGGGAGTTATTATTTGCTCTAACGGACCGGAATAAACATAAGGTAGAAAAAAACTAAAAACCGTTTCTTCCTTTACTATAGAGGTTTAAAATGAAGTTGAATTTTAATATGCTAATTAGGTTAGGTTAACCTAATTCGATATAGGGGTCTAGATAGATTACTTGAACTTAACAATAGGTTAAATTTTAATCAATGTTTAATGACGAAATGGTTCTGCCGCAAGCAGAAATTATAGCAATTGGAAATGAAGTTATTAGTGGTCTTATTCAAGATACTAATGGTAGATATTTGAGCAAACAATTACACTTGCTAGGGATTAATACTTCAAGAATCACGGCAGTGGGTGATGATGAGGGTTCTATTACCAGAGTTGTAGAAGGCGCTTTGGAGAGGGTGGATATAGTTATAGTTACTGGAGGTCTAGGATCAACACACGATGATATTACAAAAGATGTATTCGCCCGAGTGTTCAATTCTAATATGATTATTGACGATAAAGTGATGAACATGCTCGAAGCAACGTTCAATGAACGTCAGCAAAAAGTTCCTGAAGGAGTGCGTAGTCAATGTAAGATTCCAGAAACTGCTAAGATTTTATACAACGAAAAAGGAACAGCGCCGGGTTTTCTTTTTGAACGTGATGGAAAAAAATTATTTTCTCTTCCAGGTGTTCCTTTAGAGATGGAGCACTTGTTTGACAAATATATTCGCCCCGATCTTAAAAAATTGCAAAAAGGGGTGATTGGTCATCGTGTTATTAAAACTGTGGGTTTGACAGAGGCTTCTCTCTGGGAAAAGTTTGGACCGGTCGAGCCATTGGAAAGATTGGCTACCGTGGCATCACTTCCTTCCTATTTAGAGATGAAGGTTCGTTTGTCTTGTTACTCGAAAAGTTCAGAAGAGGTTGAAATTAGATTAGGTGAGGCAGAAGATATGGTTATGACGTCGTTGGGGGAATGGGTCTATGGAAAAGATAATGAGACTTTAGAAGGTAAAGTAAGGGAATTGTTTCTAGAAAAAAATAAAACGCTGGCGGTTGCTGAATCCTGTACTGGTGGGTTGATCGGTCACCGGTTGACACAGACGCCGGGAAGTTCCGATTATTTTCTAGAAGGAGTTGTTGCGTACAGTAACGAGGCAAAGAACAGTCGTTTGGAAGTTTCACCCACTCTGATCCGAAAATATGGAGCTGTGAGCGAAGAGGTGGCGCTTGCCATGGCAGAGGGTATACGTAAAACTTCAGGTGCTGATATTGGGTTATCTGTTACTGGAGTTGCTGGTCCGGATGCTAGTAATAATAAACCCGTAGGAACAGTATTTATTGCCATTAGTGACGAAGAAAAATCAGATTGCAAATGTTTCCGTTTTTATAGTGATCGAAGTCGTAATAAAGAGAGGTCAGCCCAGGCTGGACTTGACTTACTTCGTCGATGGTTCCGGAATCTCACATGAAAGAAAGAGTACGATGAGTGAAATTAAGTGTTTTAATTGCGGACATGAATATGATCATGAAAATACTATTTTTTGCCCTAATTGCAAAAAACCTAAAAACCCTAATATCCCAAACTATCCGCGTTTCAAGGGTCCGGGAATTATGATGTTTTTTTGGGTTTTTTTCGTCATCCTTTGTTTTGGGTTGATGCTTTCTTACTATGCTCAGTAAAAGGTCTCAGTGTTTAATTTCTTGAAAGGGTAGTATAAGTAGCATACCAGCGACAAATCCTCCGATGTGTGCAAACCACGCTACGCCGCCATCTCCTGAGACCACCCCACTGAAAACTTGAATCAATATCCAAATCACTAGAAGAATGATAGCTGGTATGCGGATAATAGTGATTAAAAATCCTAAAAAAACTAATGTTTTTACTCGCGCAAAAGGAAATAAAATAAGGTATGCGCCGAGTATTCCTGAAATGGCGCCACTCGCTCCTACCATCGGAATATCAGATTGAAGGTCTGTAAAAATGTGACCCATAGAAGCAATTGTTCCGCAAACCAGATAGAAGATAACAAATCTCAATCTACCAAGAACATCCTCGATATTATTTCCAAAAATCCAGAGATAGAGCATGTTTCCCGCCAGATGGCCTATTCCTGAATGGATAAACATTGACGAATAAATAGTGGGGTAGGTACTGATAGGTGATTCTATAAGGTGTGCGGGAATGAGCCCGAATGTTGCAAATGTTGTAATGGTCCCCATTGGTTGGCTTATCTGGTATAGAAAGATAAGTGTATTAGAAATGATAAAAATAATAGTGATAAGGGGGAAGTTTTTAGTTGGATTTTCGTCTTTAAGGGGAATCATTAAGGGAAGAGGCCCTGTTTCAGGATACTATTGTGATAAAATACAAAACCAATATGATTATAGAGAACCTTTCAAATGAACGAAACAAATGAATTGCCAGTTCCTCTTCCTGACGACGATGGGTCAGCTCTTGTTGGTTCCAAGCTGGAAGAATCACGTGAATGGGTAATCAATACCTACCGTAAACATCAGAAAGTTAAAACATCTAGCTGGTTAGATAATGTGCTTGGAGAAGGATCACGTGCTAAGTCCTATGTGCTTCCCATTTTACTTGACACTAATCCCATTCGACACAGGCAAAGTATTCAGGAACAGGTTTTCCCTGCACCAAGAATTATCCATGAAGATTTGCTGATGAGTGATCAGATGAAAGTTATGCTGGAGGCAGGTTGTGGCATGGGGAAAACAACTTTCTTGAAATACTACCAAGAGCAATTACTTCAACAGGTACCACACCCTGTTTACCCACTTCCAGTTTATTTTAACCTTGGAAACCTGCAGGAAGGCGAAGGAATAACGCGATTTATGGAATCGGTTCATCAAGAAATGTTGGATGTTATTTTAATCGAGTGCCAGGAAGATCCGGAACTTATTCTTGATGAAGAATGCCTTCTTGAGACTATCAAAGCACTAGAAAGAGAAGGGAGGATTCTTTTTATGCTAGATGCTTTGGATCAACTGCCTGCTGAAGACCGTTTTCAAGTCTACTTAGAGGCTTTTATCGAAGACAAAACTTTTCGTAGCAACCGATTGATTCTCGCTACTCGAAAATTTAGTTTCGGTCCTCTTGCCACAGACTCCATAATTCAGAGAGGAAAAGATGCAGCATTTCACGTGACTTTTGAAAAAATTGATGAAAAAAAACGCAACATATTTTTAGGAGAAGCACAAAAAAATAAAGAAATTACAAGTTTGGGTAAGTATTCGCCTGAATTAATGGAAGTGCCTTTGGTTTTGAAGATGCTTCGTATTCTTTCAGATTTAGATAAACTGAGCGGTCTTACCACTCGCGGTGAAATTTATTTAGCTTACTTTAGACACCTTTTAGAAAGTGATTCTCATGAAAACAAAATAAAAGACTCTGGAATTATTTTTGAGCGATTGGAGGAAGTGGCGTTGCAGTTGTTTGAAGACGAGCTTTCCCAGCGCATCGATGATATTGAAACAGGCTACTCTAAAGAGCGTCTAAAAAAAGAGGGATGTGACACGTTAATACGGGATGAAACTATTCCACCTGAATTAGAAAAAGTTCTTCAACAGACTCCAGGTCGTTGGCAGTTTAGGCACCCTTCATTCCAAGAATACTTTGCAGCTAGAAGCTTGGCTAAAAAAAAAGACTGGAAGAAAATGGTCGCTTTAAAGTGTCGAGATGAACGTTGGGAAGAAATGTTAAAGTTTTTTTCAGGGATGGTTTTGGCTAATGATGTATTTGATATTTTTATGGATCAGGGAGCTCTGTTTCTGGCAGGAAATTCCGTTTGTGAAGCGAGAGAATTATCAGAAGAAAGGCGGTTATTGATCGCCCAGTTGCTTAAATATCAATGTAGAGAGTCTTTTCCACAATTCGCTCGATGTCGTTTAATTAAGGTTGAAGATGTTGTGGCGGCTAACGAGTCATTAACTTTACTAACTCTGTTACAAAGCTTGTTGAAAAGAGAAAATAGGGACGGACGGATTCTTTACTCTGTAATAGAACTGCTTTTGGGGGTAAAAAAAATTGATTGGTCTGATTTGGTTGATCGCCAGGAGTTTGACTCTTTAAAAGAGGTTAAGGAATTAGAGGAATTCCTAGGAGAGGCCTCTAATCCGGATGTGGTTAAATTGTCAAAAGTAAAAAGTTGGGGCGAGATGGTGACAATACCTAAGGGGAAATTTATTTATCAAGATGAAAAGGATGAGGAGGACCATGTTTTCTTGAAAGAGTTCTCGATTATGAAATTTCCAGTAACCAACGCTTTGTATAAAGAGTTCGACCCAAACCACATACTCCGTTTCCCCCTCTATTCTTTTTCGGATGACCATCCTGTCATAGGGATAAACTTTTATGAGTCTTTAGTCTGTGCTCTTTGGTTAGGAAAGCGGCTGCCGATAGAAAAAGAATGGGAAAAATCCGCTCGTGGTATAGATGGGAGAGATTACCCCTGGGGAGAAGCAATGGGTTATCAAAACGATTACGCTAATACCTGTGATTTTGTGATTGGAAGAACTTCTCCAGTCACCGAGTTTGAACAGGGGATATCTCCTTTTGGATGTTTTGACATGGCTGGTAACGTATGGGAGTGGTGCGCTCAGCTTCATTTAAAAGGACAAATAACTCAACGGGTTGCTAGAGGTGGGTCCTGGTTAAATTATATGGTTCACTCTAAATGTGCCTATCGAAATACCTTTGACCCCGATGAGCGTTATCCTGCTACCGGGTTCCGGTGTGTTTCCCTACCACTTACAGAAGTTGATGATGATGCCGAAGATGACGAATGACTAATGTCTGAACTATATAAGGGTTGTTAAAAAAGAGGTTTGTCTTGACTTGCGAATTTGATCGACATTATATGAGGCTTGCTCTTGACCTTGCGCGTAAAGCAGAAGGGCAGACTAACCCTAACCCAGTTGTTGGGGCGGTTCTTGTTAAATCCGGTCAAGTTGTTGCAAAGGGGTATCATAAAAAGGCTGGCCTTCCTCACGCCGAAATTATTGCTTTGCGTAAGGCAGGCGGTAAGGCTAGAGGAGCTGACCTCTACGTGAATTTAGAACCTTGTTGTCACCATGGGAGAACTCCACCCTGCACAGAGGCTATTATCGCGGCTGGAATAAAAAGGGTCGTCCTTGGTATTCGTGATCCTAATCGACTTGTAAGTGGGAGAGGAATACGTTTCCTTAGAAAGCAGGGCGTAGAGGTGGTTACTGGAGTTTTAAGACAAGATTGTGAAAAGATTAATGAATCTTTTATTAAGTATATTACTACAGGGCGCCCATGGGTGATTCTTAAAAGTGCGTTTTCTTTGGATGGAAAAATTGCAACGAGAACGGGGGACTCAAGATGGATTACCGGATCCAAGGCTAGAGCTTACGCACATAGACTTAGAAGCAGGGTTGATGCAGTTCTAGTTGGCGCAGAAACAGTTCGAGTGGATGATCCTCAGTTGACCGTGCGACCCCAAAAGAAAGGTATGCATAATCCAGCCCGTATCATTGTAGCAGGAAAAAATACTATCTCCATCTCAGCTAAAATTTTTAACAATGCTCACAAGGAACGGGTTATTTATGCTTCTAGCGAAAGTTTGTCGTCAGCCCGAAAAAAAAAATTACAGGAAATTGGTGTGGAAGTTCTTTTGGTTAAACACAAGAAAGAACAAGTAGACCTTCCTTTGCTAATGGATAAGTTGGGAGAAATGGAGATCACATCTATTATGATTGAAGGGGGGTCGGAGATCAGTGGTAATGCCTTGAAGGAAAAACTGATCGATAAAGTAATTTGTTTTTTAGCACCGAAGATTATTGGTGGCAAAAATGCTCCCGGTCCTGTTGGTGGTCAAGGAATAGCTAAACTAAAAGATTTCATACAAGTTAAAGACATGTCAGTTGAAAAATTAGGGAATGATTTAGTGATTGAGGGAAATATACACTAAGGGAGACTTATGTTCAGCGGGATTGTTAGTAGTGTCGGAATAGTTAATCAAATTATTCGAAAAAATGCGGGAGCTGTATTAACAGTTCAAGGAGGTGAAGGTTTTAGTGGATTTGAGTCAGGAGAAAGTATTGCCGTGAGTGGGGTCTGTCTTACAGTGCGAGATAGCACGAAAGATACTTTTACGGTTGACTTGAGTACTGAAACGATGAATCGAACTTGTTTTAAAAGCATAGAAGAGGGAGTCAGTGTTAACCTTGAGCGTTCTCTCACACCTTCCGATAAAATTAGCGGTCATTTTGTCAGTGGTCATGTAGATTGTGTTGGGCGTATTACTTCTATTGATCATAAGAGCGGTGAGATAATTTTTTGCTTTGAATATCCAACTGAATACACTCCATACATTATCGAAAAAGGTTCTGTTGCAATAGATGGTATTAGCTTGACCGCTTTTTCATGCATCGGCAATGTGTTTTCTGTTTCTATTATTCCATTTACGTTTTCTCATACCAACCTTGCTTCCAGAAAAATGGGGGATGCCGTTAATATCGAATGTGATATGATTGGAAAATATATATATAAAGCCTGCGAAACTATTTTATTGTCTGGTAATACGGACAAGCAAGTTTCGCTAGACATGCTTCGTAGACAAGGTATTTTGAAGTAAATTTTTTTTGTTTGCTATCATAATAAACAATCTTATGAGAAAAATTAGAGAAGATGACAATAAGTGAATTTGGAGAAGACCAAAAAAATAACTTTAGTTCTGTTGAAGATGCTATGGAGGATATTCGTCAAGGGAAAATGATTATTATCGTTGACGATGAAGACCGGGAAAATGAGGGCGATTTAATGATTGCCTCTGAAAAAGTCACACCCCAAGCGATCAACTTTATGGCTAAATATGGCCGAGGTTTGATATGCCTTGCGTTGACTGATGAACGGACGCGTGAACTAGGATTATCGATGATGGTTGAGGATAACGAGTCAGCCTTTGAAACTCCTTTTACAGTTTCCATAGATGCTAGAGAAGGAATAACCACAGGGATTTCAGCCAGTGATAGATCCATAACAATCCAGACTGCAATTAATTCTCAGGCTGGAAAAAGTGATTTAGTTAAACCGGGACATATATTTCCTCTTAGAGCCCGTGCGGGAGGTGTTCTTGTCCGCATGGGACAAACCGAAGCTTCTGTTGATATAGCTCGTATGTCAGGGTTATATCCTTCAGGAGTTATTTGCGAAATCATGGACGATGATGGAACCATGGCCCGCTTACCAAGTCTCATAGAGTTTACACGTGAACATGGTCTTAAGATGATAACCACTAAGGATCTTGCGGAGTATCGCCTGCAGCGAGAAACTCTTGTGGAAGAAGTCGTGTCGACTAAATTGCCCACCGAATTCGGTGTTTTTGATTCAGTAACTTTTCGAAATGTGTTAGACAATCAAATTTATATTGCTTTGATTAATGGAGAAATTAGCGCTGAAACCCCCACGCTAGTTCGCGTTCACTCACAATGCCTAACAGGAGATGTGTTTGGTTCTTTTCGTTGCGATTGCGGAGAACAATTAAAGAAATCTATGGAAATGATTGCCGAGGATGAAAATGGTGTATTGCTTTATCTCTACCAAGAAGGAAGAGGGATCGGCATTGTCAATAAATTGAAAGCCTATGCTTTGCAGGATGAAGGTCAAGATACAGTGGAAGCCAATGCCTCGCTGGGTTTTAAACCTGACCTTAGAGAGTATGGTATTGGAGCACAGATTTTGAAAAAGATTGGGTTGGGGAAAATTCGGCTATTGACCAATAATCCCAGGAAAATAGTCGGGTTAGAAGGGTATGGTTTGCAAGTGGTCGAACGTGTTCCCATCGAAGTGAGCCCTAAGAAAGATAATCTTAAATATCTCCGCACGAAGCAAAAGAAACTGGGGCATATGATTAAAAATATCTCATAATGGTTTTTTTGAAATGGCAAAATTTATAGAAGGAGATTTGGATGCCGCAGGTATGAAAGTTGGCATAGTAATTAGCCGTTTTAATGTTTTTATTACAGAACACTTATTGAGCGGTGCTATCAATGAACTGGTGAGTCGTGGAGTTGATGAGGATGACATTGAGGTAATTCGTGTTCCTGGTGCTTTTGAGATTCCCATGGTGGCAAAAAAGATTTGTTCTAGAGGGAAAGATGTCATTATTTGCTTAGGAGCGGTGATTCGAGGAGGGACGCCTCACTTTGATTATGTTGCTGGTGAGGCGGCTAGAGGAGTAGCAGCAGTTGCTAGGGATGCGGATATCCCTATTATGTTTGGTGTGCTTACCACAGATAATATAGAACAAGCGGAAGATAGAGCTGGCGGAAAATCTGGGAATAAGGGCGCGGAGACGGCTCTTGCAGCTATTGAGATGGCTACGCTTTTTAAAAAACTTTAACCTCTCGGTATTATGGGAAAAAGAAGATCATCGCGGGAATTGGCACTCAAGTTTCTTTATCAATTTGAACTGAATGAAGGGAACTTGGATGAACAGATAAAATTATTTTTAGAACGAAACTCATCTCAGGAAGACGTAGAAAATTTTATGAAAGAATTGGTGGTGTCTCTCATTGATAAAATCGAAGAGATTGATGAAATTATTCAAAAATTTAGTGACCATTGGGTTCTCGACCGCATGACGGTGATTGACCGAAATATTTTAAGAATGGGAACGTGCGAATTACTATTTAGTTTTTCAACCCCACCCAAAGTTGTCATTAATGAAGCTATAGATATAGCCAAAAAATACGGCAACGAAGATTCCCCAGAGTTTATTAATGGAATTTTGGATAAGGTTTATAATGAAATTGGACAGAAAGGCCCCCTTCCTTTTACAAGTTGAGGCCTTATCCCGCCTACCCGGCAGGAGATAGTGAGATTTATAATTTTCTCCGATGTTCATAGTAACCTCGAGGCGCTAAAGTCTTTTTGTCGTGTCGCCGAATCTGTTCTTCATGACAAGAAGGTCTGTCTTGGTGACATAGTAGGGTACAATGCCGACCCCAACCCTGTTGCTGAATGGATTCGTGATGAGACCGACTTTGCTTTAGCTGGTAATCACGACTACTGTGTTTTAAATCAAACTGATGCTAGCTACTTAAATCCCGCTGCCTATCAAGCATGCGCTTGGACACGGAGAAACCTGACTCAAAGCAATAAGAATTTTTTAGATACCTTGCCAATTGAAAAAGAGGAGTATGGTATTTATTGGGTTCACTCGTCTCCTTTTGAGCCAAAGAAATGGCATTACGTTTCTACAATAAAAATTGCAGAAAAAAATTTTTATTATTTTGAGCAGGCTATTTGTTTTATAGGGCATTCGCATCTACCAGGTATTTTTGAAAAGAAAAAAAACAATAAGGTGTATTCACATGATACTTCCAAACTGGAGCTTGATCCTGACTCGCGTCATATAATTAACGTTGGTAGTCTTGGGCAACCAAGGGATGGGAATCCGGACCCTGTATTTGTTTTCTATGATTCGGTGAGTCACATCGTGGAGTTTTGCCGATTTTCCTATGACTTGCTCTCAACTCAGCAAAAAATAAGGGCTTGTGGACTTCCTTCTAGCCTAGCAGATCGCTTGAAAAATGGCGTGTAACTCCAATAAAATCAAATATTAAGGTTGTTGACCAGCTTTCTTAAAAATGATAGCATTTAAAATGTCAATAAAATTAAATAGTTAGGGAAGGGCGCTTTTGCCGGACGATGCTAGGTTTGTATTATTTGGAGTCCGGTGTTTTAAAAGTTCTTGGGTATTTTATGCGAATTTTTTTACAGAAGTTTATTTTAGTCAATCTTTTTTTGTTGTTTTCTGTGTTAGCTTCCTTTGTTTCAGGGCAAATAGTATTTGCCGCTTCTTCACCTGCATCAATTGATTATGAAAAAGCACGTTCATCCTATCATAGATTTTTTCAATCAAAGAAGGGGATGCATAGGCGGGATCAATGGATTTCGATCATTCAAAAATTTGGGTTGGTTTATAAAAAATATTTTCCAAGTAACGAAGCATACAAAGCTATATTTACAACCGGGGACTTATACGAGCAACTCTATGCTATTTCTAGACGGGATAAGGACCTTAATGAAGCCTTGGAAGCTTATAAAAAAACAGTAAAAGAATTTAAACCAGGTCGCTTGACAGATGATGCTCTTTACCGCCAAGGAGAAATATTTTTCAATCGAGGAGAATATGACGCTGCCCTGAATTCCTTTGAGAAGATTTTGACAATGCTTCCCCAAGGGGACGTTGTTGCAAAAGCAAGGTCTAGAATACCGCATGTTAAATCCTTTGTGTCGACAAGTTACGTAGCTAAAAAAGTATTTTCCAAAAAAACAAAAAAAAATATATCTCGCCTGAACAAAAATTCTAGCTTAGCCATTGGCAAAAAATTGATTCTAGAGAAAATTATTTACACGGTTGGGTCAGACTCTGTTCGAGTTGAGGTGCATACAAATGAAGCAGTTACTTTTTCTCAAGGTCGTTTGTCTGAACCAGAGAGGGTATATATAAACTTTAATGATACACAATTGGCTGAGAATGTGACCAAGAATATAAAAATTGGAAGTCGCTTTTTGAAGGGTTTGCGGTTGAGTCAGTTGGATAAAAAAAATACGCGCTTGGTATTTGACTTGAACGAATCAAACAACCTTAAAATAGGTGTTTGGCCTGAAGGGTCTAAGTTGCTCATAGAGTTAAGTGATGAAAAACTTCCAAAAATGAAGGTGGTTTCGAAACCGAAGGTTTTTGTGAAATCGAAAAATATTGCCCCCGCTAAAAAAAATAAATCTAACAAAGAGCGTAGAAAGGTTGCTGTCAAGGTATCCAAAAACGGCTCTTTTCTATTGGGTAATAAAAAAGCAACCTTAATTGTAATTGATGCCGGTCACGGAGGCAAAGATTTGGGAGCGAAGGGACATCGAGGCCTGCGAGAGAAGGATGTAAACCTTGCTATTGCTTTACGTTTGAAAGATATTTTGAAGTCTCGTTACAATTACCGTGTTATTCTTACCAGAAAGAATGATATCTTTATTCCGCTTCCGGGGCGTGGAAAAATTGCCAATGACAATAATGCGGATGTCTTTATTTCAGTACATGCGAATGCAGCATCTAGGCGAGGAGCCCATGGTATCGAAACTTATTATCTTGGCTCTGGTCATAATGAAGAGGCAAAAGCGACAGCTGCTCGTGAAAACGGAAAACTTGTCAAATCGGTGAAAGATGACCGGACACAAGAAATTTTAGCAAGTATGATAAGCACCACAAAAATCAACAAATCCTCTCGGTTGGCCAGTAGTATTCAAAGCCAATTGTATCAGTCTATGAGACAAAAATATTCTGGTATCAAAAATTTAGGGGTAAAGGAAGGTCCCTTTTTCGTATTACATGATACGAATATGGCAAGCATTCTTGTTGAAGTTGGGTTTGTTACGAATCTAAGAGAAGAGAGTCGCTTAAAACAAGGTTCTTACTTAGACAGGATTGCTTCCTCGATTGCAAAAGGGATCGCTAAGTTCGTTCAGGATTTTGATCCGATGATCTAGAGAGATTGAAAACCATGTCTGCATTACCCCTCGTTGCTATTATCGGCCGAGCTAATGTCGGGAAATCTACATTATTTAACCGACTTGTCCAGAAACGTAAGGCAATCGTCAATAACACCCCGGGAGTAACTCGCGATCGTATATACGGTCAATCTGATTGGTTGGGGCATTCTTTTGCCGTAGTCGATACAGGAGGAGTAGATGTTGATGGGGTAAACGATATAGAGAACCAGGTTGTTGAACAGGCCCTACTAGCCCAAGATGAAGCGGATGTTTTGCTCTTCGTTGCTGATAAGAACTTAGGGCTTACCCCTGAAGATAGAAAAGTGGTTGACCGGTTAAGAAAATCCGGGAAACCATTTTTTTTTATTGTTAACAAGGTTGACGAGGTTAGGCACGAGCAAGAACTTACTGATTTCTCTGCGATGGGTATGGATGCCATTTATCCAGTTTCAGCAGAGCATGGATATGGTGTTGCAGACATGCTTGATAAGTTGGTGGCTGTACTACCAGAGGTAAAAGAAACCATCCTCTCAGAAAATACTGTTCGCCTTGCTATTGTAGGACGCCCGAATGTTGGCAAATCATCATTAGTCAACAGATTGTTGGATTCGTCTCGATGCATTGTCTCAGATACTCCAGGTACAACTCGAGATGCCATAGATACGATGCTCAAGCAGGGAGATAAAAACTTTTTACTTGTTGATACAGCGGGAATCAAGAGAAAGGGGAGAACTCAGCAGGTATTAGATAAATTTAGCGTAATAATGGCCTTAAAAGCTATGGACCGCTGTGACATAGCAGTGATTCTTGTTGATGTGTCAGAAGGCATTACCGATCAGGATGCGACTATTGCGGGTTACGCTTTTGATAGAGGGAGGGGATGCCTCTTTGTTGTAAATAAATGGGATTTGGCAAGGCCGCTTGGCGCGACAAAAAATTCTATTGAAGAGCAGATAAGGGAAAAATGTAAATTCCTGGATTTCGCTCCAGTCGTTATTTTGTCCGCATTATCGGGATATGGCGTGGAAAAGTTATTTCCTCAGGTAGAGTTGGTTTTTGAAGAGTATAAGAAGAATTTGTCAACGGGGAAACTAAATGATTGTATCGAAAAAGCCATAGAGAAAAACCCAATACCAAGTTACCGGGGTAAATTTGTAAAAATCCAATATATAACTCAAATCAAGAGTCGGCCGCCTACTTTAAAGTGTTTTGTTAACTACCCAGAAGGAATACATTTTTCTTATAAGAGATATTTGACCAATAGCCTAAGAAAAACTTTTGGGCTTTCCGGAACACCGGTTAGATTATTTTTTTCAGGAAAGAAAAAAAAATGAAGTAAAAAGAGTTTACAGTGTTATGGAAGGTAAGACTCATAGCGCTTTACTATCCTTCGCATGATTTTTATGAATTTCTCACGGTAATAAAAAAATAAGATAAAATTAAGTACCTAAATATAGAATTACAACCCCTTTCCACATCAACAAGTTACCTCTTTTCTGCAATGCCCCTTATAATTAGATTTTGGATTCAGATAAAATAAGGTATGAGAAACGGTTATTTTCCAATAGTATTAAGCAGACTGAAACGTGATTGATTTATAATGTTCCCACTTATTAGATTAATGTGGATTTGATACGTTTAGGGTTAGGCTTCAGTTATTGGTTTATAATTGTATCCTCTTAATCAATTTTTGGGGGCCTGCGATGAAACAGTATATTCTCCAAGATATAAGAAATGTTGGTGTAGTCGGGCACGGTGGTGCAGGAAAAACTTCTGTTGCGGAAGCAATGCTCTTTCTGTCGGGAGTGAATGATCGCTTAGGAAAAGTTGGTGATACTTCTTCACTAATGGATTACGATCCTGACGAAGTGGATCGTGGGCATTCAGTTAGTGCTTCCATTGCTTTCTACGAGTGGAAAAAAAGTAAGGTCAATCTGATCGACACCCCGGGAGACAGCAATTTTGTGGCCGATACGCCAGCAAGCCTTAGGGTTATCGATGGTGTTGTGATAGTGATAAGCGCTGTAGACGGTATACAGTTTTACACGGAAAAAGTATGGAACGGGGCTACAGAACTGGATATACCCAAAATTATTTTCATTAACAAAGTCGATCACGAACAAGCCGACATAAAATCAGTTTTAGAATCAATTAAAAAAAAGTTTAAAGTAAACCCATTTTGTATTCATACTGCCGTTGGCACAGGAGAAAAATTTACTGGCGTGATAGACGTTTTATCAAAAAAATTTAACTCGTATCAAAAAGATGGGTCAGGGAAAAATAAGACTGATGCCATTCCTGACTTGATGACCGAAGAAGTGAATTATTCTTTTGGGGAACTTACCGAGTTGGTTGCCGAGGTAGATGATGATTTAACCGAAAACTATCTCGAAAACGGAGAGCTTTCTAAGAAGGAGTTTGATGATGGATTTAAAAGAGGATTAAAAGAGGGAAAGTTATTACCAGTTTTTTTGGGGTCGGCTACTCAAAATATTAGCGTTGACCTTTTGATGGATTCGATCATAGACTATTTGCCATCCCCAGATCAGAGAGGGTCAGTAAAAGGGAAAAACCCAAAAGACGGCTCGGTTAAACTATGTAATATTGATCCTAAATCTTCGCTAGCAGCTTTTGTGTTTAAGACCATTGCTGATCCATACGCAGGGAGACTAACTCTTTTTAGGGTTTTTTCTGGAGTAGTTAAGGCTGATTCATCAGTTTATAATGCGACTCAGGAAATCGTAGAACGTGTGGGGCAGGTTTATTTATTACAAGGTAAAAAACAGATCGCTGTTACTGAAATTTCCGCGGGAGATATTGGTGCGGTTGCTAAGCTAAAGGTTACAACGACAAGCGATTCTTTATCATCAGAGAATAATCCCATACAATTTGACATGGTTTCCTTTCCAAAACCAGTGTTAACTAAAGCTCTTCTTCCAAAAACGAGAACGGATGAGGAAAAAATCAGTAATGCTTTAAAGCGACTTTGTGAGGAGGATCCTACGCTAGGTGTTGAACGTAAAGCCGAAAGCCATGAACTTCTGGTGTCAGCGATGGGGCAGGTGCACCTTGATGTTTCTTTGGAACGAATGAAACGTCGGTTTGGTGTAGAAGTTGATGTTAATACCCCAAAAGTACCGTATCGAGAAACTATTCAAGGAACAACAAAAGTACAAGGTAGGCACAAAAAACAAAGTGGGGGGCGTGGGCAATTTGGTGACACTTGGATAGAAATTTCGCCGCTAGAAAAGGGTGGTGGTTTCGTTTTTGAAGATAACATTGTTGGCGGGGCTATTCCAAAGACATATATTCCTGCTGTTAAAAAAGGTATAAAAGAGGCCATGGATGCAGGTGTCCTTGCTGGGTATCCAATGGTTGATATAAAAATACGTTTGTATGATGGCTCTTATCATGATGTTGATTCATCGGAAATAGCTTTTAAAATTGCTGGATCAATAGGTTTTAAAAAAGGGGTGCCTGACTGTCGACCGACTCTTCTGGAACCAATCATGATAATGGACGTTACTGTTCCTAGTGAATTTGTCGGCGATATTATGGGAGACCTAAACTCAAAGCGGGGAAAAGTTCTAGGCATCGTTGCGGATAATGACCTCCAGAATATTCACGCAGAAGTTCCTATGTCTGAGGTACTCAATTACTCGGCCGATTTGAATTCGATGACAAGTGGTAAAGGCGTGTTTACAATGGAGTTTGATCATTATTACAATGTGCCAGATCACTTAAAAGCAAAAATTATTGAAGAAAGCCAAAAAGACTTGGAAAAAACAGGTAAGAAAATTGGTTGATATTTGTGTGTATTGAAATGAGAATAATTTAGAATGGTTTGATTTTGAAAAATATAGAGCGAAATGGAACTGTTGTTAAAGCAGATTTGGTTGAGTGTGTATATAAAAAAGTAGGGTTTACTCGCCAGGAAGCTGTTGATGCAGTTGAAATTATTTTAAATGAAATTAAAATATCTCTTGAAAGTGGGGAGGATGTCCGTATCTCTGGGTTTGCAGGGTTTCATTTGAGAGAAAAAAAAGCGAGAAATGCAAGAAATCCAAGGAGTGGAGAGGCTGTTTTTATTCGAGCGAGAAGGGTTCTAACTTTTAAGCCAAGTCGACAGCTATTAATTACTACTAATCGGTCGATGTATGAATCAAAAGATACCGGATAAGTTATTTTTTAAAATTGGCGAAGTTGCAAAACTAACTGGTGTGGAACAACACGTTCTTCGATACTGGGAAGACGAGTTTGAGGCACTTCAACCAAAAAAAAACAAATCAGGTCAACGATTTTATGAAAAAAAGGATGTCGAACTGATCATTAAAATTCAGAGACTGCTGTATCTAGAACGTTACACGATTGCTGGAGCCAAGCAAAAAATGAGAGAGAGTAAGAAGAAAAATTCGCAATTGTCCCTCGGTTTTGACCGTGAGCTCTTTCTAGAACAGAAAAGAGATATTATTTCTGACCTTGAATCTATTCTTGAACTTCTTCCTGAAGATTGAATAGTGCGGCTAAAAGTTTGGATTTTTTAATTGGTAAAATATGAGATGATTTTTTAAAACTCTCCCCTAAAAATTGTGGGGAGAATTTTTTTAAAATCATGGCCCATAGGCTAACCAAAGGCTTTTTGAACAACGCCAACCAAAGCCTCAACCGTACGGCACCCCAGAAGGTCGGCATCTTCTCGTGCCACTTCATTGCCATCTGCGTCTACAGCGATTACTGATCTGTTTAAGTATCGACTGCGAACTCCATCCAGATGCAGATTGTTAGCCTTTGCAAACTCTAGGTCCGGATCCTGGAAGAGGTTGGGAATGCCACGACCGGCGTTACTTAAAATATCGGTTCCTACGACAACAATTATTTCCTCAGCACCAGCAGTTGTAAATTTATCCATATTTTCTTTTACTTGATCGAACTCCTTATTACAAAAACCACCGGCTCCGGGGAGGGTGATGATGAGTCGTTTTCCATTAAAATCATTTATAGAAAGGTTTTGTTCTAAAGGTGTTGAAGCCGCATTTTCTACGCTCCATTCAGGGTTAAGTCTTATTAATTTTACGTTCACTCCTGGCAACTGCGCCATAAATCTACCTCCTCGATATTTAAATGTTTAGATAAGTATATTCGATGACGATTATCTTTAAAAGTATCATTATTTCACCCATTTACTATTTTTTATACTTAACCATATTGAATTAATAAGAATTAATTTTGGTTTAGTCGCATTCAAAAAGAACATCTGCTATTCTTCAATTACTAATTACTTTAAATTAATGACTTTTTTTATGATTTTAACTCACAGATTTCTCTATTTTTTTTTATTTATTTTTATTTTTAGTTTTGGGGATCTTTATGCGCAGGATAGCGATACTTCTAAACGTCCATTTTACCAATATAAGGGTAATTATGGTGAGGAAGTGGTGGCAAAAAAATCTAAGTTTAAAAGTGCATTTGGTTATAATTTAATTGATATGGGGCGAAACTGGTCGCCAATTGAGATAGATGTTATTCATGCAGCTTTTGAGCAATTCCCTCCAGGGTTTTACAAGATACCTATTTTAAAAAATTTGTATCGTCTCAATAATATCGTGTTGAACGCTGAAAATGCTCCGGCGGATGATATCCCAGCTGCAACACTCCCGTCTTTTACTACAATTTATGAAAATATATCGGAGTCATACAGAGTTTTTGTTGAAAAACAGGAGCTCCGAGTCGAGCTGTACAACCCATTATTTCATGAAGACCGGATAGATCTAATTAATATTATTCAGCA
>AQTY01000017.1 GCA_000372225.1 Candidatus Nitromaritima sp. SCGC AAA288-L16 | reverse complement strand
GTTGGCATAAAGTTCTCCCCGAGTTGTGCGGTTAGAAAAGCGCCGTATGAATCCAATCCAGTTCCAACAAAAACAGTTGGTTCTTTGATCTCTTGGCATAACTGGCTTGGCGTTATGGCTCGGTCAGGTGTGAGGCGCTCTAAAATATCTCCGTTCCCACAAAAACTGGCGGTGTACACCTCTTTTTTTCTTGCATCCAGAATAGCGCAAATTTTATTAGATGTTGGCATTGCCTGTAGTGCCAATGCTTCCAAGGTGTCGATTTTTACAAAAGGTTTTGAAGTGGCTAGGAGCAGACCTTTCAATATGCTCGCACCCACCCTAAGGCCGGTAAAAGATCCTGGTCCTGTTGTCAAACAAAACCCGTCAAGATTTTGCAAATTAACACCTGAAGAGGTTAGAACCTTATCAATTAAAAAAAGAATTTGGTTAGAAGCAGTAGCATTTGCACCAACTTCAGCTTGATCGAGAATTTCCCCGTCTTTCAACAGGGCGATACTAGCTTGGGGGACAGATGAATCAATTCCCATGAGCATCATGGGGTAACAAAAAGCATATTTAAAGAATTATAGTTTCTGAATCTAAAAATATAAAACGTCTTACTCACCCTCAGACATTAGATAAAGCCCGAAGCAAAGTCAAACCATTTTAAATTCTCTTTAGATATTTCCCAATGAATACCTTCTTAACTTATTGAAATTACTTATTTTAAAGCTTGACAAATGAAATATTTGACCATATCTTTATTTTTTTAGTATCTAATTGTTTTTATGAGGGTAAATCTATTAGTAAAACTTTTCATGTCAAACAAATCTTACATCTATTTGTGAGGTAAAGCCTATGTTCTACGAAGTGAAGGTATTCGATTCTCGGGGACAGCTTAAAAAAGTAGTGTCTTCCAAAAAATTAAGTAAACGATTCTGGCGTATAAATGACAACCTGCCATCGTACTATGAGGAAAGTTCTGTGAAGTCTGATGATTGGAATTCAAAAGGGAATTTACAGGTTAAAAAAGTAAGTGTGGAGAGGTCCTTATAAACTACTTTTAATCACTCCATGACCATCAAAAAGTTGTGGTAATGTCATTTGCGTGCCTGTATTGACTTATTGTTTTAATCTATTTGTGACATAATGGACATTAAGAGATTATGTTAGGAAAGGTGACTTCCTGATTTTTTTTATAGTTTCATCCCTGCCTTTTTTTATCATGATTGAGATTATTTAATGTATTTAACAACTGAGAAAGATTTAGCTGATTTTTGTGATCAGTTGAATTCTAGTCCCACCTTGGCAATTGACACAGAATTTGTTAGAGAAAGAACTTACTACCACAAGTTAGGTCTCATTCAAGTTTCTGATGGTACTCACTGTGCCGCAATCGACCCAATTCATATTTCCAACCTAGAGCCATTTTTAAACCTGGTTCGTAACCAAAACACAGTTAAGGTATTTCATGCTGCCAGGCAGGATCTTGAAATATTGTATCGCCTTTGCGATGGGGTAATTCAACCGGTATTTGATACCCAGATAGCTGCTTCTGTTGTGGGGTGGGGTTCTCAGATTTCTTTCGCGAAAATTGTTAACAAGGTTCTTGGGAAAAAAATTGATAAATCAGAAACCTATACTGACTGGTGCAGACGACCCTTAAGTGAGCGGCAGATTGAATACGCTTTGGACGATGTTCGCTTGTTATTTCCGGTGTACGAAAACTTGAAAAAAGTTCTTAAAAGGCTTAACCGGGAAGAATGGCTTCAAGGTGAGTTTATACAGCTAGAAGATCCGGATAACTTTAAAGCCCCTAACCTTGAAAAATTATACATGCGGATCAAGAATATAAGAACCCTGTCTCCAAAAAACTTTGCAATTATCTGTGAGCTTGCTCAATGGCGTGAAAAAGAAGCACAGGTTAGAGACTGCTTGGCCAAGAGTATTGTTAGAGACGAATCACTTCTGGAGTTAGCACGTAAAGCACCGATAGAGAGTGAAGGATTGAGTCGTATTCGAGGTCTTCACAAAAATGAAATCACGCGTAGTAAGAAAAATATTTTAGCTGCAATTCAGAGAGGGCTGAACCTGCCTCTGGATCAGATTCCAAAATTACCAGAATTTGAAATATATAAGGCACCTCCCGGCATAGAGGAAATGCTTTCTGCTCTTGTTCAAATCCGCGCAGAGAAACTAGAAATCGAACCTAGTGTTTTGGCGGACCGAAAAAAGATTAATGACTTTGTTAAATGCTTTGACCAAAAATTAAGCCTTGAGAATCATCCACTTTTTTGCGGTTGGAGAAAACAAGCGATTGGCAACCAACTTTACTTGGCTTTAACAGGGGAAATGGCCTTGGCTATTGGAAAAAATGGTAAGCTGATCAATTTTTCTATTGATTCAAACCTCAATAAATCTACCGGAGAGGATTCCCCTCTTAAGTGATAAAATAGACTTGTTAGCTATAGCTGTTCTAACTTAAGCGTTCTTAGCTAAAAACAATGACTGCAATTCTTTGAATCGTGGATTTTGACGGAGGTTTTCTATGTCTGGGTCAGTTTCAAGGATTTGATGGTTTTTAAACCCATTTGCGATTGCTTGTTTTAAGGATTCGATGCCCTTAGGGACATTGCCTAAAAGCGCATAATAGCAGGAAAAATTATAGTGCAGAAGAGGGTGGTTGGGGTTTATCGACTCTAGAGTGTTTAAAGTTTTTAGAGAAAGTTTAAAGTTTTTTTTGTTTAGGTAGGCGGTGCTTAAATTGATATAGGCTTCTTCAAAACGATTATTGTGATGCAGTGCCATGTTGTAGTTTTTTATGGCTTCTTCTGTTTTATTTTGTTTTAAAAGTTTATTCCCCTCGTTGTAGTGATAAATACCCATTCTTTTTTGAGCCTCTGGACTTTTGTGGTCTATTTTCTCTTCACTGTGAGCATGGATGAGTCCCTTATTGCTCCCTCCATTTGCAGGGGTTGGTTTTTCTGATTGTTTTAAGTAGAACCCCATCTGATCAGTTGTAATAAATACAATTGATCCAATAATAAGGAGTAGAGGCATTAACTTGAGAAATTTGTTTGGAATGTTCATGGTTGGCACGTCAAAAATAATATTTTTTAGGTATGATAATTGTAGTGTCTCGAAAATATCAAGAATGGTAGGTTAAAAATTTCATTAACTCGTTTGCCGAGCCAAGAGGTATTACGTTGTCAATTTGCGCACCATGCGAGCATAAATTGTATATTTTGATTTGAGGGTTTGCAGCAGCCATTTCTTCAATCGCACGTAGATAACTATACATTGCTTGGTTAGTCGCTACGTTGTTTCCAATAATATTTTTGACGTTTACTGTCCTCTGTTTCATGCTCTCTGATTTGTGGTTTTCTTTGAGCATACTAGCACTATCCAACCTATCAATCATTTGCTTATTATTATTTGAAAAGCTTGAATAAATTCGGTTGGAGGGGAATGAAAGGTCTTGCCCGGTCAAAAATATTGGATTACAGCCAAATTGGATTAGTGTGTCTAGAGCGAGACAGGAAACAGAACCACCAGATTGAGTGCTTCCCTTGCTATTAATAACAGATTCTTCTTCCGTGAACTGAGAGCTCGTTTTTTTAAAGACCACAAATTTTTCACCCTTATAACAGTGAACAACTTTAGTATTTGCAGATGGAGTGAATATGAGCTTTGTCGAACTTTCTAAAAAATCTCGAAAATATTGGAAGCTATCTTCTTGAGGATCTAAAGAAAATACATAATCAGGGACAATGCCCTCGCGTGATAAAATTGGGAATGCGGTGTCGACGCACGCTAAAATAAATTTTTTGTCGACCTGTTTAAGGTAAGGGAAAATGTCGTCAAGTGAGGGCCCTGCACTGACCAGTAACCCAGGTTTCCCCTTGTGCTTAGAGTGTAAAATTTTTATTCCAGAATTTTGCTCCACGATTTCTTTATTTAAAATATAATTTTCTTTTTCCAGGTCACCGAGTACAGCGGGAAATCTACGTTCCATCAACAAAACTTCTAACGAATTCGTCAACTGGGGAAATGAGGAGGGAATACATTTGAATGAAGGTGAGTGGAAAACCACCTCAAGGTCTTTTGTGTTTGTGCTTTGCATTTCTCCCATATACTTTGCGATCTCGATCGAAACGATTTCTTCGTTCAATCCATAGACAATGTGGAATCTTTTATCGAGTAATACTTTGGACTGATTCCTCATGATCATTGCGGCAAGTAAAAGATCAGGGTTCAATTCTATTGCAAGTAGGAATCCATTGGGCCCAATTTTTTCTAAGAGAGCGTCTATATGGTATCCGAGCCCAAACCCGTAAAGGCAAACTTGACTTCCTGTTGTTACTTTTTCAGCAAATGCTTTACCTTCTTTTACAGGATCATACATGCTGTGTATGAGTATATTTTTGAACCGGACGGTATTGTCTCCAGAGGGAGTATTTTGCACCTTAATTGAGGAGGGTAGTGGTTCAGTTAGGTGCTTTGTACATGAGCTATGTTTTTCTAGTAGCTTCATGTTGTTTTTAAAGAAGTGGCTCATTGAGGACAGTTTTTTTTAGCTAGTCAAGCTTATCTAATAATTTAACTAAATTTTTACGTTTACTTGATTTCATCTCCTTAATCATACCTAGGATATCTCATAAACTCTTGTAATCTAGAAAAAATTGTTCAAAATAGTTTACCGTGAACTATTCCATAAATTTAGTAATTTAAACTATGTCGGCGAAACCCCAGGAAAACAGTAAGTCACGCGTGAGAATTCTTCCTGATGATTTAGCTAATCAAATAGCTGCAGGTGAGGTAGTTGAAAGGCCGATGTCTGTAGTCAAGGAGCTTGTAGAAAACTCGATTGACGCAGGGTCTACACGTATTTTAATCGAAATAGAGCAGGGTGGAAAAAAGCTTATACGTGTGACAGACAATGGATCTGGTCTATCATTAGAGGATGCTGAGCTTTCTTTTTTACGTCACGCGACAAGTAAAATTAGCAGTTCTTCAGATCTTGAGAAAATAGTTTCTTTGGGGTTTCGAGGGGAAGCACTTCCAAGCATTGCCTCGGTTTCGAAAGTGCGCATGACTACCTCTGCCGACGAGCACCTAGGCGGGGTGATTATTTTAATAGAGGGTGGTGGTTCCGTTCAGACTAAAGAGACGTCTTGCCCTCATGGGACAACCATAGATGTTTCCCAACTATTTTACAATACCCCTGCTCGAAAAAAATTTCTAAAAGGAGATGGCACGGAATCTTCTCATATTACTCAAGTTGTAACGCAGCATGCATTAGCACATCCTCAAATACACTTCACACTCATCAATAATGGCCGAAAAGTTATCGATGTTTTGCCAACAGATCAGCATTTATACCGGATCGCAGAGTTGTTTGGGGCCGAACTCGCTAAGGAACTTGTTCAGGTAGATACCAAGTATGGCGACTACCGGCTTGAGGGGTTTATTTCTAGTCCAGTTTATACTCGCTCGTCACGCTCTGCTCAGTATTGTTATGTAAACCAGAGGTTTGTTAGAGATAAAGTAATTCTTCATTCTACTCAACAAGGTTATAGTCACCTCCTTCCCAAAGGACAGCATCCCGCGATCTATCTTTTTTTATCGATGGACCCAAAATTATTTGATGTGAATGTTCATCCTGCTAAAGCGGAAGTTCGCTTTGCCTTTCAACAGGAGGTCCACCGTTTTGTAAGTGGCTCTGTGAAAGATTCTCTAATTGGTAGTAAAAAATTATCACTGCCTTCTATGGCTCAATCAGAAAATAGATTTCATGCTACTTCTCAGCCAAGACATAGAGATCGTAGGGTCGGTTCTGCTTCTAATTATTCTGAAGGTCAATCCTCTGCTAGGCTGTCTTCAGCCATGGAGTTAATTTACAAGGACTCTGCTGCGCGATCAGTTGACCTAGAGTCAACGAGACTCAGGACATCACCTCAAGTCGAAATCTTTCATGAAAAACCCAGCGCTGTTTCAAATCTTATTTATTCTGAGTTTGAACCTTTAGGCCAATTAGACCGTTCATTTATCCTGATGCAGGGAAAACCCGGAATACTTGTGGTTGACCAGCATATAGCTCATGAACGTGTGCTTTATGATCGCTTTAAAAAAGCAGCGAAAAATAAAAAAATTGAAGTTCAGCAGTTGCTGTTTCCGCTAACTATGGAATATTCCCCCAGTGAAGTAGAACTGTTGGTTCGCCACCAGGATTCTTTGAGTGAACTTGGATTGGAGTTGGAACTATTTGGTAATAATGAGTTTTTGTTGAGGACAGTGCCCGCAATTTTAAAAAATAACGATAAGGAAGAAATTATGCGAGAAATCGTTGATATGCTTCCTGCGCAAAAACATGAGGAGGCATTACACGAGAAATTTGAAGAGATACTTATTATGATGTCTTGTCGTAACGCGATAAAAGTTAACATGTCTCTTAATTTAGATCAGATAAGGAAACTTATTTCAGATTTGCGGGAAACTGAGATGCCATATACCTGCCCACATGGTCGTCCTATAGCGCTCTTATACGATATAGATTCGATATTAAAAAAGTTTTTACGCAAGTAAAATGATTAAAAAAAATCATTAGTCCTACCATTTTGATGAGCACTTTCCCCAACCTCATAGTAAACATAAGTGCGAAAATCTACGTTAGTCAATCTAGCGAGAGTTGTTTCCGTGTGATTGAGGTTTTTTCTATTGAGTTTTAGGTTTTGGGCTAAGAGGATCTTGCGAAAACTGCAGATATTAAGTTTTTGAAATTGGGATTAATTATGCCAATTCAACGCCATTTTTTCTAAGGAATTTGTATGCTTCGTCAATCCAGTAACGTTCTTTTTCTAACTTATAGTCTGGTAGGTCTTTTGATGAACCGATAAGAGATTTCATCTGATTAATCGCTTCATCTTTTTGACCTTTTTGATCTAGAAGGTTTGCATAGTGGTATAGGGCTTTAAAAAAATGAAATGAATTGATAACTTCTTCATATGTTTTTAAAGCTTTATCTTCGAGTCCAGCCATTCTATAACATTCAGCTAGACCAAAAATAGCATTACCGTAGTCATATTTTTTGTCAATTTTAATTAATCCTTCGAGTGCCTCGGCTGCATCTGAGTAATTTCCCATAGCATGAAAGGTTTTGCCTAGACCATATCGCGCCTCATTTGATTCCTCGTCTCGTTGAATTGCCTCCTTAAATTGGGGAATGGCAAGAGCATACTGTTTTTTCTCGAGATACGTTTGGCCAAGTTTTTCATAGTGGTAGGCCTTGTGGAACTTGCCTATCATTTCTTTAAGCTGAAGAGTTTCATCGGTTTCTACTTCCTTAGACTTATTTTTATGCTTTACGGCTTCCAGTATTGATGGGGTTGGTAGGTTACCTCCTTTTGATTTTACGGTAAAATAGTAGGCTACTGCGCCAACAGGGAAAAGAACCACCATTATAATTATCCATATAAAGTGTTCCTTGCGTTGCATGCAGTCTATGCACATCCAAACCATAAATACTAATGCCAATGTGATTAAAATATCCATGAATAAACGACTCGATTTAAGTTATTTGTTTATGCAGAAAAAGCTATATTCCTTTTTTCTTAACAACTTTATTGTTTTTGTTTAGCACGAGAACTTTTGGAGATATGTTTTCCTGATCTAGTTGAATGATACCATAGGCAACAATGATGATGCGATCATTTATCTTTGCAAGATGCGCGGCGGCCCCATTAATTGATATGCCTTGTCCGCAGCGTTTCCCTGGAATAGCATAGGTGATAAATCGATGGCCATTGTTTATATTGAAAATATGAACCTGCTCATGGGTTCTTATGCCAACCTGATCCATTAAGTCCTCGTCTATTTCGATACTTCCTTCATAGTCTATCAGGACATCAGTGACTCTCGCTCGATGTAGCTTAGATTTTAACATTATTTGTTGCATTAAATTTTTCCTATAATACGGTTATCTATAAGCCGGGTACTGCCAATTCGAACGGCTAGTGCGACTAGTACTTTTGAATTAATCTCCGTTTGTTCTGTGAAACTTTCTGGGTCACATACGGAAATATAGTCAATTTTAGTTCCTTGTTTCTGTTCGATGGTTTTACGGATTTCGGTACGAATATTTTCAACTGAACGCTCGCCTTGTATCACGAGGGCTTGGGCTGATTCAAGAGCCTGAGACAGTACCCGGGCAGAATTTTTCTCTGATTTGGATAAATTGCAGTTCCGTGAACTCATAGCAAGGCCATCTTTGTCTCTTACAATTGGTTTTCCCACAATAGAAACATCCATGTTCAAATCATGAACCATCGTTCTAATCACTTCTAATTGTTGCCAGTCTTTTTCTCCAAAATAAGCAATATGTGGATCTGTAATATTAATCAGTTTTAAAACAATTGTAGTAACACCTCGAAAAAATCGAGGACGGCTTGTCCCGCAAAGATAGTTTGTTTTATCCTCCACTGTTACAAAAGTCTGAAATTTTTCAGGATACAAATCTTTCTGGTTAGGATTGAAGAGGATATCTGTGCCGGTAGTTTGTAATATTTGTTTGTCCGATTCAATACACTTAGGGTAAGAATCAAAATCTTCGTTAGGACTGAATTGGGTGGGGTTTACAAAAATACTAACCGCAGTAGTGTCGCATTTAGCGATGGAGGTTTTTATTAGGCTTAGGTGTCCTTCGTGCAGACAACCCATAGTTGCTACAAAGCCAATTGTTTTACCCCTGGAACGGGTTAAGCGACTCCATTTTTTCATCTCCTCAATCGAAGTAATAATTTTCATGTAGATCTTTGTGTACGCACTTACTTTTCAAGCGTCATTTGTGTTCGACAAAAGTTTTTTAATTTTTAAATTGTAAGAGTGATCAGCATCCGGAAATGTTTCATCGCGCACTTCCTGAATATAATTGTTTACGGCTTTTTTAGTTTCGTTAGCTAGATTGGTGTATTTCTTAACAAATTTTGGGGACGGATCCATGCCTAACCCAAGCAGGTCGTGGAGCACCAATATTTGTCCATCGCATTTGACGCCAGCCCCTATGCCGATGGTAGGTACCTTTAGATCCTGTGTTATTTCAGCTGCTAGTTCATCATAGATTCCTTCGAGAACGATTGAGAATACACCAGCATCCTGGAGTGCAAGGGCATCCTGTTTGATTTTACGTGCACCCGTAAAAGTTTTCCCTTGGACCTGGTATTTCCCAAGGCGATTTATTGATTGAGGTGTTATGCCTATATGCCCCATAACGGGAATATCTACATCTGTCAAAGCTTGAATTCGCTTGGCCATGGTAGTTCCACCCTCCAACTTTACTGCCTGGGCACCTGCCTCCTGAATAAATCTTCCAGCATTAGTGATAGCCTGCTCATTAGATATTTGGTAGGACATAAAAGGCATATCTGCAACAAGAAGAGCATTATGACAGCCCCTGTTTACGGCACAGGTATGCATAATCATTTCTTCCATTGTTACCGGAAGTGTTGTGCTATGCCCTAGGGCCACCATGGCTAAGGAGTCACCTACTAGTATGATGTCAATGTCTGTTGTGTCGATCAGCCGGGAAAAACTATAGTCAGAAGCGGTAAGCGCTACAATTTTTTTTAAAGAATTTTTTCGTCCCGCTATCATGGGGACAGTTTTTTTATTATGATTCACGATAAGTTCTCTTTAAAAAAGGTGACATCTCATAAAAAACTTTTTAGAAGAGGAAGTTTTTTTGTTATTTTAATGGTCAATAAAAAAGCCCAACGACGGAAGTCGATGGGCGGATAAAAGTTCATGGGCATCGGTGTGAGGTATTCTTGCTCTTGAGGCCTGCTTGAGGTCCTCCTTGCTTCTCAACCGATTTGCTTTCAAAAATTTAACCGTCCCGGTCCATCAGGATCCAAGCGGATTATAATACTCCCTGCCTATTGTATGGCTATTGATCTTTATTATCAACTCCTCAAGATCACATTTTTTTTTAACAAAATCAATTTCATTGGTATTGATTACCAAAAGCGGGGTTTCAGAGTAGTAAAAAAAGAAGTTATTAAAGGATTTGTTGACGCTATCTAGATAGTCTGGATCCATAAAGGCTTCATACTCGCGCCCCCTTTTTTCAATACGGGAAAGTAATACATCACTGCTCGCCTGAAGAAAAATTACTAAATCAGGTTTTGGGACCTTGTTGCTCAAGAGTGAATAAACTTGATCATATAATTTAAGTTCTTGCTCTTTCAAGTTTAGGGCAGCAAATAGTCGGTCTCTGTGAAAAAGATAATCGACCAGGACAACAGAACTGAAAAGGTCTCTCTGGGTTAGCTTCATATATTGGTTGTAGCGGTTTAGCAAAAAAAATATTTGGGTTTGAAAGCCGAAAGAATCTCGGTCTTGATAGAATTTATCGATGAACGGATTTTCACCATCTATTTCCCTAACAATTTGCGCGTCAAACTGCTCCCCTAATAGGTTTACTAAGGAGGTTTTCCCTGCTCCAATACAACCTTCAATAGCAATAAACCTTGGTTCAAGAGAGCTACTAGTCATGGCAGTGTGCTATGTAAGTTGGCAAAAGAAACTATTTTAAGGAAGTTGAAGTATTAAAAAATAAGGCAATCGACTAAAGAAAGTAATAAGACAAAATGGAGATGGCAACTGTCATAGGTTTTAATATAATCGTGGTTAATTTGCAACGGAAACCATTATTATGGTTGAGCTTTTAATGAATGCTTTACTTGTTGAGACGTTTTGTAACATTTTTAGACTATGGAGTAGTAAGTAAGGTTTGAATAAAACTATCATTTGCGTAGCTGGTCTAAAGATATTTTGAAGCTATTTTATTAAGGTTTTTCAATGCTCTACAATCCATGAATTATATTTATGATTGGCCTGTTCGTTACACCATAATTGGTTTTGGTATTTATTGATCATATCTATATTTGGTTCTATAATTATATAATTAGAAGTAACTTGGGTCGATTTATTGCTTGGAAAATTTTTTATGATGTCTAAAGACACTGTTTTACGTGGTAAAAAAATTATTTTAGGGGTTAGTGGGAGTATTGCTGCCTATAAGGCTGTAGAGGTGCTTCGTCTTTTAGTTCAGGCAGGCGCAAGGGTCCATGTGGTAATGAGCGCTAATGCAGTTAAATTTGTGACGCCCTTAACATTTGAGACTCTATCTGGAAATTCCGTTTACCATCAAGTGTTTGATAGTAATTCTTCAATGCTGATGGAGCATATCCGCGTGATTGAATCAGCTGACCTTTTACTTATCGCACCTGCAACTGCGGGTATTATTGGGAAGATGGCTAATGGTATAGCAGATGATTCTTTATCGAATTTATGTGTTTCTTATAATGGCGCAATTATTGTCGCACCAGCTATGAATGACAACATGTATGCTAATCTTGCTGTAAAAGAAAATATCAAACAGATGAAGAGAAGAGGCGTTGAATTTGTTGAACCGGAACAAGGTGAGCTTGCCTGTGGTTCCATAGGCCAAGGAAGGCTTGCTGATCCATCAAATCTTTTGGAAGCTATCAAAAAACGATTCAACTCTATGAATGATTTTTATGGACTTCGTCTTCTGGTGACTGCGGGACCAACTCATGAACCCTTAGATCCTGTTCGTTTTATCACGAATCCGTCTTCTGGAAAGATGGGTTACGCAGTGGCCAGCGCTGCTCGAGATAGAGGGGCAACCGTTACTTTGATAAGCGGTCCTACCAGTCTCCCGATTCCTGAGGGCATGCGCTTTGTTTCGTGCAGAACTGCTTGCGAAATGAATGATCATGTTCTACAAATGTTTTCAGACTGTGACATCTTGATAATGTGTGCAGCAGTTGGAGATTTTGCCCCAAAGCAGATTGAAAAAGAGAAGATAAAGAAAAAAGGAAATACTCCTCTTGACCTCCAATTGTTACCTACTGAAGATATTTTGAAGAATGTAGCAGCAAAGAAAGTTAGACAACTTCTCGTTGGTTTTGCCGCTGAATCTGAGAATCTAACGCAAAGAGCTTTAGAGAAACTGCGAGATAAGAATCTTGATTTTATTGTTGCCAATGACATAAGTTTCCCAGGGATTGGTTTCCAGTCTGAATCCAACCAGGTAACGCTCATAAATAAGGATGAAAATATCAAAAAGTTACCACTCCTCCCTAAGGTCGAGATAGCGCACCTATTGCTAGACGACTTTATAAAAGGGATACCCGGATCTGAAGACAGTTGATTGCCTATAGTATTAGAATTGGAATTTCATAGGTTATGAACGAGGGCATGGGTTCTCATTATTTAGATGTATTGAAATCAATGTGTGAAGCTAAGGTGAATAATATATTCGCTTTCCATTACACAGATTATTCGCTTAAAAAAAATATCCAACCCCTTTTTTTCCATATAGATAGAGATTTTATTTTGGATGTTAGGGAGAGATGTGATAGAATAACAAACTTTAGAACGGTTGAGTAGCCAGTGAGATAGGGTAACATTCTATTAGCTGTATATTTTTAGATGTTACCTTTTAAATCTGCTGTGGCTCTCGACCTTATTTCAACCGGGAGCGGAATTTAGAAGAACTGAGTTTTCTGCCCTGCTCGTTTGTTAGGAGATTTATTGGTATGGCTGCTGGAAAAGTAAAATGGTTTAACGATAGTAAAGGGTATGGTTTTATTGAGTCAGAGGATGGGGAAGATTGTTTTGTACATTTTTCTGCAATTCAGGGGGATGGATTTAAGACTCTCAGAGAGGGGCAGGATGTAGAGTTTGAGAAAACAATGGGGCAAAAAGGACCTCAGGCATCGAATGTAGTTCCTAAATAAACTAAACTGTGACCAACCGGTGGAGCTTTTGCTCTGCCGGTTTTTTTTACCTCTACCTCTTTATGGTTGGGGTATTTGCTGGGGAGTTGCTCTTACTTTGAGCGCAGCGAAACCCCAGAGTCTTTTTACGTATTGAAGGTATTGTAGCGTTTCTATAGACCATTTTTACATCTTCTGCATTATTTCGCCAGTTCCCACCACGGATCACTTTATATTGGCCTTTTTGGGGGCCTGTGGGATTCCTTTTGGGTGAGAATAAATAAAATTCTGCAAGGTGCCAATCGTAGATCCACTCAGAAATATTCCCGGCTAGGTCATAAACTCCATAATCTGACTTTCCTGCTTCATAAGAACCAACAGGGGTAGTCTTTTTTATTTCCTGATTAAAGTTTAATTTTGTGTTATCCGGGGGTTCATTTCCCCATGGATAGTCAACGGAGCGCCTCCCTCGAGATGCCTTTTCCCATTCAGCTTCGGTAGGCAAGCGTCCACCTTTCCACGTGCAATACGATTGTGCCTCTTGCCATGATATCCCTACGACGGGTTGTTTATAATTATTAAAATTTGGATTATTCCAGAAAAGAGGTTTTCTTACCTTGTTAGTTTTGACAAACTCCATGTAGTTTCCATGTGATACTTCATGAGTGTCAATGTAGAATGAATCTATCTCCACATTATGGGCAGGGTTTTCGGGTCCAAGAGCGTGCCTATCGGTGTTAAATAAATCCCCCGGATTTAGTTCAATCAAAGATTTATGACTTCCCATTACATAAAGTCCCTCTGAGATAAGAACCATTCCTTTGGGATGGGTGGAAGCAGATGAGTTTGGAAAGACTACCGATGGAAGTAAACAGAACATCACTACTATCAAAGATTTAAATAACTTCATTTTTAGTTTCTCCACTTCGACTGTCGCCAATTGAAGAGCGATAATATAAATTTATCTAGATATTTACAAATATTGTTTAACTATAGTCTTGTTAACGTTTTTAATGCATGTTTATATATTTAAAGTATAGTTATTGGCAGCGAATGAAGATTGACATGGCAACTTAAAAAGTATTATATTTTTTGTGTCCGAAAACATTGTGTTCATTTTTCTAAAATTGGTGGTTTGGTAGCAGGATATTTTTTTGAGGCATGTGTGGATGTCTAAAGCAAAAAAAGATTCGGCATTATTCCATGGTGAAGTTGATGAGAGGTTGTGCCTTAATTGTGGTTTTCCAAATCGCAAATCAGATAGACACTGCATGTACTGCAAAACTAGCTTATTAGAGGGGGATAGTCTTGTTTCCTGGGCAAGAAAAACTTACTATATTCTTCGTTGGCGGTGGCAACTCAAGCAGCGACGTGACCGTATGGGTGGTCTTTCAGGAGCGACCCACTTCCTCACATTAAAACTTCTAGGATATTTCATTGTTGGGTTTACGCTTAGCGCTTCGGGACTCTATTTATTTTCTGAGGCTTTAACTGACAGTTCATTTTCGACTGGTCTCGTTGCCATATTATTTCTCTGCTACGGAATTTTGACCCTTAAATCAGTATTTGTAAAAAAATAATCTCCTTAACCTCCAAAGCGCACCTCAAATTAATACTCCTTTTTGAGTCTGGAGTATCGATCCACTTCCAAAAAGTTTTATATGTATCCGGTACTTATCTTTAGCGCAACCCTTCTTGGCTATCTATATAATTGCCCTTACTTGGTTCTCGAATATGAATATTCTCGTTTACAATAAATGTATCTAAAATAATTCATGTATTTATCGAAGGTTACGCGATACTTTTATGACGCCTGAACAAAAAAAATCATCTAATTTTAAGCGTGTAGTTCTCTTCGTGCGAGGGATGACCTGTTCTAGTTGTGCTTCTCGTATAGAAAAAACAATATCTGGTCTTCATGGAGTTATGCAGGCAAGTGTTAACTTTGGTTCTGAGCAGATGTTTGTCGACCTAGATCCAAACAAGATTTTTCTAGCTGAAATTTTGCAATCCATAAAAAAAATAGGATTTGAGATTTTAATAAGTCAGAAGACTTTCCCTGTCAAGGGCCTTACTTGCGCTTCTTGTGTTTCACGCGTGGAGAATGAGTTGGGTGGGTTTTATGGGGTTTTAGATGCTCAGGTTAATTTGGCTACGAATAGAGTGTCGATTGAATACATTTCATCTGTTTCCGAAGTATGTGAACTTCAGAATGCTTTGCGAGGTATTGGATACACTTTATTTTTAGGTGATGAGAGTAATGATCAAGTAATCGATTTAGCAGAAGATCACAATACTGATGAATCAACTCATCTCTTTCAAAGGTTTGTTTTTAGTTTGTCAGTGGTATTTCTTATTTTACTTGCTGGTGTTGATTCGGTCCAAAATTTACTTCAAGAGGATTATTTAATAGGGCATAATTTTTTATTGCTACTACTAGCTACACCCGTCCAGTTTTGGGGAGGGTGGATTTTTTACCGACGCGCTTGGGCAGGATTAATGCGCGGGTACTCTGATATGAATACACTTATTGCCCTCGGCACATCAGCTGCTTACTTATACAGTCTATCGATAACGGTGTATCCAAAGTTTTTATTGGGGGTCGGACAAAAATCTTTAGTTTACTTTGATTCATCGGTAATGATTATTACCCTAGTTTTGATGGGGCGATTGCTTGAAGCAAAAGCAAAGAAGAAAGCTTCTAATGCAATTCATGAGTTGATTGGGCTGCAGCCTAAAACAGCGAGAGTAGAACGTGATAATGTAGAGATTGGTATTCCTATTGTTGAAGTGGTGCATGGTGAGATCATAACCGTTAGGCCTGGTGAAAAGATTCCTGTTGATGGGTCTATTATGAGTGGCTCTTCATCCATTGATGAGTCTATGATTAGCGGGGAAAGTGTGCCGGTAGATAAAAAAACAGACGATATTGTCATAGGAGGTTCTTTAAATAAAACCGGTGCATTCAAAATGCGAGCTACGCATTTAGGTAGGGATTCTGTCCTATCGAAGATCGTTCATCTGGTTGTAGAGGCACAAGGGTCAAAGGCCCCAATACAGCGCTTGGTAGATAGAGTTTCTAGTATTTTTGTGCCCTTTGTAATTGGGGTTGCGACTTTATCTTTTGTTTGTTGGTGGTTTTTTGGCGAATATATCATCCTGCCAACCTCTCCTTTTATTTTTGCTCTTATGACCTTTATATCGATTATGGTTATTGCTTGTCCTTGTGCATTAGGATTGGCTACACCAACCGCCATTATGGTTGGTACTGGTAGGGGGGCAGAATTAGGTGTGCTCGTAAAAGGTGGGGAGATCCTTGAAAAGGTTAGCAAATTAGATGCGATATTTTTTGATAAAACAGGGACTCTTACTCAAGGCACTCCCGAAGTGAACGACGTGATCGTGAATCCTGAAGCAGGAATATCCAAAGAAAATTTATTAGTATATGTTGCTTCACTTGAAAAAAAATCGGAACATCCATTGGCAGAGGCCGTTGTTAGGGAAGCCAAAAAAAATAATTTAGAACTTGGGGAAGTTCAAAACTTTAAAGCTTTACCCGGATTTGGGGTCATTGCTTCATTAGAACAGAAACAAATGATTTTAGGAAACATAGATCTGATGGTAAAAAATGGAATTAATGTTGAAGGTTGGGTTGATCGATTAGAAAACTTTTCGCGACAAGGGAAAACGCTCATGATATTAGCGGTTTCTAAAAATATAGTAGGGGTGATAACGACATCAGATATGATTAGGCCTCATGCAAAGGATACAGTTGATCGATTGAAAGGTCTTGGGTTAGAGGTTGGAATTCTTACCGGTGACAATCGATATGTGGCAGGGGTCATAGCAAACGAACTGAATATTACAACTGTTTTATCTGGGGTGCTTCCTGGAGGCAAGTCGAAAGAGATAAAAAAAATGCAGGCCAAAGGGCTTACCGTTGGAATGGTAGGCGATGGGATCAATGATGCTCCTGCGCTTGCTCAAGCAGACCTGGGGATTGCTGTTGGTTCGGGAACAGATGTGGCTATAGAAGCCTCTGATATAACCCTTATGACCAATGACCTAAGATCAGTGGTAGATGCTATCGAATTAAGTAGTAAAACCATGGCAAAGGTTAAGCAAAATTTGTTTTGGGCATTTTTTTATAATTGTTTGGGTATACCAATTGCTGCAGGGGCGCTGTATCCGACATTTGGGATTTTATTAAACCCCGTATACGCTGCGCTTGCAATGGCCTTTAGCTCAGTTTCTGTGGTCAGTAACTCTTTATTACTAAAAAGATTCATTCCTAAGAGTAGGATTTGTTAGTAGAGGCCATTCCTTTAATTAAAAAATTCTAAATACATTCATTATCATTTTTAGCTGATTTCAATTGGTTGCCACTTGTTGGGAGAGGTCGTTTTCTAAACCTTGGAGAGAAAGTCCTGGAAGGTTACGAAACCCAGAAGAATAACTAGCAGAACTTAGTTTTGAAAGTATCATTCCTTCAACTCCTTCCAGCGAATTGATAAGGCCAATACCTTTGTTAGGTCCCAGAATAAATAAGGCTGTAGAAAGGGCATCAGCATCCATGACTGTATCTGCGATAACAGTTGCTGACATAAATCTTTGTTTCTCTTCATGCCAATGTGTTGAGTTGAGATAATTCTGAATTTGGTAAATATGTGCTCATTATTTTTTCAAGGGGAGACATCTCGTTAAAAGATTTGTTGATAGCATTTTGGGCGAGGTCGTTATCGGATTCTTGGATTGTAATTTCGACCAACGTTCCCATCACAAACTGGGTTCGTTTGATGACCTTCTGATTTTTTAATTCACAGGATGTGAGTGAAAGGCAAAGAATGATCAAGAAGTACTGATAAAGGACGGAACTATGGGGCAATTTAAAAAACATTTATTAATCTAGCGATCGAATCCGGAAACAAGGATTGCTCTATTATAAGATGCCATCATGTCACCGCGGGTTAGCATCCCGATCACTTTTAATTTATCTTCACTTCTAACTACTGGTAGTTGGTCTACGTCTAACTGCGAAAATATTTCCATTGCTTCGTTTAAATTTTGTTGCGGAGTGAGGGAGTATACTTTGGTGTTGGCGAGTTCGCCAGCTACAAGAAGATCTCCCAATTGCTCTTCAAATATCACTTCGCGAATGTCTGAAAAGGAAAGAATTCCGGTCATGTCACCCTTATTATCGAGGACAGGAAAATAAAAATTCTTTGAATATGAAATGGTCTCAAGAATTTTTCGAAAAGGCATTTCTTGAGCAATAGTTGTGATGTCGGTACTCATAACATCTTGAACCTTTATAGAGTTCATTATTGATGCTTCTCTCCCGTAACGTATGTTAATACCTTTATTTAGTAAATATTGTACATAAATGGATTGTTTGGTAAATCTCTGATAGGTATATGACGCGGCTATACAGGTGGCCATAATTGGAAGAATCAAAGTGTAATCATTTGTTAATTCAAAGAGCATGAGGATGTTGGTCAGTGGTGCTTGCATAACGGCTCCAGCAACAGCTCCCATCCCTACGACTGAGTAGGTTTCAGCCGAGGCCGATAGGGTCGGGAAAATAAAGTGTACGCTTGAGCCAAAGGCTGTGCCCAGCATTGCGCCTATAAAAAGAGAGGGTGCAAATACACCGCCCATACCGCCGGATCCAAGTGTAATGGATGTGCATATAATTTTCATAAAAACTAAGAGAAAGGCTAATCCCCAAAACATTTGACCTGTTAATGCTTGTTCCATTACGTCGTAACCGTTGCCGAGAATCTGGGGCATAAATATTGAAACCATGCCCACTATGAGTCCCCCAATTGCGGGTTTATAGAGATCGGACATTTTAAGTTTTTCTTCAAATATTCGCTGAACATAAAAATACATAAAGGTGAATAACCGCGCGACTATTCCACACAGCATTCCAAGCGCTAAATAGAAAATGATTTCTGTTGGATGTACAAGTTCGTGTACCGGGACATTAAATGTAACCTCGTTTCCTTCTAGAGCTCGCCCAGTTACTGTTCCGATTACTGAAGCGATGATAATAGGGCTGAATGTATGTATGGCAAAATCACCAAGAATAATTTCAAGAGAAAACAACACACCAGCCAATGGCGCATTGAATGAAGCCGCTATACCGGCTGCCGCTCCACATCCAACTAGAACGCGCATTCTCTCTGTAGATAAGTGAAGTAGTTGACCGATTGTTGAACCAACTGCGGCTCCAATCTGGACTGTTGGGCCTTCTCTGCCAGCAGAACCACCTGAGCCAATCGTGATCGATGAGGTGACAGCGCAGGAGGCGATAGTGCGTTTTCTCAGTTTCCCGTCATTTAAGGCGACGGCGTACATGACTTTATGTACCCCATTTTCTTTTACCGCATTAGGAAAATACTTGCAGATGAGGCCAATGAAACATCCACCTACCATTGGCATGAATGGTAATAAAAACGGATATGCTTGAGGTGGTATTCCCGCCAGGGAAAACCCTTCGATAGAAAAAATAGATTCAAAGAATTCTATCATCCATCGAAAAAAAGTTGATGCGAAGCCAGCAAGAAACCCAAGTAAAGCGGCAAGGATCAACATGTTTTGATCAAACATCAAAATATTTCTAAATTTATCTCGGATCTGATCGGTTATTGTGGTCATGACATTGTTTGTTCGCAACCGCGTAAATGGAAACCGCATTATATGTCATGGGAATCTTAATGGCTAGGATTTCAATTGCATTGAAACTCTAATAAATTGAGATAGCGTCGAACTAATTTCTTATGTTATCCTCAACTCGTTGCATGTTTTTTTATTTTCTTAAGAGCGTTAACAGTTTATTTTGAAGGCTTATTATATTTTTTAGGAGATTCTTATGGCTAAAATTGCCCCTTCTATATTGTCAGCAGATTTCAGTAGACTTGGCGATGAAATTAAAGCTGTTGAAGATGCTGGGGCTGATTGGATTCATGTGGATGTGATGGATGGTCACTTTGTTCCTAATATTACTATTGGACCGCCTGTAATTGAGTCGATCAGAAAAGTTACAGATCTCCCGCTTGATGTCCATTTGATGATCGAGAATGCAGATTGTTACATAAAATCGTTTGTTGAGGCAGGAGCGGATATTATAAGTGTCCAAGTTGAAGCCTGTCGGCATCTCAATAGAACGATTCAGATAATTAAGGAACAGAAAGTTCGTGCCGGGGCTGTTCTGAATCCAGCAACTCCTTTGTCAAGTTTGGAAGAAATTCTACACGAACTCGATATGGTACTTCTAATGACGGTGAACCCAGGGTTTGGTGGGCAGTCTTTCATTCCTTCGATGTTGGGTAAGATATCTAACTTGAACGATATCATGAGTAACTATGAAGATGAGATTGATTTGCAGGTAGACGGTGGAGTAAAAACAGAGAATGCAGGGGAGATAAAAGAGTCAGGAGCCAGTGTTCTTGTTGCAGGGTCTGCCATTTTTAATAGTAAGGATTATAAAAAGGCGATCAAAAACTTGCGAGAAGCATGATACAGGTAACCCCTCTCCACAAATTAGGGAGAGAGGTTTATAGATCGCGCTAGTATAAAAAGGAAATGAAAGTAGATCTCTTCTAAATTTCTATCAACTGTTGATTAGAATTTTTTTCACTTCCTTTTTCGCTTCGGGAGTTTTGGGCATTTTAACTTTTAAAACCCCATTAGAGAAAGAAGCGTCTATTTTATTTTCGTCAATTGTTTCAGGAACTTCAAAACTTCTTTGAAATTCTCCGTAGGATCGCTCTCTACTGTAAAATTCACCTTGTTTATCTTCTGTGTCGGTCTTTTTCTCACCCTTGATGGTGAGAATTCTGTCATCTAATGTGATGTTAACATTTTTCTCATCGATTCCAGGTAGATCAGCGGTTATTAGAAAATTGTCTTTGGTTTCTGAAATATCAACCTTAGGAAATTGATCCTGTTTTAAAGGACGGAAGTCAATAAAGCTGTTCTCAAAAAAATCTTGGCTAAATGGATTTAAGAATTCGTTCATATCCTTACCGATTGTGAAGAAAGGATAGTCGGTATTGTGATGATCAGGTTTGTTGTAAGAATTAGGTTGTATTGGAAATAAGTTTTTATACGTCATGATAGTTGTCTCCTTTTTAGAGCTGCCTAGATCCATTTTTGTATTCGCAACAAAAAAACCAAACCGAGGCGGGGGTTAAAAATATTAAGTTAAAACTATGCTACGGGAGACCGGTCTGCCGCTTTCTATTTACTATATGGAATCTGAAACCGAAGTAGTCAAGGTTGAAAAGGTGAAAATATTTAAAGAATAGTAAATTCCTAGTTTAAATAAAGTATGGGATTGATAGATAGGAGGTAACAAGTTACGGGAATGCACCGAAGGGCTGAAAAAAACCCCCTTTCCAGGTTCTGGGAAGAGGGTTTCGAATATAAGCAACTTTAATGTTTTTTGTCTACCTTCGGTCTCCCATTATACGGAGGAGCATGAGAAATAGATTGATGAAATCAAGGTATAGAGTCAGCGCTCCTCTAATTGCTTCTTTGGTATCTTCGTCTGTTCCTTCATTGCCGAGAATATTCATTTCTTTGATTTTCTGTGTGTCATAGGCGGTTAACCCAACAAAAATAAGAACACCGGCGTAGGTTATGATCCAGTGCATCATTGGGCTTTGTAGAAAAATATTCACGATAGATGCAATGATTATCCCAATTAGTCCCATAAATAGGAAGCTACCCCAGGAGGTGAGATCCTTTTTTGTGGTGTACCCGTAAAAACTCATTGCACCAAAAGTTCCGGCTGTCACTAGAAAAGTTGATGTGATCGAGGCGGCTGTATAAACTACAAACAAGGTGGAAAAAGTTATTCCAGTAAGCCCAGCATACAACAAAAAGACACCAGTAGCCTGGCTTACGCTCATAGCCATTACTCTGGTGGCTAACCAGAAAACCAATCCGATCTGAGCGATTATCAATACGATCGGCATGACGGGGTTACCCATCACGATATTAAAGATGGCTGGGGTATTTGCAATGTAGAATGCCATTACGCCGGTGATACCTAGTCCGGCGCCCATCCAATTATAAACGCGAACCATGAAACGTTGTTGCTCTGCGGCAACGGAATCAAGACTGGTGGTCCTCATTTGATTTTCTTGCATTTTTTTTTCCTTCAATTAATGATTAATGGATTTAGTAAAATCGATCTAGCAGGCATATTTATCTAGTCAACTATACCACCTCAGCTATATCAAAAATAGTATTGGCTGTTCTGTTTGTCAAGTAAAGGGTTTATTAATTTATTAAATTTTTTTTAATGATTTTAATAAATCCCGGTGATCTATATTCGCCTAATCCTAAAAATAAAAACGGCTGTGTGTGATTGAAAATTATTTTAGTTATTTTTTGAGAAGATGTTTTTCGAGTGTATTTCACAGTCAAACAAAATAGGGCAGCGAAAAGCATCCATTGGAACCTTTCTTCCCATACACGCTTTCTTTCAGTTTTAATTTCTTTGTTCTCGACTTTGTGTTTGATGTTCTCCAGATATAGTTTTTGTAGATCCATATCACCTGTTACTGAACGTACATAGATACCCCCTGTTTGTAATACCATTTGTTGAAGGGTTGGTTCGTCGAGCTTAGTTAATATTACCTCTCCATCTTTATCTTTTTTGAATCCGGAAACTCCTGGTTCGGAGCTTGGGATAGGTGCACCAATGTTATTGCCTATACCTATTGCGAAAATTTTAGTTTCATGATCTTTGGCCCAGTTTGCCGATTGTATGGCATCACCTGTATGATCTTCGCCATCAGTTATTAGAATTATAGCGCGTGACCGTGTGTCTTGCTGGTTAAAGGCCTTGACTGAAGTTCGGATTGCGTGGCTTATTGCCGTCCCCTGTACAGGAATGAGTTTTGTGTCAATAGCATTTAAGAAAATTCGAGCAGCAGAATAATCCAATGTAAGAGGGCATTGCAGGTATGACGTTCCAGCAAAGGCAACTAGGCCAATTCTATCGCCTTCAAGCATATTTAATAAATCCGCTACCTTGTGTTTTGCTCTTTCTAGTCTATTAGGTTTTATGTCTTGCGCTAACATACTACTGGAAACATCTAGTGCAATGATGATATCCACGCCTTTTTGCTCTAGATCTTTCCAGTAATAACCCCAGCGTGGTTGAGAAAGTGCCAGAATAAGAAAAAACGCTGCAGATATGGTTAGCACATTATCGATTTTAACTCGTTTCAAGGCCAGAGGGTCTAGTAGTCGAGAAACAAGTGACTTACCTAAGAAAACTTCAACTAGCAGTTTCTTTTTTTTGTATGACCACATAAGAAAGACTATAAGCGGAATCATCAACCAAAGTAAGTTTAGATAGTCTTGGTTGCCAAAGCGCATTAAGGAAGTCTCCGTAAAAAAGAATTCGAGAAAATAATTTCAGTTAGGAATAAAATAAGTCCGGGAATAAGAAAATAATGAAACAATTCTTTGTATTCAGAGTGGTCAAGACTTTTTATTTCTGACTTTTCTAAAAGATCAATTTGTTTGTAAATATCTTTTAATGATTTTAAGTCGGTTGCGCGGAAATATTTTGCGTCAGTCATTTCAGAGATTTTATTGAGCACCTCTTCGTCAATATTCACATTCTGATAGATGAGTCGTTTCCCAAAAATTGAATCTACTAGAAATGGTGCCTTCCCACGTTTGCCGACTCCAATAGTATAGATTTTGATGCCCAGAGTTTTAGCAATTTCAGCAGCCTGCAGAGGTGGAATTGTTCCTGAGTTATTACGTCCATCAGTTAATAGAATAATGATTTTTGATTTAGACTTTAGATCCTTCAATCGTCTAGCTGAGATGCCAATTGCGGACCCGATTGCAGTGGCGTCACCAGCCATTCCAATTTTAAGTTTATCAAGGAACGAAAGTAGAATGTTCTGGTCTAATGTGAGGGGGCATTGCGTGAACGCATTAGCTCCGAAGACGACCATCCCTATCCGGTCCATTTCTCGATGCTTGACAAACTCAGCGACTACGTCTTTTACCACTGAAAGTCTCGTAACTTGGGTTTCGTTTTTTTTGAAGTCTAGTGCCTGCATGCTACCGGATGTGTCTATTGCGAGAATGATATCCACACCTTGTGATAGAATCTCGGTTTTTTTGCGGCCCTCCTGTGGGCGTGCGAAGGCAACAATAAAAAGAGCAATAGCAGCGAATGTAAGAACTGTTGGTATTATTGCCTTGATTTTAGAACGATGCTGACTTACTGACTTTAATGAAGCAAGTGATGAGTAGTTAATAGCACTTGCTATTGCTCTTTCCCGTAATATCAAGACAGGAACTAACAACAGCATTAACAGAAGCCAAGGATCCTCGAATCTTAAAAAGGTCATACGGATTTAAATCAATTGGGGTAAAGCCCTAGGTTTAAATTTTCTTGAGTTGATTTTATAAAAGTACGAACTGGTTCTATCTCATCTGTTCCTGGTAAAGCCTGCGCTTTTGCAAACTTTATTAGGTCTGATTTTTTCAAAATTCGATTTGCTTCAGTTCGTGAGGCGAGTTTAATTTTTTCTTGATTTTTGAAATGCTCAGTTATCTCTTCCGTTGTCCAGTCGAGTGCTGGGAAAAGATATCTTTTACCAAGATAACGACGAAGGATTTCAGAAAGTTCAAAAAAATGTTCTCTCGCATTTCCACGTTCAAGAAGCCCTTTGCTTTTCAATTTATCCAGTTCACGAAAAGCTATTTCGTGAGTCGATAAAACTGGCGCCTCTTTAGTAGGGTTTGGGTGTTTTGTCTTTCTGTATTTCCATAGAAGGTATAAAACAATTGCTAACAGAATTATGTTTAGTCCCCAAAAAAACCACGGTACCCAATTACTGTCTACTTCAACAATATCTTTAATGTCTTTTATGTCGGTTGGTTCTCCCTGAAGTCGTAATACTGAGGCTACTTCAATTGTTATTTTTTGGGAAAGTATTTTGCCAGGAATATACTTTTCTGTATTCTTCTCTTTGATTTTGAAGGGAACTCGAATTGGAGCAATGGTGTATGTTCCGACTTTGTCTGCACGGAGTTTCGCAGAGTATTTTTGCTCAACTAACCCTTTTTCAGTTTCTCTTGGTTTGATTGTTATACGTTCAATTATATTAAATTCACTGATTGCATCAAAGTCCGGAGTGGTTGGTATTACATCCAACTCATGTGTAAGGGTAATCGTGTAGGTAATGATGCCACCTGTTGTGACTATTGGTTTGTCTATTTCGGTGTTGATGGTGATCGGTGAGTCAGCCCAACCGGGGGTCGAATAGAAAAATAATAAACAAACAAACGTCGATGCAAACCCAGCGATGCTCACTTTGCGTTGAGATTTTTTGGCTCTAATGAATTTATTGTTGCTAAACATGTGTCAATATTTTTTTTCAGTTCAGCAGCACGGTGGTATGTTGTCTCTCCCTCTTCAGCTTGAAATAGCCATATTAGTCCTTCCTGACAGTTACTTAATTCCATATATATTTGACCTATTGTGTGAGCAACCATTGCTCTGGAAGCGGTATTAATTTTTGTTTTTTCTAAGTATTTTATGTATTGGTCAATCGCCTGCTCATGAAGGCCTTTATCCCTAGCTGAAGAGTTGATTATTGATTTTGAAAAAAACTCATAATCCAAACCAAGCTAAATCCAACCAATAAGCAGAAAATAGCTAAACAACCATCAAAGAGAAAAATCTTTGAGTATGAGCATAAATAAAGACCAAAGAATATCTCTCCGCGTCGGCATAAAACAACTTACTAGCATCATTAAAAAAGGTCATGCGCACGAGTTGGTTAAGGGAGATAATAAAATGGGGGTTGCAACAATCCGAATCGTTGATCTCTCCACAGGTGGATTATGCATCGAATCAAAAAAAACACTTAAATTAGGCGTGAAATTCGAATTAGAAATGCCGAAAATTATGCACCTTGAAAGCAACTTATTAGCTTGTGAGGTCACACGTTCGATTTTTAGGGAGGATCCCCGGTACCATATGAATTATGAAATAGGTTTAAAATTTAAAACCCCGAACACTAACTACTTGCAACAATTAAGAGATCTCGCTCTGGCTAAAAAAATATAACTACAATTTCAATTAAAATATCACACGTTTTATAAGCAAGTGTGAAATATGCCTATTCTGTCAATGGTTAAAATAATTACGGGAAATTATGCACTGTAATGCGAACCTCTAGTCCATCTTGCAACCAACCGATGTTACTATGTCCTGCAATGGTAGTTATTACACCACTGGTGTCAACTTTTCGAATACGATTGTTGTCTCGATCAGAAAAATAAAGATTCCCCTCCCTATCAAAACCCATACGAAACGGAGTTTTAATATTCGCTTCAATCGCTGGTCCTCCATCGCCTGAATATCCAAATTTTCCAGTACCTACATACCCAGTGATAATCCCACTTGAATCTACCTTACGAATGCGGTGGGTTGTCTGCTCTGCAATGTACAAAAATCCATCTGGCCCAATTGCTAACCCTCCAGGTGATCTAAGGCCGGCTTCCAGAGCTGGTCCTTCATCTCCGTGATCACCAAAATCACCAGTTCCTGCAATTAATGTGATAGCACCACTCATATCTATTTTATAAACTTTGCTGCTACCCGAATCCGAAAAAAAAATACTACCTACTTTGTCAACAACAATACCATTTGGGTGAACTTCTGTCCCCAGCGCCTCTAAGTTAGCTTCGGCAATCATAGAAATAATCCCCTTTTTATCGATCTTACGAATATTTCTATTGATTGAATCTGCAATAAAAATATTACCACTACCGTCCGCCGCTATGTCACTAATAGTATGAAACGAGGCCTCTATCGCAGGTCCTCCATCTCCAGTATTTCCTTGTCTTCCATTGCCAGCAAAATGCGTAATAATACCTTCGGCATTGGACTTACGGATGATCCAAGCATTCCCGGTGCGTTGAGTTAAGTAAATGTTATCTTCGTGGTCCATTACTAAAACCTCTGGAAGGTGAAGCGTTGCCTCAATACCCGGTCGCCCATTACCTTCATTTCCCTGTTTTCCATTTCCTATTACGGTCTCGATAATGCCATTACTCCCAACCCTTCGTATTCGCTGGTGTAAACGATCAGCAAACAACACATTCCCTTTACTGTCTACGGCAATTCCTGACGGTGCATCCAAAGTAGCACCACCACCTGGACCCCCATCTCCTCTGAATAAAAAGGTTCCATTACCTGCTACTGTTTCGACTTGATTACTTTGAAGCCTAACCTCTCTCACTCGAAAGTGATTGCGATCCACAACCAGCAAACGGTCTTCACCATTAAGAGCTAAAGCAAAAGGGAGATGCAAGGTAGTTTCTGCTGAAATTTCATTATCTCCATTAAATTCGGTCTGACTTAATCCCATTAAAGTAGTAATAACACCCAACCGGTCAATCTTACGAACACGATTATTATTACGGTCGGCTATGTAAATCACTCCCAGCGAATCGACAATTACATCTGTTGGAAATGCCAAGCTTGATTGATTTGCTGGACCATAGTCTCCGCCAAATGAATGGGTACCATCTCCAGCAATTGTGGTAATGATTCCCCGCTGATCAATTTTACGTACTCGGTTATTACCTCGATCTGCAATGTAAAAATTCCCTTTATTATCAAGGCTAATACCAAATGGGTATTTCAGGAGTGCTTTATCCGCTGGTCCAAAATCTCCTCCATACCCGGGTTCCCCCAGTCCAGCTATGGTTGTAATAATCCCATCAGAATTAACTTTTCGGATGCGGTTATTGGATCGATCCGAAATATATAGATTCCCTTCAGTATCGACATCAACATCTGAAGGAAAATGAAGATGTGCTTCTACCGCAAGACCATTATCGTTACAACACCCTGGTATTCCTGTCCCAGCAACTGTAGTAATAATTCCATTTGAATCAATTTTTCGGATACGATGATTATTACGATCAGCTATATAAAGGTTCCCTTTATCAAAAGCCAAACCAGCCGGAAAATTCAAAGAAGATTCCAGGGCAGGCCCGCCATCACCAGAAAACCCAGCAATACCATTACCAGCGATAGTAGTGATGGTGCCATTCGTGCTAAGTTTGCGAATACGGTTCTGAGAACGATGAGAAATGTATATATTTCCATGTGGGTTAGTAGCAATTCCATCAACTAAAGTCAAAACCACATCTATACCGCGTTTACCGTCACCTATAGACGGGTACGGATAGAATTCTGCTGACTGAACCGGCATAACACCACACAACATAAATACCAAAGCTATCGGTGCAATTATTTTTCCTATCAGAGTCATAAATTCAATATTAAAAATTCACTTACATTAACCGAAATCTGCAGCCATAGATAAGGATTTCATGCCGCTTAGGTTTAACGAATGATAATTTGAACTTTATTCTTTTTACGGGACATAAAGGCGGCGGTCGTCGTCTCTTCGCCCAAATGGTTTTTTACCATATCCAAAACTTCAAGGTTTGGGAAGGAATTTGATTTTATGAGTGCTATTGCTCCATTATCTGAAAGATTATTTTCCCCAAGATAAAAAGACTTTAGGTTAACGAATGGTTTTGAACGCGAAAACGCGAGAGCACCCTCGTCTCCAATTGAATTACGAAATAAATTTAGTGTTTCCAACTGAGGAAACACATCCGGGTTTGCCAAATAACCCGCTCCGACTGGAGTGACCATATTGTCGTTTAGCATAAGAGTCTTCAACTGCTTAAAATTAGAAGACTTGACCATTAACTCCAAACTATCGTCACCTATTTCATTTTTCCAGAGTTTTAGAACCTCCAGTCCTTTTAAAAAACTTGATTCAGAAAGAACTTTTAGCCCCATATCTCCAATCATATTACCCCATAGATCAAGGTGTTTGAGATTTGCGGAATGAGGTGATTTTGCCAGATTTTTTATCCCTGCATATTTGATCTTGTTTCCTTGTAATAGAAGTATCTCTACATTCGAAAGCAGACTCATACCTGCCAAGACTTTGGCCCCACGAGGGCCAATCTTTCCTCCACTTAAATCCAATGTCTTTTTATCCGCGCTCAGCCTACCGTGTATCAACTCTTTAATGGAGTCATTCCCATAACAAAAATTCGAACCCCAAAAAAAAACCATGAGCAATAAGAGCGTAACTTTTAACACTGACGAGGCTTTTACAGAAAAGGAAAACATTTATCTCAACGCTGAAGTTTGTAATATTTGAGGAATTAGGTTAACAAATATTTAAATATCGTGAAGATTATTTTCGTACCCGCCTTGAAAGTTCCAGATATAGTCCCGGTAATTTTAGATACACCGATACGCTTTCTGTAGTGCACTGGAATTTCCATAATACGCAAACCATGCTTTACTGCCTTTATCTGCATTTCAACTGTCCACCCAAAGTTTTTATCAACCACATGTATTTCTTCTAACGACTTGTAACGAATTGCTCGAAATGGCCCAAGATCAGTAAATTGATGTCGAAAAAAAAAACGTATAAGAAATACTGCCAAAAGGTTTCCATATCTGGCCTGAGGTAATAAAGCGGCTCGGCTTTCGGGATAAATCATACGGCTCCCTAACACAAAGTCTGCCCGATTTTCGATAATTGGTTTAACTAAATTTTCAATTTCTTCAGGAAAATCACTAAAGTCACCATCAACAAAAACAACTATCTCAGGATCATTAACTTCAGAAATTCCTTTAAGGCAGGCAGCACCATAACCACGATAGGCCTCATCAACTACCCTAGCACCATGCTTTTTTGCAATATAAGCAGTCTTATCAGTTGAACCGTTATTAACAACAATAATTTCTTTTATTTTATTTTGAGGAAGACTTTTAATGACAAGCCCGATGGATCTCTCTTCATTAAAGGCGGGAATGATAACAGAAATCACAGGAGTGGGGCGATAGAAAACGCTAATTTAACGGGGATCACTGATGGCTTGTTTTATTGAACTAATAAATTCGGTTAATTTTTTATTTCTTTGAATAGGATCAGAGTTGCTTTCAATCAATTTTACAACAGCACTCCCAACAATAACGCCATCAGAAAACTTGGTCGCTTCTCGCGCCAAGTCGGGGTTTGAAATACCAAAACCGATAAGAACTGGGATATCTGAACTTTGTTTAATAGATGCCACTTTATCACCTAAGCCCTCTGCCAATTGCACGCGCACACCAGTAGTCCCTGTAAGAGAAATATAATAAATAAACCCTCGTCCCTTTTTAGCAACCATACGTATTCGTTCATCTGGACTAGTAGGTGCTAACAGATGTATCACATCAAGACCCTTTTTCTCAGCATAAACGGAAAATTCAGCCGCCTCTTCAGGAGGAAGGTCTGGAATAATAACTCCATCAACCCCAACAAATACTGCATCTTTGACAAACTGTTGTTCACCGTAAACGAATACAGGGTTAAAACTTGTCATTAGAACAATGGGAAGGTCTCGAGTTTTGCGAATTTCCTGAACAAGGGAAATAATTTTCTTTAAAGTTGTTCCACTTTTAAGAGAGCGCAATGACGCAGCCTGAATTATTGGACCATCTGCTAGCGGATCTGAGAAGGGAACTCCTAATTCAATGATATCTGCTCCGCTATCATCTATAACATCAAGAATGCTTTTAGTTTCCTCAAGGTCTGGATCTCCCGCAGTAATGAAAACTACAAGAGCTTTTCGTTTTTCATTTTTTATTTTTTTAAAACAGTTTGTTATGCGATTCACAAACCCATCTCCATACGATCGGCTATCTGATTTACATCCTTGTCCCCTCTCCCAGACAAGCAAACAACAATAATCTCTTTTTTATTCATTTTTGGAGCAATTTTAGCTACGTGCGCTATTGCATGGGCCGTCTCTAGCGCAGGTATAATCCCTTCTTTATTCGACAACAATTTGAAACCATCTAGCGCTTCTTCGTCTGTGATACTTTCATATTCAGCACGTCCAGTTGATTTAAGATAACTATGTTCACATCCCACACCTGGATAATCTAGGCCCGCGGAAATCGAATGTGCCTCCTGCACTTGTCCGTCATCGTCATGCAGAAGATAACTCATCATGCCATGCAGAACCCCGGTACTACCGTGACTTAGAGTTGCCCCATGCTTCCCTGTTTCAATGCCAAAACCAGCAGCCTCGACCCCCACGAGTCTTATTTTTTCATTTTGAACAAAAGGATAAAAAAGTCCCATTGCATTACTACCACCACCCACACAAGCTACACAAAGATCAGGCAATCGTTTTTCAATTTCCATAATTTGTTCATACACCTCATCACCTATGACCCGCTGAAAATTACGGACTATCATAGGGTATGGATGAGGCCCGACTACGGAGCCTATAATATAATGTGTGGTTTCTACAGAAGTAATCCACTCTCGAATGGCTTCACTCGTAGCATCCTTCAAAGTACGCGTCCCTGCTGAGACAGGAACTACCCTCGCTCCTAACAGTTTCATGCGAAAAACGTTAAGAGCCTGCCGCTTGATATCCTCTTCGCCCATAAAAACATCACACTTCAACCCAAAAAGAGCTGCGGCTGTCGCTGTGGCAACTCCATGCTGCCCGGCACCTGTTTCAGCAATAACTCGTTTTTTCCCCATTCGAAGCGTTAAAAGCGCGCTTCCAATAGTATTATTAATCTTATGCGCCCCGGTATGATTTAAGTCTTCACGCTTAAGATAAATCTTTGCTCCACCTAGATGTTTAGTAAGTCGTTCCGCAAAAAAAAGTGGCGTTGGGCGCCCCACATATTCCTTTAGATAATATTTTAAGTCACTTTGAAATTTTGGATCGTTGCGAACTTCTTCGTAAAGACGCTCTAATGAATCCAATGCGGGCATCAATGTTTCTATTACATATTTACCACCGAATGGTCCGAAATGGCCCTGCGCGTCAGGGAGTTCCATACTTTTGGTGTTATCATCCATTATTTTATCTAATTTAATTTATATAGACCGTTAATGAAAAAATGTGATTTCTATAAAAATATTTTAATTAATTAAATGTATTAAACTTTTTAACGAAATTTGCGAACAGACTTTATAAACTCATCTATCTTTATAAAATCCTTGACTCCTGGAGACTTCTCAACACCGGAACAAACATCCACACCATAAGGCTTCACTCTGTGAATAGCCGTATAAACATTATAGGGGTTAAGTCCACCGGCAAGTATTATTGGCCCTTGTTTTTTTGCTCTAAGAGCAAGGTTCCAATCAAAAACTTTCCCAGTACCCCCACGACTCTCATCGTTATAGGAGTCAAGTAAAAACCCACTGACATCATAATTAGATATTCCTTTGAATGAATCAGCATCTTGAACTCTAAATACTTTGATCACACGTCTCTTAATACGACGGCAAAACGCTGGAGATTCATCTCCATGAAGTTGAACAGCTGTCAGTCTGCACTGCTCTGCAATACGATTGACTTTATCTGATGTCTCGTTAACAAAGACGCCTACAGTTTCAACAAAAGGTGGTAATTGAGCAACAATATCCTTAACTTCCTTTTGAGATATGCAACGCGGGCTTTTCTTATAAAAAATAAAACCCAATGCATCAGCCCCACTTTCAACTGAAAACAAGGCATCCTTGATACTGGTCGTACCGCATACTTTAACTTTAATTCGTGGTTGAAATTTTTCTATCACCTGTAAACTCCCTCAGCTTGTCTCCAATATTTTCGGCGATCATCAAACTTTCTCCAATTAAAAAAGCATGCGCCCCTAGATTTTCAAACTCTTCTATTTCGCTCCTGGAGTGAATACCACTCTCGCAAACTAAGAGATTCTCAGGTACTTGAAGCGCGATTGGAATTAGTCGTCTAGCAATATTTAAATCCGTTTTCCCACTAGTCAAGTTTCTATTATTAATCCCAAGAATCGAAGCTCCAGCTTCAAAGGCCTTTTCCATATCATTTTCATTGTGTGTTTCGACTAGCGCAGAAAGTCCTAACTCCTTCCCTAGGGCAAGAAGGTCGGCCAATTGATTTTTATCCAACCAAGTAGCTATCAGTAGAAATAAATCTGCACCAAAAGCTCTCGCCTCATAAACCTGATACTCGTCAAAAATGAAATCTTTCCGCAGGAGAGGAATATTTACACATACCCTCGCCTTTTCTAAAGTTGAAAGACTGCCACCAAAATAACTTGATTCTGTAAGAATCGAGAGAGCAGAAGCTCCATTATCAGCATAAGTTTTTGCTAGATCTACTGGATTAAAATTTTTTAAAAGTTCACCTTTAAATGGGGTGCGAGGTTTGATTTCGGCAAAAATAGATGATCTCGTGGTAGACTCAAGGAGCATTCTAATATCACGAATTTCATAATTATTATTTGCGATACGCATTTTAACATCTGGCAGAGCAAGCTTGCGCTTTACAGTATCTAGCTCGATCTTCTTATCACAAAAAATTTTATCGAGCATGTCTGGCATTTTAGTTACAAGAATCAAAAGTTTAATTAAATTTTATCAAACCCACTCTACTTACTTATGGCTTAAACGACAAAGGTCATTGAGTTTTTTCTCAGCTCGACCGGTGTCTATTGACTCCCGGGCAAGACGCATTGCACCTTTTAAATCTTCTGCTATTTCTCCAGCACAAATTGCTGCTGAAGCGTTCATCAGGACAATATCGCGCTTTGGTCCTTCCTCTCCTGATAAAATATTTTTTATAATTTGCGCATTTTCCTTTGGTGTCCCGCCGTCAAGGTCTTCGGCCTTACAGGCAGATAATCCAAAACTGTCTGGTACTAACGTGTATTCTTTTATCTGACCATTCGTTAATTCGCAAACCTTGGTCTCGCCTGTCAGGGTAATTTCATCTAAACCATCGTTTCCGTGAACAACAAACGCGTGGCGAGTCCCAAGAAGTTCTAATACACTCGCGATTTGTTTCAATCGACTGGAATCGTAAATACCAATTACCTGGGCATTTGCTCCTGCCGGGTTTGTTAAAGGACCCAATAAATTAAAAATTGTTCGAAACCCTAGTTCCCTCCTCACTCCTGCGGCATATTTCATAGCTCCATGCATCATAGGTGCAAAGAGAAAACCGATTCCTATTTCATCAAGGCATTTTTCAACCGTTCCTATATCTGCGTCTATATTTACACCCAGATATTTCAAAACATCAGCACTACCCGAAAGACTGGAAACAGCTTTATTACCATGCTTTGCAACAGTAAGACCACAACCAGACACTACGAAAGCGGCCGCTGTAGATATATTAAAAGTATTCGCGCCATCACCCCCAGTACCACATGTGTCTACAATAGGAGCTGTTGTCGCTACCTTAACCTTTTCTGCCTTATCTCGCATAACAATTGCTGCGCCAGCAATCTCTTCAATACTCTCCCCTTTAATACGTAGAGCAGTAAGAAAAGATCCTAACTGAGAATCTTTCGCCTGACCCTCCATAATTTGAGTCATTACCGAAATCATTTCCTCTTCTTTTAAATCTATTTTATCTAAAACTTTATTTAAGGCTTCCTGAATTTTCATAAAATATTGGCTGAATATAATTAATCCTGAGGCATATTTAAAAAATTTTGCAGCAGGTCTTTACCACTAGTAGTTAATATTGATTCTGGATGAAACTGCACGCCCTCAATAAACATGTTTTTATGCCTTATTCCCATAATTTCGCCATCATCACTCGTCGCAGTTACCTCGAACTGGTCGGGAACAGTGTTTTTATTTAATACTAATGAATGGTATCTAGTAGCTTCAAAAGGGTTAGGTAACCCTTTAAAGAGGTGCTTATTATCGTGAGTAACCATTGATGTTTTTCCGTGCATTATTTTTTTTGCCTTAATGATTTCGCCCCCGAAAGCACTAGCAATCGATTGATGTCCTAGACAAACACCTAGGAGAGGAATTTTCCCACCAAAATAGCGTACTGTTTCTATAGAAATGCCTGCTTTTTCTGGAGTACAAGGTCCGGGAGAAATAACAATTTTTTCCGGATTTAATTGCTCTATATCTTTAAAAGTTATTTTGTCATTACGGTGTACGACAACCACTGCACCTAGTTCTCCTAAGTACTGAACCAGGTTATAGGTAAATGAATCGTAGTTATCGATCATCAAGATCATCAAACAAGTCCTTTCTCGGCTAGTTCGATTGCCTTGAGTAAGGCTTTACCTTTATTCATGGTTTCTTCAAATTCATTTTCCGGTATAGAGTCAGCGACAATTCCAGCACCAACACCTAAATAAGCTGTATTATTTTTTATCAAAAGCGTACGAATGGCGATGGCAGTATCCATGTTACCGTTAAAGCTAATGTACCCTACTGCACCTCCATATAAGCCTCTTCTGGTCGGCTCTAACTCCTCAATAATTTCCATAGCTCTTACCTTGGGAGCGCCTGATAGAGTCCCCGCGGGGAAGGTCGCAGCCAAAACATCATAACCATCTAAACCTTTCTTAAGTTCACCCTGTACATTCGAAACAATGTGCATAACGTGCGAGTACCGCTCAATGGTAAACTTCTCGTTAACTGAAACAGAATTGGGTTCTGCCACCCGACCCACGTCATTACGCCCTAGGTCTACCAACATAATGTGTTCAGCTAACTCCTTTTCATCATTAAGGAGATCATTTTCCAAGGCTTGGTCCTCCTCTTCTGATTGACCTCGTTTGCGAGTCCCCGCGATTGGTCGAACTTCAATCTTCTCGCCCTCCAAACGAACTAATATCTCTGGAGAAGAACCAACAACTTTCAGGTCACCAAATTTTAAATAATACATATAAGGAGAAGGATTGATAGATCTTAACGCTCGGTAAATTGTAAACGGATCTTTACTGATATTAAATTTCAACCTCTGGGACAAAACTACCTGAATGGCATCTCCCTCAAGAATATAATTCTTAATTTTCTGCACAGCATTGATGAAATGTTCTTTTTCAAAGTTAGATTCAATGTGATTTAAACTATCTATTTTCGGTGAACTTTCATTATTAACGTTAACTGGAAGGCTCGTTTTTAGCTTTTTTTCAATCGCATCAATATTTCGCACTGCTTGATTGTATAATTCTTCAATATTCTCGTTCTCAACATGAGCATTGGAAACAATTTTTATTGTTTGAGCGATATTATCGAAGATCAGTAAAGTATCAGTAATGACAAAACGAGCATCGGGCACTTCAAGGTCATCCTCCGTTTCCTCTGGCAAGTCCTCAAAAGAACGGACCATATCGTAACTAACAAACCCGACTGCACCCCCAGAAAACCGAGGTAAGCCCTCCACATCAACAGGCTGGTAACGGGCCAGAATATCTTTAAGCCCAATAAGTGGGTTTCCCTTTGTAATTAAAATTGATTTCGGTTGACCATTTTTTTCGACAACAACCTCATTCCCCTTGATATTAATGATAATTGAAGGATCAAACCCGAGAAAACAGTATCTGGCCCATTTCTCGCCGCCCTCAACACTTTCAAGTAAAAAAGAGTACTCTCCGCCACACATTTTCATATAGGCAGAAACAGGTGTATCAAGGTCAGCCAAGACCTCCTTGTACACGGGAATTAAGTTGCCCTGCTTTGACTTTTCTTTGAATTCTTTGAGGGTAGGTTTTAACATAACATGAAGAAAATGATTTACGCCCTTAGGTGGTTTTTAAAGAATTAAAAATACGTTTATTTTCAGTAATTTAGATGATGGACAGTAACATCCACTATTAAGAAGTGTCAATAATTATACTGGTATAAACTTGGCCATAAAGCGGGACCTGCTGCTAAGCGCAGGCTAACCAATTTTCACCATCCCAGTGAAGGATAAGTCCATTATCACCAACGGCATAGATATCTTCCTCAGAACTACCCCAAATGGCTGTTAGATATTCTTCTGTACCAGATTCAATACGGGTCCACTGTTCCCCATCATTAAACATAATCATCCCAAGATCACCGACGGCAAAAACCATTTCTTTGGAAGGCCCCCATACATCAAGAAAAAAATCCTGCGTTCGGGTTGGCATCTCAGTTACCACATTCCCGTTAAATTTGTAAATAATTCCATCAGATCCACATATATACATATCATCGGGACCAAAACCGCAAAAACCATAAAACTCATGATTTGAGTTAATAGTTAAGCGTTTCCATTTATCGTCTTCCTGTTTCAAAATAAGCCCATCAAATCCAACTGCATACATTCCGCTTTCAGCACATCCCCACAACCGAGTAATATCAACATCGGTTCCTGTGGTTAAGAATTTCCATTCAGCGCCATCATAACGAAGAATTCGACCAAGACGTGCGCACGCATATATTTCTGTTTCCGACAAACCAAAAACCCCGGTCATAGGTGGTAATTTTTCTGTTTCTTCTACAGACCATTCCTTACCATCATAATGGAGAATTCTTCCGTCTGTCGCCACCGCAAACAGATTGTCGGGAGTAGCACCCCATATATTTTTTATAGCCCAACGCCCGTTAAGATCCATTGACTCCCACTTCACGCCATCATAGTGGAGCATGGTTCCCTCAGCTCCACCTACAAAAATACTGTCTGCACCAAATCCAAAAATTGAAAGCAAATGATTTTCTGTTAAATCTGACATTTAAGCACCTTCCCCCAACGACATATCATTCCATTTTTCCCCATCGAAGCGAATAACTAGGCCATCATCACCTACCGCGTATATACAATCAGAACGAAGTCCACGTATTTTGGTTAAATACTTATCAGTTCCTGAGTCCATAGCGCTCCAAGACTTCCCATTATAGTGAAGAATAGTTGCATTATCTCCCACAGCAAAAATATCATTAGGCGATGCACCCCATATACTCAGTAGATATTCTTCTGTTCCTGATTCCATTGGTACCCACTCACCTTCCTCACTGCCATCAAAGTGAAGGATGGTTCCATGTGAACCTACAATGTAAACATCATCAATAGCGGAACCCCAAACCCCGTATAGAGAAACCTCCTCACTAGTCAATTCATCTTTCCGCTGGAATTGCTTTCCGTCGTGAAAACGATACGTTCCTTCACCACCCACCGCATGAATATTATTTATATCTGTTCCCCACATACAAAAAAGATCGTGAATGGTGTTTGGTTCTCTGTAATGCCACTGATCTCCTCCCCAAAACAAAAGTCGACCACCTACTCCGTATATAAAAACATTATTGCGATCATAGCCATAAGCAGCATTCAAGGAGTCATAACTACCTGTATCGATTTGATCCCATTTCTTACCTTGATAGTGAAGCACCACACCGCCAACACCCACAGCGTAAATATTATTTTCATCTGATGCCCATATCCCCATGAGTGGGTTCGCATTCTCAGTGAGGACTGGTAGCCATTCCGTTCCGTTATAATGCTGGGGAATACCATCTTTCCCAACCACATAAATACTGTCCTCTCGAAAAGGCCATAAATCTAATAGATCAGGATGACTTCCAATAAACATCTGTTTTAGCTACCTTCGAATTACTAATTATAATAAGTAATAACTAATTCTAACATCAAGCAAGAATAATAAAAAACAAGCAAATAAAAAGGGGCCCCTCAAAGTCTTTGAGGTCCCCTGGTAATTGTAAAAAACTAAGCTTAGATACCTAAATCTACCTAAGCCAGGAAAGTTAAAAATTAAAAATCATGCCGATAGTTTAAGTTTTAATCTTCGGCCTTCTTTGGAGGAAGAAATACTACCTTTGTTAGATTGGGAAGATTTTTAGAATTTTTAATCAACTCCTGAGTCTCTTCGTTAATATCATTATGAATTAGAATCAAAGTTTGCAAGTTAGAAAGATTTTTAGATTCTGCTAAAACTCGTCCACCCTCACTACCTAATGAAGTTTCATAAAGATCAAGAAGTCTTAGATTCTTAAAATTCTCTGAGTTTGCTATTAATTGAATACCTTCGACTCCAATAGGATTATAGGTCAACGTCAGTGTTTCCAACTGCGTAAGAGTCTTGGAGTTAGCGATAGCTTCAATCCCCTCAGCTTCAATATAATTCCAGTTTAAATTAAGTTCAGTCAATTTTGACAGGTTCTTAGAGTCTGCGATCGCTACCGCACCTGAATCACCAATATTATTTCGATAAAGAGTTAGAAGATTAAGTCGAGTTAGATATTTCGACCCAACCAACAATCTCACACCTTCATCACCTAGTTGATCACCAACCCATAAAGAAACTAGATTAGCTAAAGTTTTAGATTCTGAAAGTGCCCTAGCACCTTCTACTCCAACTTTATTATCACTCATAACAAGCTCTGAAAGATTGAGTAGCGTTTTTGACTTAGCCATCTCCTTCACCCCGTCATCTGAAACCTGATTCTTAAACAGATTCAAAGCGGTTAAATGTTTAAATTTTTCAGAATCCAGAATAGACTGCAAACCTTCATCACCAATTTCGTTATATTCTAAAAATAATGCAGTAACACCTTTAATTTTTTCTGAATTTACAATTAGTTTTATATCGTCGTCATCAAGTTCCCGTTCTCGAAGATCGAGTTCACCTTTTTCAGCGTTGAGTCCCTCAATTATTAAATTGTCCAGTCCTTCTTGTGTTTTTTCAGACATTTCGTACCTTTAATATTGTTTAAGCACCATACTTCTAGAACTCCAGAATAAGTTGGACATTCTATTGATCTGACGTAGTTTGTAAAGTCTAAATTTCTTTTGCTGTGGGTTAAACCTCTCATTTGTTTAAAATCCAAAATTAAATTAAATTTTTTTAATATTTATTTAGTTGATATAATCGCTTATATTAAAGCTCGTCATAATCAATATAACTTGCTAAACATCTTTTAACTCAATATTTAAACTCATCAAAATGCCACAGTCGATAGAAGAAATCACACAACGAGTCCGAAAAGCTGGAGAGTTTATTCCTCTTCTCAACAACGAAATAAAAAAAATAATAGTTGGACAAGACTACCTTACGGAGAGATTGGTATTGTCGCTAATAACCGGTGAGCATATTTTATTAGAAGGTGTTCCTGGTTTAGCCAAAACAACTTCTGTAAACACTCTAGCTCAAACTATTCAAGCTCAGTTTAAACGAATTCAGTTCACGCCAGACCTTTTACCTGCCGACCTACTTGGGACTCAAATCTTTCAACCAAAAACAGGTGAGTTCACAATAAAAAAAGGGCCTCTTTTTGCTAATATCATATTGGCAGATGAAATAAATAGAGCACCTGCGAAGGTACAAAGTGCATTACTAGAAGCAATGCAGGAGAGACAAATTACTATTGGTGGAGAAACATTCCCTCTATCTTATCCTTTTATGGTCATCGCAACCCAAAATCCCATTGAACAGGAAGGTACTTATCCGCTCCCAGAAGCACAAGTTGACAGGTTTATGCTGAAACTGAAAATTGATTACCCCAGCAAGGAAGAAGAAAGAACAATCATGAAGCGAATGACTTCCAGCAATGGACATGCGCAAGTTCAAAAAATAATACAACCAGAAGTTTTACTCAAAGCTCAAGAGACAATCAATTCTATTTATATAGATAGTAACCTGGAAGATTATATACTTAACTTGGTAGCAGCAACTCGAAACCCGGAAACACAAAATTTACCGAAACTTGCCAATCTAATTCAATATGGAGCATCTCCTCGCGCTTCTATTTTCCTGCATCGCCTATCCAGGACCTATGCATTTATGCAAGGCAGAGGATTTGTAGTTCCCCAAGACATTAAATCGATCGGATTTGACGTGTTAAGGCATCGGGTTATTCTCACTTACGAAGCAGAAGCTGAGAACATATGTACCGACGATGTGCTTCAGCAAATATTTGATACCGTAGAAGTCCCTTGAGTATTTATTTGGATAGGCTTCAATTTTCTTCGAATCTTGATCAACCTAACAAATCCTAGAGTTACTAATTTGTTCATCTTGTAAAAAGGCACTATGAGTTTTTTGTCAAAAGTCATTGAAGGGTTCAAAGTAACTCCTCTCCCTGTTCAAGAGGAGGACATCTCCGTCGAACTCTTGCAAAAAATCAGAGCCATACAAATTAAAACTGGCCATCTGGTGACAGAGTTAATGGCAGGAGAATATGTTTCGGCATTCAAGGGCCGCGGAATGGAGTTTAATTCTGTACGCGAATATGCACCGGGGGATGACGTAAGGCTCATAGACTGGAATGTCACGGCCCGCATGGACCAACCTTTCATAAAAGAATATATAGAGGAACGAGAACTCAATGTTATGCTGATGGTCGATGTTAGTTCATCTGGCGAGTTTGGTTCCACCGGAAAATTTAAAAACGAAATCTCAGCAGAGGTGGCCTCTATATTGGCATTCGCTGCAATACGCAATAATGACAAAATCGGTCTCATTGTATTTTCTAATAAAATAGAACACTACATACCACCCAAAAAAGGGAAAGCACACGTCTGGAACATCATTCGCACCATTTTGAACTACCAACCGGAAGGAAGGCTTACAGACCTCAACATTCCACTTGAATACCTATTAAAAATTCAAAAACGAAAATGCATTGCCTTTCTTATCTCAGATTTTCAAGCAACGAACTATGAAACTAATGTAAAGCTTGCTAGACAAAAACACGACCTAGTCGCAATATCCATATCCGACCCAAGAGAAAAAGATCTCCCAAAGATAGGACTAATTAATCTTCGAGATAGTGAGTCGGGCGAAACTCTGTTGATCGACACAGATAACAGGGAGATGGCCAAGCTTCTCACCTCATATGAGCGGGAAAAACGGGGTAAGTTTAAAAAACTATTTCGCTCAATAGGTGTTGATACAATAGAAATTGATACTGATGGCTCATTAGTGGAACCCATTATAAGATATTTCAAAATACGTGAAAAAAGGCATTAAAAATGGAAGATAATTCCACAAAAAATGGATTAAGCTACAAAATCAAGATACCCATCATAATTTTAACGCTAATAACGTTGGTTGCAATGGGAACTCTGTTTATAAAAATTGTTTTTTCGGTAAACTCATCAGAAAAAAAATTGGACAGCTATCAATATTTACGAAACGTTGGGGACAAACTTAGGGATAAAGGCCTTCATGAGCAGGCGATTG
>AQTY01000016.1 GCA_000372225.1 Candidatus Nitromaritima sp. SCGC AAA288-L16 | reverse complement strand
CGCTTTTAGTGTTAGCTGCGGATTTCTTTTTCCTTATCGTAGGTTGGGCGCTGGTCGGACTGGCATCCTACTTATTGATTGGATTTTGGAAAGAAAAGACCAGTGCGGTTCTTGCCGCCCGCAAAGCATTCGTAATGAATGTGATTGGCGATGTCGGAATGGTCATCGCTGCATTTATTATTTTTGATCACCTGGGTACGTTAAGTTTTCTTGAGGTGTTCGCCGCTGCCAAGTCAACATTCCGTCCTAATGATGACACGATTTTATTAATCACCATGTTCCTCCTGGTGGGGGCGTTCGCAAAGTCAGCACAGATTCCACTCCATACCTGGCTTGCTGATGCGATGGAAGGCCCCACTCCTGTTAGTGCATTAATCCATGCGGCTACCATGGTCACCGCGGGAGTCTACTTGATAGCACGTTGTCATGTGCTTTATGAACTTGCTCCTTTTACTATGTACTTGATTGCTACAGTGGGAGTAGTTACGGCAATCTTCGCAGGATCTATGGCTATGGTTCAGTATGACATTAAGCGGGTTATTGCCTATTCAACCATGAGTCAGTTAGGATTCATGTTTCTGGCAGTGGGTGTAGGGATGTACAGCATCGCGATGTTTCATTTAATGACCCACGCTTTTTTCAAGGCATTACTTTTTTTGAGTGCTGGCAGTGTTATTCATGGATTGAATGACGAACAGGATATTCGGAAGATGGGAGGGCTTCGCCACTCAATGCCTATTACTCATATAACTTTTTTAATAGGTTCGTTGGCACTGGCGGGGTTTCCTCTGACCAGTGGGTTTTTCAGTAAAGAGGCTATTCTTATTAATTCGTACCATGCAGACATGGGGAATATTATTTTCTGGGCCATGGCAATACTGGGTGCAATTATGACCGGTTTTTATATTTTTAGAGTTTATTTTTATGTCTTTAGTGGTCAGCCATGCACTGATGCGAATGCACATGAAAGCCCTCTGATAATGATTGCTCCTCTGGGTCTTTTGGCCTTCTTATCGCTGACCGCTGGGTTTGGTGGAGGAATGATTGATGACTTTCTTGCGACTTATTTTGGGACTCATATGCCCCACCCTGACGATGTGTTGCTTGAAACTATTGGATTGTCAGCTGGCCTGATAGGTATCGTTGGGGCCGTTGTTTTTTTTGTAACGGGGAAAGATAGGCTGGAGTTCGCCAAGCAGATACTAGCCCCACTTTATGATCTTTTGTTTAACAAGTATTATGTTGATGAAATTTACGATTTTTTGATTGTTAAACCAACTCGTGCGACCGGCGCATTTCTTGAAAAAAGAGTTGAAAAGCTCGGTATTGATTTTGCGGTCGATCAAGTAGGTTTTCAGGCTAGAGAAGTAAGTCGACTGATAAGCTTTTGGCAGTCAGGTAGCGTTCGATTATATGCCTTCAACATGATTGTTGGAGTCGTGACTATTCTTATGTTCGTTGTATTTCTATAACTCGGTACAAGTGTAAATAGTATGTTGACACTCATTGTTTTTACTCCACTGATAGCAGCGCTGGCTCTCCTGTTTGTGAACAAGGACGACGCTGAAACTGCCCATAATATTTCTGTCGGAGCGGCTGGGTTTACTTTTCTGGTATCGCTTGTCTTGGTTTCAAGGTTTGACTCCTCTTTGCAGGGTATGCAGTTTGCCGAAACTCTTGCCTGGGTTCCTATGTTCCATATCAACTATCAGGTAGGTGTGGATGGGATTAGTCTGTGGTTGGTTGTTTTGACGGCATTTATTTCTTTGATTGCTGTTTGTTTTTCACTGGATAGACAGGTGGGTTTTCGTAATTTTATGGCGCTTCTATTAGCCCTTGAGGCGGGAACTCTTGGTGTTTTTGTAGCCTTAGATTTAATTTTATTTTATGTGTTTTGGGAGTTAATGCTTGTTCCTGCTTATTTTTTAATCGGAATATGGGGAGAGGGTCGCCGAGTTTATGCTACGACAAAGTTTGTGTTGTATACGCTTGTTGGAAGCTTATTGATGCTACTTGCAATAATCTGGTTGAGTCTTATTCATTTTGAAGTGACTCACGAGTTTAGTTTTGATATTCAGACTCTCGTTCATATGAAAATTGATCCTGCTGATCAGGTTTGGTTATTTTTGTTCTTTTTGTCTGCATTTGCTATCAAAATTCCTATATTCCCATTACACAGCTGGTTGCCACATGCTTATATATCAAGCCCAATTCCAGTACTTTTAATTTTAACCGGAGCCATGTCCAAGGCGGGAGCCTATGGTATCATTAGGTTTTGTCTTCCTCTTTTCCCCGATGCTGTCGATAAATTTGGTTTGGTCATTGCATTTGGAGCCGCAACAGGAATCGTCTATGGTGCGTGGATTGCAATCGCGCAACGTGACCTAAAAGCTCTTGTAGCTTATTCTAGTATTAGTCACCTTGGGTTTATTGCCTTAGGTATTTTTGCCCTCAATGGAGAGGGAATAGAAGGAAGTGTCTTGCAGATGGTCAATCATGGAATCATTGCTTCGGCACTCTTCATTATTGTAGGTATTCTTGAGAAGAAGATGGGAACTCGGAACTTGAACGATTTTCGCGGACTGGGTAAGGCGATGCCATTATTATATGGTATGTTCATGCTTGTAACACTTGCCGCGCTTGGGCTTCCGGGGTTGAATGGATTTGTTGGTGAGTTTTTGATTCTCATGGGGGTTTGGACGTCTCTGGTACTAGCAGACCTTTCCGCTATTTATGTGTTGATGGGTGGGCTATCGATAGTTTTCGCTGCCATTTATATGCTTTATATGTTCCAAGGTGCGATGCAGGAAAAAAATGATCATATCCCCGAGGGTCTTACTGATATAAATTTTAGAGAGTTTGGTCTTCTCCTACCAGCATGCGTTCTAGTGGTTTTAATTGGACTTTACCCTAAGCCTTTTATTGATAGAGTTAGCCCATCGGTTGAGTCTATTTTGACACTAGAAAAAACTATTAATCTCCATGCGGGTGAAGATAAGGGCGGTCACCACTAGATAATATTAAACTTTCCGTAACACTTCTGTTTTTTAATACAGCATGAAACTTGGCGATCGAGTCGTTGATGGTATTTTTTTAGAACGGCCAAATCGATATTTAGCGCGCGTGGAGGTAGATGGGCAAGAAATTAAAGCTCATGTTCCTGATCCAGGCAGGCTTCCTGGCCTCATGATTCCTGGTCGTAGGGTTCGGCTCACTTACAATCCTGGCCCAAAACGAAAAACTGATTACAGTCTGGTTTTAGTTCATCATGGAGATATATGGGTTTCAGTATACCCGGCATTTGCGAACAAGGTTGTAGAGAATGAATTGGCTAAAGGAAGCCTAAGTTGTTTGAATGGTTTTGAAAGTTTTAATAGAGAGGTTAAGTGTGGAGAAAGTCGATTTGATTTTCAATTAGAGTTTTTAGATGTCAAAGCTTTTGTGGAAGTAAAGTCGGTAAGTTTGGTAGAAGGAGGTGTGGGGAAGTTTCCCGATGCCCCAACTCAACGAGGTGTCAAACACCTCAAAGAACTTATAGCTCTAAGAAGGAAAGGTTATCGAGCAGCAGTTCTATTTATTTCGCAAAGATCAGACGCCCGGTCCATTATCTCAAACGATCAAATAGATCCGCTATTTGGTGAATGGTTGCATAAAGCTCATCTGGCTCGCGTAGAGTTATACGCGTATAATTGCAGCGTAACGGCAAATACGGTCTCTATTAAAAATCAGATCCCCGTGAATATTTAAAAGAGATTCTAGCGAGATAGGTGTTTTAATGAATACATTTATTTATGATGTTTATAGAGGGCGGTTTTGAAAATAAAAATAATTCCTCGCCGAAACACACGAAAGCCCATAAAAAACTCAAGGACATCTAGTCAAAGGAAGCAAACTTTATGGGATCAGGCTTCACGTTGGTATGACTCTCTAGTTGGTATGAGTGGTTCTGATTACCATCAGACCATAGTGATGCCAGGTGTTTTAAAATTACTTGAGTTAAAGGCTGGGAGACGTGTTCTTGATTTGGCATGTGGACAAGGGGTCTTCTCTCGCTTTCTCTTGGAAAAAAAAATTAAGCCAGAAGGACTAGATTCATCGGAAGAACTTTTACGAATGGCTCGTTCTCATTCTGTAAAACCGATTACATATCATTTAGGCAATGCGGGTGATGGAAAACTTCTTGATGGGCAAGAATTTGATGGTATTGCTTGTCTTCTTGCAGTGCAAAATATGGAAAAAGTAGAACCTGTATTTCAAAATGTAGCAAGATGGCTCAAACCAAAAGGGAAATTTGTAATGGTCTTAACCCACCCTTGTTTTCGGATTCCTCGCCAAACGCATTGGGGTTGGGACGATGAGAAAAAGATAGAATACAGGCGAGTAGATCGTTATGCCAATGAAATGAAAATTCCTATACTGACTCCTCCATTTATTGATAAGGTTAATTTTACTATGACCTATCATCGACCGTTGCAAAATTATTTTTCAGCATTACTTAAAGCAGGTCTTTGTGTAGACTCTCTGGAAGAATGGATGTCGAATAAAGAGAGTGCACCCGGTAAGCGTTCGCGCGGAGAAAATCGAGCTCGAAAAGAAGTACCATTATTTTTGGCAATTCGGGCTATGCGAATTAGTTAATGTTACTCAATACCAAAGATAATTAAATAGATGCCTAGCTATACTTACGAACTACCAGAGCAAAGTATTCTTCTCTCTAATATAAGGCAAAACCTATTAAAGGTTGGACCAGAGTGGGATGCGATGGCGGCATTTATGCGAGAGGGGCATGTTGAGTATGTTCCTATCAAAAATAATCCAATGCGCTCAGGATATAAGTTTGTATATCAAGAAGCTAAACTTAACCTTACGCTTTATTTTCCAGAGAAAATATTTAATTGCATGTTAGAGATTCTTAACCCTGAGAAAATACAAATTTTAAAGGCTGTTATTGAGTCGTCAATTCCAAAGCGATCGGGTTATTTAATTAATGAATTTAAGATCCGTGGAATTATGGAAGAAGAGGTTTGATTTTTTATTAAAACGGTTTGTCTTCCAATATGGCTTTGCGGATAGCCTGCATTCGTTTTTGGTAAAAATTAATATTGTGAAGGGTGTTGAGTCTCATTACAAAAATTTCATCAGCGATGAATAAATGTCTCAAGTAGGCGCGTGAATAATTTTCACAGGTGTAGCAATCGCATTCCGGGTCTAGTGGGCTGTCGTCTGTTTTGTATTGAAGATTGCGGATATTGATTTTCCCCTGGCTAGTAAAAAGGGAGCCGTTTCTTGCATTTCTACTCGGCATTACGCAGTCAAACATGTCGACTCCCATACCGCTGCAGTGCCTTAGGTCTTCAGGTGTGCCTACCCCCATAAGATATCGAGGTTTGTTCTTAGGTAAATATTCTGCTGTGTGAGCAGCAATGTCGTACATGATATTTTTCTCTTCTCCTACGCTCAAACCTCCAATAGCGTAACCGGAGAAATCAATTTCGGTGATTTCTTTAATGCTTTGGGTCCGAAGATCTTTATACATTCCTCCTTGAACAATTCCGAAAAGAGATTGATTTTCTAACTGGTGTGCCGTTTTGCAGCGTACAGCCCAACGCGAGGATAATTTTAAAGATTTTTCTGTGGTGGTGTAATCAGAAGGGTAGGGGGTCGGTTCATCGAGAGTCATGGCAATATCTGACCCGAGCGCTTCCTGGATCTCCATAGAAAGTTCAGGAGAAAAAAAATGAGTTGATCCGTCGATGTGGGATTTGAAGGTTACGCCTTCCTCGGTAACCTTGGCGAGCGTGTTGAGACTGAAAACTTGAAACCCTCCACTATCGGTAAGGATAGGTTTATCCCAGTTCATAAATCGGTGGAGCCCACCAAGAGATTTGATAACTGAGTGCCCCGGTCGTAAGTATAGATGGTAAGTATTTCCAAGAATAATACCTGAGCCACATTGAAAAAATAAAGAAATTCATATAAGAAAAAAAACGACTGAACTCAGGGTCTTTTTCCATATAGCCAATTGAATAAACATGAATGACAAACCCAACACCTGTAATGATGAGGAGCATGAAAACTGACAACGGATCAACTAGGATAGACATATTGAGGGAAAAGGAACCGGCAGTCACCCAGTTGTATAGAGTGGAGGTTCCTCCCTTTTCATTTTCTCCACCCAATAAAAATCCAACTAGCACACCCAAGGTAATCAGAAAAGAAACCCCAACCGAACCACAACCAAGTAGGCCTGCGGTTTTGCGTGACATACCATTCCCAAACCAACTTAGAAGAACGAAGCCTACCAGAGGAAAAATTAATATAAACCAGCAATAAGAAAACAAGTGCCTTATCCTTTTAAAGTATTGATGTGATCTACATCCATATCATGCCGGGTTCTAAAAATCGTAAGAATGATGGCAAGTCCAACTACTACCTCAGCCGCAGCCACCGTCATGACCATCAATGCAAAAATTTGCCCATCCATAGATTTTTGAAAACTTGAATACCCTATTAGGAGAAAATTTACAGAGTTGAGCATTAGTTCCACAGACATAAACATGATCAAGGGATTTTTGCGGATAAGAAAGCCAGTCGCCCCCACGCAAAATATGCTAGCACTTATGAGGAGAACAAATTGATGTCCCATCGTTATTTCATTCTCCTGCGAACAGGGACATAGGAAAATTTTGAAAGACAAATAATTCCGACTGCCGCAACCAGGAGTAAGACGGATGCAAGTTCAAATGCAACCACATGACGTGAAAACAATTCTAGCCCGATTGCCTTGGCACTACCCCCAACCTCAGCAACTGTCTGAACATCAAATGTCCCCTCAATAGGTCTGGTAGGCCCTACCGTCGCAGATAAAAATAATTCACCAAGCATGGTCGCCACAAAAGCAATCGCCAGGGAACGTTCGGTTGATGGTTCTTGTATTTCCTTTTTTCCACCAAGAAGAGCTATGATGAATAGAAATAAAATCATTACCGCTCCGGCATATACAATTATTTGAACTGCCGCAATAAACTCTGCGTTATAGAGGAGAAATAATAGAGCGAGACAAATCATATGACCGATTAAATACAAAGCGCAGTAAATCGGAGACGAACAAAGAATCACGCCAAGGCTCGCAAGTACCGCGGTCAATCCAACCAGCGTTGTGACAGTTGCCCTAGTTAGCTCGAATAAATCGAATTCGAACAAAGCCCCCCCTTGATTTAAGTAATTTAAATATTCAGTGCTTCAAAAAGCTAAGAAATACCCTAAGGCTAAACGTTTCCAAAAATCACAGTTCTGTCAAACGCGTGTTGTGTTACCCAGGATATTTACTTTAAATTCATTCGGTTCTGGGTAAACCAGCAAGTCGCTCTTAGTAGCGATGTATGTATCCCGATCATAATCGGCCAGTTCATAATGCTCACGCAACACAACGGCATCCACTGGACACGCCTCCTCGCAATATCCACAATAAATACATCTAAGTAGGTTGATTTCATAAATCTCTGCATAGCGCTCACCCAGAGAAACGGGGTGATCCGGATCATTTTCAGCCGAAACAACATGGATACAATCCACCGGACAGTTGATCGAACAAAGACTGCAACCAATACACTTTTCTAAACCATTTTCATCACGGTTTAAGAAATGGCGACCACGAAAACGTTCTGGCATAATCCTCTTTACTTCCGGATAAGAAAATGTAACCGGTTTGGAAAACAGGTTCTTGAATGTTACTCCAAGTCCTATCAATAAATTTTTAACGCCATCAAAAGTTTTTACAATCATATCTGTCACCTTTATCACAAAACCACTAACACACTTGTAACTAGAAGGTTTAATAAAGAAATTGGGACGAGAACTTTCCAACCAAAAGTCATTAATCGATCATAACGTATACGTGGGTATGTTGATCGCAACCAAATAAAAACACAAAGAAGAAAAAGCACCTTCCCTGAAAACGCTACAATGGGCCAAGCTGGAACTCCATAAGAATTCCATCCACCCAAAAATAAAAGAGTAACTAGTGCGCTCATAGTCACCATATTGATGTACTCGCCCATAAAAAACATCGCAAACTTCATACCGGTATATTCAGTATGAAAACCTGCAACAAGTTCCTGCTCTGCTTCTGGCAGGTCAAATGGCGCTCGGTTGGTTTCAGCAATCCCTGCAATAAAAAACAATAAAAAGGCCAAAGGTTGAATCAAAATATTTGGATAAGAATCTTGGCTATTAACCATATCAATCAAACTCAGTGATCCCGTTAGAACAACAATACTCAAAGCGGCTAAACCCAATGTGAGTTCATAACTAATCATTTGGGCCGAGGATCGCAATCCCCCCATCAGAGAGTATTTATTATTGGAAGAAAGCCCAGCAAGAACCATCCCATAGACACCCATCCCAGAGATTGCAAACACAAATAACAATCCAATATTAACGTTTGCCACCCACAACCCAATTTCCTGACCAAAAACCTTTACTGGTTCACCAAATGGAATCACTGCAAAAGTAACAATCGCCGTAAACACAACAATAGCTGGAGCCAAATGAAAAAGAAACTTATCAGCTGAGCTTTGTATAATCGATTCCTTGAACAAAAGTTTAATTGAATCTGAAATAGGCTGCCCTAAACCGAATGGCCCGACTCGATTTGGACCAAGTCGCACCTGAAACCGACCCATCAAACGGCGTTCAAGCCAAACTAGGGCGGGTACAATTCCTAGCAAAGCACCCGCAATCACAAAGGCCTTAACGCTACCTATGATTAGATAAGTATAAGGCTCAAAAAAGTCTATAACATCATCGATCATAATCAGTTTTTAAACACCTGTTAACGTTAGTAGTTGAAAAATTATTTTCAACCTTGCTATTTAAAGTCAAGGGGTGACTTCGTTGCTTAGCTTTACCCTCTCTTCACTTCAACCCAGCTCACGAAACCACTACGAGCTAACCTTAATAATCCCTGATCGTCTGATACTCTTGGGACAACAACTGCGCCGGGGTTACATCGATCCGACACCTCAACGGTGGCCCCCACATCAACCCCATTCGCTGTAAGAACTGCCTGATCCCCATTAGAAAGATCCAATTTCAAAGCATCACTTTCATGCAAATATAAAGTGGATGGCAAAAAGTGGTGTGCAAGCGGTGAAGAGGCATCAAGAACCTTATCCTCAGTAAATAATTGCGTCGCAACCCGTAATTTCAATCCCTTCCCGGAAGAATCTATCTTTTGTATCTCTGGTATCGATCCGTTTGTATACTCGATTTTTTCACGAGTTTTACCTTCTTTCTTAATTGATTTTTTACTAATTTCATTATAACCAGGAACCGTTTGGGAAAGCTCTTCCGTCACACTAAAGGAGGTGAGGTACTCAATTGGTTTTTCGCTCAGACTATTAATCATTTTTGAAATTATTTTCCAGTCAGGCGAATTATTAGTATTCAGTCCACGCTTCCTATACTGAACACGTCCACCTATGTTTGTTGTTGTCCCTTCATCATAACCTGGCCCATTAGAGGGCAAGACGATATCCGCCAGAGCGGAAGTTTCAGTTTTCATCATATCGTGGACCACAAGCAGGGGCAGGTTTTTAAGGGCTGCTTCAACCCGTTTACCATCAGGGAAATCCACGAGGGGATCACTCCTGTATATAAGAAGCGCTTTAAGTTCTCCTGACTCGGCTTTATCTATCATCTCAAGAGCTGAAAATCCCTTAGTATCAAGGAAAGCACTATCACCCCAAATCTGCTGAACCTTATCTGAGTCAGAACTAGAAATTCCTCCTGGATAGTAATCCGGAAGAATTCCCATATCCATTGCTCCTACTGAATTGGTAAAAGGTGCTGCTGGTATCGCCCCACACTCCATAGTTGGAATCTTGTTTATTACACCAAGTAAGTGTTTGAGCATAAAAATCGAACTTCCTGTAAACGAAGCTGGATTGTAAACAACACAAACTTTCATTGCTGTACGAACAAGTTCTGACATTTTCTTCATCTGATCTACAGCAATGCCTGTTGGCGATTCGTCATTAGAGTTTCCTTGAACCATAGGAATGTCTAACTCTGAAGAAAGGCTATTGGCTAAAGCCGCTAAGGCAATCCCATCCGAACCCACATCATACTTTAATGATAAATCGGCAATCTTATCTAGTTCAGTTCCCTGGTCATTCAAAATCGCAAGCTTAACCCCCTTTCGTGTAACAGCTTTTTTTATACGAAGATCAAGAATCGGCAGTTCTTCAGCTGGATCACTCCCAATAAGTAAAACCAGGTTTGCGGTTTCAATATTCAAAAAATCGTAATGATCAACTGGTAATCCTGGGGTATCTAAATAGTTTTTATGGTCGAGGTTATTAGTTCCAAGAGTGAAACGAAACAACTTATGGTAAAGATACAGTTCTTCATTGGTACCAAAAGGAGATCCGATAAAACCAATACTTTCAGGACCATGTTCATCAACTATTTTTTTCAAAAACTCAGCGGTCTGCGTTGCTGTTTCGAGGGTGTTGGCTACTTTTTGTTCACCATCAACCAAGATCGTTGCTTCAACTATTCGATTATCACTTTCAATAAAGCCATACCCGAAGCGGGCCTTATCACAAATCCACCCGTCATCGACCAAGTCATTAGGACGGGTTTCAATGCGCATAAACTTATTCGTACGTGAACCAAGAGTCATATTACAATTGCACCCACAGTGAGCACATAGTGTTGCAGCATTATCCAAATCCCAGGTACGGGCCTTAAAACGAAATTGTGTGTTAGTCAACGCCCCTACTGGACAGATATCAATGACATTACCAGAATACTTCGTAGCATAAGGTTCGTTATTAAAAGTGCCTACTTCGTTATTAAAACCACGATTAAGCATGACTAATGCACTCTCTTGTTCAATAATATCGCTGTATCTTGTACACCGTTGACAAGCGATACAACGCTCTCGGTCAATAGTAATAACTGGGCTGAGCGGCGTTGCCTTATCACGATTAGCACGTTCAAATTCCATACGCGTATCACCAGGACCATATTTAAAAGTATTATTTTGCAGAGGACACTCTCCGCCTTTATCACAAACCGGACAATCCAGGGGGTGATTAAGTAAAGTAAACTCCAAAACACCCTGTTGTGCTTTTACAACCTTTGGGCTTTCTGTTTTCACCACCATATCTGGCATCACGGTCTGAGTGCAGGCCGTGGTGAGTTTAGGCATTTTCTCTATTTCGACAAGACACATACGACAGCAGCCAAATGGACCCAGCTTTTCGTGATAACAAAATACCGGAATCTCTATCCCAATCTGTTTTGCAGCTTCAACCACTAGAGTGCCCTTAGGAACACTTAATGGCTGGTCGTTAATCGTTATATTAATATTGTTTTCTTCAGACATAATTTACCTCACGCGGTAACGGTGTCACCTTCCATTTTCTTAAGAAGTTCATCGTAGTCGGAACGAAAATGCATAATACTACTTGCTACTGGAGCCACCGCAGCATCTCCAAGTGCGCAAAAACATTTGAAGCTCATGTTATCGCAAATATCTTCGAGCTTCTCGATCTGTTTGTTTGATCCCTTGCCATCTTGAATATCGCTAAGAATCTGATACATCCAGCGGGTTCCTTCACGGCATGGAGTACATTTCCCACAGGATTCATGCATGTAAAAATAGGTCATTCGAAGAGCAGCCTCAACAATATTAACAGTATGATCCATTACAATGAGAGCTCCGGAACCAAGCATGGAGCCAGCTTCAGCTATTGCTTCATAGTCATAGGGCACATCCACTTTATCTGCTGTAAGAATATTCGCGGAAGAACCACCTGGAATGAAGGCTTTTAATTTATTATCTCCACGAATACCGCCAGCTAGATTAAAAATAAGCTCGCTGGTTGGAGTTCCCAGAACAATTTCATAGTTTCCAGGTTTCTTTACATGACCAGAAACACTTACCAATTTGGTACCTTTACTCTTTTCTGTGCCAAGAGCAGCGTGTTTCTCTGCACCTTCATTGATGATCCACGGAACCACGCACAAGGTTTCCACATTATTGATAACAGTAGGTTTCCCATACAAACCTTCTACTGCTGGGAATGGTGGTTTTAGTCGTGGCTCGCCACGCCGCCCTTCAAGAGAATTGAGTAAAGCCGATTCTTCCCCACAAATATAAGCTCCGGCACCGAGGTGAGTGTAAAGATCTAGATCTAACCCCGAACCCATAATATTTTTACCCAAGTATCCTTTCTTGTGTGCCTCTTCAATCGCCTTGTCCATAAGGTCTGAGGCATGTTGAAATTCTCCACGGTAATAAATATAGCCAGTTTCTATTCGGCAGGCAAAACAGGTTACTATGATCCCCTCAATGAGAAGATGGGGAGTTTTTTCAAGAAGCTCGCGATCCTTACAAGTACCGGGTTCACTTTCATCGGCGTTACAAGCGAGATAACGAGGGAAAACATCCTTTGCCAGAAAACTCCATTTTAACCCAGCGGGAAATCCAGCACCGCCTCGACCACGTAATCCCGAAGCTTTGACCATCTCCACAATTTCCTCGGGTTTTTTAGCGAAGGCTTTTTTCAAAGATTGATAACCACCTTGTTTTTCGTAAACATCAATAGAAGTGAGTCCCTTCATATCAATGTTTTTAAATAAGATCTGGGTCATAAATTTTCCATTTATGGTAAAGAATCAAGAATTTGGTCAATCTTTTCTTTTGTTAAGTTTTCGTGAAACGTATCGTTGACTCGCATCATCGGAGCACCGCAACAGGCGGCAAGACATTCTTCCTTATGAAGCGTAAACTTACTATCTTTCGTAGTTCCTCCTCCAATGACACCGAGTTTTTGACCTGTATAAGCAAATAAATCGTCAGCACCATTTAGTTGACAACTGATGTTGTGGCAGAAAAGGATGATATATTTTCCCGTTGGCTCAGTATGGTACATTGTGTAGAAAGACATTACGGACTGAACATAGCCTGGAGACACATCAAGCTTTTTACCGATCGCCTGCATTGCTTCGGGACTAATATAGCCTTCACGCCGCTGAACCAAGGTTAAAAGAGGTAATAATGCGGACAGCTTTACCGGATATTTTTCAACAATCTTTTCAATTTTATTTTCGTCTTCCTGAGTAAACGTGAACATCAGCGGTCAACCTCTCCCATTACAATATCTATACTTCCTATAATGCCCACGACATCAGCAATAAAACATCCCTCCATCATTTTACACATTCCTGGAATCGCCATGAATGATGGAGCCCGTAGCTTTACTCGACTAGGAACATTACTGCCATCACTAACGATGTAAAACCCGACTTCTCCACGCGGTCCTTCTACTGGAACATACGTCTCACCCTTTGGTACTGAGACGCCCTCTGATACCAGTTTAAAGTGATGAATCAAAGCCTCCATGCTTGACTTGAGCGTTTTCCGATTCGGCAAGGATATTTTGTTGTCGTCTACCTTATAAGGACCTGTAGGTAGTTTTTTCAAAGCCTGCTTGACAATCTCATGGCTTTGTCTCAACTCAGCAACGCGCACTAGATATCGATCGTAAATATCTCCATTTTTTCCCGTTGGCACTTCAAATTCAAAATTCTCGTATCCAGAGTACGGTCTCTGCTTACGCAAATCCCAATTGACACCCGATGCCCGAAGAACGGGACCACTCATGCTCCAGTTAATCGCTTCCTCGCGACTCATCACCCCAATATTCTGGGTACGGTCTAGCCAGATTGGGTTGTGAGTCAGCAGGCGTTCGTACTCGTCAATCTTTGCTGGAAAATATTCAATAAAGTTATGCACACTTTGTAACCATCCCGGAGTCGAATCTTTGGCGACTCCGCCCAAACGAATGTAACTTGTCATCATTCGTACGCCCGAGATCTCCTCGTTAAGATCAAGGATCATTTCTCGCTCACGCCAACAGTATAGGAATACTGTCATCGCGCCTATATCTAGCGCGTGAGTCGCAAGCCATACAAGATGACTAGCCATTCGTGCGAGTTCGCACATAATTACGCGCAAAAACTTAGCGCGCTCAGGGACATCCGTTTGCAAAAGTTTTTCTACCGTCAAGCAAAAGGCCAGATTATTTCCCGGCGGACTCAGGTAGTCAAGCCTATCAGTCATGGGAATAACATGGACGTAGCGTTTCGCCTCAGAGGTTTTTTCGATTCCCGTATGTAAAAAACCGATATGGGGTTCTGCAGAGTCCACCAACTCCCCGTCCATTTCTAGGACGACACGAAAGACACCATGCGTACTCGGGTGCTGTGGACCCATATTGAGGGTCATCGAATCTTTTTCGCGTTCTAGCAGGCCTTGTTCGGTAACAGTCATCGTTACACCCTAATTATCTGGTTGGTGGCTTAGACTTCACTAAATCCTGTTTAAATTCCCGGTTATGGGAAAATGTGACATCTTCTATTGTCAGCGGGTAATCCTTGCGCAAAGGGTTTCCCTCCCATTCTTCAGGCATGATCAACCTGCTAAGATTAGAGTGCCCTTCAACATTAAATCCGAACATGTCAAATAGCTCACGCTCGGGGTAATGAGCCCCCTTCCACAAGTCCGACACCGTCGGAATAGTTGGATCTTCTTCGTCTAGCCCGACTCTAATGCGTATGGAATGATTCTTTTCGATAGAATGGAGTTCGTAAACCACCTCGAAGCGAGGTTCCCGCTCTTCATTGAGGTAATCCACTCCGGTGATGTTAGAAAGGTAGTCAAAGTTCAAATCAGGATCGTTCTTGAGGTATTCCGCGATGTCATGAATTCTCTCAGGCCCAACAAAGAGAACCGAATCACCTAAATTCACCTCGGAGGAATGGATGGCTTCCCCTTGATCGGTTTTAACCTTTTTGACAATCTCCTCGCTGGTCATGCCACTCTCTTGGCGGCCTGTTTCGTTCCCGCTTCATTCATTATTTTTTCTTGAAGCTTTATGATGCCATAGAGCAAAGCTTCCGGCCCTGGCGGGCAACCTGGAACATAAACATCGACTGGCACTACCCGGTCAACACCTTGCACAATTGCATAGTTATTGAAGATTCCACCACAAGATGCACAAGCTCCCATAGAAATAACCCATTTAGGTTCAGGCATTTGGTCAAAAATTATTTTTAAGACAGGTGCCATTTTCTGCGAAACTCGACCCGAAACGATCATTAAATCGGCCTGCCTAGGAGATGCGCGAAATACTTCAGCTCCAAAACGAGCCGCATCCCACCTGGAATTAGCCATTGCCATCATCTCAATAGCACAACAAGCAAGACCAAATGTCGCTGGCCATAAGGCATTTTTCTGAGCCCACCCAATCACCTTACCCACTTTCGTTGTCAGAATACTGTCATAGATCGCACCTGAAAAATCATAATCTGCCTGATCTAAAACATCCTTCACATTTTCTTTAACATTATTGACCTCGGTTTCTACCAAGTCGTATGCCTGATCAATCAATCCCATTCTAAACCTCCCCGTCCCCAAATGTAGACGTAAGCAATACCGAGAATAAAAATAAATACCAACATTTCAATCAATCCGAACAACTTAAGTTGACCCAGTGACACTGCCCACGGGTACATAAATACCACCTCAATATCAAAAATTATGAATAACATCGCCACCGTAGCAAAGCGGACAGGATAGCGCCCTTTAGCTTCTTCCTTGGGAACCATCCCGCACTCATACGGAATTAGTTTTTGTGCAGAGGGATTTCTAGGACCGAGGATCGTGGATAGGGCTAGCAAGGCTCCTACAAGCACCAAAGCAAAAACTGCAACCAGCGAAATGAAAAAATATTCCTGCATAACAGATTCACCGAATGCCAAGGCAAACCCACTCCTTGGATAACCATATCGGCCCGAAATGATTATGTATTATTACTTATCTTAAACCCTGCGAAAACGCTGGAGAAATCGTTAAAGCGGCGATTATATCAGCCCCCCTTACCCTGTCAATAACAACCTTGACTCAACAGAAGCAAGGCAGGTAAATAATTGTAAAAAAAGAGAAAACCTGTTTTGTGGATTAATAATCAAAGCCAAAATCTACTGCGCTAATTGACAGAAAAAAACTACCCCCCCTATTACGATTTTGAAAAATTGAGAACGTTCAACAACGAATCGAAAGTGAAAGGGGTTTCTCCATCATTTAAGAAATGAAACCGGATGGTTAAACAGAATACTCCCTATACTCTAAATGCAAGCGATAGATAAGACCAGCAAGACTGTCTTGGACTTCTTCAGCGTCGGGACTGGCAAAACTTATGAGTTCAAAGTAGATTTCATTTTCTCCACTTTTGAGGTACCCGCCTATATCGACAATGAAGGGGTCAGGGTAGGATGCTCCCCCATAAGCTTGATTCATGCTGACGTCGTTAATATTAAGTCGGCATTCATCGCTGGATCGTAAAAAAAGATCAGCTCGGACGATATGTTCGTCACCACTATCAGAAGGTAAGCTGATTTTCAAACGGAACCTTTTTTTAGTGCCTGTTTTAATTTCCTCTAATGTCGCAGACTCAGCAACCCATACCCATTGACTCCCTTTGATGCTTCTCCAGTTTTTATTCATTTTGCAAATGGATGCCTTCTCCCAACTATCAGTAGTTTTTTCGTAATACTCTGTATTCGCTCCACTGGTGAACATCAAGGCTTTAGTTTGAGTGCCAAACAAGTCATCCCTGGACAGATTAAAAAACTTGCTTTCCTGCCACATAAGATCACCCATACTCTTCCAATAATCATAAATCCCATCTTTTTTGTTAGCGACAACCATACTTGGGCGCGGCGTTGTGCGACCAAGATAGGGACCAATATCAGCCACAATCTTCCCTTTCAAACTTCCTTCATCTAAGCAAATAAATGAATGCGATGGGATACAATCGTAAGTATGTACGATAAGTTTGCCCCGATCAGAATAACCGGGCTCACTATCAATCTCGTGTGAAATTTTTTGAAGTAACATTAAAGATGTGCGAATCTCGTTTAGAAAGGTTGCCCGACCTTTCCCCTGTCGGGTGATTATCTCAACTACATAAGAACTCGGATCCATAAGCAATAAACGCACGTCAACTCCACTTAAAACTTTTTTCTTGAGTAATTCCGCACTGGAAGTAACTATGGAAAGAAGAGACGACCCACCTACAAATAATTCTTTATCTACCTGCCGGAATAGACTCTCAAAAGAAATAGACCGCCCCAGTTCCGATCTATTTTTATAAATACCTTCTATGCCAAGTCGGACAGCATCAGGATTAACAATTTCTTCTAACGCATCTTTGTACTCGCGAAAAGTCATCTCGCGAAGAAATAACTCGTAGCCCAAGGAAACGACACCAACGAGTGAAAGTAAGAGGGCAAATTCTTTAATCGGGTGGAGCCACTCGTTCTGTGGATCTAAAAATTTTCCAGCACCAATATAAAACGCCCCACCAAAAAAAAATATAACAAGCGCTAGAAATAAAATGCGATCGCGGACCCAAGCTTTAAGCGAAAGATTCTCTGTAGCTAACTGAGACATTAATAAACCAGTTTAATAAATTAAAAATAACTCGGCAGGCAATATAAAAAGACCCCTAACAACTTGATCTTACAGGAGTTTTGTTATGTTTTCAATATAGGAAATAATTTAACATCCATGTAAACCACCTCCATGCAAGCACATTGCTGCATGATTAATATTTAACCGTAATTTCCTTGATCATGCGAAACGAAACTGCAATATCGCTCATAACTAGTAATTTATTTTTCTGCTCTTCTATCCCTTTTTTTAACTAAGACCGGATTTACGTCGTGCGAACCAGTCGAGCGAAAGAAAACTCAGAATAAGAGCATAGACCCACCAGTTATCCCACAGTGAAACATACTTACTACTGGTCTTAATTTCAATTTTCGGGTTTTTAAAGTTGGCTTTTGAAAAATCAGTTTTTTTTGTCAAAACTTCATAATTGCCCCCAGAAACTTCGGCTATTCGTCGCAATAAAGTTTCGTTGACCCTAGGTTTTTGAAACTCAGCAGTTTCACTAAAAACCGAAAACTCCGTTTTCCCTTCCAACTTACGTTTACCTGTCTTCATTTCAGCTTTAATGGTATAGAACCCCTCTTCTGTGGGTATAAATCGGTGCGAAGCTTCTCCATTCTCATTGGTCTTAAGAGTTGCAAGCTTCATATCACCTGAACGCGTCTTTATAGTCAGTCGTACTTTTGCTCCGACGTAGGGATTGTAGTTTAACTGAAAAACGGATACACGAAGAAGAACCTCTTCTCCTTCTTCATAGCGTTCCTTGTGCGTTTCTATTTTCAATAATCGTGTCTCTGGTTCATCGATCAACCAGCTAATGAGATTGTTCCAAAATCTATGGTAATGGCGACCGCTTCCACCCTCTCCTACCTGTCGAAAGTTCCAGTTCCACAAAGAGTCTGTTGCTACAACAAGACTCCTCCCCTTACCGACACGTCCAGTAACCAATACTGGGTATTTGTCCCGACCCTTTACAAACGAAGCTAAAATATTCGCATTTTTACGTGGTTTGAGCCCTAGATTGATTCCATTAAGCTCAGGCAGTTTCTCCCAAACTCTACTATTAGCACCTGATTCTTTTTCAAGCTGAAGTATAGGATGGCGGGACGGGTTCCTCTCTAGTTGTATGTCAAACGATTCGTCTACAAATGGTTGTGGTTTATCTTCCAAATGTACCGGTAAAATTTCTTCGATATCAGTTTGCGCATATCCACCCCCCTGAAATGACAGTTCACCGCCGATCATCACGAATGCGCCTCCCCTTTCTACAAAATTTTTTATGTTAGTGAGATACCCTTTGTCTATGAATGGCTTGTAGCTAAAATTCTGAAACACGATGAGATCGAATGAATTTAGATAATCATTAAATAATAAGTTGGTTGGAAACGGGATAAGACTCAATTCAGAAGTGGGAGACCCCACATCGTCATCTAATGTTCGCAAAATAAAAAAAGATAAGAGATCCACCTTCGGGTGGTTAGCTAAAACTTCACGTAGAAATCGTGAGTCCCATGATGGGCGTCCATTCAAATGCAGGACACGTATACGGTCACGGATGACTTTCACCTGAAAGTCTTTCCTGTTATTGATTGCTACGGACTCGCCTGCAAAGAGAGGGACAGTGAGAGAATATACGTGTTTACCTAGTACGTTTGGAGTGAATTCCAATTGTACAGAATAGCGGTTTCGCTCCTCCCTAATCTCGACAACACGGGAAAGCAATATGGTATCCCCGTCTTTGAGCACGAGGGGTATATTTCTATTGCCCATATTTGAGGCGCCAATGGCAACTGTCAAGCGTACTGGTTGATGAATAAAACCAAAATCGGCTGAATCAATTTCTTCGATGGCTAAATCTTTGAACATATGATTAGTTCCTGCTTGAAAACTGTGAACAGGTCCCTCCAAACTTGTAAGAAGAGTCAACAGTCCAGAAGAGATAGTTCCAGGCAACATTGCAAGATCTCCCCCATCCGAGAACAACATAATCCCTTGTAGAGATTTACCGTCATAGCGTGTTTTTAATTTAGAAAACACCGCTTCAAAGTCAGTGTTTGTTTTTTTCGGACTGTAATGTCCGCCCGAACTGAGTGAAAAAGTCGGTTCTATTTGATCAGATATTAAGTAATAGTCGAGTTGAAAAATATTAGCCAAGGACTCTAATACACCTTGGTTTGTTTCAAAGGCTTGTCGAACAAAATCGGCACGAGATTGCTCCGAGGGAAATGTTTTTATGGACATGCTCTTTGTATCATCAACTAAAACAACAATTCTATTTTTAAGAATATGGCTTTTTTTAAATTCCAGCTCTGGTTGCAGGAGAATAAATATCAATAAAAAAAAAGTGAGCGCTCGGAGACTAATAAGAAGGATTTTGTGGAATGGTGAATGGATTCGCTTGAAACTGACCCAAAAAAACCACAAAGCTAGTGGGACTACAAATAATGTCAATATCCACGCGTACGATAGGTCTTTTGTCGCTAAACTTAGACCAACTTCATTAAACTGACCAGGATCTAGACCAAAGAATTCGATAAGAACCTTCATGGCAACTGATGCCTCTTCAATCGCTCAAGGATAATTGGTAAATGTACCATGTCTTTTTTGTAGTCTAACGTAAGTGCATACATTGTGATATTCACCCCAAGCCTTATCGCAAGTTGCCTTTGTCTACTGCCTCCACCAATAATATCATGAGCCCATTGCCCCAACTTATCTCTTGCCCAAGCACCACCAAGGTCGTTGGCGGAGTATATAAGAACTGTTCGCCCTTTGATGTTAATTCCCTCCAAGTATGAATTAACCTGCTTTCGTCCAGATACTCGATTGATTAAATAAAAAGAACGGAAGATTGAATGGTCTCGGGAAATCTTCTTTAAAGGAACCTGCGGGAATAGCCCCTCAATCATTTTACGAACCGAAATATCAAATTTTGAGTTGGTATTGGAGGAATTATCGTCTATAAGGAGAAATCCTCCATAACTCAGATAATTCCTGAGTCGTTGCAGTTCATTGGCAGAAAAAACCTCAAACTCTTTACTACCCGCCATGTAGATGAAAGGATATTGGTAAAGGTTGGGGTGAGACAATGCTATCTGAGCCAACCCCCGGTTAGTTTCAATAGACGTTCTACGCTCAATCTGTCCTAGCAAACTATCAATGGCTGTTGGGTGGGGGATAGAATTTCCACCTTCATATTTAATTTGAGGAATGAATAAGTTTGAATAATCGGCGTAAGCAGTGGCTATGCCGACTTTGAAGAACAACAAACTAATTATTAACTTAAATAAGTTGGTCATTAAGTTGAGTATAAGAGGGGGGTAAAGAATTTTCAATCATCATTGAAAGACGTTTTCTAATCGCTACTATAAATCTTTGCCCCTCTCCGTACTGTAGGTTAAACTGCAACACACCTGTTATAAATTTATACCGTGAATCAGAAAAAGCATATGAAAAAAATAACATTAATGAACCCAGGCCCTGTCAACGTAACTGACAGGGTACGAGATGCCCAACTCCGTGGGGATCTGTGCCACCGAGAACCTGAATTTTTAGACCTAATGGGGTCAATCAGAAAAAAACTGTTGCAAGCGTTTGACATTGAAAAGGAGTATTCGGCTATTTTAATAACTGGGTCAGGAACTGCCGCCTTAGAGATGGCAGTTTCATCGTGCCTTACTCCTGACCGGTCGATGCTTGTAATTCAAAACGGCGTATATGGTGACCGCATCGGTAAAATGGCAGATGTCCACCGAATGAGCAAACATACCATAAATTATAACTGGGGTGAGGTACCGAGGCTCGAAGAAGTTGAACAAGCACTACAAGAAAACTCCTCGATTGAAGTAATTGCCATGGTCCACCATGAAACAACAACTGGTCTACTTAACCCGCTTCCTGAAATTGCTTTGCTGGCGAAGCAGTACGACAAGCGATTGGTAGTAGATTGCATCAGCAGTTTAGGAGGAGATAAGATTAACTTTGGGCAATACCCTATCGATTTTGCGGTTGGAACTGCCAATAAATGTATCCATGGTTTGCCAGGTGTTTCTTTCGTTCTTCATAGAAAAAAAGATCTACCTCGGATAAAAGACATACCTGCTCGTTCAATATACTTTGACCTTGCAGAACACCTCAAAGTTCAAGAGCAAGGAGACACACTCTTTACCCCGGCAATTCAAGCACATTATGCTTTAAATGCTGCTCTCGAGGAATTGTTAGAAGAAACCGTCGATGGGCGAATAGAGCGTTACCGGAAAATAGCTAAAGGCTTACGCAAAGGGTTTAAAGAAATTGGCCTTGAGTTTCTAATACCAGAAAGTCACCAGTCCAATTGCCTGACTGCATTAAAACTTCCCAACGGTCTTTCCTATGACTGGCTCCACGATAAGCTAAAAGAAAATGGATTCATCATTTATGCGGGACAAGGTCTATTTAATAAAAAAATTTTTAGAATCGCTAACATGGGAAACATAGAAGAGGAAAAATTCGATCTCTGTTTAAAAGTTCTCAAAAAATGTTTCACGACAACCGGGGAGTAGGAGAAATTTTATGACTTTGTATGAACTGATGAACGAATACGCTACCGCAAATCCTACTCCATCTAACAAGGAGGACTTAACACCCGAACTAGGGGAAAGCCTATCTCTTCTTCATTCGAGTTTAATCGAATGTGATCTCGCAAGCGAGGAACAGGGAGGAACACCTCGTTTAATCGCAGACCCCTGTGACATTGAACCCTCGCATCTCAGCCATTTCATTGTGGCTTACCTACCATTTAATTCCATTACTGAAAAAATAGAAATCAATCATGTGCTTTTTGACATATACTCTTTTTTTAACTGGCTAGATAAAAAAAAGATCTCTCATGGATTTGCAAACACAAATATTTCACAACTAGTAAAACAGCTATGCGCCAAGCAGGAACGATGCCTCAAGCTCAGCCAACTACTCGACAGCGAATCATCCCGAATCCTCAAAGACCCACCAGTTATCCAAAATACGCTCAACGATGTATTTTTGGTCAAAGAAATTGAAGGGAACTTTGTCTTACTTAAAGGACGCCATCAGGAAAAACTCCTACGACTAAGGCTTCCGCCCGACACCATTAAACTCATCCAATTAGACGATTATCTAGATTTGACTGTGGGAGACACTTCTGAAAAATGGGTTTTACTGGAAGCAGGCCAAGCCTACCCAAAAATAAAAAAGCAATGAGCATCTAAAGAGATTTTCTTGAATTAATAATCCCTCATTATTTTTTTGTAACGTCTAAACAATAGACTCCAGGGAGTTTTTCAAAAAGACCCAAGACAACGAAATAGACCAATCCGTCGAACGGAATTTCAAAGGATTAGACTAGCTAGCCCTCGTTGGTTTATCCATGATTTCAAGGCCTTAATATAAGCAAATTTATTTAATTGACTAATTTAGGGTTGAAAGAGGCTATAAAAATAAAAACCAAGGCCGACAAACATTAACTTGAAAAAACGGGTGAAATACTTTACAAAGACGTCTTCAAACAAATAAGTCTGGTCGAACACGAGTTATCTGATCTCACTAGCCTCCACGAGTTCCGACATGGAATTTAAAATTAATTATCAAGACATGTTTTGGACTGCCCTGAGCCCAGAGTTAACATTGTTGTCTACCGCATTTTTTCTCCTGCTCATTGGTCTAAAAAAAAAATTTAACACCAACGAATACCTATCCAAGGCAACGCTGGTGGGCATTGCTATTTCTTTTTTCTTTTCATTTACGTTATGGGGTAGTGCTCCAACCATAGGGAACGGTCTACAACCAGACATGTTCAGCAATTCCTTGATCCACGATAAATTTGGTCAGGGGTTTAATATTGTTTTTTTACTCATGGCAATATTCGCAGTCCTCGGGTCAGTCAAATATCCACAATACGATCACGAAAATAAATCTGAATATTTTGCTCTGATACTTATGGCAGTTGTGGGGATGATGTTTTTAGCAAAATCCGGAAACCTGATCACTGCGTTCGTCTCGCTCGAAATATTTTCTATTTCTCTGTACATCCTTTGCGGTTTTTCAGCTAAACATGGTACAGGAAAAGAAGGCCCATCAAACGCTCCTAACTTGAAATGGGCAACCCTTGCCTCGCAAGAGTCAACTGTCAAATACCTTCTAACAGGTGCATTCGCTTCTGCAATTTTAGTTTATGGGATGGCCCTGATATATGCAGGCACCGGCACAACAGAAATCCGCCTTATCGGTCAGCTTTTGCATTGCGATGAAGCGGGAGAATGCACAAACCCTTACAGTCGTAACACACTCGTATATATTGGAATGGGCTTGTTATTTTCTGGGCTTGCGTTCAAGGTTTCCCTTGCACCATTCCATTCCTGGACCCCAGACGTTTACCAAGGAGCACCCACTCCCATTACTGGTTTCATGTCTGTCGCCACAAAAGCCGCTGCCTTTGCATTAATCGCAAGATTTTTTTTTACTGCGTTTTCAGAACTACACAGTATATGGATGCCCTTTTTTTTTGGAGTGTCAGTCCTCACGATGCTCGTAGGGAACATCGCAGCTATTTTCCAGGATGACATTAAACGAATGCTCGCCTACTCAGGTGTGGCTCACGCCGGTTATTTGCTTATAGGTATTGTCGCTAATAGTCAGGACGGCGTAGCAAGTCTTATATTTTATCTCAACGTCTATCTCTTCATGAATATCGGAGCATTTGCAGTTGTTTTTATAATGGAGGGAGAAGGTGAAAAAGGAAATTCTGTTTCTCGTTTCAAAGGGCTAGCCAAAAACCATCCGCTACTCGCTGGAGCAATGAGCCTATTTATGCTTTCTCTTGCCGGGTTTCCCCCGACCGCAGGGTTCTTTGGAAAATTTTACATTTTTATGGCCGCCATCAAACAAGGATACATCTTGATCACCATCATGGCAGTGATTGCCACTGTAGTCTCCGTTTACTTCTATTTAAGAATCATTGTCATGATGTATTTTCATGAAAACGAGAGTGAAGAAAAAGTAGTCATCCACCAGGGTATGGGAACCCTCATTGCTTTAAGTACCATCGCTATTATTTTGATTGGGTTCTTTCCCTCAGGTTTGATGGGTATCGCGTTGGACTCGATTCCCTTCTAATCTAACCTGCAAAAATAAAAAAGATATTAAGGCATATGAAAAAAATCTAGGAAATGTATCTTTCTTGAGTTTTCTTAAATTATGCCAACTCACAATAAATCTTGGGCTATCAACCTAGAAATTAAGTAATACTAGTTGCAACATAATGGCTAACGCTCTAGCAGGAAAGTAACTGGACCATCATTGACCGATTGCACTTTCATATCTGCCGCGAATCTTCCCGTGGTAACCTTAAGCCCCGATCGATTCAATGACTCGACATAATATTCGTAGAGTGTCCGAGCAGTATCGGGGTCTGCTGCCCTATCAAACCCTGGACGTCTACCTCGCGAGCAATCTCCAGCAAGGGTAAACTGAGAAACCACTAAAATATCACCCCCAATATCAACGCAAGAGAAGTTCATTTTCCCGCTATCATCGGGAAAAATCCTTAAATTCAAAGTTTTATCGGCCAGAAAAGAAGTTTGATCTTCCCCATCCCCTTTTTCAACACCAAATAAAACCAGTATCCCTCTATTGATGTTGGCTATTTTCTCCCCATCGACATAGACTGAGGCACAGGCTACACGCTGAAGGATCAACTTCACTGGTTAAAGCTCTGATAAATACTCATATTCTCAAAAAAACGCCAAAAAAACTAAAAAAAACTACGATAATATAATCACAGCTTAAGTCTACCGTGCTGAAAAAAAACGTGTCTCCGTTCCGTCTGGTCCAATCTTCACCTTAACCTCTCCATTGCATTGGGGGCACTTACCTTCGTAAGCGTTTTTTCCCTTGTTCATATAAATCCGACGATAAATATTGCAACATTCAAATAAGATTCCAATGAATTTATTTTCCCTTGTCATCTAAGGCGCCTGTTTATTTGCACTAGAATAGTTTTTCCCTAGCTCTAAATTTTTTCAAAATCATAGAATAACTATTGTGCTTAAAGTCGGCGTAAACGAGAAAGAACTTTCATCTTGGCTTCAATAAACACTTTATGAGGAATACGCAAAGCTTTAGTAATTCGTCTAATTTCTTCTGCTTCTTCGTGAGAAAGTTCTCCATCGGCACCGCCCACCGCCAACATACAATTAGCAATACCAACTTTCTCGTTATAGGTCACTAGATTGTTAAGTTCCGTTGTTACTTCGTGGGAATCAAAACCATGCTTAGCCATCTCTAAAATTACTTCAAATAAGATTTCAAGTTCCTGGTTTTTAAAATCAAAGTGGCCTGACAGTTCTTTTTTGAAAACTTTTTTTTCTGTACTATCGAAATGCCCATCAACATTTGAAACAGATGCCATTAATGCTCCAAGAAGACAAATGAAGTACAATTTGTCTTCCGGTAGATTCATTTTCACACCTAACCTTGCTGCTTTCAGTTCTACTTTCTTAAGAACCTTTCTTTTGAAATATTTCTCTAAATCCAAGTTCTTGTCACGCGCATGAGAGAAAATCGTCTTACCAAGTAAATTACGGATTTTCCCAAGTGACCTTTTTGTGACCGATGTTTTTTCAAGCAATGCACGAAATTGGCTTACCAGTTCTTTTTCTTCATTCCCTATTCGTTTAGTGGCTTGTTCCATGGATTCCAAGACCGCTAAAATTTCTTCTTTTTCACTTTCAGAACTCAACTCATACACTAACTGGTCATACAACTCCGTTTGTTCTTTCTTTGAAACCGGTGCAGCAAGATAATGCCTTAATTCGGCAAGTTCATCTTTATCCAAATCAAATTTTCTGTAAAAAGATTTGAGAATGTTTAGCTCGGATTGGGTTACCTCGCCATCTGCCCATGCAATAGTGGTTAAAACCTTCAAAAATGTAAGTTTTTTAAAATATGACATAACGCCTTTCTTTATAAAAAAATTATTCCAACGTCTACTCAACCACCAAATATCTTGGAAGTTAAAAATACTTAGAGGAAAACTCTACTTAACTCTATTCAACCACAATTTAGGATAATTATTTTTTGCGGTAATACCCAATAAATCGAGAAACCCGTCTCCATTGATATCCCCAAATCTCATTTCCCTCATAGGACTTGTTTGTGGAAATCGTTTTTTTGTTTCTACACTGAAATCCCATTCCCCTTTTCCAACTAAATAGAGCAACCCTTTTTCATTGAGGATGATCACATCTGGGATACCTGTTCCATTTACATCCAGAAGATAAACCCGAAATGCTGGTAGCGCAGGAAATATTTTGCTTGGTTTTTTAACAAACCGTCCAGACCCAACATTTTCTAGAAAATAGATCGTCTCCCCAGGGTAGCTCTGATAAAGCTCTCTAAGTCCCTTGTTAGTAACAAGCAAATCATTATCACCATCAAGATCAAAATCGGCCCAATCAGCATGAGTACTTTGATCTATCATTCTTGGAAGTAACCTGTCTGTCCTATCAATAAATTTTCCCACTCCGTTGTTTATCAATAGTCGATTCTGTGCGTTACTATAAACCAAAAATACATCTGGAAATCCGTCCTGATTATAATCCGCAATACTTGTACCAATTACCCCTGAGGGCAAATTGGGCCACAGTAGAAAGGTCTCATCTTTAAATTTCCCTCCACCATTATTAATCAATACCTGGCCTTGCCTTCTTTTAAGTTTTTCGTTTTCATCCAATATTTTTCTTCCGGTGAATAAAAAATCGACATCGCCGTCTTGGTCCAAGTCAATCAGATCGACACGCTCCACACCCTTGGGAACAAAAGGTAATTCAAGTTCTAATCTGGAGTAAAAATACCCTTTACCATTATTAAAAAGTACTTTCGCAGATCCTTTTTTCTGGGGAGACACTATCAACACCAGATCATCCACACCATTACCACTAATATCTCCTTTAGCTAGAAAGCGAATGTTTTCAGAAAAACGTTGAACTTTACTCGCCCCCTTGTCACGACCTATCCCACTCGTTCCTCTATTAAAGAGAATTTTTATTTTTGACCCTTTCCCTGGAGTGGAAACAAACCAGATTAAATCGGAACCGAGCTTTCTGTCTGCTCTAACAAAAGTAGCACCCTGGAGAGAGACCTTGCTAGCGGGAAGATAACTTTCTGTCACATCTTGATACAACTGATGTCTTGGTTGGTTTGCGATCCCTCGCTTTTGAGAGCAACCAACTCCAATGCTGAACAAAAGAATTACTAAAAAAACTCCTGTGAATTTTTGCAAACAGGTTTCCCGATTGTGGAACAGAAACCTCCAAATCCTAAAAAGTAGCCATGCTCTATAGAATATTTTTACTTCCATCGGTGTCAACTGTTTCGGAAATTCATTAATTATTTTAAGGAACATCGCTAGGCAGTAATAATCTCCACCGAATATGAGTTCGGCGTACACCTAATCAATTCAAAAGAATTTAAACGCCCTAAAATCCAGTTTCCTTGCAAGACTCTAGAAAACCCTTTTTTCAGAGCCAGAAAAACCTCCTTACGCGTCACACTTTTACCAAGGTATTCGGATAAGGTGATAACTTTATTATTCAGTATGTCCATTGATCTAGAACGATCATCGTCTGTTGCGTATTTAAATAAAGAATTCAAAAGTGCCCTATCGCAATCGATAAGCACGGAACCATGTTGAAGAAACGCCCTCTTTGTTCGCCTTTGGGCACTACCCACTAATTTGGCGCCTTGAACTTCTATTTCTAAATGATTGATACTGGATAAACATGAGGGAGTGTGAAAAGAATGCCTGCCTCTATTGGGCTTTTCTCCAGAGGCCAAGTCCGCACCGCAGACACCAATTTCCTTAAGTCCCTCAAGCAAGGCTCTGGCAACAACTTTATAAGCACCGAGTAATGAGGGTGGAAACTTAGAATGAGGGATGGGAGCTGTAAAGCTATAAGTCACTTCATGATTATGCAATAACGCTCTCCCTCCAGTTGGTCTGCGTACTATCTGTATGCCTAACTTTCGACATCTATTAACGTCGATTTCCTTAGCGAAATCTTGCGCATACCCAACTGTCAGCGTGGGCCGCTCCCAGCTATACAAGCGCAAAGTTGGCAGGGTTTTACCTGAAGCACACAACGCCAAAATTGCCCTATCGATGGCCATATTTGATTCACCATCTTGAGGGCCATCCTCAATCACTCTCCATTCTTGCATAACGAACCCACCTTAAAAAGCATTCAAACAACTACTCAAAAAACCAACTTTTGCTTTGACTCTCTGCTCTGTACCCTGATAATATTTTCTCAATTAATTCTAACTCCTCACCCTAACTACTGATAACGACCAACTACACTTTATAAATAGTGAATCCGTACTTAAGTCATAGTCTAAGATTAGTCGTTTTAATGAACTTTCTAATAGTTAGCCCGTTACCATTGCTAGCTCACGAAACATCGAAAATTGTTTCTGAAGTGAAAGAAGAATACCCTCACATATTAAAATGTGATGCTGCGTGTCACAAGGTCAAAAATATAACTCTAGCAAAAAAACATCGGACGATGCGTCCGGAATGCCAGCAATGCCACGTTGGAATTAGCAAGGAGTCTATTTCTCCATTTTCCTCACCTGAGAAAGTTTTTCTATCAAGAGATTCTATTATCACGATCAAGCCCCAATCCAAGTTCTCATTACCTATAACAACATATTCAACCTCGTACACTTTGACTGTTAATTCAGACGTTAGGGTACGAGAAGACACTCCTAAGGATATAGGTTCAATGGCATTGATTCCTAGAGGAAAATTCATTATGGGTTCTAACGAAAGATGGGACGATGAGGCTCCTGAGTATATCGAGTCAGTAGATAAATTTTATATCGACCGCTACGAAGTAACTAACGCAGAATACGAACAGTTTACGTACGACACAAAGCGTGAAAAACCCTATCATTGGCTTAACGGAAAAGTTCCTAAAAATAAGAAAAACCATCCTGTGATTTATGTCAATTGGCACGATGCTAGTGAATATTGCAAGTGGAAGGGTAAGCGACTCCCTACTGAACAAGAGTGGGAAAAGGCCGCCCGCGGTGATAGCGGAAATATTTATCCATGGGGTAATACTTGGGCCATAAATAAATCAAATCACCCCTACAAAGGTTCTACGGGTACAGAACCGGTTGGCTCGTACCCTAAAGGGAAAAGCCCTTATGGATTGTACGACATGTCCGGAAATGTATGGGAGTGGGTCGATAGTTTTTATCTTCCACATCCAGGAAACAACATAAACCGCGGTGAATACGGTATGGACAATCGGGTACTTAAAGGTGGGTCATGGTTTGACTGCTTGTCCTACGGATGTGGTTTAAGCGCTCCAACATTCAATCGAAGTTTCTTTACTCCCGAAGTAAAAAATAATAGCTTCGGGTTTCGTTGCGCAAAATCCCCCTGACCTAGCGAGGTATAACTTGACTTGTTTTTCGTTTAGCCTAAAAATAAATAGACTTAATTTCATTAGTCAAAAACAAAGTATGCGGAAAAACCTCTAAAAGAGATAACAAAATGCTGCCGAAAAACACAGGACGTCCAACGAGCATCATTCGCAAGATACTATTGTTGGCCTTTGTTGTTGGATTCTGGCTTTTCTTTTATTGGTATCGAGGTATTGAATACTCCGACAAAAAACCTTCCACTGACAGAACCCCTCCGGAAAAGTCAGAACCCCGCACCTCAAAAAAACAACCTTAGGACTGTAGCTTTCACACCCCCCATTCTCTAAAAACTATTTTCGTAATCTACTCTTTAAGGACCACTAGAAATTAAAGCCTGATAGTCATATTGCAAAAGAGCGGCGTTATCGCGAATCAAATCTAATGGTTTTTCAGCGGAGTTAAGGTGAACTATTACTTGTTTATTTTGATCAAAATAAACACCAGTTTCTGGAATTGGATCTATTTTTTCAACCTCTTCTTCTTGTTTTTTAGCAAATTGTTTCGGTTTAGGATCTACGAGAATAGCAGGTTCTCGACCAAAGATTGAACCGCTATCGTGAAAAATTAAGAATTTTTCACTTTGAGCTTCTTCAAAATCAGGATCTAAATGGCCTAATGTATTCTCCTTTTCAGTTTCGTAAACGGGTGACTCCTTCATATGACCATTAAAGGAAAAGTGCAGACCTTGGTTGACAGGTTTAAACACCGAAGCACTAAACCCCTTTCCACCAAGAGTCAAGGGCTTATCAGTAGAGCGAATGGTTGGGTCAACATCACGTGTTAATTTTATTTTTAATCGGCCTTGATTAGTACTAGAAGAAGCTTTATCAATTCGTTCGTAACGATTTATGCCAGTATACCTCCTGTAGTTTTTTTCAATTGAGTCCACCAATGATTTTATCTCCGACTTCTTGATCACCAATACCTTTATACCAGGCCCGTCTGTTTCCTCTTCAGAAAGAAATTTAATAATTTTTTTCGGAGCCGCTTTTACAGTAGACTTCTTCCCCTGACCGCATACTAGGGCATATTTACATTCTTCCGCAGCAGCAACCTCATTTAGATTAAAGCCTAAAGAAGTAGCAAGAAAAACTCCAAATATCACCCAATAAAAAAATTTCATCGGAAAAAAATCTACCTTTAAAATTAAAAATTTTTTCTTTTTAAATCAATAAGTTCAATGGTTATAAAAATCACATCGGCCATTAACCCGGTATTCTTAACTCTTGGCGACTATCTAACAAAAATTAAAGACGACATAATTCAATCATCAGTCCTATAAATTTTCAAGGAGGCTACATCATCGCATTGTTTCTCTACAACTATTTCTAATCATTCAATTATTTTAGTTCACAATAAACCGTTTTTCCGGTCTAAATTAGATTTAAAGGACGCGAAAATATTTTTAATGGGAGGAATAAGCTTTTCTTTGAGTCCTTCGGGAACGTAATTGATTTTCTCAACCGGCCAGTCTTCAACTCGCCTCACATTTAGACCTTCTTTCAAATAATACTCTTGTAGGGTTTCCTCAAACCCTACGATTAGTTTATTCTCTCTCACTTTAAAAAAAAATTCTCGAATCAATACCGGGTCAAACAAACCTTCAAGAAAACGACCCCCTATCTCATCAATAATAGGTCGCGCGTGTTCCAGAAAGTCCGATGAAAAAGAGTTCTCCAAAGTGCGATAAGTTATAATTACATCCTGCAGCAAATACTTAATATCCTTAGGATCACGTTTCATGATCGGGCTCTTCTTAATATTAAATTTTTCTCTAAATTCTTTAACATTTCGAATGGTATCGAAAATGATTGATTCTTCCCAGGGAACCAGATTCCATATAAAGAATCCTCGTAACCAGTTGACTTTTTCTGAAGAGTCGACCATATGCATGGTTAAACTCGGTTTTACTCCATTACTATAAGGTAAGCGACCTCCCCACATATTAAGATCAAGCTCTAACCCATATGGACGAAAGGCATTAATAATTGAAGTGTAATAATAGCCAACTAAATGCTCCATATTCTCGCGCTCGTCGAGTGGGCTATTCTGTGGCAAGTTGGCAATGAAGTACATCCGCCAGATTCTCCGTTTTGATTTTCCTTCATCATCAGCTATAAGGTAAGTTCCACCCCAAACACCTGAAGTAATAGGAACCTCGATTTGATGATTTTCCTTCAGTTGAAGAGAGACACAGCGAGCTATATCCGCATACAATTCATTTAAGTAGTACAAGTTGACCCGTTCATCCTCTGAAAAAACGGGGCCGGAAGCTTGAGGAATAAAAGGTGACATCATAGGTCAACGACTTCTAAGAGGTGTGATTTCTAAGGAAAGACCGTCGAGAATTCTATAATTAATTTGGCGAATGTGAAAGACTTTATTCTTCACAGGTAGTAATATACAAACTCTAAGTGATAAATTCCTTGCCATTTAACGCCACTCACTCTATAAACAAAAAGCTGTTGTTGTTTTACCTAGAACCCTTCGTACATACACAAAAAGTTATCCCACAGGAACCCAGAGTAAACTGTCTTAAAAAAATAAGGAGAAAATTAATGGCGTCGGATGATAGAGGGAAAGCACTGGATTTAGCGTTCACTCAAATAGAAAAGCAGTTTGGCAAAGGATCTATTATGAAGCTGGGTCAAGCAGATGCCTTGAAAGGGATTTCTGTTATTTCTACAGGTTCGATCTCACTTGATTCCGCGTTGGGTGTGGGTGGAGTACCCCGCGGTCGCATTATAGAAATTTACGGGCCAGAAGCTTCTGGGAAAACCAGCCTAACACTCCATATTATTGCAGAAGCGCAAAAATCTGGAGGTGTGGCCGCCTTTCTTGATGCAGAACACGCGTTAGACCCTCAGTACGCCCAAAAACTAGGGGTAAACCTTGAAGACCTCTTACTCTCGCAACCGGACACGGGGGAACAAACACTTGAAATTGCAGAGGTTTTAGTTCGCAGCGGGGCAGTAGATGTGATTGTAATTGATTCAGTCGCCGCTCTTGTCCCAAAAGCGGAACTTGATGGTGACATGGGTGATTCACACATGGGCCTACAAGCAAGACTAATGTCCCAAGCCATGAGAAAACTCGCAGGAGTGGTCAATAAATCAAAAACGTGCCTGATTTTTATCAACCAAATTAGGATGAAGATTGGTGTTATGTTTGGCAGTCCTGAAACGACAACAGGGGGAAACGCCCTCAAATTTTATTCTTCGGTTCGAATGGATATTAGAAGAATAGCTGCTATCAAAGATGGCGATAGCGTAGTTGGTAACCGAACACGGGTAAAAGTAGTTAAAAATAAGGTAGCGCCGCCATTTAGAGATTGCGAATTCGATATATTATACGGACAGGGCATTTCTAAAATAGGAGATTTACTTGATCTCGCTGTAACCCATGAGCTAATAAACAAAAGTGGTACATGGTTTTCATATAATGAGACCCGCATTGGACAAGGCCGAGCAAACTCGAGAATATTTCTTATAGAAAACCCTGATATGTGCGAAGAAATTGAAGCCAAACTAAGAGAAAAACTGGGACTTCTTAAGGAACCAACTAGTAAAAAAGGCTCTCCGGTAAAAGAAGAAAAAGAAACCCCAGCGAAAAAAGAGAAAAAAGAGAAAAAAGACGTAACCTCAACATCCTGACATAATCTCATCTTCATGCCTTACGAGGAAGAATCAAAAAATGCCCGTAGACGTGCGATTCGGTACCTTGTATATAAAGATCGAAGCCGAAATGAAATCATCCGCTACTTGAATGAGAAAAAATTCTCCGCAGATGCAGTGGATGAAACCCTAATCTTTCTGGAAAGTAATGACTATATTAATGATGAGCGTTTTGCGATGCAGTTCGGAAGATCCCGCATCGTAAACAAAAAAATAGGGAGACTACGTTTAGGACTAGAACTTGGGAACAAGGGCCTTGAGAGAAAAATTATTGAGGAAACTCTTAACTCGCTTTATGAAGAATACGATGAAAAAAAAATTGCATTGTCTTGCGCGAAAAAAAAACTTGCAACCTACTCGTCAAGCAATAGTGAAAGAGATCGCCGCCGAATAGCAAAACTTCTCGAACGAAAAGGGTTCCCTTCTGACATTATCTATAAGGTGGTAACTCAGCTAGTCCCGCATGCTCCAAATAATGATTTATACCCTCTTTCTCCTTTACCTAACGAGAGCCCAGAGGAACTGGGTTCTCACACAACTAAAATCATTCAGGGATGAATATTTTAACAACCACTCCCTTTCCCCTACAAATTACGGCTGTTTTATTGCTCGGTCTAACACTTGGAAGCTTTATCAATGTATGTATCCACCGACTCCCAAAAAACGAATCGATCATAGCACCACGTTCCTATTGCCAATCATGCAAAACAAAGATTCCTGCATGGGACAACATACCGATTATCAGTTATCTATTACTTAAAGGAAAATGTCGACAATGCACCGCTTCAATTTCTCTTCTTTACCCAATAGTTGAAGTATCAACCTCTCTATTGTTACTTACTGGGTTAATTCAGTTTGGCATGTCGATGAAGTTTGCTATATTTTGTGCTATCGGTCCAGCCCTTTTAACAGTCGCTATCATCGATATTAAGCACAAAATTATCCCTGATACGATAACCCTTCCAGGAATGATATTCGGGCTTGTGGCGGGAGGTTATTTGGTTGGACTAAAAGAATCGTTGCTTGGCTTGATTTCGGGGGGAGGCATATTTTTATTCAGTTCAGAAGTTTATTATCGAGTTCGCGGTCGCGTTGGAATGGGAGGTGGTGATATTAAATTTATCGCTGCAGTTGGAGCTTTGCTCGGTCTGAAACAGGTGTTTTTAGTAATTTTTCTTAGTGCTTTTATAGGATCAGTAGTTGGATTGGTTGGACTGGTTGGGAAAAAACTGAATGCCATGAGCCAAATTCCATTTGGGCCATTCCTTGCGGTGGGAACACTGATAGTTTATTTTTCTGGAGAGAATATCATTAACATGTATATTACAACTATAATGGGTGGCTACTGAATTTTATCAGCTGAAATGATGAAATAACTCTAAAGTACCTGCCAACCTCATATCATTAATGTCGAATGGGAATTTGCATTTATGGAAGAAAACAAAGCTACGAACCCACGACCTGAAAAAAAAGGACCCAATATCAACGAATCTTCTAATGAAAAAAATCATTCTTTGAATAAAGCAATCGACTCTCTATCCACGCAATTGGAAGAGGTGAAGAAGAACCTTCAAAAACGTAAAAGAGAAAACACAACACTCAAAGTTTTATTATATACAGGGCTACTCGTTCTACTCGTGGGTTTTCTTTATTCAAACTCCGTTCTCCAACGCGCGCACATGAGAAGCTTGGAAAAAAATATCATCTCACTAGAGCAACGTTTGTCTCATGAGATTAACCAAGTTAAAATGAGCCTAGAACTAGATATCCAAGGGGCAAAAAAAGAAGTAAAAATTATTGATGGTGCCGATATTTTTACAGTTTTGGAACGAATGGACTACGCCATTTCACAATTACGCCCGAAAGAAGAACAAACCACGACGCTCGTCAACCAAGTCCGACTAAACACCGACGAATTTACTCAACTATTAAAAAATGCAACAAAGAGCCCTAAGTCCAAGTAAAGCATTCAAAAAAGGAGGGTTAAGAGTGCGCCAAAAAACCTTTTAGACCGTATAAGTTTCGGCGGTAGACTCATCAAGTTTTTGACCAATTGTGCCGATATATAAGGCGTTAATTAATAATTTCCTTATTATCAGGCCATGGCTTTCACTCAAATATTTAAATTTTTATATATAATTTTATTTGCTGTTTTTGCCATTTTCCCCTCCGTCACCCACGCTGAAGATCCTAACCTGAAGGTATACCAATCCAATATTCAGCAATTAAAAAAAATTATCCCCTCACGCCCTCATGATCCAAATCTACACTTTAATCTGGCTAACAACTATTGGAAGCTTGGACAATATGAGAAATCAATCGAACACTACAAAGAAACACTAAAAGTCCAACCATTCGATGCTGAGGCACATACTGGAATCGGATTTGCCTACGGAAAAATAGGTCAAACTAAAGAAGCAATCCACCATTACCATGAAGCGTTAAAAATAAATCCCGACGACCCTAAGGGCCACTACCGGCTTGGATATGAATTTATAAATACAGGCGAACTAAAAAAAGCGAGGACCTACTTCGAGGGCGCCACCAACCTCGATCCTTATTTCGCATTAGCTTTTAAGGAACTGGCATATGTAACTGTAAAGCTGAAAGATACCGAAAATGCGATCAAATACTATAAGCAATCCCTTAAGCTCGATCGTAATGACGAAAATACTCATCGGGAATTATTGGAACTATATGAACAAACCGGGGAAATGGGACAAGCGATAAATCAATATGAAGAAATTATCCGAATTGACCCTAAAAACTTTTCCGCACGTCATGCACTTGCAAACCTATACATAAAAGAAACCCGAGAGCAAGATGCTGTCCGCCACTACCGTATTGCTATCAAGTTTAATCCTAATGATCAGAAAGCCCATAAAGCCTTAGCTAATCTTCATACCCAGTCGGGAAAATTGGCAAGTGCAATAAAGCACTTTAAACAAGTAATCCGTATTAATCCAAAAGATTCTGAGACATATTCTAAGTTAGCTAGGGTCTATGACCTACAGGGCAACAGGTCAAAGGCAATCGGCATTTACGAAAGTATTGTGAAAGCTCATCCAGAAGATTTAAAAACCCACGAACGACTTGCCATGGCCTACGAAAAAAATCACCGCAGAATGGATGCGCTCCGTCTTTATGAAAAAATCAGTGTACTAGACCCATCAAACTCTTCTTTACATCGAAAGTTAGGGCGGTTATACGAAAAGTCAGGAAAGACAAACAAAGCTCTCAATCATTATAAAATTCTTGCACGTTTAAATCCTGAAGACACCAATACTCATCGCAAGCTTGGTGCCTTATACGCCGCAAAAGATGAAACTCAAAAATCATTGCAACATTATAACGTCGTCACTAGACTGGATCCAAACGATACAAGCGCACACCGTATTTTGGCTAACTACTATGGAAAAAAAGGGGAGTCCTTAAAAGCAGCGCCACATTATCGTGAACTGGTTCGACTCGACCCTAACTTTGCCTTGGCTTATAACGAACTCCGGCAGGAAACCGGGAAATTTTCTATGATCGAAAACCCTATCGGACGTTATAACAATGCTTTAAAAATTTTACCTAACGACCCAGACCTCCACTTTAAAATAGCTTTATATTTTTTTATTGTCGACGATCTTAATAAGACGCTCAAACATTTCAACAAAAGCATCCGACTACAACCTGAGGAGGGGAAAACTCACTACTTTGCAGGACTCATCCATCACTTATTGGGAAATGGTGTTGGTGCTGTAAATCACATGAAACGAGCTGAGGAATCATTCGTAAAGCAAAAACAAGTTAAAAGCATAGCTGATGTCAGAAAACATCTTCGGATGTACCAAAATCAGTACGGCATCCCCGGAATTCAAGGTGATGGTTCTTCTATCGCGAGAGTTACTCATCAACAGAAAAAATACAATTAATTTCTTCTCGCTGTTCAGGATCTAATTTCCAACCAAGTGCTTCAATATTTTCCTCCACCTGTTGCTCGTTTTTGACACCCAAAAGCGCTGTGGTCAAGTGAGACTGCGAAACAACCCAATTAATTGCCATCTGGCCACACGTTTTACCTATTGATTTTCCCATAACCTTAAGTCTGGCTACCTTCTCCATATTCTTTTCGAACTGGGAACCAGAAAAACATCCTATAATCCCTTTCCCCCTCCAGTCACTAAACTTAACATTCTTATCATACTTACCTGTAAGCAGTCCCGAGGCAAGCGGACTATAAGCAATGATCCCAATTTTATTTCTCTCGCAGTAGGAAACAACTCCCTTTTCTATGGATCGGTTGAGCAAGCTGTAATCAGGTTGTAAGGATTCAATCTTCCCTGATTTCATTATTGTTTCCATCTGTTCAACTGAATAATTACTCACTCCAATGACCTTCACCTTTCCCTGCTCTTGGATTTCAAGCAAGGTCTCCATTGTTTCCTCTTGTGATGTTTCAATATCAGGCCAGTGAACTTGATAAAGATCAATATAGTCTGTGTCTAATCGTTTCAAACTCTGGTCGATTTCTTCTAAAATAGATCGCCGAGTTGCATTTTTAGTAATAGAGCCCAATGATTTTTTTCCCCAGCGCAAACCACACTTTGTCGCGTAGACTACTTTATCGCGAAAAGGCTTCAGAGTTTTTCCAAGAAGTTCTTCAGAATGGCCAAACCCATAGACTGGGGCCGTGTCAAAAAAATTAACTCCTAAATCATAGGCTTTCATGATAGCACGCGCAGAAACAGCCTCTCCCTCATTAGACCAAAATGGAGACCCGCCAATTCCCCAGGCACCGAATCCAATAACAGACACATTAAGATCACTATCACCCAGCATTCTATATTCCATAATTAACCACTCCTGGAAAAAGTTGGACAGTTCTTATCCGAGCATATTGAAACTGACAGTCAGTTTAATTCCCGTCACTTCAGGCTTCATCTAAAACAATTTCTGTCTGCATGATGAATTGACAATTGCGTCCATGAAAAATATCATGAAGAACACAAATTTTATAGTTCAAAACCATACTTCTCTAATTCCCGGATTATTATGAAATCACTCCTACGTGTTCTTAGTTACCTCAAACCTTATAAAAAAGCAGTCTCGTTCACTCTCGGTTTTGCCACTTTGACAACCCTACTAGATCTTATCCCTCCTTGGATTATAAAAGTAATTATTGATGAACTAGTTGATGGAAAGGAGACTTCCTTGATCTACTGGATCGTAGTAGGGCTTATCGGGGTTTATTTTTTACGAAACTTTTTAAACTACCAGCGGATTATGTTCAATAATCGGGTCGAGCAAGACGTAGTTTTTGATATGCGCTCGAATGTTTATAAAGCCCTAAACCAATTATCTATAAATTTTTTTGAAAATAGGTCAACCGGTGAACTTATGTCGCGGATTAATGACGATGTCAATTATGTTGAACGAATTTTTATAGATGGCGTCGAGCAGGTAGTAACAGCTGTTTTGACGCTAACCGGAATAACCGTAATACTTTTTTACTTGCACTGGAAACTAGCATTGGTAGCTTTGCTCCCAATTCCGCTTCTCATATGGGGCGCCTGTATATACACAAAAAAAGCGCACAACCTCTATCACACAGTGCGAGAGAGCGCCGCTAAAATGAACTCTCGACTTCAGGATTCCATTTCTGGTATTCGAGAAATATTTACCTTCAACCGACAATTATATGAGATATCACGCTTCGAAAAAAAAAGCAGGGAATACTGCAACAGTAATTTAGAGGTGATGTCACTCTGGGCTATTTATTCTCCAGCAATGATGTTTCTCGGTTCACTTGGGACAGCCCTCATTTTGCTATATGGAACAGGTCTAATTCACGCCGAAGAGATAACCATAGGTTCTTTAGTCGCTTTTATCGGTTATCTAGCCTTGTTTTATACTCCGATCAACCAGTTGCATTCGGTAAACCACATGCTGCAACACGCGTTGGCTTCTGGAGAACGTGTGTTTGAAATAATCGATCGTCAACCCGATGTTAAAGAAGTCCCTAATGCCATATTGCCCAGCACCAATATGCAGGGTGAAATAGAGTTCCAAGAAGTAACCTTTGCCTACACAAAAGATAAGCCCGTCATAAAAAACCTTTCACTAAAAATTCCATCAGGAAATAAAATAGCTCTCGTAGGCCATACGGGAAGTGGAAAATCCACCTTGATAAAACTTCTACTTCGATTTTATGATATAGACTCAGGGAAAATCACAATAGATGAGCATAATGTCAAGAACCTCAAGATATCCTATCTACGCGAACAAATAGGCATGGTTTCCCAAGATCCATATTTATTCAATGGCAGTGTCGCTGAAAACATTTTATACGGTAATGTAGAAGCCAACCAAGAACAAATGAGAAAAGCCGCTATAGCGGCACACGCCGATGATTTTGTTAAAGGCCTCCCAAGGGAATACGACACTCGGATAGGAGAACGCGGGGTAAAACTTTCCGGTGGAGAAAAACATCGTATCGCTATTGCCCGCACACTTTTAAAGGATCCACCAATCTTGATCTTAGATGAAGCTACCGCCTCCGTCGACACAGAAACAGAACTAAAAATAAAGGAAGCTCTCACTTCTTTGATGGCGAGACGAACGACAATATTAATAGCGCATCGACTATCAACACTAGAAGGATCCGATAGGATTCTAGTAATAAAATCAGGAAAACTAGTAGAATCTGGAACACATAGCCAAATGATAAACAATGAAACAGAATATGCTCAACTATTCCGCAGTCAAATGCACCTATGATTAAAAACGATTTTACTCAACTAGTATTTTTAAATCCAATTTCGCCAAGTTTCCGAAATTTTTCGTAGCGGTTTTCAGTTAGGGCTTCAGGCACTAGCTGAGAAATAGCCTGCAAATTATTTCGCAGCGCTTTTTTTAGCAAAATGGCAGCACGCTTATGGTGGCGGTGTGCACCACCCAGAGGTTCTCGAACAATCTCATCAATCACACCAAACTCCATCAAACTAGGCGCAGTCAAGCTTAAGGCATCGGCAGCCTGAGCTACCTTATCTTTATCTCCCCACAGAATGGAAGCACAACCTTCCGGTGATATTACCGAGTAAACAGAATGTTCAAGCATCAATATTCGGTCACCTACACCTATTGCCATGGCACCGCCAGAACCACCTTCACCAATTATTGTAACGATGATAGGAACATCAATTTCCATCATTTCTATCAAATTTCTTGCTATAGCCTCCGACTGCCCCTTTTCCTCCGCATCTATACCAGGGTAGGCGCCTGGAGTGTCGATCAAGTTGATAATCGGAAGTCTAAATTTTTGCGCTAATTTCATTAGACGCAAAGCTTTGCGGTATCCCGCAGGCTGAGACATTCCAAAGTTTCGTTTGATCTTCTCCTGCGTATCCCTTCCTTTCTGATGACCGATAATCACAACTGAGCTGTTATCGAATTTAGCTAATCCACAAACAACCGAGGGGCCATAGCCACCGCGCCTGTCTCCATGAAGCTCAATAAAATCCGTAAAAATATATTTGATATAGTCGAGAGTATAAGGTCTGTCCGGGTGACGGGCTACCTGAGTTTTTTGCCAGCCTTTAAGGTTTGAATAAACATCGTGCTTCATATGACGAACTTTTTTGTGGAGTCTAGCTATTTCATGCGTGATGTCTCCGACACTGTCATACATATGGGAAAGCGAAACCATTTCCTGAATCTGATTTTCCAGTTTAAATATTTCTTGCTCAAATTCCAGTATTTGAATCATATAAAACCTAAATAAAAAGAAACGTCATAGTAATTCTTTTCAAGAAAATCGCATTACAAAAACCTATCATTTCATTCACTGGGTCATCACTAATCATTGAATATAAATAAAATAACAAACCAAAAAATCAATAAAATCCAAATATCGGGTGTATTAAATTTATCAAAATATCTGACTCTTTAAGAGCCTTTGCACCAACTTTTCCTACTCGATTTTGCCCTAATTTTAAAGATTTGAGATTGGCTAGATAAGGTGACTTGGCGATAGCTCTAGCCCCTAGATCGCCGATAAGGTTAAAGTTTAAGTTGAGTTTTTTTAGTTGACCAAGGTTTTCCGAATCTGCCAACGCTTTGGCCCCAGAGTCGGTAATTCTATTACCTGAGAGATTAAGAGAAAATAGACCTTTAAGCCACCTTGAGTTTGCAATAGCTATGGCAGAGCTGTCCGTAAGGTCACTATCACTAAGATCTAGATCATCCAATTTTGAAATGTTAGAAAACCTAGTTAGCACCATAACCCCTAAATCCCCGTGTATCAAACTACCAATTTCATTTATACGTTCAGAGACTTCTAAACCATTAATATTCTGCAAAATATTAAACTTCTCAAGCGCCTCGCTCCCAATTCGGCTTAAACGGTTATATTCCAGGCCAATTTTTTTTAATTTTTTTAAACTAGATGACGTTGTTAAACTCTGCGCTCCCTCATCCCCAATCTCGTTATAGTTTAAATTTATTTCTATTAAACTAGATAAAGTGTCCGATTCTGCAATCGCCTTAGCCCCTTTGTCTGTGATTTTATTTCGATACAGGTTCAAAATTCGTAGGTTTTTAAATGCTTCTGACGAGGCTATCATTCTAGCGCCTCGATCAGTAATATGATTGTTCTCCAAGTAAAGTGCTGTTAATCGAACTAGCTTTCTCGATCCGGCAAGCGCACGAACACCTTCATCTCGAATATTTCCCTTGTAAATAATTAATGTTTCTATACTTTCCAACAACTGGGACGTTGCTAAAAATTTTGCCCCATCATCACCTATCGATCTCTCATTGAGCCTAAGCACACGATCATTTCGCTTAAGCTTTAATGCAATATACTTTTCTATTTTTTCATCAGTCATTAACGCGCTTGAGTTAACAGCAAAACTTATGAAAAAAAAAAGCCCCCACAAGACTACCGATTTATCACAATACATAAAAATCAACTCACTGATTATTAAGCAATGGAACTGACAATCTTTAAAACAACGCTACTCAACACTATTATTTTTTTCAAGATCGTTTAATCGATTTTCTAGATCACGAACTTTACGAGATAGATCGGGAAGCTTGGGTAAAACCGTAACGCTCCTCTTCCAGGTATTCAATGGAAGAGCTGGAATTCCCCCATAGACACTATTACTCTTAATGTCACGCAGGGCGGCTGATTTGGCAGCTAGAGTCACATTATCGCCCACCGTAACATGGTCAGACAGGCCAGCCTGCCCTGCTAAAACAACATGTCGTCCAAGGTTACAACTACCAGCAATTCCTACTTGTGCAACCAAAATGCAATTCTCTCCGATCGTGCAGTTATGCGCAACTTGAACCAAATTGTCAATTTTAGTTCCTTTTTTTATCAAGGTTGTTCCTGTCGCCGCTCGGTCTATACAAGTATTAGCACCTACTTCTACGTTATCTTCAATCACAACATTTCCAATCTGATTGATTTTGACATGAGTTCCTTTTTCATCCGCCGCATAACCAAATCCGTCCGAACCAATCACAACACCAGCATGAAGAGTAACGTGACTCCCTATAATTGAATTGCGATAAAGAGTCACATTGGAATGAATAAAAGCACCATTCCCAAGTTCACAGTTATCGCCAATTACTGTTCCAGCGCAAACCACTACATCATCACCGATCCGAACATTATCGCCTACACATACCATGGGAGCCAGTGCAACCCTCTGTCCTAGTACTACATTAGCTCCAAGCACAACTGAGGAGTGAATTCCTGGTTTGGGTTTTGGCTCAGGGTGAAAATACTCGAGTAGTCTGGCAAATGCCAGTTCCGGGTTAGAGGAAATAACTTGGCTTATACCGACCTCTTCTTTAGTACCCACTAAAACCGCTGAAGCTTTAGATTTTTTAAGTTTGTCGATAAATTTTTTCCCTTTTGAAAAAGTAATGTGCCCTTTGTTTGCAGTTTCTATAGAGCTTACGCCAGTGATCTCTATAGAAGAATCTCCTTCGACCGTTCCATTTATTTTTTTTGCGACATCACCCAAGTTCATAAATTCACCTTTCAAAATTTGCCAGTTAGGTTTTTTTATTCGTCAAGAAGACTTTCAAACAAAAGCGCTCTTTTCTACCGGGTTAATAACACCGCCTACAAGCTCAACAACACGATTCATTTTTAAAGCAATTCGTTGGCTGTGCGTTACAATCACTACTGTTTGCTGAAGTTTATGATTGAGAGATTGAATCAGCTCTATTAAGGAGTCGCTTGCCCTTTGATCTAAGTTTCCGGTCGGCTCATCCGCGAGTATGAGGTCCGGCTTATTAATAAAAGATCTAGCTAAGGCCACCCGCTGGCTTTCCCCGCCAGAAAGTTCTCCAGGTTTATGGTGTAAACGGTCCTTGAGCCCAACCTGAACCAAGAGCTCTTCTGCCAGTTCGCGAGCTTCTCTTTTCTCAACCCTCCCAATCAGAGCTGGGAACATAGCATTTTCCAGTGCTGTAAAATCAGACAGCAAGTTGAAAAACTGGAACACAAACCCCACTCTTTGGTTTCGAAAGCTTTCTAGGTATTCGCTTCCTTTAGAACAAATATCATCACCACGGAATAAAACCTGTCCCTTTTCCGGATTGTCCAATCCGCCAAGAACATGTAATAAAGTACTTTTCCCAACCCCTGAAGCACCTATAATACCTAACATTTCCCCGGCCATCAATTGAAGGCTGGCCCCCGACAACACATGGAGCAATTGACTAGAAATCTTATAACTCTTGTGCAAATTCGTGGCTTCAAGCAAGTGTGGAGTAATAATTTCTTTGGAATTTAAATTACTCATAACGCAATCCATCAACAAGGTCGAGTTTTGATGCTCGCCAAGCTGGATAGAGAGATGCGACCAAACAAATTACAACCGAAAAAATAATAATTAAAAAAGAGTCCACATACTGAATTTTAGATGGAAGGCTATCAAGATAGTAAACATCACTCGGAAATGCCACAATCCCGAAGATAGATTCTATCAAACTAACTATTTCATTTAAGTTGGGGACGATAACAAAGCCAGCCGCACAACCCAAAAATGTTCCCACAAGGCCAATAATTAACCCTTGATAGCTATAAATTTTCATTATACTGCTACAATTAGCCCCCATAGACTTTAAAATCGCTATT
>AQTY01000015.1 GCA_000372225.1 Candidatus Nitromaritima sp. SCGC AAA288-L16 | reverse complement strand
TGGAAAATTTGGATATTCAGGCGATGGAGGACCAGCGATTGAAGCGAATATTAAAACTCCGTTTCGTATGGGTTTTGATAGGGAGGGGAATCTTTATTTTTCTGATCGAGACAACAATCGTATTCGAAAAGTTGACACCAGTGGTGTAATAACTACCATTGCAGGACATAGTAACATCGGTTGGTTGCAAGATGGACTAGAGGTTCGCATTACAGTGCATAATTTCCCGTAATTATTTTAACCATTGACAGAATAGGCATATTTCACACTTGCTTATAAAACGTGTGATATTTTAATTGAAATTGTAGTTATATTTTTTTAGCCAGAGCGAGATCTCTTAATTGTTGCAAGTAGTTAGTGTTCGGGGTTTTAAATTTTAAACCTATTTCATAATTCATATGGTACCGGGGATCCTCCCTAAAAATCGAACGTGTGACCTCACAAGCTAATAAGTTGCTTTCAAGGTGCATAATTTTCGGCATTTCTAATTCGAATTTCACGCCTAATTTAAGTGTTTTTTTTGATTCGATGCATAATCCACCTGTGGAGAGATCAACGATTCGGATTGTTGCAACCCCCATTTTATTATCTCCCTTAACCAACTCGTGCGCATGACCTTTTTTAATGATGCTAGTAAGTTGTTTTATGCCGACGCGGAGAGATATTCTTTGGTCTTTATTTATGCTCATACTCAAAGATTTTTCTCTTTGATGGTTGTTTAGCTATTTTCTGCTTATTGGTTGGATTTAGCTTGGTTTGGATTATGAGTTTTTTTCAAAATCAATAATCAACTCTTCAGCTAGGTTATTATTTTGAATGAGACTTTCTAAAATCATCTCAATGTCATTTTTTGTTTTTGGAGAGTACCAGACATCATCTGGATATACAACCATGGCAGGTCCATGGGTACAGGCATCTAGACAACCTGCTTTGTTAATCCTGATTTTTCCTTTTAGTCCTAGCTCATGGATACGCTTTTTAGCATGATCTAATAGGTCGTCCGAACCTCTTTCAGAACATGAACCGCGGGGATCATCTTTTGTACGTTTGTTGTTGCAGATAAAGATGTGTTTTTGAAATCGAGGCATGATATGTGATTTTTTTATCCATCAGCCTTAGGTAGTTTGTGGGATTGATTTTGTTCGTAGTACTCCTTGAATTTACCAAAATTCACATAACACCGATCGCAACTATCAGGAAAGACGGTTACAATAACTCCTTTTTTTATTCTTCGTGCTAATTCTAGTGCTCCACAAAGGGCCGCCGCTGATGATTGCCCGACCAGAATCCCTTCTTTTTTTTCAAGAGTCTCTACCATGTCGTATGCATCGTCTGTTGAGACACTTATTTTCCCATCAAGTTGTTCCTCTTTGTATATTCCAGGAACAATTGAACTTCCCATATGTTTTAAACCCTCTAGTCCATGTAATTCTTCTTTTGGCTCTAGTGCGTACCCTTGAATGCTGGGGTTAAGCTCTTTTAGTCTTCGAGTAGTCCCCATTATGGTTCCTCCTGTCCCAATTCCAGCTATGAAATGGGTAACCCGATGATCTGTTTGTGCCCAGATTTCTTTTGCTGTAGTTTCATAATGAGCTTGCCAGTTTGAGTCGTTGTTGTATTGGTCTGGCATGAAATAGATATCAGGATTTTCCTGGTAGATTTTTTTTGCAAGAATAATTGCTCCATCAGAGCCTTCAAATGGACTAGATGTGACAATCTCAGCACCGTAAAAATCTGCCATTAGACCTTTTCTTTCTTTGCAAACATTAGCAGGCATCACCAGCTTAACTTTATAGCCCTTTATCTTCCCAATAAGGGCATAAGAAATTCCGGTATTTCCTGATGTTGAGTCGAGTATAATTTTATTCTTTGTTAGCTTACCGGACTTTTCTCCATCCTCGATCATCTTGAGGGCGGGTCGTGATTTAACTGATCCCCCAGCATTTTTCCATTCGGCTTTGGCAAAGATGGTGATGTCTTTAAATTCGTTGCCGATATTTTTTATTCTAATTAGAGGAGTGTTGCCTATTGTCTTTAGTACTGAAGTGTTAGCTATGACTGGACAAGTAGGAGTTTGGACTTCTGTTGGAAGTGACAGTTTCATCTTGGTGTTTGACATTGAGAATTAGATGTCATAATAAAAAAAACGTCTCAGATAAAATGGACTGGTTTCTGATCTATTTTATTCCTATCCTTGCAACCCACAAAACTCTTCATAATCTACCAACTCCTTGATAGTTGGTTTTTCACCGCATATAGGGCAATTTACGTCTCTGCGTAATTGTAGGTTCCTAAACTCTGTGTTGAGAGCGTCATATATAAGGAGCTTGCCCACAAGTGGTTTCCCAATTCCAAGTATAAGTTTCAATACTTCGACAACTTGCAGGTTTCCTATTACCCCTGCCAAAACCCCTAGAACTCCTCCTTCTTGACAGTTTGGAACCATGCCTGGGGGCGGGGGTTCCGGGTATAAACACCTGTAACAAGGCCCATCACCTGGTTTGAAAACGGTGACCTGTCCTTCGAACTTATAAATACTGCCGTGAATTAGAGTTTTATTTTTCATAACGCAGGCATCATTCACCAGGTACCGTGTTGGAAAATTGTCTGACCCGTCTACAACGTAATCATAGTCTTTTATCAAACTCATGATATTACTTGAATCCATTTTTTCGTTATAGAGAGAGACCTTTACATCAGGGTTAAGCGCTTGGATAGTTTTTTTTGCAGATTCTGTTTTTAGCATACCAATGCGTTCTGTCGAATGAATGATTTGCCTTTGGAGATTACTGAGATCGACCTGATCGAAGTCAACAATCCCAAGATTGCCTATACCTGCGGCAGCAAGGTAATACGCAGCAGGCGAGCCAAGTCCTCCAGCGCCAAGAAGAAGAACCCTTGCTTCCAGCATTTTTTGCTGGCCAGATCCGCCTACCTCAGGAAGGATGATATGGCGACTGTAGCGCTCTATCTGTTCATCGGTGAACTCGATCATTAAGCTCCAACTCCACCTGCAATAGCTGGGATAATTGAAATTTCGTCCCCATCTTTCACGGTTGTCTTTTCACCTTCGAGAAAACGAATGTCTTCTTCGTTTATATAAATATTTATAAATCGTCTAGGTGCCCCATTTTCTTCACAAATCCGATCTTTTATTCCGTTAAATTGATTTTCCAGGTTATTGATAATATCAGAAATAGTTTTCCCTTCAGCTGACACTTCAGACTGGTTATCCGTCAGTTTCATTAAAGGGGTGGGAATTCTTACCTTAATTGCCATAATTTAAATCTCCTTAAAACTGTTATGCGGTTGATAAGCGATTCGAATATATTTCTTCAAAACTATTCAGCTTGGGTTCAATGATTATGGGATCGGTAAACTGCCCACTTAAGGCTTCAACCGTTTTAAGCCCATTTCCTGTTATGCAAATCACTGTAGTCTCATCTGGTTTGATGCGGCCTTGTTGGACCAGTTTTTTTGTAACCCCAACTGTGACGCCACCAGCAGTTTCAGTAAAAATACCTTCTGTCTCAGCAAGAAGTCTCATCGCAAGCACAATTTCTTCATCATTCACATCTTCACCATAGCCACCGCTATCCTTTGTGGTTTTTACACCATAATAGCCATCAGCTGGATTCCCAATGGCTATCGATTTTGCAATGGTATTGGGTTTAACGGGTGTGATTACATCAGTGTCATTCTTTATGGATGTTGTTACAGGTGAACACCCAGTAGCCTGTGCTGCAAATATTTTTGAATTTACTTTTCCTTTCAGAAGGCCAAGCATTTCAAATTCATGAAATGCCTTCCAGATTTTTGTTATGAGCGAACTTCCTGCTACAGGAACAATTACATTGTCGGGTGTTTTCCAACCTAATTGTTCAGCAATTTCGTAGCCGTATGATTTGGATCCATCTCCATAATAGGGGCGAATATTGATATTTACAAATGCCCATTTATGATGCGCCGCAATTTCACTGCAAAGGCGGTTCACATCATCATAGGAACCATTTACAGCAACTAGTTGAGCTCCATAAACCATGGTTCCCAAAATTTTTCCAGATTCGAGTCCATCAGGAATAAATATGAAACTTTTTAGCCCAGCCTCTGCGGAGTGTGCAGCAACAGAGTTAGCCAGGTTGCCAGTTGAAGCACACGAGATTGTGTCAAAGCCGAATTCCATCGCTTTGGATATCGCCACTGCGACTACCCTATCTTTGAATGAAAAAGTAGGGTGATTTACGGAATCATTTTTGAGATAAAGATTGTTTAGGCCGAGTGCCTTGCCTAAATTTTTTGCACGTACCAAAGGTGTAAACCCTACATGGTCGCCGACTTTGTTTTCTTCATCCAGAGGCATCAGCTCTTTGTAGCGCCACATAGAGGGAGGCCCTGCTAATATGGTTTCACGCGATATTTGCTTGTTAATTTTTTCATAGTCGTAGTCTACTTCAAGAGGGCCGAAACAATACTCACATACATGAATCGGTTCCTTAGGAAACGCTCTCTTGCACTCTTTACATTTCAATCCTTTTACATATCCCATTCAATCGACGTCCTTAAAAATATTGGTAAAAACTAAAATATCTTTCAGCGGTATCCGGTATGATCACAACAACATTTTTCCCGGGCCCTAATTCTTCGGCTACTTTGCATGCAGCGTAACAGGCAGCACCTGCTGAAATACCAGCAGAAACACCTTCTTCCTTTCCTAGTCTTCTGGAGCACTGATATGAGTCATCGTCAGAGACTGGTCTAATGGAGTCGAGAATATCAATATTCAGAACCTTCGGCTTAAAGCCGGCTCCGATACCCTGTATTTTATGCGGTCCAGGGTTTTCTCCTGAAAGGATAGCGGAAGTCGCAGGTTCCACGGCAACTATTTTAATGTCTTTATAATGTTGTTTGAGACTTTCACCAACACCCGTAATGGTTCCTCCGGTTCCGACTCCGGCCACAAAAGCATCAACATTTTCTCCATTCATTGCAGAAATGATCTCGGGTCCAGTAGTTTCCTTGTGGATGGCGGGGTTAGCCGGGTTGTTGAACTGCTGTGGCATGAAATAATCTGGGTTTTGAGCCAGAAGTTCTTCCGCTCTTTCAATAGTACCTTCCATTCCGAACTCAGCACGACTTAATTCCGTTTTGGCCCCAAAACTTTCAAGGATCATCCTGCGTTCAGTGCTCATGTTCTCTGACATGACGAGAATAACTGGATAACCTTTCACCGCCCCGACCATAGCGAGTCCAATCCCTGTATTACCACTAGTTGCTTCAATAATTGTGGAACCTGGTTTCAATGTGCCTCGATATTCGGCATCCTCGACCATTGCTTTGGCTATCCTGTCTTTGACGCTTCCGCCTGGGTTGAAACACTCCAGCTTGGCATAAATATTAGCACCACTTTTCGGGGCGATGTTATTTAGTTTGACTAATGGCGTTGAACCAACTAGTTGCAAACTATTACTATGCCTAGCCTGAATGAGAGGATTTGTTGTCATGGATTTTTTTTAACAAAGATTCCGGCAAACTAGAAATTATAAATGATGGATATGTCTCAAGTCAACTGTATAAGTACTTGTGGATTAGGGGGTTTTCTGGTTTGCTAATTAAATACTTGTTACGTGATTTAGTTGTAGGATTAGCTTTGGGCAGTTAATGCTCATAGTTATAATTCCCATTTTTTAGGGACTGGTTTAACCTTTGCGTTATGGAAATATCTAACTATTAATATTTAGAGCTGTTTGTGGAATATCGCCGAAATATTATTTTGCAAAATAATTTGTGTTAGGCAGGGTGATGTTTTTAGCAGGGAGGTGACTAAGAAAATCTTCCTACTCTATGACTTTTAAAGCGGTTTTAACTTCGCGGGTTATTACCTTTGATGCTGCTTAAGCGTTTTCTTATCTCTCTAGTGGCAATATTTGAATCTTCAACTGTGGAAATGATATGCGGCGTAATAAAAATCATCAATTCTGTTTTTTTGCTGGTAGTACTCTCACTGCTGAATAGTTTCCCCAGATAAGGAATATCCATCAAACCCGGAATTCCTTCTACTGTTTGAGATGTATCTGTTCGCATCAATCCGCCCATAACGAGTACCTGGTTGTCCTTAAGCACAACCTCGGTATTGACTTCACGAGTATTAAAAGAGGCAGTCGTAATTCCTCCGGAGGTAACATCTGGGCCTTTTGAGCTGATTTCTTGCCGGATTTTCATGTTCACGAAGTTATCGGAGTTGATCTTTGGGAAAATATCTAGCTTAACGCCTACCTGTTTAAATTCAATTGAGGTCGAGGTTACAGGCGCTGCTGAATTAGTTGTTAAAGTAGAACTCGCCACGGGGATCTCATCGGTAATGGAGATGCTGGCAGCTTTATTATCAGATGTAACCAGAATAGGGTTTGCTAGCACATCAGCTTGTGCATCTGATGCAAATAGTTCCAATTTAGCCTTTAGTCGGTCTGAATTCTCCAGAAGAAGACTGCCTCCCGGAATCAGGCTTGCAGTTGCTCCAGCTAAAGAGGTCCCGAGAATGCTATTAGTAGTTGCCGATGTTGCTAAAGAACCTACCTTATTAAAGGTAGTATGGCCCAGTCTTTCTCCTTCTAAAATCCATTCGACTCCCTTGCGAGTTGTTTCATCAACCTGAAGATCAATGATCAAAACCTCAATTAGTACTTGTTGAGGAAGTAGGTCTAGTTTTTTAATAACTTCTAGAATCGCAGGATAGTTTCTAGGACTGGTCCTAATAATGAGTGCATTTGTATCTTCGTCAGGTAGTATTATGACTTCGCCCTCAATATCATCTATTTTTCCGCCGGTTAGTTTTACTTGTTTAGTTTGCTGACCACCGGTTTTTGATTGAGTTTCTTTTTTTTTGGTTTGGGAAGATGTTTCTCCTTGAGGTATTTTGGTTTTAGCCAAACCATCAAACTTTTTCAATTGAGATTGAGCCGACCCTTCTGATTGAAACAATGAAGTAAGAAGAACCGACATTTTTCCAGCGTCTCCATTTTGGACATAATATACGAATGTGCTGACATCTCCTTCTGAAACAGGTTGATCTAGTTTGTTAACCCAAAATTCGATTGTGGGTAAAATTCGTTCGAATGCGTTAACCACTAAAATCGAATTAAGTCTGCCAAGAGAAAGAAAAGTTAAAGACTCACCGATGGAATCGGCGTAGCCCATCGAAGAAAAAATTTCATTCATTTCGTGAACAACTTTGTCTGATTCAGCATTATTAAGCTTGTATAACTGGATGTCGGAAGATGCGAGTTTGTCGACGTCTAATGCCTCGACTACGTTTATTATACGCCTAACATTGTTTGCCATTTCTATCATCATTAGATTATTCGTTTCTGGAATTTCTATGAAACTGGCATTAGGCGAGAGTAGGGGGGTTATAATTTTTTTCATAGATTCGACAGAGATATGCTTGAGTGGAATGATCTGGATGATCAGTCGCTCTTTTTCGGGAATACTAGAATCGTTTCCGTAATGAATACTCAAAGGCTTTCTTGCAGCTTCTTTTATTCCCATGAATCGATAAAAATTTCCACTTTTTGTAACAGTTACGTTGTGTAGGGCTAAAATTTGTTCCAGTACAGAATATAAATCTTCGACTTGAATTTTATTGAATGTTTGCAGGGTTACTTTCCCTTTCACATTGCCTTCTATGATGTAATCAATTTTTAATAATTCGCTGAAGGTAGTGATTACATCGTATAACTCGGTTTCTTCAAAATTCAGGGTGATGTGTTTGGCCTTTGCAAGTTCCTTTGGAAGGGGTGGTTCTTGACTGATAACCGTTTTTAGTCTGTTTAAGGAAAACGGCTTCCGGTCTTGAAGTGATATTTTTGCGGCTTGAATTTCATTTTTCAACTTGTTGTTTTTTGCTTGAGTAGTATTTTTTTGGCTAACCTCAGTTAAGGTAGTCGAAAGACTTGATATGAAAAATTTATTTTTACTTTCATCTTCCGCTAGATACCACGTTTGGTTGTCATGAATATTTTTTTGAGTTCGAAGAAGAGAAAAAATTTGATCTTTTTCTGCTGTACCTAATTTCCCGTATTGACTCCCCGGTCCTTTACGAAGAGGCACCTTTTCGCCAGATACCTTAATCAGTCGGCTTATAGGTTGATCTGGAATATTTTTTATTCCACTTAGGTCTATCGAGTCTTCAGCATATTTGTTTTTACTGGAGATTCTTTGAGTGGGTTTTGATATCTTCGATTTATTTTTTTCTGAAAATAGCATCCCATCGACCGGGTTCTTTTCCTTAAACTTCTCAAGGGCAGATTTTCTATTCCCTAGGCAACCAGAGGAAAAATATACACTTAATATTAAAATCGATAAGAAGATCTTTTTCATGTTGTTTTCTTTTTACCCATTTCCATTGATTGGATAAATCCACTAACAGTAAGCTGAGCCTGTAATTCTTCTAAATCTGTTTCGTTGACTCTTTGAATGGCCATCTCCTCGATGACCATGAATTTCTGATTGCTTTCAAGCATGTGTATAAAGTTGATAAAGTTTCTAAGCTTTGATCGAGTAGTAACTTTGGTTGATATGGTTAATAAACCTTCTAGATATTTAGGCTTATCGACTCGAAAACGTATAATGTTTACACCTGTTTGGTTTGAAAGATTCTCTATTAGATGCTGTTGTTCCGATGCCGCTAAGGCTGGCTTAGTTTGATTGAAAAAACGCTGGTCGAGAGTAGTGCGTGTTAACTTGTTTTCTTTGTTTTTTGCTTTGTAAAATGACTTCTGATTCAAAATTTCATAGCATTTTTTAATGAAAAGTAATTTGTCCTGTATTTTTTGATTTGTTCTTTTATTTTCCTGGTGCACCGGTTGAACAACGAATGTGAAAAGGAGCCAGAAAACAGTAAAAGTCCCCCCAGCAAACAGCACTTTTTTGTCTCTAGATGTTATTTGAATCATTATTTTGTCCCGACAGCAGTATTAATTGTGAATTTCTCACCTATTGATTCAGTTATGATCGTGCCGACAAAATGGGTGTCACGAAACTTACCCGATTTTTCAACTATTGGTACTAACTGGGATGCGTTTTTTGAAATTCCATTAAGTACAATGTTTTTTTTCTTAAACCGGATCCTTTTTACCCAGGTATCCTTCGGGATAACTTTACTCAACTCAACCAGTAATGGAAGTTTTGTTGGATTGAGGTCATCTATTTTATTTAGTGCGTTCGTGTATTTCTGGAGCGTTTCATATTCAAGGTCAACTTTTTCCAAAGGTCCCATGTGGATCTTGATTTCGTCTAACTGTTCGTCCAAGGACGTTAGAATTTTATTATTTTGAATTTTTTGATTGACCATGAATCCAATAATAAATAACACGGTTGCTAATACAAGACCTACTGTGTCCTTAAGATTTACTTTCTTTTTCTTAGTTGTTGTTAAGTTATCTGGTAGTAGGTTTGCTTCTATAGGATTTTGTTTTAGTTCGCGCAGGGCAAGCCCAAGAGAGGTTGCCATAAATGCTGTAGAGAAATTATTGGGTACCGTTGGATTTATAGTTGCTGGAGATTGTAGCTCGGAAACCTGAACTCCTGCTGCCAGTTCTAACCTTGAAGCAATATGTGATATTAAATGCCCACCTCCTGAAATAAAGACTGAGTCTACAGATTTGGAGTCATCTATGTTTCTGCACGATGCCAAAGCGTTTTTGATTTCTTCTACTAAGGTTTGTGCAATCTTTTCTGCTATTGCTTGGTGTGCTTTCCCTTGATTTTCTGGATTGAGAAATGTTTTTTGGTATTCTGGTTCTATAATTGGAATACTTCTAGAAAACTCCAAATTTCTGTTTATTAGAATTGAAATGTCAAAAAAGTCAGAACTAAGATCTACCAAAACTGAAAGTGGATCCTGGTGTTCACCGTTTGACAGCAATAGATTGAGGTTGGCGAATGTTGAAACGTCGAGAACCGATGCATTAAGGTTGAGCTTTTTAAGTAAATTTAAGTAATAGGTAGCAATTTCTTTATTGATCGCGGCGCATACGATATGGTACTGATTTTCTTTTTTAGTAGTTATATGATTATAGAAAAAAAAATTATCTAAGCTTGAGGAGAAATGCCTCTCCAGTTCAAATCCCATCATAGAATCCACAGACTTACGGTCCGGGGAGGGAAGTACAAACGACTGAAGGGTGATCTTGGAACGGGGAATACTGGCGGTCACGTTTTCTGTCCAAGCATCATGTTCGATTATGAAGCGATTCACTTGTTCAAGGAAAATGGATTCAGCTTTTTCATCCCCTTTACTTATTGGTTGAATCGTTATGTATTTGCTTGCTAATACATCTGCGCGGTATAGGGTTTTCCCAAGCAAGGTTAGGCAAACCGAATTTTCACGAATGTCGATTCCAAGTGATTTTTCTAGATAAAAACTTTTCATCAGTTATCTGTTAGCTCTCTTTTGTATAGATTTTAAAAACTATTATCATTCCAATAATGCGTTAATATTATAGGGCCTTCTTTTTCGATTTTTTGAACCACGGTGTTTATGGTGTGATTTGTTGGACTTCCCTCAACATCTCCTGTAGATCTAATTCTGAAATAATCAGAGGTTGTATTGTCATAAAACCCCTTTTTTTCCGTTTTTTCATAATCGATATTGCCTGAGATTTTGAAAAGATGATTGAAAGTACCTCCGGTGAAGCTGTATTAGGGTTTACCGATTTAACGTTATATGTTGTAAAAAAATTTATTAATCCTTTACGTTGATTGGTGCCATATAAAATTTTTTCATCAATTCCACGAATTTTTGATAATTCATCAAGGTTTTCTATGGGCGCGTTTTTTGCAGAATAAGGGGGAATCAAATTCTGATAAAAGTCATTTTCCGCTCCATTTAATCGATGGTTTTTATCTGAATCGATCCAGTCGAGTATTGAATCCGCAATAACATCCTTTTTTTCTTTTGATTCGATACCAACACTTGTCAAAACCTTGACTAATGTGTTTCGTGTTGTTTTATTGATTGGAATCTTGTTGTTTTCGTCTTGTAGTGAATAGGTAATTAGCCCTGACCCTAGTTCAATCTCTTGGCGTATTGAGGTCCGATATGCGGTTTGGCCTGACTGGGTAGAGCCTCTTTCAGACCCTCTAGTTGAATCTCCCATGATTAACCCAAAATCTTGATGCGAAGAGTGAAAGCTTGATGGATAAAGGATTTCCGCCATCGCCATATGTATTCCAGCCTTGGCAAGATGGTATGCTTGGATATCCTCTTTATAGTTACGGGTTGTATTGACTTCGCCCTTCATAGAGAAGGCAAATTCCGTGGCTAACGCTATTAGAAGCACCAGAACCCATAGCACGACCATCAGCGCAACTCCATTCTGGTTTTTATGATGTCTAAATATTTTCATTATGTTCTAAGGGCAATGCAAATCTCATTCCAGAATAAAGAGGGATTATGACGGGAGGAGAAAAAATTATCTGTGATTCCTTTTTTGAGCTTGGTCGGGTTAGTTCCTTCAAGCCTAGTGAAACTTCTACAGCCCTGGGTAGAGTCATTTTATTGTTTTCTTCGAAATGAAGGAGGGTCTGTTGGTCCTCGATTAGTTCGTTTGCTTTTGTCTCAAAGGTGTTGTGTCCAACGGAGGTTACCCATTTGCCTTCATATTTTTTCGACTTATCTAATTGTAGTTCGGTTTCGGCAGGGCTTAATTTCCTCATTTGGTAATAACGAAATTTAAGATAATCCACGTCTTCAGCTAGAAGGAACAAACGATCTTTATCAATTTTATTAAAGATAGAGTCAGTCGATTTTTTTTGTGCTACGGTTCGTTCTGCCATTATAATTCCAGATTTTCCTGACTTAGGATGTTCGCCGACATAAAAAATCGTTTCATGTATCCATTGAGATTTTCCCTGGCTTGTGAGGGGTGAGGAAAAAGTTACGAATCGCAGGGAATTATTTTTCCCTTCAAAAGAAAGTAATCTTTTTGGTTTTTCTTGTGAGTTTTTTGATGTGAAAATGGTTTTTTCCCGAAACATAAATACGGGGTAATTAGATTTTATTTTTTGTCCAAGTTGATTTTGGATTAGTCGTAAACGTTGAAAGGTGTCAATTTTTAATTGGCCAGTTTCTTGCGCAGAAGCTCCAAGTCTTATCGCCCCAAGTGAAATGGTTACGATGAATCCTATAATTCCCAAAGAGAGGATAAGTTCCAATAAAGTGAAGCCCTGGTTTGATTTACGCAAACATTTCATGTTTTAATTTCCTGAAACGTGTGTTGTAGAAGATCCACAAATATTACTATTGTAATAAACTTTAACTCCAGAAATGACCTGATAATTCTCAGGAGCGGGAGGAGTAGGTTCTTTTTCACTCGCCTTAATAGATCCAGGTCCCCCTCCAAAAGATTGTGCTAGAAATAAATCAGAACTAGGGTGTGTAGAACCATCAACTTTTAGTGTGTTTAACTCAATGTCACGAGTTTTCCCGGCTTCCTCCCAAAGGACATTTAATGTTACTTCTGAAAGTTGGATGTTATTCTCTTTACTATTTAGAGGGGAGGTGTGCGGTGATATTTGAAGTTGCCACCGGTAGTTTTTTTCATCAGGAAAGGTTCCTTCAAGCTCAGTAACACTGTAGTTATTGACCTCGAGTTCTCCCAGTTTTGAATGAGCGAGAGTAGTGCCCTTGAGGTATTGTTCAGAAAGGCTAACCGAACGAATACTTCCAGAGAATAACTGTAAAACAGTGACAAACCCCATCGCCATAATAGCGAGCGCGACTATTACTTCGAGAAGTGAAAACCCATCGTTACTTGGTTTGTTTAATCTTAGTTTTTCCCGTAATGGGATCAATGCTAATAGCATAATAGTTTTCCGAATCTCTAGATTCATTAATGTTCATTCCGATCAACCCGCCACTTGAATTCCCCTGAGGAAAAAAAGTGACCGTGAACTCATCATCTCTAAAAAAACTATCTTCACCTTCGCTTATAAAGTGATCCAGACGAATAGGACCTATTAAGGATGTGATTTTTGGAGTTTCATTGTTGTGTCCTTGAGTAACCCAAAACTGGTTCTTGTCTAGGTTCCCTGAAAATACGACCGGTTTTTTAGAAGCAATAGCTTCGCTTCTTGCGTATCGTAAGGTAGAAGCAACCTTTCGTGCAGATGCTTGAAGTTCCATACGATCTAGCGTTGACATGACAAAGGGCGTGCTCAGACCAGCGATAATTGCCATGAAGAACATAACAAGCGTTAGCTCGAGCAGGGTAAACCCCAAACAATCAGTCTTTTTTAGATAAGCCACAGGTCTCATCATTTCCAACTTACAATATCTCTGTTGATATCCTCACCACCTTCCATGCTATCGGCTCCGTAAGAAATCAGGTCATAATCTCCATGTTCTCCTGGAGAGGTGTATACATAATTATTCCCCCATGGATCTTTTGGGATCTCTTTTTTAAGATATGAAGCAATTGCTTCAAGGCCCTCATCGGTACTTGGATATTTATGATTTTCAAGACGGTGTAAATCTAGAGCTTGACCGAGTAGCTCAATTTGGGCTTGGGCATCTTGTTGCATAGCCTTATCTACATGTCCAAAAAATTTTGGGACAACTAAAGCCGCGAGGAGTCCAATGATAACCATGACAACCAGCAGCTCGATTAATGTGAATCCCGATTGTGGGTATTTTTTGACTCGAAAAATTAATGGATGTTTTTTCATACAAGCCTAGCCTCTGTAGTTAAGTTTTCTTTTTTGATTAAAAGTTGATTTCATTAATACTAAATATTGCCAGCAGCATAGAGATAACGATAAAACCAATTACTAGGGCCATGCTAAGAATCATAAACGGTTCGATGAGTGATATAAGTTGTTTGATTGAACGCTCAACTTCACGGTCATAGGTGTTCGCAACTTTGGCTAGCATTTCACCAAGTGTTCCGGTTTCTTCTCCAACCGTTATCATATGAATCGCAAGAGGTGGAAAGACTCCCGTTTGCTGAAGTGGCTGTGAAAGACCCTTTCCTTCTTTAAGCCCTTGGTGTAGTTGGCCCATAGTTGCCGCTATCATGCGATTGCTGAGGATTGTTTGTGTTATGTTTAAGGCCCCTAGAATGGCTACACCGCTGGATAACAGAGTGGCCATGGTTCTGCTAAAACGGGAAATCTCTATTTTTTGCGCCAAGGAACCAAATAAGGGAAGCCTTAACACAATACCATCCCAGTGCATTCGACCTTTTTCCTGCCTAAGATAAAAAATAAAGCCTGCCACCAATAGGGTGAATGCCATGATGATAGCCAGCCAGTGATTTATTATAGAAGAGCTTAGGAATAGCATTATTTTTGTTGGGAGAGGTAACGCTGCGCCTAGTTCGTCAAACAACTTAGAAAATCTTGGGATTACCACTGTAAAAAGAACCAATATAGCAAACCCTCCTACAGAGCTAAGGATTGCTGGATAAATCATAGCGGATCTTATATTTGCTTTTAGTTCTTCACTTTTTTCAAGAAAACTAGCCACGCTATTCAGAGAAGATGCTAATGTTCCCCCAGTTTCACCAGCTCGAATCATATTTATGTACAACTTTGAAAATACTTTTGGAAACTCTGCCAACGCATCGGCAAATGAACTTCCAGCGTGTACTTTTTTGTATACTTCGCTAAGGACTTCTTTAGCTTGTGGTTTTTCTGCAAGGTCCACAAGAATGGACAGTGACTTGTCAAGTGTGATTCCTGAATCCACAAGCGTTGCAAGCTGCTGGGTAATAGAGACTAAATCCTTTGCAGATATTTTTCTTTGTAATCCATTTATTTGAAGTGGTCGATGTATAGAAAAATTTTTATCCGGCGGGTTATCCGATACCTGGATGGGAAAATAATTAAGTCCTCGTAATTGAGCAATAGCATTTTGATAATCAGGTGCGTCGAGATTACCTTCGATCGGTTTTCCTAGTCGATCTGTTGCTTTGTAATAGAAAGTATTCATAACTCAAGTCAGGTTGTGCAAGTTTTTAGCTAATAAATCGTTTATTTTATTACGAGTTAGGATTGTTCGTTTAATGTAACCCTCAATACCTCTCCTACCGTGGTGATCCCTTTGGCGACTTTTTTCCAACCATCTTCGCGTAAAGTGGTCATCCCTTTCTTGCGTGCTGATTCACGAATTACTTGTGAAGTTGCTTTCGTTAATATAAGTTGCCGTACTGTGTCATCCACTACAAGTAACTCATAAATTCCCGCTCGACCACGAAAACCAGTGTGGTTACATTCCTTGCATCCTTTTCCATGGAAAGCCTTAATACTATCTTGACCAGGATTGTCGATTTCCGCTATCAATGCTGGGGCAACCTCGATAGGTTCTATACAAGTTCTACAGATCACTCGAACCAGTCGCTGCGCCAGAATACCTAGAAGCGCAGAAGAGATAAGGTAGTTTTCTACACCCATATCTAGTAAACGCGTAATGGCTCCAGCGGCATCGTTTGTATGAACTGTGCTAAAAACAAGGTGTCCCGTGAGAGCCGCCTGAATAGCAACATCTGCAGTTTGTGCGTCACGTATTTCACCAACCATGATTACATCCGGATCTTGTCGAACAATCGAACGCAAACCACTAGCAAAATCCAGTCCTATTTGTGGCTTTACATGGATCTGGTTGATCCCTCTTATTTGATATTCGACCGGATCTTCGATAGTAATTATTTTTTTATCGGGGGTATTTATGTTTTGTAAGGCCCCGTAAAGAGTGGTTGTTTTTCCGCTACCAGTGGGGCCAGTAACTAGTAACTTTCCATAGGGTTTATGAATTAATTTTTGAAACTGTTCGAGTTCATGCTTTGGGAACCCCATTTTTTCTAACTCAACAGACAGATTGCCACGGTCAAGGATACGTATGACTAAACTTTCTCCGTAGAGTGTTGGAAGAGTAGAGACACGCATATCAATATCTTTCCCATGAACCTTTAATTTTATGCGTCCATCCTGAGGTAGGCGACGTTCTGAAATGTCCAGTTGTGCCATAATCTTTATTCGGGTACAAAGTGCGGAGTTTAGCTTTTTAGGGGGTGCTTCAAAATTATGTAAAATTCCGTCTATCCGGTAACGCAGGATCAAATCTTCCGCAAATGGTTCCAGATGAATGTCACTTGCCCCCATTTCTACGGCTTTACTAATAATGTGGTTCACCAACTTTATGACAGGTGCTTCCGAAGCCATATCCCGGATGTGTTCGGTATCTAGGTCCGTATCAGTAAAACTATTTTCGTCGTCTTTGATGCTCTCAACCATTCGCCCCATGGTTGACTCGCCTGCGCCATAGTAAGTTTCGATTGCCTCGACAATGGTTTCCTCAGTGCTCAAAAGTATTTTGATATTTTTCGCGAGAGAAATTTTTAGATTTTCTATGGTATGCAGGTCGAAGGGATCAAATACTGCTATGGTTAAAGTGTCATCTTTAATTTGGATAGGGAATATCGTTTTTTCTTTTAAAAAAGCTTCAGAAATATTTAGTTCTTTTATCGGTAGTTGATTTTTTGGATAATCTTCCAAACCGATAAAAGGTAAGCTTAGCTCTTTGCTTAGGATTTCTAGTAAGACATCTGCGTGAATATAACCATGGTCCACAAGTGTTTTACCAAGATAACGCCCAACTTGAAGTTGATTTGCTTTTATTTCTCCGAGAGTTTTTTCGGTAAGCTTATTGTTTCTCAGGAGGATTCGCTCTACGGGATCTGATTTTTTAAGCATAAAGGATTTTACCTACCAGAAATATGTTTTGATGACGGTGTTTTTGGTAGCGGTGTTAAGTGAGACCCAGAAATTCGTGGAGTCGGCTGTGGTCTTTTTTTTGTAACGGGCCGCGTTCTTGTGATACTTGATTTAGATTGTTTGGGTTTCGCTATTTTATCTGTGCGGTTCATACTTCTTTTTAACTTTACCGCGATTATTTGGCCTGCAGAATTATCAAGCATCACTTCCCTTTTGCTTATTTTAGATATTTTGTAACCACCGATTTTATCGCCAAGGTGATATCCCTTTCTCTTAATTGGGGTATTTTTTACTTTTCCCTCTATCGTGACTGGATGCGATCCCTCTAAAATAGCAATTTTAGTGCCACCTAGAAGCATTACTCCTCGAAGAGTAAGCTTTGGGGCTGGAAGCTCTGGCTTTGGGGCGACTTTAGCCGCCTGAGATGTAGGTTGTGGTGAATTGGGAGGCTGGTATTCGATTCTTTCTTTTCTGAATAAATTTTTACTGACTATCTCGTTGACGCTTTGCGGTGTGATAGTTTGACGCTTAATTTTTAGAGGCGCTATTTCCCTAGAGGAACTCATTTGGTTTTGTCCATCCACTCTATTTGGATATTTAGGGTAGATCCAGGTTCGAACACCAAAGGTAGTTAAAGTCAGGATTGCGAGAATGAAAATTATATTAAGACTGGAAAAAATTCTATACACGGGACTGATGGATGTTAGATTTTTTACCCATAAAAATATGAATTTATTTGAGTTTGTCAACAATCCCAGTAGGTACTGCCCAAAATCATTCCTAGGGGTACTTGATTGGAAACTGTTTAAAGTAGATTGACCCACTTCTAGCTGATGCGTCACTTTTGATCTCCCCAGTGGATAAAAACCAACACCTTCTTTTCGGGAAAACTAGCAAAATCCTTTATAAAAAAAGGGATTTTGGTAGATTTAACCGCGTTAGAGTGGGCTGGGAGATAGAATGAGAATCAAAATTAATTATAGGGGTTACTTTCGACGAGCCAAATTTGTGAGGTTTTGGGTTGATTAGTCCAAACTTCTACACGGCTATAATCTTCGATCAGTTTTCGCACTGAATTTTTCCAGTGTTTTGCTTCAATATCTACACTGATTGTTTTGTTTGCCATCTGGGGTGATAGATTGAAACGAATGCCTGTTTCGTCGTGTATATTTTTTAAAATCTCACCGAGTGGATAGTCCCGAAAATGCAGTTGAATGCCCTTCGGTGTGGAATTAATAGAATTTTTTTGAGGCGATTGATAAATAGGGGTAGAGGGTTCGGAGTCTACATCAACAGAAGTGCGATCTGGTAACGACACTTTTGAGTTAGATCGAAATTCAAGTTCTGCATTAGCATATTCAAATAGAGCCAATGCAACGACAACCATCACGATACACAAAAATAATTTCTTTGTCTTCATGTTTTGGGTTTTAATTTTTTCTTGATAATAGATTTTAACTTAATACATTCGGTATTCATATCATCCAAGTTTTCGGCAAGTTTTGTGAGGAATTGCTTCTGGATTTTCATTTGAGTGGGTTGCTCAAAACTTTCTAGAATTTCTTTTGTTATTTTTATAACCGAAACATCTTTCGATGCGGCACGTGCAGTGACATTTCTAGGGCGGCCAGTGATCAAAGAGATTTCTCCAAATATGGACCCTATTTCTAACTCCTTGACCACGATCTCTTCAGAATCTGAAAGTGATATCCGTCCTTCTTCCACATTATCGTCAATTGATTTATAAAGACATACTTTACCCAGCAAGATAACGTACAGACAAGATTCAACGGCGCCTTGCTTTATGATTGTTTCCCCTTCCTGATATTTTTCAAAGACCCCTTTTTTTTCTAAGAGTGAAGATTTTTCATTGTCAGTAAACTCTTCAAAGAAAGGTAAGTTTTTAATGTAGTCAACAACTGAAACTTTTTCCATACGAAAACCTTCCGTCAATAGTGTATCTTGAGAAATTCAATAGTTTTTTTCTTAAACACAATCGTATTATCCTCGAAAAGCTATCCTAGTCCAGATTATTTTTTAGAGGGTCATGCATCAGCTTAAAATTGATAAAGCCCATCAATAATAATGGACTTGTTTAGGGAGAACCTTGAATATGATAGCCTAGTTACCGATATGTTGTTCCTGGGGTTTTTTTATAAATTATTTACAGCAACTATTAATTATAGTTTGTGTATTTTTATGAATAATTTTTGTGGAGGGTTTTAATGAGCGCGCAGCAGTTATTAAATGATTTGTTGGAGTGTCTGCCGTTGCGTGTTTACGGAAGAGGGGCTGTGCTGACGTTGCTCCGTGAAATGGGGTTTTCGGTTAAAAATAAGACTCCTCTCACAGTGCTTGATATTTTTCGTGATGATGAGTCAGGCGAACTGGTGTGTAAGCTGACCCCCGATGGGACGGGTGAGTTTACAGCAGCACTTTCCAATTTAAAATTGGACATCACTCATCCTCTTTACAGGAAAGTTAAGGACTACCAAGAAGAAGTTTCCGAGGCGCTTGGTAAACAGGATGTTGAGGATTCACGCCAGACACAGATCGAACGTGAAGATCGTGACGGATTTCGTGTTGGGGATCTATACAAAAAAAGATAGGTGGTCGTCAGTAGTACTGATGTAGGCTATTCGTTGAGTCTGTCGATTAAAAAATAAAAGATTTTACTTTTCCGAGTTGATGAACTTTTTCAGAAAAGGAAACATCGCACCTCGTTTTTCGATCATCTCTTCGCGTGACTTTTTAACAACCATTTCGTCTATGAGGGTGATATTTCTTTCTTCAGCAAATCTTTCAATTCCTTTGACGACCATTCCCCTTGCAAAGGAGGGGATCCGTTCCAACCGTTGTTTGGCTTCTGGGCTCCATTGAGCATGAAATTCAACTTCTAGGCCTAGAGTATCTTCCACTTTAAGGGTGATTTCTTTACCGCCATGTTTTCCTGGTTCGTAGTCACATGAAGGATCTTCGGACATATAATTACCTGATTCTGCAAAGGCACGTGCACGACATCCAGAGCACATGGAAGAAAACTCACAGGTTCCACACTTTCCTTCTAGCTGTTTGCGATCGCGTAACTGAATCATTAAAGGAGAATTGTCCCACAGTTCCTTAAATGAGGAGGTTTTTAAATTGCCAATAGATTCTTCAATGAAAGGGCAGGGGGTCATGTTGCCTTCGGGGGAAATTCTACTGTAGTGAGTTCCGGCTGGGCAACCTCCTGAGTAGGTGCGTGTATACACTGAATCAGGATCATTCTCATAAACAACCCGTTTATACTGGGGAGCACATTTTGAATTTATCATTAGGCGCCCTTTGTACTTCATTTGCTGTTCATAGAGTATTTTGAGAGCTTTCTCATACGCGTCATTAGAAATATCAGTATTACCTTGGCCCCTTCCAGTGCAAACCAGGAAATACAGATTGAATGCAATTGCTCCTATCTTTTCTGTGAATGCAACTACATCAGGAATCTCTTTATAGTTCATGTCTGATACTGACATCTGGATAAGAAAATCTACGCCGACCTCGTTTAATATATTGAAGGCTTCCATAGATTGCTCCCAGGCTCCGGAAACGCCACGAAATTTGTTGTGTTTTACTGCATCCATGGAATCAATACTTATTCCAACACCGTGTGCTCCTGCCTCCTTGATTTTTTGCGCGTTTGTTTTATTGATGAGAGTTCCATTAGTACCTAGAACAACCATGAACTTCTTGTCTGCTGCATAACGAATGAGTTCGTATATGTCTGGACGTAATAAAGGCTCACCACCGGTAAGGATGAGAAACGCATTAGGGTTGACTTCAGCGATTTGATCGATGACGCGTTTACATTGATCCGTATCTAACTCGTCAGAGCGAAATCCTCCACGAAAATTTGCATCAAGATAGCAATGGTCACAGTTAAGGTTGCACCGCTTAGTGAGGTTCCATGAAATGGAATATGCTCGAAAATCTATTTTTTCTGGTTTTATTTGAAGCGTATCGGATGTGGTCGTCATTTATTTTCTTTGTTCTTTTTGTTGTTTTTGTATTTGTTCTTTTTTTGTATGGTTTTATTTTTAATTTGTTTTGTTTCTGACTTTGCTTTATTAGCCTTATTTTTATCTGCTATTTTGATGTTGGATTTTTGTTTGTGACATGGTTTTTTCGTGATCCAGAGCGTCATATCCCTAACGAACCAAATGTGATTGTCTCACCTGCTGATGGGAAAATCACAGAAATAGTAACTGAAAAAGAACCCTTTAATGGGGAACTATGCAAACGGGTAACTATATTCCTTTCAGTTTTCAATGTTCACGTCAATAGGGTACCTATTGCAGGAACCATTGAGGAAATCCGTTATAACCCTGGAAAGTTTCTTGCCGCATTTAATCCTAAAGCATCAATGGATAATGAGCAGAACATTATTCTTATTAACAATGGAAAAACACATATTTTTGTAAAACAAATCGCCGGTCTCATAGCTCGACGAATCGTTTGCTGGCCGAAAAAGGGCGATTATTATAAATCAGGTCAGAGGTACGGACTAATCAGATTCGGATCACGCGTTGATATTCTACTACCAGAAACCACTAAATTATCTATAGCTTGTGGAGATCGGGTCAGCGGTGGTAAAAGTATTATTGGTTATCTTACTTAAAACTAAAAAAACATGATAAAACCAAAAAAAGGTATTCATATCCTACCCAGCCTATTTACGACAGGAAATGTATTCTGTGGGTTTTACTCTTTTATTGCCGCTCTTAACGATAAGTATTTTCTTGCTGCTTGGGCAATCGTATTCGCCATAATCTTTGATATTCTAGACGGTAGAATTGCTCGAATGACCAAAACTACCAGTGCTTTCGGAATGCAATATGATTCTTTAGCTGATGTCATATCGTTTGGCATGGCCCCAGCATTTCTTTGCTATGCTTGGGTGTTAAAGCCATTTGGACGCGTAGGATGGATGGCCTCATTTTTATACTTGCTTTGCGCTGCATTACGTTTAGCAAGATTCAACACAACCAAACCCGATATTCAAGGTCAATATTTTACTGGATTAGCTACACCTGCTGCTGCTGCTGTTATCGCATCAATTATAATTGCATTTGAAGATCTATTTGGAACAAGGGTGCACCCTGGATTTATGGTAGCCACCGTTTACATTCTTGCTTTCCTAATGGTTAGTAATATCAAATATCCAGCCTTTAAAAAATTCGAATTTCGAAAACGAGTATCCTTCACAAGATTTCTTTTAGTAATACTTATAATTTATGTTCTGGCCACTATACCTAAAATAGCTCTATTTATAATAAGCTTCGGCTATACAATATTTGGCCCCTTTAGGACGCTGTCATCTCAAAAAAATAAGCAAAATGAAGTTTTGAACAATATTAAACATCCCTAATAAAAATATCCCATCGACCAAAACGGGTCCAGACGCATTCAATTCTATTAATCTTTTTAGCCATTAAATAACTCGATCAATATGACTTGGATAGATAAAATTAAATCCAAAGCAAGTATTCAAAAGAAAGATTCTACTAATACCAGTTTATGGGTTGAGTGTCTTGGTTGCAAAAACAACATATATATTGCGGATCTTGAAAAAAATCTCCGAGTATGTCCTCAATGTGACTACCATTTTCGAACAAGTGCAAAGCAGCGAATCAAACAACTAATGGAAGAAGGAACATTTATTGAGCACGATAATGATTTAACCGCCACTGATCCTCTCAAGTTTAAGGATAGCAAGAAATATAAAGATCGATTGCGTACCTCCTACAAAAAAGGACTGTCTTCGGAATCGGTTATTTCTGGATCTGGGCATATTAAAAAACATAAGCTTGAAATTTGTGTTTTTGAGTTTGGTTTCATGGGTGGCAGTATGGGGGTCGTGGCTGGTGAGAAAATAACCAGATCAATCGAAAGAGCCATCAAAAATCAAACTTCGTTAATTATAATCTCCTGTTCTGGCGGAGCGCGCATGCAGGAGGGTATTCTTTCACTCATGCAGATGGCTAAAACTTCAGCTGCTCTCAGTAAGCTAGCAAAAGAAAAATTACCTTATATTTCTATATTGACTGATCCAACTACCGGAGGGGTTTCAGCAAGCTTTGCTATGCTTGGGGATATTATTCTTGCTGAGCCAGGGGCATTAATTGGATTTGCAGGTCCTCGCGTAATAGCACAAACCATTCAGCAAGAACTTCCTAACGGGTTCCAACGTTCAGAATTTCTATTGGATCATGGATTAATTGACCAAGTGGTCCATAGGAAAGATTTAAAAGAGACCCTTAACCTAATACTAAGTCTTTGTAACAATAGTTGGCAGTAGTAGATAATATTCTAAGGTAATAGGCTCTTAAAAAAAAATAAATGCCTGTGATAAAAGCCACAGCCCTTTGTTTTTTTTGAGCATTTTTTACTTTTATATTCCAAGACTACTAATTGTATCCTCTAAAGAATTTGCAACACAAGTGAAGATCGGCGTATCTCGCTCAACGTAGAGGCTTCCCTGCGTTTCCCGAAGATCCATAACCAAGTCTACAAAATCCTGAGGGTAGTCAGTCTCAAATGCTACAACAAACTCTTGATCATCAATACCAAAGGAATAACTAGTATTTAGTTTTACAGAAGGATACTTATTCCCCACATAAATATGTTCGTCCATTATTCCTTGCCGTGTAAACTGAGTAAGAAGATACCATTCTCTCGTTTTAACAAATGGATAAATAAATAGATACTTTGCCTTGCCTGGAATAATATGAGTACGATCCTCCTCATGCTCAGGATTAAACATGTCTTGGTACATGGACCGCTTGGTCTGGGACAAATAAGAGTAGCTTGGCATTAGATAACTTCCAAGGTCTGTTTGATATAGGCGTGTGGTCATCTTCTGAAATTCTTCCACCTCATAGCTTATACGCCAAAACATAATATCCACGTCCGCCCTAATACCCACCATTGTATAACCAAGGAGTATCATATCGCTGTTAGCGTCATACTCTTCAAGCACGTCAAGAAATTCTTTTTTTGCGGCTTCTTTTCTTTCCTTTGGCAACCGTCGGAAGGAAGGATCTAATTTATAAAAAGCAAAGTTCACGAACTGTCGCTTAATTTCTACTTCTGGAGCAACTGCTTCAGATTCAACTTTAGGTGCCTTCTTCTTCCTTGATTCTTCAATGGCTCCGGCTTCACGTTCTTGACGGGCCCGAGAAACAACATCATCATCAATTAGATCTACACCTTTATCTTTGGCATATTGCTCAATCCCACGAACAACACTCTTTCTCACAAAAAATGGCACGTTTTTCATACGCGCAATAGCTGTATCCGACCACTCTAATTCGGTAGCGGGCATAAAATCCTCAAGCTCTTTGCTGTCGATTGCCATAATATGCTTTCCTTGAAAATTTAATAGATTGTGAATATGGTCATTATAACCCAAGCCTCTGATATATCAATATTTTTAAAACCCTATGAATATATCAGCAAATTTCCTTAGATAATTGTCTCTAAGCATTAAATGTGATTAAACTTTCTCAATCTATAAGCTAATAACTCTGAGAAAAAGAGGTGAGATAAATAATTTCCTTAAATTGATAGAACCATCCCCACTAGTTCAGTAAATAACAAAAACGTAACTCACTCAACCGAGTTCTGAAAAAGCTTCACTTTTTCAACCCCGAGTGTTTGAAAATTTGATCCATGACCCCGAGAAACTTACCCTGTTCCTCCGTTTCAGCGTCTTTAATCTGCTTATCATAATTAAAAATATTGAGCCGAATCTCGGGGGGTGGCTTAAGTAAACTAGCTAGCGCTTTTCCAGAGTTTACTGGGGGGTGGCAGGTCTCTTGCTGACAAACATAAACTGCAGGGGCTCCATCAATAGTCGACTTTCCCTCCGTTAGAGGAAGCAGGTGTGAGGCCTGGCTATTTTTATTCCATGCAATAACTTTATTGGGGAGATAGTCCTGATGCAGAGAATCTCTCATATCCTCAAAAGAAGAATTCTCCAAATCACCAGTAAAAATAACCTCCGTAAGGGAACATGACATAAAATCAGCTGCCGCCAAAATACCTGTATGAGCTGCTGGACTCTTATCTATTCTCCGTTTAAAAGCATTCACAGAGTTTGCTCCAATCTCAAGATAACGTTTATTTCCTGAAAGGTGTCCTAACTTAAGAAGTGACAAAATAGCGATTGCATTGGCTGAAGGAATTGCTTCATCAGCTGCATTTTTTAAGCGAGCTATAAGTATCTCTGATGAAAGGCCTGACATAAAGAACCCCCCATCCTTTTCATCATAAAATTCATCAATCATCTTATCGGCAAGATGATTCGCGCGTTCAATCCATATAATATCAAAAGATGCTTCATAAAGCGCGATCAACGCTTCAAGGAAGTACGCATAGTCTTCCAGACAACCGTTGATTTTGCTTTCGCCATTACTATAGATACGAAGCAAAACCCCATTCTCTGTCCACATATTATTCCATAAAAATTCACCTGCACGGATTGCGACCTTTAAATAATTCTTGCCATGCAAAACCATATAACCAGAAGCAAAGGCCGTTATCATAAGTCCATTCCAACCAGTAATTATTTTTTGGTCAGTAAATGGTCTAGATCTTTTTCCTCTAGCTTGCAATAAAATTTCTTTGGATGTACGTAAAATATGATCTAGCTCAAATATTGCAATTCCTTCCAGCTTTACTAAATTCTCTATAGACTCTTTAATATATAAAACATTTTTTCGAGTAGTACCCTTGGAGGAAGTGACCCCAAAATGACGCGCCATAACCTTGGCTTTTCGAGGACCAAGCAGATCAAGGAACTCCTTCGTTTCCCAAAAGTAATAACGCCCCTCCTCACCATCTGTATCTGCGTCCTGACCTGAATAAAAAGCTCCTTCCGGTGAAGTCATTTCACCAAGAATATATTTAAAGATACCACGAGGTACCTCGCTATAAAGATCCTGCTTAGTTGCCTGAGCCATATCAATAAAAAGTTTAGCCAAAAGTGCGTTGTCATAAAGCATTTTTTCAAAATGAGGAATTCGCCAATACCTGTCGGTAGAGTAGCGATGAAACCCTCCACCCAGTTGATCGTACATACCTCCTTCAGCCATCTTTGTGAGAGTTTTATCAAGCATTCTTATCGATTCATCAGCCCCAGTTCTAACCCAGTGACGCAAGAGCATTGTATAGTTCATAGGCTCAGGAAATTTCATCCCAGAACCAAACCCCCCTTCTTCGGCATCAAACCTCTCTTCCATATTTTGAACTGCCTCATCGATCAACCGATGAACTGCAATTAAATCATTCACGGAACTTGATTCAGGTATACGTAATTTTTCTAAAATTTTTTGGGTGCGTATTTCCAAGGTATCTTTTTGTTCCTTGTAAAGAGTAAACGCTTCCCCCAAAACCTGAGAAAATCCAGGCCTATTATATTTAGTAGCTGGCGGATAATATGTTCCACCAAAATATGGCTTACAGTCGGGAGTTAAAAATAGACTGATAGGCCAGCCACCATGCCCTACCAGTGAAATAATTGACTTCATGTATACAGCATCAATATCTGGCCTTTCTTCTCTATCAACTTTAATATTAATAAACTTCTCATTCATGATGCGAGCGGTCTCCTCACACTCAAACGATTCGCGCGCCATAACATGACACCAGTGACAAGACGAATATCCAATACTCAAAAAAATAGGCTTGTCCTCAGTCTTAGCACGCGCATGAGCCTCATGCCCCCAAGGATACCAATCAACTGGGTTGTGTTGGTGTTGTAAAAGGTAAGGACTTGTCTCGTTTGCCAAACGGTTAGTAAATTGCAATTCTTTCAAATGTTGACACCAAAATAGCTCATCGGAGGAATATTAAAAGAAAACCAAGTATCTACAGAATCAAAAGCAATATCAATTTAAATATTTAATGATGTTTAAATATTACAATAAAAGAATTATAGTGAAGCAGAAAAGCCTCTGTCCTTGGTTTGTATAATAACTGAATTAAATTCTCGTTAGCATCCATGATAAATATTATTACGATAATTTTTTCATTTATAACCCTTATAACCCTGGCGCCTTACGTCACTTTTCCTGTAGCCGCTCAGACTAAATGCGAAGGAACTACGACCCCTGCATACTTTTCGTTGTACAAAAACCGGCAGGCCACATTTACGTCTGTCATGGATGCTGACACCGCGCAAAGGTATAAAATTGAATGGTTTATCGGTGGGAAAAGTATAGGATCTGTTATCAAAAAAGCTGGTGAGCCATTCGTTTTAAAAAAATCAACCCTCACAAGCCAATCTTTTTCAGTAACTGGTTTTCACCAAAATGATGATAAGTGGTCCCAGTCTCGCAATAAAATTTTTCCAGATTCAAAAGGTGGAGTACAGGTGAGGTTTGACGACGGAGCATGTGACAACAGTTTCGTAACGAGTCCAGACTTAAAAGTAATCATCAAAATAGACTAAATTTTGCCTATCAAAATGATCTAATAAATCCCAAAAAAAAGACAACGAGGTTGATTTAGAGAAAATCCTAAAGTGAAACTAAAAAAACTTCTAGCAATATTATAAAGTTTTAATCAATACAATCTCTACTCGTTCACCAAACCTTCACGATATTGACCATAAAAATCTCTAACACTTTCATATTTGTCAATAGTGCTTACCTCCATCTGCTCTATATCCTCAACAATGAAAGAAGTATCATTGATTTGATCGGTCACGGTCATAGCGCCGCCAACCTCAACCCCTGGAGCAAAGTGATAAGTGGGGCTTAAAAATATGCCACCAGCACGGCCAAAAATATTACGCACGCTTGAAGGTCCAAAAAACGGTAAAACAATATATGGTCCTGTAGGAATGCCATATGTCCCCATAACCTGGTCGAGGTCCTCATTGACATCCTTGATACCAAATCCTTTATCAGCAACATCAAACATACCACCCAAACCCAGGGTTGTATTTATGATGGTCCTGCCAATAACCCTGCCTGTCTTATCAATGTCTCCTTGGAGAAAACTACTGACCAATTTAAGAGGTGCCATCGCATTATCGAAAATATTAGCGATCCCAATACGAATATCTTCATTGACAAAGTCTCGATACTCAAGAACAACGGGTTCCATTAAGTTGTCATAAAACCCTTCGTTGAAATCAAACATGAACCGGTTATAGTCTTCAAATGGATCTGACATCTCAATAGGAGATTTAGATCCGAAAGGATCTTCCAAGTCCTCAAATGAATCCGGTGTTATGATGGAAGTCGAAGATGGCATCTTTAGCTCAAGTTTCATCCTAGAATCTGATTGGGCGACCTGATCGATGGCTACTGAAACATCAGAGTTGGTAGGAACCTTAGGACTAGCATGATCTTTAACCTGTCCATGTCTTAGAAAAGGATCTTTCCAGTCTATATCACGCCAATCTAGAAAAGACTGCGGGGAGGAAGTGGGAGAAACCTGAACGACCTGCTCCATTTCTATCGTTAAATCGGACGCACCAACAAGAGAAACAAACCCAAAACACAAAAAAAGACAACCCAGTACTACCAATAATTTACAATAAGTTTTGATTCGCACCTAAGAATCCCCCAAAAAAATAGCAAAACTTGCGAACCTGCCAAATATTTCAACAATAAAAACAACAGTTATTTTCAAATTCTTTAAAACACTGGGAATATATATAATTGTGAGGGAGTTTACAAGAAGAAAAAACGTGTCGCGTTATGGATAACTATAGGATTGGCTCAGGAAATACCTCAGCTAATTCACTCAATAATTTTGAAGAGATCGCAACTCTTGCCTTTCTCGCTTTTTTTACAACCTCCCAAGCCTCGTTGTATTTTTTCTGATTCACTAGGGCATCTATTAAAGTATTAAATACATTGGTGTTATTTGGCATAATTTCCAAAGCATGCTCCAGCTTTTCAATAGCCCCCGAGTGATCGCCTAATTGCGCTAGCGCGGCCCCCCAGTATGCGTAGGCATTACTGTTTTCTGGTTCCAACTCTATAACCTTCTCATATTTTTTTATGGCGGCTTTTGGTTTTCCATCCATAGCCAAAGTGAGCCCCCAATACAGGTAAGTTTTTGAATAATTGGCATCAAGGCTAGCTGACTTCACAAATTTATCTATAGCCTCCTCTCTTTCCCCAAATTTAACTAAGGAAACCCCCCACCATGTATATATTTTTGATTGGTTCGGATTAAGTGTAGCAACTCCTTCAGCGTATCTAACAGCATCCTCATATTTACCAAGAGCATTGAGTTCCTTAATTTCTTTTATTGGGTCAACTTTAAAAGTCTGCCCACTATCAATCTCCTTCATTGCCATCTTTTTATTCTTGATACGGAATTCTTGTTTTACCCTGACCTCCTCCTTACCCCTATGATCTTTAATATTTCCTTGAATCGAAAAATAAACAAAACCAAAGAAGACTATTAGAATGCATCCAACCCATAGCACTTTTATCTTACGAGGCATATAACTCACACAAAATTTAAATTAAAAAATAAAACCTTTACCACATCCCGCAATCAAAGCTGACCTAGCAACTGCCGCGCCTTTAAAATCAGATTTTGGTTCTCTGGGTTTTCAGACGACAAAACTAAAAATTTTTTTAAATTTTTTTTGAAATACTTGGACGAGAACTAAAATACTGAATACCAGTGTAATAATACGGCAAACCAAACTCTGGGTCTATTCGAATAGCATTTTCAAATTCTTTTATCGCAAGATCTGCATTTTTTTGAAAAGCAAAAGCTAATCCTATATAAAGACTAACTTCGCTATCACCTGAGTACCACTTACGAACAGGCCTTAGCACATTCAACGCTTTATCAGGAGCCTTGGATACCAGATAAAGTTGTGCCAATGCAATATTCCCGTACAGATAAAATGGGTTGATTTCCAGAGTCCTCTTGTACGCAATCTCCGCAGCGCCAAAACGCTTCATCCCCTTAAAAACATTTCCCATGTTTAGCCACGCAAGCACATTTTCAGGATCCTGTTTTAGAGTTTTTCCATAAATCTCAATTGCCAAACCCGCATCACCCCCCTCGTATGCTTCTTTTGCTTGGTCGAGGAAACCATCTATTTTGTTTCTTCGCTTGATTTCCGAAACTTGACTCTCCGATCGCTCGGTTGCTTTAATTTCTTTCAATACGCTCAAGCGATTGAGCTCGTTCAGTTGATCAAACTCTAAGAGCGATCCATCGATTTTAACGAATGGAGTTAACTGACGAACAAGAACATCTCTTTCATCCTTATAAATATACTGAGGAGCATTAAATTCTAAAAGTGAGTTGTCATCGGTATGAATCGGCGCTTCTTTGCTAAATCTAAGTAATCCTTCACGATTCATAATCAACAAGCTCATTAGATCTCTCACGGTAGAAATACCGATTCGGTAGAGATCCTTACCGCGAATCTCATCTGATAAAACCTCATGAACCTCACTATAACTAAGCTTATATTCAGAGTCCGATCCGATAAGTAAATAGTCGTCACCAACAATTGATTCCCACATAGTCACTTTCTCAAAGTTTTCAGAAAAAGTGCGCGTAACAGATTTAAAATTCATTGGACTCATGTTGGTATGAACCCAGATACAAGCCACCCCACTCGGGTTGAGTCGTTTTTTCATTAATTTAAAAAAATTGTCGGTGAATAATGCGCCAACACCTGATATCCAAGGATTCGATGGTTCCGAGATGATGACATCATATTTTCTATCTACCAAAGCCACATGATTTCTTCCATCAGCAAGAATAATTTTCAACCTGTCATCACCCAAAGCATTATGATTAAAAGGATCAAAATATCGAGATCCCTCAATAACTGCTGAAGAAATTTCAACAAGGTCCACAGACTTTATTGGAAACTGTTCTACCGCGCCCAAGGTAATCCCACTTCCCTGCCCTATAACCAACACTGACTCAGGATTTTCATGTAAAAACATGGGGAGGTAACCCGAAAGCAGTTGTGTTCGCATATCCATGGCCAAAGAGGCGTCAGTTTTACCATTCACACGTAAAAAAATATTGCCCGACACAGAAAGCTCAGTCGTGACAGTTGTATGGGTACCCTCTTTAAAAAATAAAATTTTGTTTGTCTTTTTTTCTGCCTCACTTAAATCACCAATACGATAAGGCATATAAGAACCGCTTGAGATAACCGATTTATCCCAAGGTTCCATTGAACTTCCGTAAAAGAAACAAACAACCAGGATCGTTGGCAATACGTATATTTTCTTATTCAAGGAAAGGTCTGCAGAAAAAATCAGCAAAACTGTGCCCACAAGCAAGTTCAACCCCACAGCAACAAGAATCGTATCTTGTACTCCGATCCATGGAATGAACACAAACCCAGCTAAAAATGATCCGATGATAGTACCGACGGTGTTGGAAGCGTAAACTTTCCCTATCGAATGACCTAACGTATCCAGTTTTTGCACCACAAGCCGAACAACTACAGGAAATTGCCCACCCATAAAAAATGTAGGGACGAACAAAAAACAAAACATCACAAGAAAGACGGACCACTGTATGGTTGTGAATTCCATACTCCAGTTTTGGTAAACCCAACGATTGATGAAAGGGATATTTTCAAACAATGGAATGATCATCAAAGCTGACACGCCAATTCCCACCTGAAGAAATCCGAAAACTACTAGCGGGTTCTTAAATTTGTTAACCCTGCGGGAAAATACCACCGTTCCCAAAGCAAGCCCAAGGATGAATGTGGTCAGGATAAGACTGAATGCGTATATGGAAGAACCTAAAAGAAGTGATAATATTCGATTCCATGCAACCTGATAAGTCAGAGCACACCAACCAGAAAAACCAAACGCCAATAAAATAAAAATTGTATTAGTACCTAACGATGATGACTCCATTGATTCATTTATTTGGTCTGGCTCTTCTTTAGAAGTCGCGCTCACATCCGAATGAAATAAGAGGTAGATGGTAACCGCAATCCCGATATTTAAAGCAGCAGCAAACCAAATAGTGGTAAGAACCCCCCATATCCGCATAAATATAAATGCACTAGACAATGCCCCAAAAACTGCTCCAAAAGTATTGAGTGAGTACAAGGTCCCCACATCACGACCGACAAACATACGATTGCGCGAAACATATTTACTTAAAACGGGAAGCGTCGCTCCCATTAAGGAAGTTGGGATAAGCAAGATAACTCCGCAAATGAAAAATCGATACAAACTTGCTTTGGAGTATGACTCTGTTTGAGTTTGGTAAACCCACTCAAACAAAGGAGAAGCACTTTCAATTATAGACGGGACCAACAAGCAATAAAGACCAATAGCTCCCTCTAGTGCTGCATAAAAAATCAGGGTATGTTTTCTTCTATCAATCCAGCGCCCCCCTAGGTAGCTACCCAGAGCCAAACCTGCCATAAAAATGGTCAAAACGGTCGCTATGGAATAGTGGGTATTCCCCATAACACGCGTTAAAAGCCTAGTCCACACTACCTCGTAAATTAGTCCTGTAGCACCGGAGATGAAAAAGAAAATTAATACCCAGAATCTGGATTGGAGATTCAAAGAAGCCTACCTAATCTATAAAAATTTTTAATTAAGGGGTCTAACTATGAAGGCTATTGAGCATGAACTACTAAAATTGTTCTGGTACTCATCACTCTTTCAAATCGGCTTTGGACAAACCGCAACGAAAACCTAAAACAGCATCTTTTCTTCCTTCGGTCGCCGCAAAACGTTTGGAGGTACGAATATCTACCGACCGTGAATCCCACGATCCACCACGGTAGACTCTATTTTTTCCTTTATCGGGGCCAGTTGGGTTCATCATCGGAGCAGATTGGTAATAAAACTGGTCGTAAATGTCTAACACCCATTCTGAAACATTACCAGACATGTCATAAACGCCGTAAACACTCCTACCCATTGGGAAACTGCCCACGGGGGCCATGAATTCAAAGCCATCAGCTTTACCTGATAAGTTGGCACGCTTTTCAAGGAACTTGTTCGACCAAGGGAACTTGAGACCGTGCGTTCCTCGAGAGGCTTTTTCCCATTCGGCTTCCGTCAGAAGCCTTTTTCCTGCCCATTTACAGTAATTAACAGAATCGTACCAGGAAACCCCTACCACCGGGAAAGTGGGTGTCTCAAGAATCTTCTCATCACCCTGCAAAAAAGGGAAAGATGGCTTAACATAAGCCGCATTTCTACGGAAAACATTATAAGCTTTTACCGTAACTTCATATTTGTCTACATAAAACGCATCCAAGTAAATCTCCTGCTCTGGTTTTTCATCAAAACCACCCTCATCTGACCCCCTAGTAAACACCCCCTCATGGATCAAAATCATCTCTCGCTCATCAACCCCAACTATTGATTCGTAGATACTGAAATCTCTGTTATCATCCTCAACAGTCTTAGTCACATTAGCCGATAATCGACGTACCTTCTGTCCATAATCAATAGACTTTTTGATCTCCCAGACAATCACGAGTATAAATAAAACAGCTATGGCAAAGCAGCCGATGACAGCGATCATTAATTTCGTATCTTTCATAAACTCAAAACCAATCTAAATTTCAAAATTTGATTATATTTTTATAAAATTTTATTTGCAATCTCTAATATACAACAAGTAAATGCATAACATACGTCAATCCACAAACTCGAAATGTCTATTAAAAAAGTTATTAATTACGGAGATCTATAAATGGATCTCCTAGAAGCTAAAAATACTGCCCTGTCATGTTTAAAAATTTCAAGTAAAGAAATTATGAGTTGGTTTCGCACCAATATGACGGTCGAATCCAAATCAGACCAAAGTCCTGTCACCATTGCAGACCACAAAGCAGAAGAAATACTACGAAAGAAAATTTCAAAGGCCTATCCCGATCACGGCATTATTGGCGAAGAGTTTGGTGAGGAAGGCTCACAATCTGATTGGGTATGGACAATTGACCCGATTGATGGCACACGTTCATTCATACGTGGGCTACCCTTGTTTGCCACATTAATTGCTCTACTGCACAAAGGCGATCCTGTAATGGGAGTTATATCTTTGCCTGCATTAGGTGAAACCGCATGGGCAGTCAAAGGGAGAGGAGCCTTTTCAGAAAATCAGCGCCTTCAAGTTTCTAGTCACGGTATTGCAAAAGGATCTTTCGTGGGCATTGCCGACAAGTACTGCTTTAAAGAGAAAAAGTGCCTCCCTCTGTATAATCGCATCCATCGAGAAGCCAAAATCGTCCGAACCTATCCTGACGCATTCGGCCACTTGATGGCAATTCGAGGGGCGATTGATGTTATGGTCGATCCATGGGCCTACATCTGGGACTACGCACCCTGCAAAATCATGGTACAGGAAGCAGGTGGTGAATTTGCAAACTTTACCGGTAGTAAAGCGGGAATTGGTGTGGGGAATGCTATATCAGGTAACCCAAAGATGGTTAAAGCTATCAGAGCAATGATCAGGGAAGCAAATAGCCGAACAAAAAAATAAGGTCATATCCGTTGTCGCCCAGCAAATCCTGATTGAATATCATGCCAGTATTCTATTCTTTCTTCCGGGTTTTTCCAGCAAAGGTAGACCTCTTTCCCCTCTCTTAAGGACGGGAAATCCACAAGCCCATATTTAATCCCCTTCAAAACACACCCTTTAGACTCAAGCCCTTCGGTCAAAGAATTGATTTGTAATACGCAGTTTATATAATCAACCCCTTGCAAACTTCCACCATTGAACTGAGCTTTTTCTCTCGCCTTTCTTACATCCGGGTATTCACAAACCAATCTTTTCATCAAGCTCTGAATACGCGGTATATCAATCAAGAGTTTGGGAATAAATGAGTTGGCCTCCTCGACCGAAAAATATTTATTTTTAATGGTCATATACTTAAATTCAACAGGGTGATTGCGTAAAACAGAACTAGCTAGTAATGGAATTATAGAAGAAAAACTTACTCAAACCAAATGATATATAAAAATTAGAGAATACAGCAACCTAAATTATTTAGTTATTTTGGTTATGAATTTTCTGCAAAATAACTAGAAACGTCAATTTATCTAAAATCTATACGAACCACGAAATATCACAACTTAAAATTCAAATTAATTGCAAGAAAAAACCTACCAACGGTAGGGTTAATCTTCTATAAAAAATCAGAATTATCCCTATACATTAAATAAAACCAAGTTGTTAGTATCACCTAGGCTTTGACTTCAACCAAACTAAACAAGGGGAGCAAACAATAAAAAAAGTGACGATGTTAATCTTAGTCAGTTTGTTTTTGGGCTTCAATGCGTTAAACGCCAGTGCTGACGTTTTAGTTACAGGCGGATACTCTAACGTAGATCAAAGTATAATGGGACTAAGAACCTCAGTCGAAGCATTTAGGACACAGGTGCAGATTGGCGCTGGTGCCCGTCAGCACACGGCAACTCTTGATATCGCATCTGGAGCCGGACGTTCAATGAGCAACTCTGGTAACGGTGGTGGATCAGATTTCCAGTGGGGTCAGTCTCAAACAAAACAGTCTTAGAAAGAAGCGAAAACAGTAGAAGAGGCTCAGGTTCGCGGGCTGGTTGCAGGTGACTGCTAAGGGGATAACTCCGATGGCAAATACCGAGCAGCAATGAATCAAAACCGCGAAGGTTTCTTCTCTGGGCCTTTAGTTTCCAATGCTCAGTGTCAAGAGATCCATGAAACTCTTAAGTAATAGTCGACTATACAAATATTGATTTAAGCCCGTGGGGTCAGTCATTGTCCCACCGGCTTTTTCTTCCTTCCACCAACTACATATTCCCCTCTACCTCACTCTTACCCTCAAGGACACATCCCTTCCAAGATAATCAAATAATCTTCAATATGGTTTATCCATTTATTTTAAACTACGATAATTCTCCCTAAATTCACGAACGAGAAAATCCTTTTTAGAAAAAAATAGGTTTTAATTTTTATATTCCAAATAATTGATTACAATACAATAATATAGGAATTATCCTAATATAAATAGGTATTTTTTGTATTGACAAATACCATATAAACCTATAGATTTTATGCCTAAATACTTACATCGTGCTCCACTTAGTTTAAGTGAGCACGAATTAGGAGTGCACAAATACATCAGAATCTGTCTGATGATGAGTGGCAAAAGCTCAGTAGTGACACAGTTTGTTTATTGAACCAGTTGTGTTTACCTTGGGCTAATAGCAATCATTTTTAGGGGAGGCTTAAGAATGAGAAAGTTAATTGTTGTAGCATTAGGGTTAGCATTCATAGCAACGTTTAGTATCAGCATAGCCAGTGCTGACGTTTTAGTTACAGGCGGATACTCTAACGTAGATCAAAGTGTAATGGGACCAAGAACCTCAGGCGAAGCATTTAGGTCACAGGTGCAGATTGGCAGTGGAGCCCGTACACACACCGCATCTCTTGATCAAGCATCTGGAGCGGGTCGTTCAATGAGTAATGCTGGTAACGGTGGTGGAGCAGACTTCCAGTGGGGACAATCCCAAACAGAGCAATCATGGAAGGCAGCTAAGACAATAGAAGAAGCTCAGGTTCGTGGTTTGGTTCCAGGTGACTGTCAGGGAGACAACTCTCAAGGTAATTACCGCAAACAAATGAACCAAAACCGTAAAGGTTACTTGTCAGAAGCAACCACCATAATTTCCAATGCCGATTGTGGCGTATACCACAAAACACTTACTGGTCCTGCTATGATCTCGGGTGGATCAAACGACCCTCCTTCGTCTTAGGAGATCGCGCGATTATTAATCCATAGCAACTCAGTTTGGTCTATGGTTTCTAGTAAGTAAGAATTAGTACAGACGTTTAAAATTTAAGCCGGCAGGGCGCAAAGCCCCGCCGGCTTTTTTATTCCCGCATTGATAGTTTTCCCTGTAGACTCCCAATTCTCTCAACAATTTGCTCAACCTTCAGGCTCATATTTTGTGAAGATTTTGAAAAAACCACAACCGATACCCCCCCCACACACACCTTTTCCTAATTTCTTCACCAAGTGTAAATGTTGGGCAGTATCCACCATCCTTGCATATACAATTTTCTCTATACCAAGTAACGCTTCTTGCCTTGATATCATCTCTTTCAAACAATATTCCGATCTAAATACTCTGGTCCCCAGTAAGATAGATTTAACAAAACTTCCGATAGGAAAAACATTTCAAGTCAACCACTCTCAATTCACACTGCAGTTTTTTTTTAACAATAGGGATATTTTCGGGTTTATATTCAAGCGCAAACCAAATGTTGGAATAATAGCTCATCTGTGCTTTTACCGATCCTGCGAAGAATCGCCCTACGATTTAAGAAATGTAATAGCCAAACCTTTTGAACCTCCTTATGCTAAAACTTTTTTTTCTATAAAATTCCCCCAAAAACTTCAATACAATTTTCAGGGACTGGAGTTTCTTCCACACAAATAAAAATAGTCATATATTTCCCCTTACCTATTGAAATAAAACTGGATTAAGTATTTATGGCCTTTTGATTAAAAATTTTTAACGAATCTAATCCGGTGTTAGAACTCATCATAAATATTAGAGTCAGATAAGTTTTCTGCCAACGCATAGAGGAAATTACTTATCAGGATGGCCATCCACTTCTCCTCCGAATATCTTGGTGATTAGTTTCCTCTATGTCATGCAAAGTGAGAAATTAACGATTCAAATTTTGTTATAATCATTCTCAATAACCGATAGAAATATTTCCGAGGTAATATGTCAAGATTCAATGATAATCAAGATGGTACAATTACTGATACTGAGACTTCCCTCACATGGCAGAAAAAAGACTCAAGGCAGCTTACCGGGCGTTGGATGCACCTAGAAAAATCCCAGAAACTGGCAAAAGAACAAAGCGATGCAAAAACGGGAGGTTTCAATGATTGGCGGGTCCCGAAGCTCGAGGATATCAAAACAATTTACGACAAAAGCTTTAGTAACCGAGATTTTGGAAATAACGAAATCCACATACACGAAAATTTTGAAAAAGGTGGTGCTGACTGCTGCTGGACCGACACCATCAACGGAGAACGAGCGATGATGTTTAGTCTGGTCAAGGGGCGCTCAAGTTGGATCAACAAGCTTGGGGATGGCCCCTTCGCCGTAAGACTGGTTCGTGGAGTTCGTCAGGAAAAGAGTAACCCCTGAGTGTCATGAAACAGTGCGAGTCTGATAAAACAGCCACAATCCAGTTCCAATGAGGAAAATCGCAAAGAAACGCTTGAAAATCTGATCAGAAATATTTTCTAGAATCAACGGTCCCGCTTGCGCCCCCAATATTCCCCCTATCGCGAGAAACCCTCCAACCTTCCAGTCCACGTTCCCCACTTTTGCATGTCCGAATAGGGATGATATGGCAACCATAAGAATAAATAAGAACGAAGTACCAACAGCAACTCTCACTTCTTTTCCCAAGTGAAGAAGAAATGGAACCACCAGAAATCCACCTCCCAAACCAGACCCAGAGGACAAAACTCCAATAATCACGCCAAGGATAATTGGAACTATCATGATGTTTCTCCTTCTTCGATGTATTTACCCTCTAAGCGATCAACTACAGCAGCACCAATTGAATCGCCCCAAACATTTACTGAGGTCCTTAAACGATCAAGAAACCAATCTATAGAAAGAAGCATCCCTATTCCCTCTAAGGGAAGACCAACCGCCTGCAGAACAATCACCATTGTAACGAGTCCTGCTTCAGGAATACCAGCCGCCCCTATTGCCGCAAGAGTAGCCGTTAAAAAAATCAATACCTGATCACCTAATCCTAGGTGAATACCAACCATTTGAGCAATGAAGATGGCCGCAATCGATTCATAAAGGGCGGTCCCATTCATATTCACTGTAGCGCCCAAGGGAATAACAAAAAGGGTAGTGCGTCTCGAAATTTTATTTTCCTTCTCAACGTTCTCGATGGTTACCGGCAAAGTAGCAGCGCTGCTAGCAGTCGAAAGAGCAGTTGTCAATGCACCACTCATATTTTTAAAGTATGTTAGTGGGTTTTGTTTTGCCACAAAATACAAAATGGCAGGCAATGTAATCAATGCGTGAATTAGTAACCCTGAAACGACCGTGGCAGCAAACTTTCCTATCTTGAGTAATTCCCCAAGAAATAAATCTCCTCCGCCCGCGGCACCTAATTTAGAGGAAACTAGCGCGAACACTCCCAGGGGAGCAAAGTACATGACAAGATGTACAATTTTCATAATAGCAATGTTGATTCCATCAAAAACAGAGATCACCAACTTTCCCTTCTCGCCGAGCGTGGTAAGCACCCCACCAAACACAAGGGAAAACATAATAATGGGTAAGATTTCCATTTTAGCCATAGACTGAAAAAGGTTGGGCGTAATAAAGCTTTTAAGTATATCTGTAATGTCTATCGACTCTTTCCCAGCTACTTTTTCAGGAATACCTGTAGTTAATTCGACTCCCAAACCAGGTTGCATAATATTCACTACAATAATTCCAGCAATTACAGCGATGCCGGAAGTGGATAAAAAATAAATAAGGGTAATAGTTCCAGCCTTGCCGACTTTACGAATATCACCTAATCCAGTAATACCAACAATCATCGATGACACAATAAGCGGGATAACAAGCATTTTAAGGGTATCGAGAAACATCTCTCCAATCCATTCGACAACCAGCATTTCTTTACCGAACACCCAACCACATAGCCCCCCCATTGAAATGCCTATCAACATTAAATAGAGTAAAATATTATTTTTTTTCATAAGCACCTTTTATCTCTAAAAACTTAATGGACAAACCGCGAATTGCCTGACCATAATATTATAAAACAATAATTCTCAAAGAATTTATAAGCGTTATAATATTTCTACCAAAATAGCACGGCACTCTCAGGTTGGCACAAGTATTCTATAGCACTTTTCATCTTGCCGAAGGAGGTTTATGGCTGACACAGCAAAGGTCACCTATCAAGGTAAAACTTATGAATTCCCGGTTGTCGAAGGTACCTTTGGAGAAAAGGCCATCGATATCGGAAAACTTCGCAAAGAGACAGGACTGATTACCTTTGATCCAGGGTACATGAGCACAGGCTCTTGTAAAAGTTCTATAACTTTTCTTGATGGAGAAAAAGGTATTCTATTATATCGGGGCATCCCCATCGACCAACTAGCAGAAAAAAGTACCTTTGTTGAAACGGCCTACCTTCTCATATACGGCACACTACCTAACTCCCAACAGCTTGCAGATTTCAACCATCACATCACTCACCACTCAATGGTTCATGAGTCAATTAAAAGATTTTATGACGGTTTCCCTATTAATTCTCACCCCATGGCCGTATGTAGTGCGGTTGTAGGTTCTCTCGCAACATTTTATCAGAACGAACTAAGCGTTCGAGATGATCAAGAAGTAGAAATTGCAATTCATAGACTCATAGCCAAACTACCTACCATAGCAGCATATAGTTACAAAAAATCTATCGGGCAACCACTTCCATATCCTGATAATTCACTTGATTATCCTACCAATTTTCTAAAAATGATGTTTGCTACACCTTGCGAACAATATGAAGTGGATCCCGTCGTTGCTAAAGCCTTAGAAGTGCTGCTGATCCTTCACGCGGACCACGAGCAAAATTGTTCTACGAGTTCCGTCCGACTAGTGGGTAGTTCCATGTGTAATCTTTTTGCTTCAATATCAGCAGCTATCTACGCTTTATGGGGGCCGCTTCATGGTGGGGCTAACCAGGCAGTCATAGAAATGCTTCAAAAAATTTACGCTGATGGGGGAGATGTGCAGAAATATGTAAAAAAAGCAAAGGACCCAAAAGACTCCTTTCGCCTAATGGGTTTTGGACACCGTGTGTACAAGAACTTTGACCCTCGATCAAAGATCATTAAAACCATGGCCCATAATGTCTTAAAGAACTCTTCTAACAACGAACCTTTATTAGAAATTGCTCTTAAGTTGGAGGAGATTGCTCTCAAGGAAGAATACTTCATCGAGAAAAAGCTTTATCCTAATGTGGATTTTTATTCTGGCCTAATTTATAAAGCAATCAATTTCCCGGTCAATATGTTTCCTGTAATGTTTGCTATGGGACGCTTACCCGGATGGATTGCGCAGTGGAAAGAATTGCAGAAAGACGACGACTTTCGAATTGGTAGGCCCCGGCAAATATATACAGGAACAAAAACTAGGGATTACATACCTATTGAGAACCGATAATACACATTAAACCGGTTCGATAGTACAGCGAAAAGGGAACTGCTCCAAAGCAGCTGCAGAATGAACCTGTTCCACTTTAAATTCAGCCTGTTCGAGAGGTAATGTTTCTACGTGAGCCGCCCCCTTAAAATGAATCTCATACATCAAATTTTCAGCAGTTGTGAAGTCCTTGCGAAAAAGATTGGTGAGAATTCGAATAACAAATTCCATCGTTGTCACATCATCATCCCACATAATCACCTTGTAAAGAGGAAGATACGTCTTACTAGTATGCTCGTCTTCTTCGATTTCATGCTCAATATCAGGTAAAACTTCTGGCAATGTTTCTGTATTCATAATATATGTACAGTTTAGAAGACAACCACGAATCCAATAATTGACAAGACCAAACAACTACCACAAGGCTAAACAAAAAAGCTTACGAATCGAACGACTATAATTATACTAAAAAATATGTGGTCGTGCGAGTTGGTCCCTATGAAAAAATGGCATCTACATTCAATTCTTGAAGCGGAAACCAAAGTAATGGGCTATGTCCTCTTTGGTGACCTGCAAGCAAAACTTAATTGTCGAGTTTATAGCTCAACTAAGCCTGATGCCCGTGCCTGCCCTTATCCCTTGAAAAGGAATTACCAAACTAGGTTAAGCCAACAAGATTACACGTCAAAAGTCGGAAGCGGAGGATCCTTCCAGATATTTAATTCCGTAGTTTCATCTAGTTCAACAGCAGGATACTCAACTGAGTAAGGCGGGGTATTTTCGCATTCAAAATCAACTTTAATCTTTTGGAGCGACCACGTTCCCTTTTCAGGCCCAACAAGTGTCATCGAATGAGCCACACTATGAACATCATAACCACCTTCAAGAGTTTCTCCAGGTTTAGTTCCTCCAGACAACTCCTCAAGAGGTAACACATGACTATTAAAACAAAACCGTGCAGGTTCCTCTATACCTTTGTTTCCTGTTTCTATGTAAATTTTAAATTTATTCAATTTGGGCATAGCATTCCTATTCCTTAAAAGTATGGATTTAATCCAGCGGCGTGGTCGGTTTCATCAAAAATAGCGCCGACTTGTGGCACAAATTTTCGAAACGAGCTATGAACTCCTTGTTTTAATGTCAGGTCGGCAGCACTACACCCTTGACACCCTCCTCCCATCTTGATGGTAATCGTATTGCCTTTAATATGCTCCAAAGTGATAAGACCGCCATGCCCAGCAACCCCAGGATTTACTTCTTCATTAATCGCTTTTTGAATTCCTTCTTGTATTTCATCCTGACTGGGCATTTCACTAATTATCTTCTGCGAAATTAGCTCCCCTCCTTCTTCAAGCCGTTCACGTAAAGCAGTGCCGATCTCTGCGCCTAAAGGCTTCCAGTCACATATATTTTTATCTTTCCGAGTAATTGTAACGGTAGCTTCATTGACAAGAACTGACTCTACGTCTTCCAAACTAAATAAACGTTCTGCCAATGGGGAACCCTCGGCGGTTTCAAAAGTGGGGAACCACCAGGAATGTCCGGAAAATAGAGGTCGGTTTAGCATGAAAAGACACTGATCACTAGTTGCAGATGGCTGAGCTTTTATTAAAACCTTGTTTCCATCGACTGGTGGAAAAATATCATCTGCAACCTCCGGCACTCTTATAACCCGGCGCACAACAGGCTCTGGCTCGGGAAAAGGGTTATTTTCTTCGACTGGCTCTGAAGTTATGTTTGTTATATCATCGACAACATTATTCTGGGCTGGTTCCTTAGCACCCACATCTTTACTTGAAAACATATTTTTAAATTTTGTAATTATATTCAAAATGGCCTCCTTAACTCGAGAATCTACATAAATTTCAAAATGTTTTATTTAATCCAAACGCATCCATAATAATATGGATGCATTACTCTTAAAAAGGTAGCAGAATAAGTCGACCTATTCTAATCATAAAATATTTCTTCTTACCCAGATCAATGGCGTACATCCTAGCAATCCTTTCTGGTAGAAACCAGACCTATGCGATAAGGAAAGTGACGGTTCACCGTAAAGAATTTCACACCAGCCTCTTGAGCCATTTCAACCATCTCGGATGGAGTAAATGCATTCATAACGGATACTGGAGCATCATGACGAGTAAGGCGATTCTTTGTGACCAAACGAGTCAGAATAAGAATGAACGCATGAGCTATCCGACTTCTATGCAAATCATTTATTATAAACCCAGACCGACTCATAAGGTCAGCCATTCGCAAAATATTTACTGCCTGAATTCTTGTGAAATGGTGCAAAGATAAAGAATTCATTACTACATCAAAGCTATTTTCACCAAAAGGGGGTGAGTGAATGTCACCCTGAACCAGATGAATTTCTGGGTAAGCTCTTATTTTTTCATGAGCATAGTTTAACATCTTGGAGTTTATATCCAGAGCTACAACCTTTATTTTCACATTCAGTTGACGTGCCATATCCACTACAGCGATAGGTTGATCAGCAGACCCGGTAGCTAGATCCAAAATCAAGAACTCTTTATCTAAAGGATGTCTCTTTATAAAATTACGAATGTAATAGAGAAGGACCCTGTAACCTCCTAGGTATCGATTGACCCAACGAACATCTTCAAGGCTATCTTGAACTTCATCAAACGGAGCATCATCTAAGTCAAGTAGTTCTGGTTTTAAATTACGAGGAGGGGAGGAAAAAAACATGAGTCACAATGGTAGCAACATCAATCCTTAAAAAAGTAATAGAGGTCACCGTTAGTAATTTTTTTCTTAACTAGGCTTTCTGTAATATCCTTAAAAACAAAACGGGTCATTGGAATAAGTATTAAAACACCTATTAAGTCTGTAATCACGCCAGGGGTAACAAGAAACATTCCAGACAAAGCCATTACAGAACCATTGAGCACTTCGTCACCCGGAACACTTCGAGACCTTAAGTGCCATTGCATCTTCTCAAAATATTCTTTTCCCCAACTTCTCCCAATAATATTACCCACTATGAATGTAAACATTATGAGAGACAGGGTATTCATTATACTGATATACCCACTCACAATCGTTAATAGGTATAGTTCGCAAAGTGTACCGATAGCAAAAAATAAAATAACCGCCAAAGACATATAGTTGTTTCCTTAAAAATATACAAAAAATAGAGAAAAATAATCTCAAAATATCTGGTCAACATATCACGCACGAATCAACTGTCAAGATTCTAATTTATATTGACCCGGTACAGTCTGTTATGACCCATTCAACCTTAGTTATTCGCGGAAATTTCATATAAAAATTCTAATAATGCATCAAACTGATCATTAGTTAAAAATTGCCCTATATTTTGCTTAGTGTTATTGTCACTCCCATGCATTTTAAAAAACTTTTCTGCAAACTTTTTTTTTCCATCATCCGACATTAGATTAAATGTGCTCAACAAAGAAGTACCTTTGTTCCCCCCCACCTTATTAATCGAGTGACAGAACAGGCAATTATCCTTAAAAAGGTACAAGCCAAATTGCGCGTAAGCATTTCTCAAGTCTAAAGACTCTAAAGGGGAATAATAATCAGCCAATCTAACAAAACGTAATTCAGTAATGTTTGCCGTAAAAAAACGTTCAGAAAATTGGGGTTTCGCGTGATTTGGAACCACAATAAGTAATGGCTGAAGCCAATCAGGTCGAACGGATCCTTGAGGCAATTCAATTTTTAACGCGAGTTGAAGGTCATAATTTTTCACATCATTGATTGAGATTATCCCCTGATAATCATCAGCGCAATTAAGAAGAATTGCATCCGCATTTTCGTCAGGGCTATATACTTTTAATAAATCAGAAAGTGAAACTACCTTCAGACGACTACCTTCGTACTTCAGTCCCCGATCAAAATAAGTACTGGAAATCCATTTTTTCTCGAGTAAATCAAATACTGAATCCCTTGAGGTAACCGACATCGAAGTCTTACCAACCTGCTTTAATAATGTGTCATTAAAAATAGGAAAATTGACACAGGATGGGAGGACAAAAACCACTATCAAAAATGGTATTGATAATCTCATCTTTCTGTTAGCCAGAGATTGAGTTTAAATAAGCTTCTCAATTTAGAATCCAATTTCACTCTAGAATTAGTTTTTGGTCTCTTGATTCTTATGATATAAGAAAAAGAGAGTGAGTCAGACAATTAATTATATAATAATGTTTAATCAGGTTTTTTTAACTAATTCATAACAAATAGATCAGGATGAGAATTAAAAAATGAGACCCTTTCTTTTAAATTTAGTTTTATTTTCATGCTCATTATTTGTTTTTTCAGTAACGGCAGGTGCTCACCCTCATAAACCAGGTGAAATGCATCATGGACCATCTTTAGAAAACTACCAAATTGAGATGAATTTCTCTGCAAACCACCTGATAAATGATGGTTCAACA
>AQTY01000014.1 GCA_000372225.1 Candidatus Nitromaritima sp. SCGC AAA288-L16 | reverse complement strand
GTGACCTTTTTTGTTTGAAGGTATCCAGCGCTTTTGGCAACTTTTTCCAATGATACCGAGTTTGATAGAGACCTCTGATTTCCTGTCGATTCGTAGGCTTCGTTGTCTATAACAATATGAAGAAGATTTTTTGGAGCAGCTGCCGCAATCATTGCCAATGTTCCCATAGACATAAGCACGTTCCCGTCTCCATCAATAATGATCGTTTTTTGATCTGGACGATTTATGGCCACCCCAAGTCCGATTGAGGAAGCGAGCCCCATAGATCCGATCATATAGAAGTTTTCCTCCCGGTCTTTAATATTAAAAGATTCGCGGCAAATGTATCCGTTAGCGTGGATTACTGGTTCATCTGTCAGGAGAGGAATAATTTCTTCAAAAGCCTCAGTGCCCTTCATTAAAATATCCTTTCCCAACCAGTAAGGTGTATGGAAGGCCATCCTTAATTTTTTGGCAAGCAGTGTTTAGAGATTCCTCATAATTTTCAGAAGACAGAACAGAGTACTCCATGCTAGAAGTTTTCAGCAACTTCTGATTGATTTCTCCCATTATAATGTGCTCTGGTGCGTCGTTCCCGTCTTCACCCCGCCAACTCATGATCACAAGTATAGGGATCTTATAAATTAGGTTTAAAGAAGTAAAAGCGTTGAGACAGTAACCTAAACCAGAATTTTGCATCAGCAAAACGGGTAGCTTCCCAGCAAGGTAGGCACCTGTGCAAAGTCCTACAGCAGCATCCTCTCTCACGGCTGGGAAATAAGGTGTCTCAGGATTATCATCAACAATCTGAATCAATCCTGAAAGAAGGGAGCAAGGAACACCTGCGTAAAAATTAAATCCCTTTTTAGAAAGGAGTTCTGAAAAAACTTTAGAAGACAACATGTAGGATTTTTAGGGATTTACCAATTTTCAACATTGCGTTCCCCGCCGAATGTTTTTTGCAGTTCATGAATACGTTTAACATATTCCTTAATACCTTCTAGACCTTTAAATTCAACTCCTAGGTCGAGGGCCGCCTGATTAGACATAGGTTTCCCCTCATCACCCATTACACCTTCAACTTCTCCAAATGAGTCAACTACTTCACAAATCATTCTACCTAATTCTAGATTGTGAATATGACCATCAATCAGGTGATAGATTTTTCCCGAGGCTTCACTGTTGCCTAAAACTTTTGTGATTGCCTGACACACAGCGTCGATAGAGACATATTTAGTACTCCCTTTGACATCCACGTTATAGTTAGTAGATAGGAAGTCAACCGTCTCAAACCATTCAGACTTTGGGAGGTCTGGACGTACACCATAAATCGTCACCGGGCGGAGAATAGTGATATCAAAGGCACGATTTCGGGCGTAAAAGAAGCAAAAGGATTCAATTGATGATTTTATTGCACCATAAAGTGAACTAGGTTGAACTGGATGAGACTCATCCAGTGGATTAGATTCTCCAACTGAGGGCTGAATCGTTCCAAATACCGCGCAGGCACTCATAAAAATCACTTGTTTCACTTTAGAGGTTTTTGCCGCTTGAAGAAGGTCGTATGAACCGTTTACATTAGCTGTGACATACTCATCCTCAGTCTTAGCAGGACCAGGAAAGTGAGCTAGGTGAATCAATACTTCTGATCCTTCTACTAATTGTTGGAGAGATTCTTTATCTTCAAGACCCCCAATAACATAATCCACATCCTCATAAGTTTTTAAATGGTCGACGATGCTATCTTCCCGAATAAGTGCTTTAATGTCATTCTTACTTCCGTCTGCATTAGGAGCAGATAATAATTTAACTAAATGGGATCCAACTAAGCCAGTCACCCCGGTAATAGAGATTTTCATATGTAAACTCCAATATTGCTTTGCGCGGGATAAGGGAATACTTGATTCGACTTTTCCGCGGCATTTATTTTAATGAACTTTTAGAAAACAGAAATTTTAAAACCCGAAAAAGTACTAGGATGCTTAATGAAATTCTGGAGAAACAATCCAGCAAGTGTAAGTTTCAATTGGTTGTCATAACTTGAAACAGGAATTTAAAGATTATGGATAACTGTTAAGCCTTTAGTCAACCGGTTTTTTAAAATTTATTTGAGCACGATTTTAGAGAAGTTAGCAATATTTGAAAATAGCAGGGAGATATGCTTTAACAAACGAAGTCGATTTTTTCTAAGCTCGTCTTCCTTGGTCATAACCATAATGTGTTCAAAGAATTCATCCACAGTTTCTTTGATCTCGACAATTTTTTCCAGAGCCTGGGGGAATTGTTTTTTGCTTAGATGATTTTCTACTGGTTCTTTAACGCGCCTATACTCATCGTACAGTTTTTTTTCCGCTGGCTCACTGAGTAAAGATGTCTGGATATCACCATCCGATTCCTCATTTAATATGCTAACTACCCGGCGGAAGGTTATGGCAAGAGGCTCAAAATAAGGTTGTTTTTTTAAATCGGATAATGCAATCACCTTCTGTCTAACGTCCACTAGTGAGTCTATGTTCGCAGATAATACCGCATCAATAGCATCGTAAGGATACTCCTCGCCGATTAAAATGGTTTTGTATCGTTGTGAAAATAAAACTTGGGTATGTATGTGAATTTCGTCAGAAGTTAGTTTAGTCTTATCCTTAAGCAGGTTTATACCTTTCTGGATTAGCGTATCTAGTGAAACTTGCCAATTTTGGCTTATTATGATTTGAATAATACCTAGGGAGTGTCGCCTTAAGCCATAAGGATCTTCTGAGCCAGACGGAAGGAGCCCCACCCCTATACAACCAAGAATGGTGTCTAACTTATCCGCGATAGAAATAATGGATCCTACGGGGCTAGAGGGAGGGGAGTCTCCAGAAAAAGCGGGCCGGTAATGCTCCTTAATGGCTAGACCAACTTCAGGGTCTTCTCCTGAGTGGTCAGCGTAATAACCACCTATTACCCCTTGTAGTTCTGGAAATTCATACACCATTTGAGTGACTAGATCCGCCTTACAAAGCCAGGCAGCCCGAGAAGCTTGTTTGATTTTTTCTGGGCAAACTTCAGTTGCTAAAAAATCAGTAAGAGCAACAATACGGTTTACTTTCTCATATGAAGTTCCGAGAGATTTTTGAAAGGTTACGTCCTTTAATAACACCACAAAGTCTTCTAATCTTTTTTTTCGGTCTTCATTAAAAAAGAACCGAGCATCTTGAAGCCTAGCTTGAAGAACTCGTTCATTGCCACGTAGAATTTCTCCACCTGGTCCGGGTTGTACGTTGCTAATAGTAATAAAATATGGCAATAAGTCGCCGTCCTTATTTTCTAAGGGAAAATATTTTTGATGGTACTTCATGGTGGTAATAAGTAATTCGCGAGGTAATTCAAGAAACTGTTTTTCGAAATTCCCTCTGACCGCAAAAGGGTACTCGACTAGATAGTTGACCTCTTCAAGTAACTCTGGATCTAGTTCTACGGCACCGCCCACTTCATTAGCAAGCGACGTGACCTGATCAACGATAGATTTTTTTCTAACCACTGGGTCTATCATAAGAAAATATTTTTCGCATGATTTAAGGTAATCGTCCATTCCGTTTACTTTAAAGAAATCAGAATGCATGAATCTGTGCCCACGTGAAATGTCAGTACAGGGTATCCCTTCATAGCTAAAATTTAGGGGTTTTGATTCAAAAAGTGCAACAATCCACTGGAGGGGCCTAACGAACGGGGTTTCCCGATTTCCCCAGCGCATTTTTTTCGGGAATGGTATCTTGCTTATGAGAATAGGAAAAAAATTATTTAGAATAGTTGCGGTGGGTTGTCCTGTTTTTTCTATTCGGGCGCACACTACCTCTCCCTTGGGTGTTTTTTCAAGGGAGAGTTGAGACGGATCTATGCCTTTTCCTCGGGCAAACCCTAGAGCCGATTTGGTAGGAGTCCCTTTTTCGTCATAGGCTAATTTGACATTAGGTCCGAAGTGAGTCTCTACAATATCCTCTTGTTGATTGTCAACCTCATCAAACGAAATTACTAGGCGTCGCGGAGACCCCATAACTCGAGGTTCGCTGGCTTGAATCCTATTTTTCTTTAAAAAAGACGGTATTTCTTTTTCAAGATAGTTTAAGGCTAGACTCATGAAACGAGCCGGAATTTCTTCTGCTCCAATCTCTAAAAATAGTTCTGGCATTAGTTAATGAAGATCTAATAATCGGAAAAAATAAATGAAAACTATATTAAGGCCAAGTTTGGACACGTTCAACTCTAGGCATAAAGGCTTGATGATAGTTGAAGTTGCTTATTTATCAAGAAAAAAGCAGGGTCCATTTCCCCTGATATTGTAAGTCGGAATTTTTTTTTGGACAATATTTGCTAGGCAGGAGATTTTTTTAGTAAAGGATAGTTCATTTCCTTGCGTTGGCAGACGTATTCTTGGGCGCAGAGGCGGGCAAGTTTCCTGACTCGCCCTATGTATCCTGTGCGTTCCGTGACGCTAATGGCACCCCTAGCATCGAGTTGGTTGAATGCGTGAGAACATTTCAATGTAAAATCATACGCAGGTAAAACGAGGTTTTTTTCTAAAAGATCAAATGCTTCACCTTCATACATTTCGAACCATTTAAGAAACCGCTCTTTGTTTGCGGCCTCAAAATTAAAACGGGAGAACTGTTTTTCTGTTTCTAAGTGAACATCACCATATTTTATAGCGTCGCTCCATTGAAGATCATATACATTATCAACATTTTGCAGATACATGGCGATACGTTCTAAGCCGTAGGTTAATTCCACGGTGACAGGTGAAAGGTCGATTCCCCCTACTTGCTGGAAATACGTAAATTGGGTGATTTCCATCCCATCTAGCCATACTTCCCACCCTAATCCCCAAGCACCTAGGGTAGGGGACTCCCAATCATCTTCTACAAATCGAATATCGTGTTTATTAGGATCAATCCCTAACGCAACAAGACTATCTAGGTAGAGATTTTGAGCGTCATCAGGTGAGGGTTTCAAGATTACCTGATATTGATAATAATGTTGTAGGCGGTTGGGGTTTTCTCCATACCTTCCATCAGTGGGTCGGCGGGAAGGTTCTACATAGGCTGCGTTATAAGGTTCGGGTCCAAGGACACGAACAAAAATCATATAAGGGAGGCGTTTCAAGAACTAATGGGAAAAGATGGGCCATCTTTTCTTTTAATCAAAGTTGAACCTTCTTTTGATAAATCGACAGGGCGAGTACACCACACTCCAGAAGAAATCACCGCGCGCTTCATGAAAAGTCTTAACCCACCTAAAAACTGAAGACTAACGATACTTTCTACTAACAAACAAAAATAGCGTCAATTCTTATACACTATTGAGTGTAGGCATTATTTCTTGAGTAGGTAGTGGTTGTTAACAAACCACATCGCTTGGATGGAATAATGGAGAATCTACCAAAAAGAGTGATACAGTTTTTTGGTTAAACATCCCCATCTATATTTTCGTTGCCGCCGGAATCATCGACAAAAACATCCAAATTTTCTTGAATAGCTTGTTTCAGGCTAACTACTTCTTCCGGTGGAATTTGGCGCACTACCTTTTGGGTCTTACCATCTACAATCTTGACAACAACTTGATTGTTATCCGTCACATCGATTTTTCGTAATTCAGAACCCGTTTGGCCACTATTATTACTTTTGAGTGGCTGGCTAACTGCTGCTTGTCCACGCTGTGACAATGAGACTGTATCGTTTTGTTGACCTGTGCTTGATCCACCAGAGGGTGCCTTGCTTCCTTCCGAAGAAAGCTTCCGGCCTACCTGAATTGAATTTTTTTCTACTGGCCCTATTGCCTGAGAATCCATAATATCAACCTAATAAACCATTAAAAAGAAATAACACTTTTCAATCTCAATTAATCTCAATAAAAAGCTTTTGCTGGCTTTCCCACCGTTTTTTGAGCGGTGGGAAAACTTCCCGTATTCTCTGTAGCGGTTAGTTTTATTAAAACTTTAGTCTTTTATTAATAATTTTAATCAAGTGAGGTGTTTTTGTTTAATTCTATATAGTTACGGTTTCCTTTATTCGTTTTTTAAATGCTCTGGATGCTTTTGGGCAACTAAAACGTATCTCTACGCCCCCGCTTACAAATCATTGAAAAATATCTAGGTAGGAGGTATTATACACCTTCCAATTTTTCAAAATCATGATCCAGCTAAGATTCCGTGACTAAATGAAAGAGTTTGCAAATATCCTGAAATATGCTCGCCCGTACACCAAGAGTATTATCTTTGCCTTTGCGTGCCTTATTTTGACGTCAATGATTAGCTTGGCATTGCCTCTTATTGTAAGAAATATGATCAATGCGGTTGTGGTCCTTAAAAATTCGGACCTTTTAAACAGCCTGACACGAGACCTAGTAATTATCATTTTATTCCAAGCTGCTTTTGCAATCACGCACAATTATATTTTGGGTTTCATCGGACACCGCGTTACGGCTGATTTTAGGATTGAGCTATTTTCTCATATTCAGTCTCTTTCTTTGCGATTTTTCCAAAGCAGACGCGTCGGTGAAATTTTATCTAGAATGAGTAGTGACATCACTGTCATTCAAAATGCCTTAGTATCAATTCCTGTCGCCGTTTTGCGACAAACGATCACCTTATTAGGAGCATTAGCTATTATTTTTTATCTCAATTGGAAGCTTACAGGTTTAATCCTTCTTGTCTTACCTCCATTGATGCTGTTCGCTCGTATTTTTGGGAAACGCCTACGTAGTCTTTCAGAAAAAGTACAAGATAAAATCGCACATGCACTAGTTGTGCTTGAAGAAGTTGCTTCTTCTATTAAGATTGTAAAATCCTATACTCGCGAACCTTACGAAAAGAAGCGATTTGAAAATGAAATAGAGAGTGCGTTTGAACAATCTATTGGGAAGGTACGTATCTCATCTTCATTTGGCCCATTGATCTTAGGTCTTACTTTTCTTGTCTCGACTATATTGATTTGGTACGGGGGTCAACAAGTCATGCAAGGAACCACAACACCTGGAGAGTTGGCCGCCTTTTTCCTTTACGCATTAATTATGGCAGGCCCGATCGGGACCTTTGTTAAAATATATACCCAATTACAAGAAACTTTGGGTGCCATGCGCAGAGTTAATGAAATTTTAGATACCAAACCTTTGGTCAACAGCCCAGAAAATGCAGTCAAACTCAAATCTCTTAAGGGCCATGTCTGTTTTAATGAGATTATTTTCGGTTATGAAGATGGCACACCTGTTTTAAATAATGTGAGTTTTGACATCTATCCTGGAAAAACAGTCGCCTTAATTGGACCCAGTGGCGCAGGAAAATCTACCACAGTTCAATTACTACTTCGATTTTTCGATCCACAATCTGGAAAAATTCAAATAGATGGAGACGACTTAAAATCCCTTGATCTAGAAAGTTATCTGAGTCAAGTCGCCTTGGTACCTCAAGAAACTCTATTATTTGGCGGAACTATTCGGGAAAATATTCTTTATGGGAAACTTGATGCTACAGACACGGAAATGATAGAAGCCTCAAAATCAGCCAATGCGCATGAGTTTATAGTTGAGTTTTCTAATGGTTACGACACCTTAGTTGGTGAAAAAGGGACCAAACTTTCCGGTGGAGAGCGACAGAGAATAGCGATTGCCCGTGCTTTACTTAAAAATCCAAAGGTTCTCGTGCTTGATGAAGCTACCTCGGCTCTGGATAATCAATCTGAGATGCTAATTCAAGACGCTCTTGAAAAATTGATGGCAGGGCGCACCACTTTCATAATCGCCCACAGACTAAGCACCGTTCACAATGCAGACAAAATTATTGTCCTGGACAAGGGAAAGATTGTCGAGTCAGGCACACATAAAGAATTGATGGCAAACGAGGGTTTATACCATCACCTTTACACCATGCGGCTTATCGAAGCCGAATCTCCAAGCGAAGCTTCCGTTTAAAACAATCTTTCTTAGCACAATTAATCAGTTTATTTCCTACCGCCTAACAATCTCAGCTTAATCCTAACCACCCAAATCTAAAAAAATTAGCCCCATCCTCTATAATTCTATGTACCCAGGTTTTGTTGACCCTCTGACTTTGGCAAAAGAATTTGAAACATTCCTATCATTTCTTTAAATTCATAATTTTTAGCGAGATAACTATGAATAAGCGGAGTATAATTAGCTAATCGTCTATCTTCCTTGCCGTCAATCGGGATATCTACAAAAACTATTACTTTTGGTGGGCTTGCTTGCAATTGCCCTATTACTTTTTTCTCATCTTTTTCATTAAGCATTCCAGGTAAAATCCAGTCATAGGCTGTTGGATTTATGCGGTCTGTCAAAAAATAAAAAATAGGGTTTAAGGGTAAAGCTAGAATAGGATCACCTGCCTCAGAATATTCCTCAATGCGATCTACTACTTTTTCAATCCATTCAGCTTCAGCAGGATTCGTATAAGCTTTTACTCTAGGCATATCCAGCAAAGCTGTCTCCTGCTTCACCGCACCTATTGTCCCCGCATAAAAGCCATGGTTTAGATTCATTTCATAAAAAAATAAAAATGGAAGGAACACGGTAACCATATTGACAGCCGTCTTACGACTAACTACTAAAGCACCTGATCCCTTTGTCGACACCTCCAGTAAAGAAAGCAGACGACCCCGAGCGAGATAAAGAATATAACAAAATAAAATATAAGCCGGAGGAAGGGTTCGCAAGAGATTATCAAATCCAGCCCGCCACAAAACTAGTCCATACGCACAAATCCCAATTAATAAAATAGACACCACATACAGGTCAATAGCTTCAACCTCTTTTTGCTTAATTATTTTTATAATAAGAAAAAATGCCACCCCCGTATAAACCCATACCGGAATATAAAAAAGTAACCGCTGAAACATTTCATGCGACCCCAACTCACTCCATAACGCAAAAAATGGGAAAAGGCTAGGGAATGGATTCCCCCACACCTGATAAGACCCTAAAACCATACTAACGGCTAAGTTAAAGAAATCTTTTTTAAATAAAAAAGATAATGCGGGGATTAGAACCAAAACAAGCAATCCTATGATTATCCAGAACTTGGTTCGACCTATAAAAGAAAATTGATATTCCTGTATTAATGAGTGCTGCTGTTTTGTTTTAAGAAAAGACTGAATAATAAAAACTACAACGCTACATAAAAAGGAGAACAGGGCGACCTCGAACTTAAAAAATCCACTCAGTAAAATGGCTCCGGCTAAATACAAGTATCGTTGGGGTTGAACTTTTTCCACGCAACGCACTAATAAATACAAATTAAGAACACAAAAGAAAGTAAAAAACCGATTGTAATACATTGCCGGCGCTGAAAGCACAAACACCGCTGTAAGAAAAGCAAAACCCTGTGGCATGATGCGGCGGGAAATTGCGTAAACCATGAAGATCATGACTGGAGTTATTAAAATCACCCCAATACGAAGACTCTGAATACTTACTCCAAACAGTTTAAAAAAGATTGCTCCATAGATATAGCGCCCTGAAAGATATCCACTGGGATTAAAATCTTCCATCGCTTTCTCACCGTTTAAAGTCCGAAGAGTCCCATTGGCATACCCTCCTTCGTCCCATACATTAAGGCCATACTCAGAAAATGAATATAAATAGGCGACTAACACTAAATAAATTAGAGCTAACCACAGTGGTTTTAACGAATAACTATTCATAGAAGAAATAGGAGTATTTTTTTTATCCCTATGGAGGAAGTCTCCATTACGGAAGGTGCGATTTCATTTCTTGGATTAGTTCAATATGGCCTCTTGCCAGGTCAGATAGGTTTTCTTTCCCATGGGAAGTAGAGGGTATTTGTTTTTTAAAATCTATAATTCTTTGTGCAGAGAGTTCAATTAATTTTTTATCTATGTGTCCCATCTCGATATCTTGGATCATCTGATTTTGCAGTGATAAAGTTTTTTTTCTATCGTGACAAATAAGATAAAGATCCACTCCTGCGATAGACCCAAGCCTTGGAATTGATTCAAATGGAATATTTTTTTCCACCGCTTTCATCTCCAAATCATCAGTAATAACAAGCCCATCGAAACCTAACTTTTCTCGTAAAATACTTTTCAAAATAATTGGAGAAAAAGTGGCTGGTAGTTTATCGTCCCATGCTGAGTATATGACATGAGCGGTCATGATCACTTTTAACCCGTGACTGACAGTCTGAGCAAAAGGTTCTAGTTCAACTTTTTCTAGTGAGTCCGCATCACGATTGACATAAGGTAATTCAAGGTGTGAATCTCTGTCAGTATCACCATGACCCGGGAAATGTTTTCCGACAGGGAAAACACCTGCTTCCTGAATCCCAGCTATAACCGCTTTGCCCATTCGACCTGCCCACTCTGGAATATCACTCAAGGCCCGTGTTCCAATTATGGGGTTTGCTGGATTGGTATTCACATCAAGAACCGGCGCATATACCATATTTATTCCTGCTGATTTCATTTCTCGTCCAAGCGCCAACCCAAATCTATGAGCAAGTGATTCAGATTGAGCCTGGCCAAGACAACTTGGTTGTGGAAAATCACTGAAAGGACTTTTCAGTCTGACCACTCTCCCTCCTTCTTGATCCACAGAAATAAACAATGGAACAGAAGCCGGGCATGATATCGCTAAAGACTGAAGATCGCTTATCAACCGGATCAATTGATCTGGATCTTCAAAGTTCCGCTCAAATAAGATGAGCCCTCCAATACGATAATTTACAATCAACTCCTCCAACTCTGAATTGAGGCAGGTGCCATCAAACCCAGTGATGATCATTTGTCCTGTTAAATCTGTTAGAGAAAGGTTGGTATTCAAATTTCTGGGTCCCAAATTAGCTTTTGGTTTAAGCCTTTTCAGAAGGAGGTTGGAGTTAAAAACTTAAAGATTTTAAAACACACCATCTACCAAACCAAAAAAAAGCTGGAACATAGACTCGGCTGTCTAGAAGTAGCGTTGCCCTTCTTTAGACCACTATGTTAACATAAATTATATAGCTTAATTTTCACTATAAATAACATATGCTCCGTAGAGTAGTGGTTACCGGTTTGGGTGCAATGAGTCCAAACGGAATAGGTAAAAACAAATTCTGGTCAAACACCTGCAATGGTATCAGCGGAATCCGTCGTATTTCCAGCTTTGACCCTACCAGTTTATCTTGCCAAATAGCAGGGGAAGTTCAAGATTTTGACCCCTCAGTGTATTATTCAGAGACAAACCTTAAAAAACTTTCCCGATCCGCACCGTTGGCAATTGCCGCTTCAAAAGAAGCGCTTCATGATTCTGCCATAGACCTGGCCCAATTCAATGAAGATGATTTTGAAAGCCTAGGTGTCATCGTAGGCACAGGTGGCGCTGGATTTGATTTTTCTGAAAAGCAGTTTGAAATATTTTTTTCTGATCAAAAGAATAAAATTAGTCCATATGCTATTTCAAATTCGTTAGTTGGAATGCTTTCAAGTGAAATTTCTATGTATTTTGGTCTTCAGGGAAGAAGCCATGTACTCTCAAACGGATGTACTAGTTCTACAGATGCAATCGGATATTCATTTAATACGATTCGTTCCGGGCAGCAAGACTGGGTCTTAACTGGCGGTGTTGAGGCATGTGTTACCCCCGCAATGATGGTTGGTTTCGAACGAATGCGAGTCAACCCAACTCATTATAATGATGACCCGACACGCGGCTCTCGTCCATTCAATCTTGATCGGGAGGGGTTTGTATTATCAGAAGGAAGTTGGATGATGGTTCTCGAAGAGCTAGAACACGCGAATCTACGTGATGCACCAATCTACGGCGAGGTTCTTGGATACGGCTCAACTTGCGATGCATATCACAGGGTAGCTATTATGCCTGACGGCAAGCAATCAACTCGTGCTATTCATTTGGCACTTAAAGATGCCAATATAAATAAGGACCAAGTTGATTACATTAACTTTCACGGAACTTCCACAATCGTCAACGACAGAGTAGAAACTTTAGCGGTCAAAAACTTATTCAACAGCCTATCCCCCAAAATTCCGGTCAGCTCAACTAAGTCGATGGTCGGTCATCCTCAGGGTGCATCAGGAGGACTCGGTGTGTCAGTTGCTTTACTTTCCCTGTATAACAATTTTTTAACACCAACCATTAACCAGGAAAATCTTGACCCAGATTGTGATTTGGATTACGTCCCAAATAAGGGGCGGGAAAAAAATCTGAATATTGCTATAAGCAATTGTATATCTTTTGGAAGTAAAAACTCAGCGCTCGTTCTGGGAAAGTTTCCGAGATAAAATAACCCCGCATTTGATTAATTGACAATCACTGCGCAAAAAAACCTTCTCAAGAAAAATCAACGGTAAGGCATCTTATTACCCTGAAGTTGACTCTCTATGTCCTTTTCAAACTGGTTTTCTACGCGCACAAACTCTTCAAATTCTCTCGGGCTTTTAAACTCAAATGAACGTGGTTCTTTTTGCCCACAAATCTCTTCATCTTGGTCAACTATTAATATATTTTTCTCTACTGAACGAATTGAAAATTTTTTACGCGTCTTAAATTTTTCAAAAATTTCTCTATAAACAGGCTCTAAATTGAGTGCCATAATAATGCTCCATGGATTATCTGTTTCGAATAATGTGTAATTTCACTCTTTCATTCTTGAAAGGATAAAAAACAGGCCATCTATAAATTATAACTAAGAAGTATCACAGGTCTCATAAAATATAAATCAAAAACATTTAAATATTTTTCTTATTCTAAAAAACTTTCTTCTTGCAGCGATATATGTTAGTTTCTTCAGCAAGAAGTATTTTTTCCTGCATATAAAATCTTTTCTATTAGCTATATTCATAGACATGAAATTTCTTTCAACAAAAACTGACTAGTTGTCACTGATTTACCCCAACATCCACTGCCCCAACACTTAGTAAAGAGATTCTTAAAACTATGCCCGCCAAGTTAACCCTTAATAAATTAGCAGAAAACTTAATCCTTAAATCCAGCACTTCTTTTTCTTCCGATGATTTTGAAAAAAAAATTCTAGAAATATGGCGCCAAGAAATACCCATCTCCACCTTAAACAGATTAAAGAAAAAATTATCCACCCATAATTATTTAATTGAAACGATTGGAAATGATTTTTTACCTATTCCTGTGGCTTTGCAAAAAATTAAGAACCTTCCCTTATCTATTCGCTTGAATAGTTTCGAAATCAATAAAAAAGTTTTTTTCCCTGGGCATAGACTCATCCCTTTTATTTCAAACAAAAAGCAAGAATCTGATCTCACTTTTCTTTATTTGGAGGGTAAAGAAATCTCAAAACAGAAACTACCATTTCTTATCGAAGATATTATTCCTTACTACCAATACTCTAGCCCAGTCCACTTCCCCGATGAAATAAAATTGAATAATTGGGCTCTAGCTAAAAGCTCTCTACTAGTTACGGGCTGGGACATAACTCACATCATCCACCAAAACAAACTAAAAGAGGGTGATTTTTTATGCATTAAACTTTTAGATTATGAAAAAGGCGTTTTCCAAATGCAACCTTGTTACAAAAGTACAATGCACCTATCTCGCCTGAAAATGAGATCACTGTTTATCTCAATGGAAGCAACCCTGAGAAAACTTTGTGAAATTGATTCGTTTTGTGCCGTAGGGCTTGAAAAACAGATTCTCTGCACTCTTTATCATATGGGTAAAAATTTCCTAAATGTTCCCGCTTTTTCTTTGGTAGATTTTATAGAATCACTAACTGAACTAGAAGTAGTAGGTTGTGAAGAAGGTGGAGGAAGGCTAGTTCCGGGATCGAGAAACCATCTCAACAAACCGATTTATGAAGAAAAGCCTAGAATATCGAAGGGTGAAACTGGTTCACTTGATAAGATATTCCTAGATTTGAAGGTAGCATTCACTAAAGATGAGTTTGTTTCCATCCTCTATACAGCTATTGGATCCAATGGTTATAAACTAGAATCAGTTTTTAATATCTTGTTTGGAGGCGAAGGAAAAGTATTTAGCAATCAAAATCAGCACGAAAGTCTCTACAGACACCTCAGGATATTATTAAAGAAAATTTACTCCGACTTAAAACAACCTGAATCAAAAGTAACCTCTGCTTTGCGTGATCAAACAGTGAGTATCAAACTTAGCTTGATAGAAATCTTAAGGTTTCTTGAAAAAAATGAGGTCGGGCTGAAGGATTTACCACAGGACCTTTTAGATAAAATTCACGATCTAGATCATTTTTGCAGGGAAACATTGTCCCGTTTAGCTGACCGGTCTGTCATTCCAAATCTAAAATTCATTCATGATGCAAGACTTGCTATGAAAATTATTCTCCCTCACGCGGCTTCTTTAGAGGAAGAAATTTATTCCCAGCTTGGTTTCTATTAAGAATAGTTAGTTTCCATTCTCTCTATCCCGCTGGCACCTCTGCTTTCGACCCCCCAATCTTTAGTTTGTCGTTTTTCCTCAACAAAACACCTCTGCCCCTTAACATATGACCGGATGCTTCTTCCACAACTACTTTCACCATATCACCTAGGCTAATCAGTCTTTTGTCTCCAGTAAAGTTAACTGACCAGTATTGAGCATTTCGCCCCTTAAAATCGACACCAGGTTTAAAGCTTTCACTTTCTACCAAAACGTCTACTTCCTTACCTATAAATTTTTCTCCTTGTTCAAGAGTTAATTTTTTTTGTAACCCAATCGTTCTTTGTAAACGAGCCGACTTCACTGACTGCGGCACTGAATCTGAAAAATCCTGCGCTGGTGTATTAGGGCGTGGACTATAACTGAACATATAACTGTTGTTAAACTTTATTTTTTCCATTAAAGCAAGAGTATCTTCAAATTCTGATTCTGACTCACTCGGATAACCCACGATGATATCGGTGGATAATCCAATATCTGGTACAACCATCTTAAGCTCCTCTATTATGGAAATATATTCTTCTATCGTATGCATTCTACGCATTTCTTTAAGAATACGGTTATTTCCACTTTGCACAGGAAGATGTAAATGATTTACCAAAACATCAAGGTCCTGATAAGCCGAAATGCATTCGCGGGTAAAGTCTTTTGGATGACTCGTCGTAAATCGCAAACGCTCCAGACCAGGAATCGACGCAATTCGATATAATAACTCATGAAAAGGAATCGGTCGTTTAAGCCCCCGTTTTCCATAAGCGTTAACGTTTTGCCCTAACAAAATAATCTCACGTGCACCTCTTGATACTAAAAGTCGAACCTCTTGTTCAATCTCTTCGACCTCTCGGCTTTTTTCTCGACCACGCGTGAAAGGAACTACGCAAAAGGTACAATATTTATCACAACCTTTAATTATATTAACAAACGTAGTCGAACCCGGTTTTAAAGGAGTTTCGCCCGAAAGCTCAGGAATCTTGTAATTTGTATCTGTATCAAACTGGGTCCGTACCACCGGTACTTTCTTTTCCTTGACCTCGTCCACCACCCGAACAATATGCTCCACCCCATCAGGCCCTATAACAAGGTCAACAAACGGCATTTTCTCCAAAAACTGTTCCCCCTCCTGCTGGGCCAAGCAGCCAGTAAACCCAAGAATTAGATCGGGGTTAGCTTCTTTAAGCGGTTTTAAGTTTCTAGCAAGAGAATATATTTTTTGTTCTGCCTTATCTCGGATTGAACATGTATTGATTAGGACCAGGTCTGCGTCTTGCACTTCTCCGGTGCGGATATAACCCGAATGAAACAGTAATAGTTCCATGCGATCTGTATCTGCCACATTCATCTGGCAACCAAATGTATCCAAATAAACCTGTTTCATAAAAAAAGACTGTAGTCTAAAAGTATTTGGCTTTCAACAAGGAATTGCCTTCTTAATTGATAGGAAACCTAGAAGTATGACGCCATTCGACAGAAATACTAGAGTGCGTTTTTATCAGCAATAATACCCATTAAAGGAAAACTAAAAATGGTTTATGTTAATTTGTTAAATTTAGATAAACAAATTAGGTTGATCCCTTCCAATGTGAATACTTTCATAGCATAAACGGTTCAAACATAGTTTCCAAAGTGCTAATATGAACAGATTTATTACTCTAAAGATAATTGACTCGAGTTTATGAAGCGTTTGAATATCGACCTAGATGAAAGAAGTTACGACATTTTAATCGGCCAAAATATTCTTTCTCAAGTCGGAGAGTTTATTTCCAAACGACTTGAACCCAGTCGCAGTATTATTATCACACACCCCTCTGTAAGAAATTTGTTTGGAGAAAAAATCGAATCCGGGTTAGTCAATGCCGGTTACGCATCCGGCGTCATAGTGATTCCCGAAGGCGAAATATCAAAATCACTTCAGCAAGCAGAGCTAGTTTACGACCGTATGCTCGAGATGAACTGCGATCGAAAATCGACATTGATTGCCCTTGGCGGGGGAGTGGTAGGCGATCTGACTGGTTTTATAGCAGCTACCTACCAGAGGGGAATCCCTTTCATTCAAATACCGACCACCTTACTCTCACAAGTGGATAGCAGTGTGGGTGGTAAAACTGCGGTTAATCACCCACGCGGAAAAAATATGATTGGGGTATTTCATCAGCCTAAGCTGGTAGTAGTTGACCTTGATACCCTGCAAACTCTACCCAAGAACGAATTCAAGGCTGGACTCGCCGAAGTAATTAAATATGGAATCATAGCAGACGAGAAGTTATTTACTTTCCTAGAAAATAACACCAAAGAAATTCTTTCTCTCAATCGTGATTGTCTGGAATATATCATTGAGACTTCCTGCGCTATCAAAGCAAAGGTGGTTGAAAAAGATGAGCGAGAGAGCAGACATCGTATGATTCTAAATTTTGGGCATACCTTTGGACACTCCATAGAAACCCTTACCAACTATACCCAATATCTTCATGGAGAAGCATTAGCCATTGGGATGATCCAAGCGGCATGGCTTTCTGTAGAAACTGGGGAATGTTCCGAAAATGTACCTATACGCATAACAAATCTACTGAAAAAATTTAACATTCCTGTACATTCGCCTAACTTAAAATCTGAAGACGTCATCAGTTCAATGCATCACGATAAAAAAACCACCCATAACAAGCTTCGATTTGTACTAGTAAAGAATATAGGCTCAGTTGAAATTGTTGATGACGTTCCTGAGTTGGCGGTCAAGGCGGCACTAAATAAAAACCATTAGATCCGTGTGAAATAAATTACGACTTCATTCAGGTGCTATTTTAAAAACTGCCGCCTTGTTTTTGTTAACTGCAAACGATATAGTGACTTGGTTACATTTTCTAAATTCATTTAATATCCTTATTCGTTTAATGTCCTCGAGTTTATGTTTGCCGTTGGCACAGAACGAGGTAGCGGAATGATAGAATCCCATCCATAGTAAAACTATTAATCACTTCGCGAGCTTAAAAGAACTACCCCGTCTTAATTAAAAGATTTACACCAAGAATTTAGCAAAAGACACTTTTAAAAAACAATTTCAAACTTTTATGTTTACCAGCTTCCAAGAAAGGCCATCTCATTTTTAAATTTTCTGTATTATCTAGTGGTAGTCGAGGAAACTGCATTTACGTCGAGTCTGACGCGGTAAAAATAATTATTGATTCAGGTTTGAGCCTTAGAGAACTTGAAAGGCGCCTGAAATCAATTGACCGAACACCTGAAGAATTGGATGCCGTTTTTTTAACACACGAGCATTCGGATCATATAGGTGGCGTCGGACCTTTAGTACGTAAACACTCAATACCATTATATGCTACCAATGGAACTTTTCAGGTCAGTCAAAAATTAGGAAGCATCCCAGTATTCAATCCCATCCGCGCAGGTGAAACGGTTTTCCTAAATGGCCTTGAGATAGAACCCTATACTACTTCTCACGATGCGAAGGAATCCGTCGCTTACGTGATTCGATACCAAAACAGAAAATTGGGGCACGCAACCGATATGGGAATGATTACTCACGAGGTTCGTGAAATATTACAAAATTCTCATGTGTTACTAGTAGAATCCAACCACGATGTTGAGATGTTAGATTTTGGCCCCTATCCCTGGCCTGTGAAGCAGAGGATAAAAAGTGACCTTGGCCATTTATCTAATGAGGCATGCGGAGAGCTATTGGCAGCAGTTAAACATGAGCACCTTCAACGAGTAATATTGATGCATTTAAGCCATACAAACAACCATCCCGAAATAGCCCATGTCACTGCGCTGCAGGCGCTAGGAAGCTGTGCCGCTCATTTAGAATTAGCTTTACAAACCCAAGCAACGGACTTAATAGAGGTTTGAAGCAAACGTTGTAACTACTCTAAGAATACGACTCAAAACACTACATGCTGCCACTCTCATACTATGGATACTAAGGACAAGGTTATTGGGAGTTGGTGTGGAATGGTTCTGGGTGATGCCATGGGTCTTTCCGCAAAAAGCATGAAACCAGAAACTATCCAGCAACTCTTTGGCTCTATGAATAGCTTTAAAGATGTCCGTCCGTTCATTGGGAAAGGAGTTAAACGATTTAAAATGCAGGGCCTCTATGGAATACAGACTCAGGGTTCGTTGGTTATTGCAGACTGTCTCCTACAAAATAGAAAATGGAACGCAGAAAAAACCACTGACTTTCTGACTAAGTTGAGTGTGGGTGGCCCAGAGTATTATTGGGGGGTTTATCGCCATCCCGATAAAAAATTTTATCATTCGATCAACTTCCTAAAAAATACGGTGCCCCGAGTAGTTGACCATAATCCGGCAGACGCGACATTTTTAACCATGGGAATTCCAGCGGGACTCATCTATAAGGACCGACCCGAAATTGGCATTTCTTTAAATATTAATATCGGTTTAATGATGAGTCGTAATTTATGCGAGATCACCGGACTTGCCCTCACCGGGTATCTTGTATCTAGGGTTTTACTTTTAAAGCCAGAAAGTGAAGAACCATTTCATCAAGCAGAAGAAGTTTTGATTAATGCTGAAGAGTTTTGCCAAAAGATCGAAACTCAAGTCGAAAAAACTGCACCCATTTTTTGGAATCAGACTTCTGAGTCAGAACGTGGATTACTTAAACAAACTCTCACAAGTCTTCGAGAACGGTGGAGTTTTGGTTGTGATGAATTATTAAATTGGATCTGCCAAAATGCTTCTGACCGGCATAAAATAAAAATTACTAGCCCCGCCCAATGTTATGTTTTAACTTTATTGCCTCTATGCCTGCTTCTTGTTTTGCGCGAGGGTCGTGAATTCGACTCAACTTTGACTACGGGTCTCAACATGGGAAAAGAAGCAGATAAGATAGGTGCCTTGGTTGGGGCTTTGGCTGGCGCAATTTATGGGTGGCAAAAAATACCTGAACCGTGGCGGTCTGGCCTAGTTAATATTAAGGAAATTCTCATACGAGGAGAAGGTTTGTTTTCTGGACGTTTTCCCAAGGTGGCGAAAGATCTTTATGAAATGGAACTGGGATTAACGACAAAAGAGTTTGATGTTGGTAGAAAATATTTTTCAAAAATGCCAGTTAATTTTTCCCGACCAACGCCTAGACCAAAGCTTTCCTGGGAGGATGGAGATAATAAAAAATCTATCATCCCAGAAAAGTCTGATGCGCTTAACTGGAGAAAGTTTGAAAAAGACAAATCTAGAGCAAAAAAAGATCGTAGAAAATATCTAAAGAATGATCCCGCCGACTATTAATGCTAGTAATATAGCTATCCCGAGAGAGCAAATACTTAAACTAAAAAACACAAAACCGACAGGTACAAGTTTAAAGCTGATCTATTAAAAACCTTTATTCGGAACTAATCCCTAAGAAACATCCCATCGCATCAAAAGTATTGCAAGTCGAACAATGGTCAGTCCACTTGTCAGAAATTTTACCGCATGCACCGCATTTAAAATTAAACATTCCTCTCTTTACTTGCCGAGTAGCACTTTCTAATGCTTTTTTAGATTTCGGTTCGTTGTGGTCTTGCTTGTAGGCATCACCCAGGATAAGAGAGGGGATAATAGCTTTTTCGGAATCTGTATTTTCTTCGATTACTCGTATAGTTTCTTGAGGGGTCTTCTCCTCCAAACAAAGGACACCTAAAAGCATGATTAGTATTTCTCTAGGTCCATTTTTCGAATTCCTGATGGCTTCTTTGTATTCTTTTATCATTTCCTCCACCTGACCCAAATCTTTATAGACCTCTTCCATTCGCATCATACAAGCCATTGATTTTGTAATAGCATAACCTTTTTTCCATGACTTTAACGCTCCATTTCTATCACACGTTTTCAGGTAAGCATCTCCTAATAGAATATGTGCAGACAGACACTGGGCATTTTCTCGCAAAGCTCTTTTAAATTCGGTAATTGCTAATTCAAAATTATCGTTGTTAAAATAACGGACCCCACTTTTGTAGATATACTGGCCTAGCATTCTTTTCTCTTTTTCTTTTTTTTCTCTTCCTTTAATTCGAGCAACTATTTTTCGTTGCACTTCTACTACCGATACCCAATCTTCCGACTTTAAATAAACTTCTCTCATTCGACAAAGAACACGAGGAGACCTTCGGTCAAATTCTAAAATTTTCTTAAGAACCTCCAATTCCTTTTTTGGGATTGCTTTAGCGCAATAGTCCTCAACTAAGCCGTACAAAACATTCAGGTTTTCAGGCGCGATTTCTACTGCCCTTAAATGAAGTTTTAGAGCACGTTCAACGTTCCCTTCCTCTCTTGCTATATTTCCAAGTTGGATAAGAACGCGCACGTGGCTTGGCGACATGTTTAAAATTTTTTCATAAGCAGCAACAGCTTTTGAAACGTACCCACATGCTAAAAAATTTTCAGCTTCTTCGAGTAGTCTCTCGCTTAGATGATTACTTTTATTCTGACGCTTGATGCGCCCAGCTTTTTTTAAATTGATAAAAAACTTTTTTAAAGATAGAGTTTCGTGCAAAAAACCAGCTATCAGAACACCTAACAACACAGAACCCAGAAATAAAACAACCGTTGGAAGTTGAAGCGACCAACCCTGAGCAAAATGTATATCCACCTCATGAGGATTTAGAAAGGAAAAATAAACTGAAAGCAATGCAAAAAAAAGGAAGGTGACTATTGATTTAAATGACACTTGAATCCCGTGGTTGGTGGTTTTACAAAGTTGGTTTATATACTGAGGGGAGAGTTACTTGCAAATAGACTGACTGAAAAGAAATCCCATCATACATTTAAACTCCGGTATTTCTCTTTTCTATTATTTCAAGACAATTAACACAGTGTGATGCAAAGGGAATAACAGTCAATCTTTCTTCAGAAATCAACTCTTCGCACTCCAAGCAAATTCCATACTGTCCCCGATCTAGTTTTTCGATCGCTTCTTCCACTAATCGCAACTTTCCAAATTCTTTTTCCCCAAGCCCCACTATCACTTGGCGATCATAGGATTGGACTGCATCATCAGCTATATCGGCAACCTGTTCAGTTAGGTGTTCTTTGGGGGATTTGTATTTTCCCTGCACCTCACCAGCTATAGCAAAACGAATTTCTTCCAATTTAGTCCTAAAGGAGGCAAGTTTAGTTTTATTCATAAAATTCTTTTTCTAAATTATCGTCATCGATGGGGGACTTCAACGAGTGGCACATCGCCCCATAAACGTTCGAGATCATATTGCGCACGAATATCTTTATGAAAAATATGCACCACAACATCAATCAGATCTAAAACCACCCAATTACCCGAAGTGTAACCTTCCCTTGAAGATAATTTGTGGGGTGATTCGTAAACTTGATCCAGAATAGAATCGGTAATCGCCTGAACTTGCATTCTTGAAGTTGCGCTGCAAATGACAAAAAAGTCTGTCAAATCTGAGCGCTCCCGCAAATCCATAACTAGAATATCAAAAGCTTTTTTTTCAGCAGCCGCTTGAACTACTAATTGTTTTAAATTATTTAACGTATCTATCATTCACATTATGCTTGTTTGGATTTAAAGCAAAGGTCAAATCTTATAAATTTGGTGTTCAATAATATATGTTTCAACTTCCGGAGGCAACAAGTTATCTACTGATTTCCCGAGCACTAACCTTTCTCTCACAACACTTGAAGAAATATCCTGCGGACTAATATCATAAACAACCAATTTTTTTCCCGTTTCACGGTGAATGAACTCCTGAGTTTTATTTTTTATCTTACCAAGCCTATATGGGGAATCTCCATTAAACAAACCAAAAATCTTACCCGTTGAATAAAATGCCTTCAAACCCGGGCGTGAGGCCACCAATATATGACATTTTTTCATAATTTCCCGTGAGTCTTTCCACAAGTCTAAATCTAATAAATTGTCGTACCCCATTATGAGATACAACTCACTGCTTGAGTATTTCAACCTAAAACGGTTTATCGTATCGATGGTATAAGAAACTTCCTCTCTGCGCATCTCCGTATCCGAAATACTAAAGTGGGTATTACCCTTAAGAGCCAATCTCAGCATTGCCATACGGTGGGTGCTTGAAGCTAAAGGAATATGAGATTTATGAGGCGATTGGAAAACTGGTAGAAATAGAATCTGGTTCAAACTAAACCTTTCATGAGTTTCTTGCGCTAAACCAATATGACCCATATGCACAGGATCGAAACTACCGCCCAATATTCCGATTTGATTTTTACCCTGATTCATAGATCTTTCTCACAGCTAATTATTTGACGCTAACCTCAAGTATACTACCGCCCTTTTTTAAAAGACTTTTTAAAACCACACAAAACTGGCGCTATAAAAAGATTATCAGGTCTGTCAAATTGATCGTCTTAATGATCCAACGTTAATCTAGCATAGTAGTGACGGGCCATCTCTGAAGCGTTGACTTTAAAAGGATTTAACCTTACTCTTCTATTTGATTATATTTTAGTATCGGATTTCCCCCTATTACTAATCACTACTGTAGTAGTGGTTTGTTTTTTTTCTGGCTTAACTAAGAGCCATTCATTTAATGCAACTGGAGAATTAAGACATGCTATGGAAATTAGACCGCAAAAAAAATGTAGTCGGGTTTAGTTTTTTAGAGCTGTTAATTATTTTCGTCATTATCGGCATTGTAGCAGCCATAGCTACTCCCCAGTTAGAGCATTACAAACAACTCAGATATGATAGGGAGTCGAAGGAAAACCTAGAGAAGCTTTACCAAGCCTGTGACAAATTTTGGGCAGATGACATTACCACACAATGTTCTATCGACATTGCCAAGGAAGCCGCCAATGGCTACATTCAGTCTTCTGATGTAGTGATGCTCATCCCACCAGGAAAGGAAACAAAAACTGACTTTCAAGCCACGGCAAAACATAGTAGTAGTAATAAAACTTACACGATCGATGAAAAAGGCAATATCCGTTAACTAATATGACGTCTGGCCTGTACATTATTTTTTCTTTCATTCCTTCCAATTTACTTCAGTAATAAATAAAAATAATTTAGACTTGTTCCACCCATACTTATTTATTCTTCTACACCCTTTTAACCTAATAACTTCTTTCCTGATTTTGGTGAAACCACTGAACTATGTTCAGTTTAAAAAAGGGTAGACACACCTAACCCCCTCTCGTTTTATCTTATTGAAAACAAAGGATAAAGGATCTATAATCTAGAATATGATGATTGAAAAAGATTTTCTGGTTATTGGTAGCGGAATTGCTGGACTAACGTTTGCCCTCAAAGCCTCTCAATTTGGATCGGTAGCAATCGTTAGTAAAGATAAACTGGCCGAATCTGCCACTTTGTATGCACAAGGTGGAATAGCCTCTGTAATGACCGACGACGACTCGTTTGAATTACATGCTGATGACACCATCGAATCAGGCCGTGGATTATGCCGTGAGGACGTTGTGCGAATCATTTGTAGAGAAGGACCTTCTCACGTAAGAGAGCTAATTAACTTGGGTGTTAAGTTCACCCGTATCCAGGGAGAAGACTACCATTTGAGTCGTGAGGGAGGACATTCCAGAGATCGAATTCTACACGCCAATGATCTTACTGGACAAGAAATAGAACGCGCCATGATTGAGGCAATCAATAGCAAAAAAAACATAACGGTTTTCCCACACCATATGCTGATTGATTTTATTACGCGCAGTAGATTAGATTCTAAGGCTGAACCTGGAAGCACTAAGGATGAAGCACTTGGAGCATATATCCTTGATGTCAACACAAAACAGGTAAAAACTTTTCTTAGCAAAATCACCTTGTTGGCTAGTGGAGGTGCTGGAAAAGTGTATCTTTATACCTCAAATCCTGACACTGCCACAGGCGACGGAATTGCTGCCGCTTACCGTGCAGGTACCAAAATAGCCAATATGGAATTCGTTCAATTTCATCCAACTTGTTTATACCACCCGCAAGCAAAGTCGTTTTTGATTTCTGAAACAGTACGTGGAGAAGGCGGTATATTACGACTAAAAAATGGAAGGACTTTCATGGAAAATTATCACCCCTTAGGATGTCTGGCTCCACGGGACATTGTGGCCCGTGCTATAGATCACGAAATGAAAAAAAGTGGTGACGATTGCGTTTATTTAGATATCACCCATATGAAAGGTTACCGAATACGCGAACGCTTTCCGAATATCTACCGAACCTGCTCACAGTTCGGTTTGGATATGGTTAACAAGCCAATTCCCGTAGTACCTGCCGCCCATTATACCTGTGGAGGAGTCTTAGTTGATCTTAATGGCCAAACAAACATTCGTCACCTTTTTGCCAGTGGGGAAGTTTGCTACTCTGGACTGCATGGCGCCAACAGACTAGCTTCCAACTCGTTATTGGAGGGACTTGTCCTATCAAATCGAGCTGTGGCCAAGGCCGCCCTATTACTAAAATCAGAATCATTCAATAAAACAATCCCCCATGATATACCTAGCTGGGATTGTGGAAACGCTGTGGACAGTGACGAATCTGTTGTCGTCTCACATAATTGGGATGAAATCAGAAGAATCATGTGGAATTATGTTGGTATCGTACGCTCAGATAAAAGACTTCGCCGAGCTGAAAGGCGCATTCAATTACTTCTGGGCGAAATCAAAGAATATTATTGGAATTTCACAATTACTAAGAATACCCTTGAGCTAAGGAACATTGCTCTCACCGCCCACTTGATTATCATGAGCGCTTTGCAACGTAAAGAAAGCCGAGGACTCCACTTTACCTTGGATTATCCAGAAACCAGCGACAGTGACTGGAAAAAAGATACTGTGCTTCAAGACACCACACGTCGACTGGTAAATCAAACCTCTCTTAAGACAACATCTCATGAATAAAAAAACCTCTATCTTTATTCGCGATTTTCTGGGAATAGCGGTCTTGGCCTTTTCCTTGTTCACTATCGTATCCCTAGCAACCTACTCTCCAACAGACCCCTCAATGAACACATCTCTTTCCTCTCAGAAATCAGTTGCAAACTCCGGAGGCATAGTTGGCGCCTACATTTCTGATGGGCTAGTCCAGTTTTTTGGAAGTGGAGCGTTTTTCTTTCCTGTGATAACCCTGATTATTGGATGGGCTTGCGTCCGAGGAAAAGAATTTAATCATTGGCCACTTCGTTTGTTTTCAGGAGTTTTTTTACTCATAGGATTGTGTGCTTTGTGCGCAGTTCAAATGAATTCCGATCCTATTTTTAAAAATTATGCTCAAGCAGGAGGTCTTACAGGCGCAGTTCTAGGAAGGTTTCTAGTCATGTGGTTAAGTCATGTCGGTGCCACCATTTTTTTGATCGCCATAATTTCAGCCTCACTCCTTGCTATGACGGGAAAAACCGTAAACTCTACGCTGGAAACCGTTGGCAAACTTGCAGGAATGGGTACTGGCAAGTTAGTACGTCTATTTAATAAGTTAAAATTAGTGGGAGGCGAGTGGATCAGCACTGTTTGCGAATCTACTATTGCTGCTAAAGAAATGCCCTATGAAATATTTGAACCGACCGAACCGTTAATTATAACAAGAACTAGACCTCCTAAAAAAACTACGGAATCGACTCAGGTTCCTACCATTGTCCCTCGAAAAAATAATAGAAATACCGGTTTTATTGTGGCGGAAAAACAACCACCGATACCTGAAAACGGAAATTATCAAATCCCACCTGTCAGTTTGTTACATGATCCTTTACCGATAGAAAACTCGGATGAAATGAAAGAAGAAATCCTGATCAGTACTTCTATACTAGAACGCAAACTATCTGACTTTGGAGTAGAAGGAAAAGTAGTGCAAGTTCTCCCAGGACCTGTCATCACATTATATGAATTTGAACCTGCCCCAGGAATCAAGGTCAGTAGAATTCTCTCCTTGAGCGATGACCTTGCGCTAGCAATGCGGGCGCTTAGTTTGCGCATTCTTGCCCCTGTTCCGGGAAAACCTGTCGTAGGAATAGAAATTCCTAATATTAAAAAGGAAGTGGTTTCATTTAAAGAAATAATAACTTCTAAAGAGTTTGTTGAATCGAATTCAAAATTAATGATGGTAATAGGAAAAGACAACATTGGCGAACCTGTAGCGCAAGATCTGGCCACAATCCCACATCTTTTAATGGCTGGTTCTACTGGTTCTGGGAAAAGCGTCGGATTAAACGCCATGATCTGCAGTATTCTTCTTAACGCTACGCCTGATGAAGTCAAAATGATAATGATCGATCCAAAAATGTTGGAACTATCGATTTTTGATGGTATTCCTCACCTTATTGCACCGGTTGTCACAAACCCGAAAAAAGCCGCAGCAGCCTTAGCCTGGGCTGTACAGGAAATGGAAAATCGATATAAGATGATGGCTGAAATAGGTGTTCGAAACATCAGTGGATTCAACGTAAAGATAGATAAAGAACGTAAAAAATATGAGCAAAAACTAAAACAATGGGAACAAGATAATAAAAAAACTATCAAAGCCCACGAAGTGGAATCTGACAAACTAGAAGAAGAAAACGATAAACCCACCGAACCCCCAGAAAAATTACCCTACATTTTGATTGTCATAGATGAGTTGGCTGATCTTATGATGGTTGCTTTTAAGGGTGTGGAAGAAGCACTCACCAGACTTGCTCAAATGGCGCGCGCTTCTGGAATCCATTTAATTGTTGCCACACAGCGTCCTTCTGTTGACGTTTTAACCGGAATCATCAAAGCCAATTTCCCGTCTCGTATATCCTACAAGGTAACCTCTCGGGTCGACTCTCGAACTATACTCGATGCCATGGGGGCCGAGAAACTTCTTGGAAAAGGAGACATGCTATTTATTCCGCCAGGAACTCACCGACTGTTACGAATTCATGGGGCAATGGTAAGTGACGAGGAAATTGAAAAGATTATAAGTTTCATTAAAGAACAAAAAAAACCTACCTTTAAGGAAGAGATTTTTGAAGTTGCTACGACAGACAAGGAAAAATCTGAGGAAACGGAAGAATACGACGAAAGGTATGACGAAGCATTGGCATTAGTCGCCAAAGACCGGCAAGCTTCTATTTCCTATATACAAAGAAGATTAAGAATAGGTTACAATCGTGCCGCAAGTATTATAGAAATGATGGAGCGAGATGGCGTGGTGGGTCCCTCAGATGGGGTCAGACCTCGTGAAATTTTTGTCAATCCCATTCCTGCGGAGTAATAAGCCCAATTCATTGGAGAAACAATGCTTAATAATAAGCAAATATGCCCCTTGTCCTCCCTCTAACCACTTCGACCGAGGATCAAACACAAAACCCTGTACTTTTTATTTTCCTTGGTGCAAGCAATCTTGCCCGTTCGTTTCATGGATTGAAGTACTGTATCGAACGATGCATATTCCCAAGGCCAGCGAGTTTTGTGCATGCCATGGGTCCAGGAAGGGGCTATCTCAGCCGCGGTGGGATACTCAACGCAGTCTATTCTCCGATTCTCAATTGCGGTATTCTTGAAGCAGTCCAAAATAAAAAGATAAAAGACCAGTCGGTAGTCGCTCTTATCACAGATATCGGCAATGACATTATGTACGGTGTTTCCTCGGAGAAAATCATTAACGGCCTGCAATACCTCCTTAACGCATTGGGTGAGTTTAAAACAAATATTTTTATCACTTCAATCCCCGTAGACCTCGAAAATGATATTAGTGAATTGCACTTTCACATCACCCGTCAGATTTATTTCCCAAAGAGTTCGGTAAAATACTCTCAGGCATCAAACAATATTAAAGCTATCAACAAGTTCATTCTACAGTCTTCCAATAAGAAGATAACTATAATCAATGACATGAAACAGTTCTGTGGTATAGATAAAATTCATTACAGTATCCTTAAAAGTCAATTGGCATGGTCCCATATCGCCAAGAAATTAACCACTTCTCTTAACACTAACGTTTCTCCACAGTTCAGGACTTCAGAACTAGCATTATCTATAGCAAATAATGTCGCTCGAATATTATTAACCGACATGCTTGGCATAATAAACAAAACCGAAGAAACATTCTAAAACTGCCATGGGATACCTGCTCGCTATAACAAGAGTGCTAGTTTTAGTCCCAACCTATATTTGTTTCGGACTGATAGGTTTTGCTTTATTTTTTATTTGTTGTTTGTCTAAAGAAAATTATTACCGTACTGTTGTTGTTTTTTCAAGACTATGGGCACAATGCTCATGCTTATTGTTTAATATTAAAGTTAAGATAGACCATGAATCTATAGTTGCCCCAGGATCTCTTATCATTGCAAATCATGTGGGCGCACCGGATATTTTTGTTATGGGTTCCTGTTTCCCATCTTTTTTTGTATCTAAAGCAGAGGTCCGACGATGGGCTTTCGTGGGCTGGTTAACACAACTTGGCGCGACTATTTTCGTGGACAGAAACCAAAGGCAACAGGTTCGCCTCACGGTTGGCCAAATTCAGTGCCGCTTGAAGGCAAAGTGCTCTGTAATTCTTTTTCCAGAAGCACAGGCCACAGATGGCAAGGATATTTTACCGTTTAAATCATCCCATTTTGAAGCAGCTATTCAAACTGGGAAACCGGTAGTACCTGTTGTGGTTTACTATCATGACAACAGAAAACCATCCGTTGCCTGTTGGTATAATACTAATTTCCTAACACATCTTTTTAGACTTCTAAAACAACAACAATTGGATGTAACGGTGCAAATTCTACCCTCGCTTCAAGGGGAGACTGATCGAAGAATTCTGGCAAATAAATGTTACGATATTATGCGAAATGCACATTTAACTTTAGCGAAGCAAACTGAATACTAAATCTAGAATTTGCATTTCACCTTAGAATTATTTTTAACATTCCGTCTGACAATAATTTGATTTTAAAAATCAAACTAGTAACTCTTGAATATTTAAAATGCTTTTAGTATTCCAAAATAAAATGCCCCGCATTGATTCTTCAGCCTATATTGTTGAAAGTGCTGCGGTAATTGGTGATGTGGTAATAGGCGCGGAAAGCAGTATTTGGTTCAATGCAGTAATTCGTGGTGATGTTAATTATATTAGAATCGGAAAACGTACCAATATCCAGGATGGTTGCGTGCTTCACGTGGCTCGAAAAAAGTATCCGCTCACCATTGGAGATGAAGTAACCGTCGGACACAATGCTACCCTTCATGCCTGTACCATTGAATCTCGCTGTCTTATTGGAATGGGCGCGACGATAATGGATGGTTCGACAATTGGGGAAAACTGTATAGTTGGTGCAAGTTCTCTAGTGACTCCAAGTACTACCATAAAACCCGGCAGTTTAGTAATAGGAGCGCCAGCAAAAGTTAAACGCAAACTGACTGAGAACGAAATCCGTTCGATCCTCGACTCGGCAAGCCATTATGTAAATGATATTAAAACTTATTCATACTAATGAACAAATCTCCAGGAAAAGGCCCCATTTCAATTTCACTTGGTGTCATAGGTGGAAGCGGTGCCTATGATCTACTTACGAATGGTGTTCTAGGAGAAAATGTAGGTACCATCACATTAGAAACTCCTTTTGGGAAAAGCGCCCCTATTCATCATTTTCGGGCTGGTAACCTAGAATATCTATTTCTCTCACGGCACGGAGAAAAAGACTATTCAATCACCGCTCCCTTTGTTAATTATCGTGCCAATATTTATGCCCTCAAGGAATGTGGCGTTGAACGTATTATTTCTTGGTCTGGCCCAGGTATCATCAACATGTCTTTTAAGCCAGGCGAATATGTATTACCTAGTGATATAATTGATGAAACTAAAAACCGAAAAACCACTTTTTTTAAAAACCGTGGTCTTGGTTTTATTCGTCAGGATCGTCCCTTTTGCCCTCAAATCCAACAAGTAGTCCATGATTCAATGCACTCACTTGGGTTCTCTCATCATGAGCAAGCAGTCTATGTCTGCACTGAAGGACCACGACTAGAAACCCCTGCTGAAATTAAAAAATTTCGCTTACATGGTGGAGATCTTGTTGGGATGACCCTTGTTCCAGAACTCTTTCTCGCCCGTGAACTTGAAATATGCTATGCGTCTATTTGCTATCTAACTAATTTTGCCGAAGGCACCGCCGCACGTGAATTTAAAACAGGAGAGTTATTTGAAGGTATGCAGACAAATCAAGAAAAAATTCAAGTTGAAGAATCTGTTTCTCGCTTCCCCAGTATTCTTGCTGGAACATTTCTAAGCCTGTCAAGAACTGAACGAACCTGCCACTGCAAAAACGCTATGGACCGCTATAAAAAGAAAGGTGTAATTAATGATGATTGGCATACTTGGCTAGGTCCTGCATAAAAAATGGTACCCAATCGAATAGTTAGATACTTTTTTTACCTAGGTTATGCCCTTGTTCAAACTGGCCGAACGCAATTCCCTGTCTTTAAAGATAGCCTGAGGGATTTTTATGCCACCTTACATGTACCAGGGATACTACATAAAGGAACCACTTCACTATCCATCGGTGTACGGTCTTAATTAATTTATCACCTTATTGAACCTAATTTACTAGCAACTAAAATTAATATATATCATCACCCTCTAGCCAACCACTTATGAAGAATTTAATTTTAATTCTACTATTTACATTGACCACCACTAATTGTGATAAAATCAAAGAGACCCCCCTGCTATTACCAGCAGCAGCAGAACCTTCGTCAAAAATGCATAACGATCGAGGAATTAAATATTTTCATGAAGGAAAATATTTAGACGCTTTGATCGCATTTACTCAAGCCAGAGTCGCAGATGGCACCGCCGGAGAAATCTATTTTAATCTAGGTTTGATGCAACACATGAAAGGCAATCAGGAAAAAACAAAAAATCTTTTTAAACAAGCTCGCCAATTTGCAAATGGTAATAAAAAAATACTCGAGTCCAAGCTGATAGAAAAACATCTTGCCCCATGACCAGTTTTTTTCAAACACCTGCTTTTCTTCCCCAAAAATACGAGTTTCTTGAAACACTTGTGCCATTTAGGGCACCAATTCCTTGACAAACTCTCCCAAAACAAAGTACATTACGCAACTACTTCTACATATAGAGATTAAACCTTTTGATTCAGGAGAGTTTCTTGGCTAACCATAAATCTGCGCTCAAACGCAATCGGCAAAACGAAAAGCGAAACGAACGAAATAAAACCAGACGTTCCCAAATTAAGAATGCGGTAAAGGGTGTTCTCCTCGAGGTAGAGGAAAAGAGCGTTGAGGGAGCACAAAACTCTCTGAAGGAAGCATCGAAGATTATTTCAAAAAATGCGGGCAATGGAGTAATTCACAAGCGGGCTGCCTCCCGCAAGGTTTCTGGTCTGGCAAGGAAAGTCTATCAGTTATCCACTTCAGCCTGAACAAATTCGCAAGAGCAACATCTCTAAAACTCCCCGAGGCTCCTTTCCGGAAGTTTTAAGGTCCCTATCCGCTTCTAACAAATACTTCATACCTTCTTGTAGTTGCGATCTATTAAATTTTTTTGTGTACTGCAAGGCCTTCTCAACTAAAAATGGCTTTGCTCCCATCTGTTCAGCTATTTTTTGGACCCCATACTTTTGTGCCTGATAATGTTTAACTTCCCACAGCGTTCTAAATTGCCAAGCAATCAAACCCAGTATTTTTATCGGATCTTCTCCATGGTCTAGTTGATTTTGCAACAGCAGCAGCGCTTTCTCGGTTTTTTTTTCCTTAAGAGCTTCCGTCAACGAAAAAGCATTTTCCACTTTTATATCCCCGACAAGGTCTCCTACAATGGATTCTGTAATTTTGTTTTCCCTTCCTGCATAGGCCATCATCTTTTCAAGTTCTTTCGCTAAAACCCCCGGTTTAGCTCCAATCCGACCTACCATTTTTCGGGCTGCTCCCGAACTCAAATCATAGCCAAAAGATCTAGCTCGGTGTTTCACCCAACTAAGAAGTCCCTCTTCTTGGGGTGCTTCACAGGATAACGCCCCTTGTTGAGTTGTTAGATTTTTATAAAGTTTTCGTTTTCGATCCACCTTGTCTGCTGTAATTACCAAACATGAATCCAATCCTGGATCGGCAACATATTTAAAGAGTTTTTTTTGATCAGAATCTTCTATGGTTGTTTCATGTAAATTTCTAACAATAACAAGTTTCATGCCTCCCAGAAAAGATAGTGTCTTTGCCGCCCCAATCCAATCACCCACTGATGACTCACGAGCCTCAAAATTTTCTAGATTAAAATCCCTGTTATCTGATGTGATCAGCTTGTGGTTTAGCGCACGAATTATTTCCAAACGGTAAAAACTTTCTACCCCGTAAAGAAAATAAAACGGGCCAATCTTTCCCTCGCCAATACTATGAATTATTTGATCAGCCAACATCAGTAACTAATTAAAACTGTTCGATTGTTAAACTGACTAGCCTGTCAGCAAGATCAGCATATGCTTCCTTGAGTGCTGTGTGTTTTGCCGAATCAGAATCTACTACGCTGGAGGTAGATCGATAATCCCATTGAGTGGTAAATTTCTGATTAAAAATTATTTTCTTTTTAATCCGATCATAAGCCTCAACTTGAATTCCTAAGCGCACAACATATTCTTCCGCCGAATCTGCTGAGTTAAATGCAACTGCTCGCAATTGGTAGTCCGTCAGAGTTCCACGCATGAGCAGATCCGCCTTCCTGGTATCGGCAACCTTAAGCCGACCGTCCGAGATAAAAGCACGACGAATTGCATCAGTTGCATCTCTTTGAATATTTGGTTCGCTCGAAGAATTCTTAAATACAGGAATGGAGATAGCGCGAATATGTGAGGGAAGAATTGATCCGTAACCAGCAAGATGATAACCGCAACTCGATAACAACAAAGCAACTATCAGAAAATATAAAGCCTCGCTAAGGAATTTCATCCCCGTTATTTCACCACAATATTAACTAACTTGCCAGGAACAACAATGACTTTTTTAATTTCCCGACCTTTTATTTGCTCCTTTATCTTACTATCATTAAGAGCCAAACTTTTAATATCTTCTTGACTTGCACTCGCTGAGACCATAATTCTTTGCCTCACCTTACCATTCAGTTGAACTACGATCAACAACTCCTCTGTTGTCGTAAAATCTTTATTAAATACGGGCCACTCCACTTGAACTATGGAGGTTTCATGACCCAACAACGACCACATTTCCTCCGCAATATGTGGAGCAAACGGAGAAAGAAGAAGAATCAGCGTGTCAAAACTTTCCCTAACTATAGCTCTAGCGCCATCGCTATTGTCTTTAAGAAACCAGCTATCGCGGAAAGTGTAAAGATGATTAACAAACTCCATGACCGCTGCAATCGCGGTATTAAACTGCATTCTGGTTTGAATATCATCTGTCACACGACCAATCGTAACATGTGTGATACGCCTCAACTCCCGTAATTCTTTCGAATCAGTTTCATAACCTTTGGGTATAGAGTCCGCTTGCTTGATATCACTCAAAAAATCATCAAAAATTCGCCATACACGTTTTAAAAAACGATAACAACCTTCCACGCTTTGACTATTCCACTCAAGGTCTTTCGCGGGTGGAGCGGCAAACAAAATGAACAGTCTAGCTGTATCAGCCCCATAATTTTGAATGATTTCATCCGGATCAACCACATTGCCTTTCGATTTCGACATTTTCGCACCGTCCTTAATAACCATCCCCTGAGTGAGCAAACGGTCAAACGGTTCATCAGATTTTATAAATCCCAAGTCCTTAAACACAAGATGAAAAAACCGCGAATAAAGCAAATGAAGAATCGCGTGCTCTATGCCGCCGATATACTGATCTACCGGCATCCAGTAATCTAAATCGTCTCTATTGAATGCAAACTGATTATTATCTGGAGATGTATATCGGTTAAAATACCATGAAGAACATACAAAGGTATCCAACGTGTCTGTTTCCCTTCGTGCCAACTTCCCACATTCAGGGCATTGCGTTTTATAAAATTCAGCAAGTGTTGTAAGAGGAGACTGCCCTCGGTTACCCAAGTCAACATCAAGAGGTAATTGGACAGGGAGCTGATCTTCTGGAACCGGCACCAACCCACATTCATCACATTGGATTATCGGAATGGGTGTACCCCAGTATCTTTGACGCGATACCCCCCAATCACGTAAACGAAAATTCACTGAAGCCTTACCAATTTTTGTACCTTCTAGGTATTCACACACTTTACTTTTCGCTTCATCGCTGAAAAGTCCGTTGAATGAACCTGAATTTACTATGACACCGTTAGCAGAAAACGCTTCTGTCATATTAGACTCGTCTAGCGGGCCTTCTACGGGTTGGATAACCATGCGAACGGGAAGGTCGTACTTGCGCGCAAAATCTAGATCACGCTGATCGTGAGCAGGAACAGACATGATTGCCCCAGTCCCATAATCCATCAACACAAAATTTGCAGACCACACAGGTATATCCTCTCCTGTCAGTGGATTAACTGAATATGCTCCGGTGAAGACCCCATTTTTTTCTCCTGTTTCACTGGTTCGGGTAACCTTATCTTCCTGCTTGACCTTATTTACAAATTTTCCAACCGCAATTTCCTGTTCTGTTCCAAGGGACAACTTGGTTACCAGTGGGTGTTCTGGAGCCAACACCATAAATGTCGCCCCAAAAAGAGTGTCCGGACGAGTTGTAAAAACCTTAATGACCTCATTTTTTTCTTTTATCTTAAAATTAACTTCGGCGCCGTAGCTTTTACCGATCCAATTACTTTGCATTGCCAGCACCTGCTCCGGCCATTTACCTGATAGCTGCTTGCAACCCTCCAGTAATCGGTCAGCGTAGTCTGTTATCTTAAAAAACCACCCTTCTTGAAAGCGATCTTCCGCTTCACCATCGCAGCGCCAGCAGCACCCATCAATCACCTGTTCATTCGCCAAAACTGTGTTACAAGCGTTACACCAATTGACTTGCGATTTTTTTCGGTACACCAATCCTTTTTCATAGAATTTTAAAAAACACCATTGATTCCAGCGGTAATATTCTGGGCGACAAGTAGCAATCTCTCTGTCCCAGTCATAACTTAATCCCAAGCTTCTTAATTGTACTTGCATGGCAGCAATGTTATCTTCTGTCCACTGAGCTGGGTGCGTATTATTCTGGATAGCAGCATTTTCGGCTGGCAATCCAAATGCATCCCAGCCAATCGGGTGTAGCACATTAAAACCTTTCATGCGCATGAACCGCGCAATCGCATCACCAATTCCGTAATTTCGCACATGACCCATATGAATTCGTCCCGATGGATAAGGAAACATTTCCAATAGGTAGTATTTTTTTTTCGAAGAATCGCGCTCTGCCTTGAAAGATTTATTCTCTTCCCAATAGCTTTGCCACTTCACTTCAATGGACTTAAAGTTGTACTCTGACATTACTTTTATTTATGTAAATTAGAAATTAAAACCATGAAAGAATAAACCTCTCTTCCCGAAGAACGACATAGTAGCTAAATTTATCTAAAAAATCGACCTTCCCCAATATCACTACCCACTCTCGAAAAACACGGCAGTAACTTTTGCCACAATCCTCTCGATGTTATAATGCATACATTATGGTGGACACTTCTGGAGTCATTGGAGCAGTATTTATAGTTTACGTGGGAATTATGTTATGGATTGGCTACACCGTATCCCGTTCTACCTACTCTCCTGCTGACTTTTTTCTTGCCAATCGATCTCTAAAGGCCTGGGTTACCGCTATTTCTTCGACGGCCAGTTCCGAAAGCGCGTGGGCAGTACTTGGGACTGTCGGACTTGCTTATAAAGACGGGCTCTCCGCATTATGGTTTTTTCCTGGTTGTCTCCTAGGATACGCATTGAATTGGTTTTTTGTTGCCGAAAGATTAAGAAAACACTCTCGCGAGAAAAAAACTCTCACTATTCCTGATTACCTTGAAACACACTTTACTGACAACACTCACCTTATACGCATCATTTCCGTAATTATAATTTTTGCCTGCATGATGGCCTACATTGCAGCTCAGTTTTTAGCCATTGGGAAAACTTTTGATGCCATTTTTGGCATCCCGCATCTTGTAAGCATTCCGATAGGCGGAACCATCATCATAATTTATACCATGATGGGTGGTTTTCGTGCTGTTGCTTGGACCGATTTTATTCAGGGACTTATAATGGTTGTTGGATTGGTCGTGCTATCCCTAGCTGCTGTAATAGAGCTAGGTGGGTTCTCTGTAATAGCACAAAAAGTTAACGAAACTGCCCCAACAGCCCTTACCTGGATGGGAAGCAAAACTATACCCATGTTTTTGGGGTCAATGCTCGGCCTCCTAGGCATCGGGCTCGGTTATCCTGGTCAACCACATGTGATCACCCGCTACATGGCTGCAAAAGACTCCAAAACAATTAAACAAGGCATGTGGATAGCTTTTGGTTGGGGAATATTGATGTACAGTTCAGCAATTCTTCTTGGTATCTGTGGACAGGTTCTTTTCCCGGGTTTGGCTGATGCTGAACATTTGTTCCCAACTGCCGCTGAAAACCTCTTGCCTACTTTTCTCACTGCCATAGTACTAACTGGTGTTCTCGCTGCAATTATGTCAACGGTTTCAGCCCAAATCATTGTGGCCGCCTCTGCTATGGCACACGATATTTATAGTAAAGTCATACATGGTTCACTGACTCCAAATCGAATTCTTTCAATTAGTCGCCTAACCATACTCTTGATTGGATTAGGTGCTATGCTTGTGGCACTCATGGACACACGTGTGATTTTTTGGTTTGTGCTATTCGCTTGGTCAGGACTTGGCGCCAGTTTTGGCCCTGTAATTCTATTCACGCTATATTCTAAAAAAATAACTCGCAATGGGGCGATTGGTGGCATGTTGACTGGATTTTTCACCACGGTTACCTGGAAAACAGCTGGGCTATCAGACGCCATCATTTACGAACTAGTTCCTGCATTCTTGCTATCTTCTTTTGTTATTTGGGGAGTAAGTCGAAGGCAAGTTAACCCGTAATATTTAATGCTTTAGTTGAGTTTCGATAAGACTAGCCATCCGGCGAGATGCACCCTGATGATACAGTATGAACCCTTTTGCCTTTCCTTCCAATTTTGCTAATTCAATTTTATTTGACAGCCAACTTTTGGCTGACGCTTCCATTTCGTCTGCATTATTTACCCGGATGCCAAGTTCACTTTTAATCAATTCATCCGCATTATGCTGATTATTTTCTACAAATGGTCCAAATAAAACTGGTTTGCCTTGAGAAACAGGCTCAATCAGGTTGTGCCCACCACCTGGAGCAATTAAACTTCTTCCCACAAAAGCGAGGTCGCAGATTGAATAAGCTTTCGTTAACTCACCCATGGTATCCAACAAAAGAACGGAAAAATCATGATCACTTTTATCCAATTGGTCTGACCGGCGCATAAAACTGATTCCTTTTGACATAATGATTCTAGTAATACGCGTACACCTTTCCAGTCTGCGCGGAGCTAAAACCAGAATTAAGTTCCCAAATTCTTTCCTTAACCTGCTATGAACGTCGAGAATGATTGTTTCTTCTCCTTCATGAGTGCTTCCAGCTACCCAAACCCTGGAAAGTGGCGCAACACAAAGTTCCTGGCGAGTTTTTCTTCTTTCTTCTTGAGAAGAATTAGGAAGAATGTCGAACTTTGGATCGCCAACCACCATAAGACGGGACTTCTCAACACCAAGCGATTCCAGTTTATTCTTGCTATGTGGATTTTGTATACATAACATAGCAAACCTGTTGAACTGTTTCGAAAAAAAAGAACTAAACATCTTGTAATTTCGCATCGAACGAAAAGAAAACCGACCGTTGAATAATAATATGGGCACCCCTTTCAAATGCAAAAGGTGAATTAACCCAGGCCAAAATCCTGTTTCGACCAACACAAATAAATCCGGCTTGATTTTTTTGAGCGCAGTCCAAGTAAACACAAAGCAGTCAAGAGGGCAAAAAAATATGCTGTCAATATCCGAAAGCTTGCTTTTGGCTGCTTCAAACCCAGAATCCGTAGTTACAGAAATAACTATCCGGTCTTGTGGCCTACTCTTCTTGAGAAGGCGAATAGTGGGTGTAACGCCAACTACTTCCCCCAGAGATAAGGCGTGGAACCAGATGGTTTTGGAGGTACTTTCTGCCTTGTCGCTTAATGAAACCAAACCAAAATGGTCACTAAGCCTGCGCCATTTATTTCGACTAAAAAATGAACAAAGAACAAAGCAAGGAACAACCACCAACATGACGAGCACTGAAAATAGGTGGTAGAAAAAAATCATAAGTAATGTTCAGAAATCTAATTTGCCAAACGAGTTATCAATTCGATAGTTTTATTGACCGCACCACGATTTTTAACAACTGTTTCCAATGCTTTTTTCCCAAGGCGTTGTCGTTCTTCCTGGTCTGCCAGCAGTTGGTTAAAAACACCATGCAATTCTTCAGGGCTATTTAACTGAATTCCCCCTCCCGATTCTACCAGCAAACGCGCCTCCTCTTCAAAGTTGTTCATATGTTTTCCAAACACAACTGGCAGACCAAAAGATGCAGGTTCAATAATGTTTTGTCCCCCAAACCTAGGGTTGAAACCGCCACCAACAAATGCAAGACAAGCTTTGGCGTAATATTTGTTCAATTCTCCTAACCGATCTAGTAAAACCAAACGAGAATTCCCCGAACCCAATCTTTCGGAGTGAAGTTGAAATTCAATCCCATAAGTCACCATTAATTCTTTCACCTCACACAATCTCTCTAAATGACGAGGGGCAATCACAAACTTAAGCCTCGGATGCTCTTGAGACAATTTTATAATTGCCTCCATCACAACTCCCTCGTCACCAGGTCGTGTTGAACCAAAAACCACCCAACTCGATTCTTGTTTTTCCAACGGAGAAATATCTTCGCCTGATATAAGCACATCGAACTTAATGTTTCCATTCACTCTCACTTTCTCCGGATCTACTCCTAAACCTAGTACACGATCAGCATCTTTTTTTGTTCGCATTGAAAAAAAAGATATGTTTTTTTCGATCCATTTAAAAACAAAAGAAAACAACCGATAACGATCGACCGACTTTTGAGTTATCCGTCCATTAGCAAGAAGAACAGGTATCTTTCGGCGGTTGCATTCACAAATTAGGCCAGGCCACATTTCTGCTTCAATAAGAACAAGCATGGAGGGACATAAATGTTTTAGCAAAGGATTAATCCATAACACAAAATCTGGAGGCATTCGGAAAATATGCTCCACTCCCTCCTTCTTTGCCTGATCAAAACCTGCTGAAGTAAATGTAGACAAAACAATTGGACGAGCCTCCCCTTTTTCTTTTAACGCTGAAATGAGAACTTTTCCTAACCGTACCTCACCCACTGAAGCGGCATGAACCCATATGCAACCGTTCATTGTTTTAAGGGTTTTATATCCAAAAATTCTTTTCAAAAAAACAGATCTAAAGTTAGAACTAAAAATAGCTCGCAAGGCAATGGCGGGCGAGGCAACTAGGATGAAAAATCCAATGATGGTATGATAAATAAAGCTCATAGAAATTGAAGTATACCTAAATTAAGCACATAGACGACTTGAATTTATGAAATTTGAACGACTTTATTACCGGATTATTTCCCCCAAGCGTAAGTTTTACCATTTCCCAGTTTATCTAATACTAAAACTGCTTTCATTTTTTTACCTCTGGGGTCATTGTTTTCGCATGTGGGCCTACGACTGTAACCTATTTCCCTCAAACAAACTTGAATGTAAAGTCATCAGTGTTGGCAACCTGACCCTCGGCGGGACAGGAAAAACTCCGGTTGTTATGATGATAGCGGAAATTCTTCGCGGAAACGGACGAAAACCTGGAATTCTTTCACGAGGCTATGGAGGGAACTCTAAGAATGAAATTAACGTAGTGTGTGACGGAGAAAACCTCCTGCTTTCAGCTGAAATTGCCGGAGACGAAGCGGTGATGATGGCGAAACGACTTAAAAACGTCCCAATACTAGTAGGTAGCGACCGATATCAAACTGGACGTTATGCGATAAAACATTTTGGAGTAGATACCCTGATTCTTGATGACGGTTTCCAACACTTGGCTCTGAAACGCGATATGAACATTTTACTATTCGATCATCGGCGCCCATTTGGTAACGGACAGCTCTTCCCTGCTGGCGAATTGCGAGAACCTAAAAAGGAAGCTCGTCGCGCTAATTTCGTCTGTATCACTCGATATTCAGGGGCGAGCTATCCACCTGGCATTAGCGATCGATTGATCAAAGATTTTCCACTCGTCAAAGCTACTCTACGACTTGACTCACTTTCAAATTTAAATAATGGAGAAGTTTTGGATGTTAAACAACTACGAGACCAACCTGTCGTAGCTTTTTCTGGAATTGCCAACCCAGATGATTTTCGAAAACTTTTAGAAAAATCCGGTGCGCGGGTGGCTTGTTATCATCCGTTTCCAGACCACCACGAATACATCCTAAACGACATTAGACAGATTGAAGATTCAGCACGTAAGTCAGGTGCAAAGTTCATCCTCACGACCGAAAAGGATGCTGTCAAAGTCAACTTAAGTTCAAACACTCTTCCTTTTTATAAAGTTGCTTTGGAAATGGAAATTTTAGAGGGGCGAGAAATATTCAATCAACAGGTATTGAACTAACACCAAGTCAACTATGGAAATTACGGCGGAAAATAATAGAATACCTTCTCTAAAAAGAAAGCAACAAACATCACACAACCTTAAAATAAAAACTTGTAATGAAAAAAATAAAGATATTTCCTGAATAAAATTTACCCATCCCTTAAACATAAAAAATGTTCGCCCAAAAACCTTTGACACCTAATCAAAAGTTTCTTTTGAGTCTTTTGATTCCATCTCTTTACCTACTACCTCTTTTGATCGTATTCTTCTTGCCTAAAAATTTTGGATTTGGCAACGAAAGCTTGGTTCCGTTCAGCCTAGCTATTGGTATGTCGGGCTTGATGGTTTGGGTTTCTGGGATGGCCTGTCTTGGCAAAGCTTTGAAGGTATTACCGGAGGCAAATTCAATTGTGGCAAAAGGAATTTACCGCTTTATCCGTCATCCCATATACGTGGGAATTGTATTTACCCATTTCGGATTATTTTTTGCCTGTGGTTCATCATTTGGAATACTTTATACATTCGTCCTTATCATTCCTCTGAATGTCATTCGGGCCCAACTTGAAGAAAAGGCCTTGTTTTCTAAGTTTGGAGAGCGCTACCGTGTCTACCATAACTCAACTTGGTTTTAACTGAACTCAAACTCTCCATTTGCCCCAATTTTTACTACACTTGATGGCAAGCGAACTGGAAACATATTTCTTTCACAAACTTTCGTTTCTGTTTTCTGAAAAATACTTAAATCATTTTAACAATTCATCTCGAAGGTAAGTTGACACCTTATGAACTCCCCCAATTGAAGGATGTTTTTGTGGGTTATCGAGAAAACACCCTATCCTTAAAAATACACCAATTAAACCTTATAAAACAATTATTTTTGTAATTTAAGATGGCCCATCTTTCCCTTGACAAACGTGCCATTAGCAATAAAATGGGCTTCCATAATTTAGGCGCGTAGCTCAGGGGTAGAGTACTTGCTTGACATGCAAGGGGTCGGCGGTTCGAAGCCGCCCGTGCCTATTTTTCTTCAGGAGCCTACCTTCTGTTAGGTTTGCTTTAATCCGATGCCGGTATTTATCGCATCCGAATATCTGGCCTTTCGCAAGATTGGGCGTTTGGGTAATTGGGTCAGAAAAAATTTAAGTACGTATAAGTAAATATTAAGTAGCGTCAACCGAAATCTCTAATAACTCTGATGGCAGACGACAAACCAAAAATTGACCTTGAAACAATTCGTCACAGTACCGCGCATTTGATGGCTCAAGCGGTAAAACAGCTTTACCCAGACACGCAAGTAACTATTGGTCCTGTTATTGAAGATGGATTTTATTACGATTTTTATCGCGAGTCTCCCTTTGTCCCAGAAGATCTGGAAAAAATTGAACAGCGTATGAAGGAAATATCTTCGGAAAATCTTGATATCACCCGTAGAGAACTACCACGTGAAGAGGCATTAAGGATGTTCGACGAAATGGGCGAACCATTCAAACGTGAAGTAATCAGCGACATTGAATCCGATGAACCTATTTCTGTTTACTCTCAAGGAGAGTTCACAGACTTATGTCGGGGACCACATGTTGAAAACACAAAAACTCTAAAATCTTTCAAACTGTTAAATGTTTCGGCAGCCTACTGGAGAGGGGATGAACGTAACAAGGTACTACAAAGAATTTATGGAACCGCGTGGCACACGGATAAGGAATTGCGGGTCTACCTAAAACGCTTAGAGGAAGCCAAAAAACGCGACCACCGTAAGTTGGGAAAAGAGTTAGACCTCTTTTCAGTAACTGATGAAGTAGGCCCTGGACTGATTCTCTGGCACCCAAAAGGATCACGAATACGTTGCCTAATGGAAGATTTTTGGAAAGAAGAACATTTCAAAAATGGTTACGAGATGGTGCACTCTCCTCATGCGGCGAGAGTAGACATGTGGAAAACGAGCGGGCACATGGATTTTTATAAAGATAATATTTTTTCACCCATGGATATAGAGGGAAAAGAATATGTCATGAAACCGATGAACTGCCCATTTCACATCCAAATATATAAAAGTCGCCTACGCAGCTATCGAGACCTACCCCTAAGATTTGCAGAATTAGGCACAGTTTATCGCTATGAAAGGTCGGGGGTTTTGCATGGATTATTAAGGGTGAGAGGCTTTACTCAAGACGATGCGCATTTGTTCTGTCGCCCAAACCAGATTGAAGAAGAAATTGTCAAAGTACTGGATCTTATCTTGTTCATCCTTAGATCTTTTGGGTTTGATGAATATAGAGTGTATTTAAGTACTCGCCCAGAAAAATTTGTTGGATCAGAAGACGGCTGGGAACAAGCCACCAACGCACTTAAACAAGCGTTAGAAAAGTCAAAATTGAAATATGAAGTTGACCTCGGGGAAGGAGTGTTTTATGGACCAAAAATCGACATCAAAATAAAAGATAGCCTTAACAGGTTCTGGCAAGTCTCGACGGTTCAAGTAGATTTTAATCTTCCAGAGCGGTTCGATATAAACTACATTGAAGAAAATGGTCAGAGAAACCAGCCCATCATGCTTCACCGCGCGTTGATGGGATCCTTGGAAAGGTTTTTTGGTTGCCTTATCGAACATTACGCTGGGGCCTTTCCTTTATGGCTGGCGCCAGTTCAAGTAATTCTTTTACCAATCACTGATCAAAACCAGAGATATACCGATGAAGTATTCAAAAAATTGATGAATAGTGGGTTTCGCGTAGAAAAAGACTTGCGAAATGAGAAGATTGGGTTCAAAATCAGGGAAGCCCAACTACAGAAGATCCCTTACATGGTTATTCTGGGGGAAAAAGAACAAGAGAACAATAGCTTAGCCGTTAGGAAAAGACGGTCAAAGGAGACTGTGGCGCTAGATATCGACTCATTTATTGATAAATTAAGTTTAGAGGTTAGTAAAAAAGATTTAGGCGAAGCAATTCAACCCATTTAGAGGAGGGGTTTTTTCCATTTCTAAGAAACAGGTACAGCGTATTAATGGCATGATCCGCGTGAGAGAAGTAAGCCTAATAGGTAACGATGGAGAGCAGTTGGGTGTTTTCCCAACTCAAGATGCTCTTAACATGGCAGAGGAAAAGGATCAGGATCTAGTAGAGGTAGCCCCTAACAGCAACCCCCCTGTCTGCCGTATCATGGATTACGGTAAGTTTAAGTATCAGCAGAGTAAGCGGGCACACGAGGCCAAAAAGAAGCAAAAAATTATTCATGTCAAAGAAGTCAAGCTTCGACCTAACACAGATCAACATGATTACGACTTCAAGTTGAAGAATGCTTTCCGTTTTCTGGAGTCTGGGGACAAAGTTAAAGTACTCGTTTTTTTCCGCGGCAGGGAGATCGTCCACCGAGAAAACGGACAAAGATTACTTGTACGAGTGACCGAAACATTAGAAGATATTGCTGTTATTGAACAAGAAGCTAAACAGGAAGGCAGAACGTTGTGCATGATCTTTGCTCCAAAATCTCTTAAGAAAAAAGCTTGAGACAAGGGGAAAATTAAAGTATTTGGTTCAACTAGTCTAAGGAAATTTTTTAAATCGCACGAAAGGCTAAAATGTAATGCCTAAGATGAAAACAAATAAAGGTGCCGCGAAGCGTTTCAGTAAAACGGGTACTGGAAAGATTAAGCGCAACAAAGCGTTCACAAGTCATATATTAACAAGCAAAACCACTAAAAGGAAAAGAAACCTACGCCATTCGACGATCATGTCGCCTGGAGATACTCGGAAAATGAGAGTACTAATTCCTTACTAGGACCTACGGGTTTTGCGATAACAAGTAAAATTTTGAGAATTCGATTTTAAAGACAGGAGATTGTAATGGCAAGAGCAATTAGTGGCGCTATTTCGAGACGAAGAAGAAAAAAAGTTCTCGATATGGCTAAGGGTTACCGCAGTATTCGTAGTCGGGCTTTCCGCAAAGCTAGGGAATCCGTTGAGAAAGGTCTTTGCTACGCCTACCGAGACCGCCGAACCAAAAAAAGAAATTTCAGGAGACTGTGGATCGCTAGAATCAATGCAGCGGTGAGAGCGGAGGGACTTACCTACAGCCAGTTTATCCACGGATTGAAAAAGGCTAACATCGAGTTAGACCGTAAAGTTCTTTCCAACCTTGCTATTTATAACGCAGATTCTTTCAAGGTACTCACCCAAACAGCTCGATCTCAACTAAGCTCAGTTTAGTTGAGGGAACTGCAACTATTTTCCTGTTTCTTGATCTCCTCTTCTTTACCTCGAATATGATCAAAAAACTCAAACAGCACCAAGATGATTTCGACTTGCTCATCTCTAAGGTGTCTTCTCTAAAAGAACTCAAACAACTCCGTTCCGAATTTCTTGGTAAGAAGGGTTGTGTTTCTCTTATGCTTAATGAAATGCGCTCGCTACCCGACGATCAAAAACCACAAGCCGGTAAACATATCAACGAATTCAAACAAAGTGTTGCAACGCTTATTCAAGAAAAAACGCAAGTTTTCGAAAAAGCATTCGACCAAACCTCAGTCAATAGCGAAGAATTTGACACCACCTTGCCAGGTCGGAGGAATTCTTCTGGATCGATTCATCCTGTCACTCAGATTATGGATGAAATAATATCTATATTTTTTAGTCTTGGCTTTAAAGTAGAAGAAGGACCTGAAATTGAAAGTGATTTTTATAATTTTGAAGCCCTTAACATTCCAAAAGATCATCCAGCGCGAGACATGCAAGATACGTTCTATATTGGAAACGACGTACTTAGAACCCATACCTCGCCCGTCCAAATTCATGTGATGGAGAATCAGAAGCCCCCTCTACGCATCATTGCCCCTGGAAAGGTATTCCGATGCGATTCCGACGTATCGCATACACCTATGTTCCACCAAATTGAAGGTTTAATGGTAGACGAAAATCTTTCTTTTGGTGACCTCAAGGGCGTTATGAATATTTTCTTACATGAGATCTTTGGTCAACAAACTAAGACTCGGTTCCGACCTAGTTTTTTTCCATTCACCTGTCCAAGCGCAGAAGTAGATATAGAATGTGTCATGTGCTCTGGGAAAGGATGTCAGGTTTGTTCAAAAACTGGATGGTTGGAAATTCTTGGGTGTGGCATGGTAGACCCAGCCGTATTTAAGTCTGTTAATTACGATTCAGAAAGGTGGCTTGGTTTTGCATTTGGGTTAGGAATCGAACGAATTGCTATGCTCAAATATAGAATTAATGATATTCGGCTTTTCTTTGAAAATGATCTCAGGTTTTTGAAACAATTCTGACCGGATAGCGCACCTCAATCTAGTCTTCTAGATTTTCTAACAATATCTTTATCAAAATAGTTAATGGCCATGCCTGCATCAAGGATAACACCTTGCGCATTAATACCACTAGAGCATTCGCTCAATAGAAATACTGCGCAGTTTGCTACCTCCTGAGTCGTCAAAGCTTCTTTTCGTAAGGTGAGCTCCTCGGCATGGAGATAAGAATCAACGTACCCTGGAATACCAGCGGATGCGGAAGTTTTCAGAAGTCCTGGATTAACCGAGTTGAACCGCACCTTAGAGAATGCGCTAAATGATTTTGCTAAAAAGCATAAGGATGAATCAAGTGCTGCCTTCGCTGGGGCCATATAACCATAGTTTTCCGCAGCCATGCTAGTTGTCGAAATGGAAATGGTTACAACCGATGCATTAATATCGAATAAATCTTTGAACGCGTTAGACAATTGAATCAGTGAATAGCTAGTGATATCAACCGATTGTAAAAAATCATTTTTGGATGTTTCATGAAATGGCTTTAATCCATCTGCGTAATTTGCAAAAGCGATAGAATGGACTAACCCATGCAATGTATCGATTTCGTTAGATATCGATTTTTGTAAAATTTTTATCTCATCCTCGTTTTCTACATCGCACACGTATACTGGCGATGGTGCAAGTAACTTTTCAAGTTGTTTCTTCCGCTCCTCCGTTCTGACGCTATACAAAACATTAACCCCTTCCTTCTGCAGGGTTTCCCCAATATGAAAGGCAACGCTCTTTTTGTTGGCAACGCCCGTAACAAGAATATTTTTATTTTCTAAATTCAGAAAACCCACGCCGTCTCCGTTACTAGCATTACTGTAAACTCCACAGTAAGAACTGTTTTCTCCACCACTTTTACCTTGCCTGACATGTAGGCAGCCTGTCCGAGAATTTCTTTTAATTTCACCTCAACCTCCATAAGGTCACCCGGCAAAACTACTCGTTTAAGTTTAACATTTGAAATTCTAGTAATAAGTGGAATGCGCCCATCATTAGAAGGAGCCCCCGCTCGCTTGCTCATAAGGATCGAACTGGATTGAAAAACCGCTTCGCAAATTAGAACCCCAGGCATGATGGGTCGGCCTGGAAAGTGCCCCGCAAAAAATGGTTCGTCTGCTTGTACCTGCTTCTCAGTTTTAATACAACTATCCGTTACCTCGACAACCCGATCCACAAAAAGAAACGGTTCCCGCTGTGGCATGTAATCAAGAAAATTTTCCATATATCTTACAAACCTCCTGTAACTTCGACAGAAGAGCCTGTAATATAGGCTGTCTCAGTTGAAGCTATAAAAAGAACCGCGTTAGCTACATCCTCAGGAGAACCGAAACGTCGCAATGGAAGCATGTCTAGATAAGCTTGTTTTTGCTCTTTAGACAAATCACCAATAAAATCTGTATCGATAAACCCAGGTGAAACACAATTAACAGTTATCTTTCTCGAAGCTACTTCTTTTGAAAGTGATTTCATGAAAGCTACCTGGCCAGCCTTGGACGCAGCATAATTGGACTGGCCTAAAAATCCAAACTTACCTATAGGCGATGTGATAATAATAATACGACCATATTTTTTGCGCATCATATTCTGCACCGCAAATTTACAGATATTGAATGTACCTGTAAGGTTAGTATCAATAACCTTACGCCAATCGCTTTCCTGCATCATACCGACTATAGAATCAATACGGATGCCTGAACAATGAACTAGAATTTGGAATTCTCCATAAGTCTCCTCGATATAACGATAAAAACCTTCTACCTGAGTATACTTAGTTACATCGAAAGAACGTAAATCAAGAAACTCCGAGTACTCTTTTCTCGATTCTGCGAATTCTTTTGCTGCTTTATCATTTGACTGGTAGGTGGCCACAACTTTAGCACCAGCCTTGAGCAAGGCTTCTGACACACCTCGTCCAATACCGCGAGTTCCCCCGGTGACCACAGCTGTTTGCCCTTTGAAGTTGAATTCCATTCAGATTTAGTTTCTTGGAGGTGGGGGTATCAAATTAAACTGACGCTGATACCATTTTTCTAGGTTCATCCCTAACTGAACGCATAAATTTGTCAACTTCATTGGCAACAATAACTCCGTAATTAGCAGCACCAAGCCAACCTGACATGATTATCCCAACTGAACCCGAATGAAAAAGTCCGGAAATTTGGGTAGGAAGTTCTCGACTGATTTTTAAGCCCTCAAATTTGGTCCCAAAGGAAGTTCCGTTTGGAGACAAGGTATACCGCTTAAACGTTTTTGGAGTCGCTGCTTCAAGGTAATCAACTTTCTCACGAATATTTGGCACATATTTTTCCAACGCGTCTAAAGTAGTTTGAATAAGATTTTCTTTGTCTATCTTATATTGATCCTCACTCAAGTCGGCCCAATCTTTAAATCGCGCGTTGGTGGAAGATACAATAGAAAAGCGATTTAGTCCTGGTCGCATCTTAGGATAATAAAACGAAAACGCCCGGCTAGTAACCTGCTTGTCGAGAATTTTT
>AQTY01000013.1 GCA_000372225.1 Candidatus Nitromaritima sp. SCGC AAA288-L16 | reverse complement strand
TCTTTACTTTTTTTCTCTTCTGTCGAGAAGTGAGGTCGTTTTTTTTGTCTTCTGCTTTTTTTATTGCATCGGAAAATTCTGTTTTAGCTTTCTCAATGTGTGTTTTTAATTGATCCAAAGTTGCCATAAATTCCAGTCACCTCATTATAAATTTCTTAGGAAATGAAGTTTTATAGCAAATTTTATTTCAAACCACAACCTGAAAGGTAGTTATGTGGGTTTTGATCATGTTTTAATATTGCGCATACATGGGTTTTGGTACTCTGACTGTTATGTTTAAGGAACATATGGTCTGAGTAATCAAGGTTTGACTAGTTAAGTATACTAGGTCAACGGGAATGATTAAAACACACGTATTTTATGGTGGATTTTTTGTTACATCTAATTTTTTTTCATTTGTTAGTATCTTCCCTTGTTGGTGAAGGGTTGATTTTTTTTGCACTCAAATGACTACAGCAAAGCAAGGTCAATGCGGCGTAATGAGATGTTGACCTGTGCTACTCGTGCTTTGACAAGATCTCCTATTTTATAAACTTTATTTTTGCGTTGACCTCGCCATTTATGATCTTGCTCTATGTATATATAGTAGTCATCGGTGAGACTGGATACGTGTACAAGTCCCTCGACAAAAACCTCAACCAGTTCAACAAAAAAACCAAATTGCGTCACGTTGACAATTATTCCGGTAAAGGGTTTCCCGATTTTGTCGGACATATATTGCGTACGCCTAAGGTCAGTTATTTCCCGCTCTACTTCCACTGCTTTTCCTTCTCTTAAGGTTGAGTGCTCTGCGATTTCCAACATTTCTTTTGCGAGAAGTTTTTTTTCGCGTGCAGAGAATTTCTGGTTCAAACTGTCCTTAAGAAGTCGGTGTGTTACTAGATCGGGATACCTACGGATAGGCGATGTGAAATGGGTGTAATGTTTGAATCCTAAACAGAAGTGCCCTGGGTCTTTCTGCGAATATTGAGCTTTCTTCATAGTTCTCAATAAGAGGGTGTTGACCACTCTTTCCTCTGGTCGGCCGTGAGCTTTTTTAAGAAAATTTTGTAGATCAGTGGAACGGATTTTATCGGTCGAAGGTAAGCGTAGGCCAAACCCCGAAACGAACTCTTGGAACGCATTAATTTTTTTTTCATCTGGGGATTCGTGAATACGATGGATTGAAGGAAGTTTTTGTTCGAATAAATGGCGAGCGACTGCCTGATTAGCTGAAAGCATGAATTCTTCGATCAATTCGTGGGCTTCGTTGTGTTGGGCTTTAGTTATTTTTTCCACGGTTCCTTTTGAGTTCATGTGAATCTCTGGTTCCGGGACATGAAAATCAACACTTCCGGATTTAAATCTTTGCTTGCGAAGGATTTTACTAAGCCGGTACATATTATTTAAAATATCTATAACTCCGGTGTATTTTTTTTCTATGTCACCTATTTCGAGAAGGGATGCCACTTCGTTATAGGTAAACCGGATACGACTTTTGATGACGGATGTAAAAAATTCGGAATGGACCACCTCCCCTTTGTGGTTGAAATCGATAAGCGCTGTTAGTGTTAATCTTTTCACATTTGGTTTTAGGCTGCAGATATCGTTTGATAATTCGAAAGGGAGCATGGGCACAACACCACTGGGGAAATAAATGCTTGTTCCGCGTTCAAGGGCTTCCTTGTCTAGAGAGGAGTTTTTCTTTACATAGTGACTCACATCAGCAATGTGAACGCCTAGCCTAAATCCTGCGTCCGTTACATCTAGAGAGATGGCATCATCAAAGTCTTTTGCCGTTTCCCCATCGATTGTGAAGATAGTCCAGCCTGTTAAGTCTCTCCGGTTCTTTAAATCTTTGTTGTTGATGTTTGCTGTTGTTTTTTTAGCCTGTTCCAGAACATCAAGTGGGAACTCAATGCGTGTTCCTAATTTGCGGAAGATAGAATTTAACTCTACTTTTGGGTCATTGGAATATCCAAGAATTTCCGTGATTTTTCCAATGGGTGGCTGGTGTTTTTCTGGGTAGGAAGTAATGTCAACGATAACGATCTGCCCGGTTTTGGCACCGAGTTTATGTTTGCTTGAAACAAAAATGTCATAAAAATATTTATTATCCATCGGTATGACCCACCCGTTCCCATCTAGGGGTTCAAACAAACCCACCAAAGCGGTTGTTGACCGCTCTAAAATCCGCATAATTCGACCCTCAGGACGTCCTGAACTATTATGTGATTCGATGCGTGCAATAACCTTATCTCTATGCATGGCACCAGCCGTGCACTTTGGGCTAATATATATATCTCCTTTCTGCTCACTTGTGTCGGACGTCAGGAACCCATAACCATTCGGGTGGCCACAAAAAACACCTGTTACTAGATTCATTTTGTCGGGAAGACCATAGCGACCACCTCGTAACCGGACTAAGGTGCCTTCTCCTGCCATAAGTTTGATTTGATTGCGAAATTCTCGTCGTTGAACTTCGCTGATCCCAAGAGCACGTGCCAGTTCAGAGACCTTCATTGGTCGGCCGGTTTTTTTCTTAATTTTTTTCAAGATACTATCTTTAGACAGAGTCATGAGCTAATGGAAGGCAGGATTCGTAAGTATTATTGAAAAAATAAAGGTGAAAAACCTTGGACCTCTTTAGTTAGATAAAAACATCATAATTATAGTGCCGTTGAAAAGTCAATTATATGGACAACTTCGTGGAAAGAAATAAATAAGACGCTTTTTTACATTTGGATGTATTGTGTTGTTCTAATTAAAAAAGATCCGACAAATGAAAGAAGTTTTTACCTGCAATCAATTAAAAGAGAAAATTATGTTTTTGATTTCGGTCGGCAGGTTAAGGAGTGAAGTGGTTTTGATTTTTACCTTCTCTTCTAATATAATCGCTATCTTCTCCTGCTATAGGAGTCACTTGATTTATAACATAGGTTAGGAAATTTAAAATACTACATGAAAATCCAACTAGACTGGTTAAGAGAATACGTTGACGTGGACCTTAGTGCCGAAAAATTAGGGCATCTACTCACGATGGCTGGTCTCGAAATAGAATCACAGGAAACAGTGGAATTAAGTGATGGAACAAAAACCGAAGTTCTGGAGTTGAATGTGACCCCTAATCGAGGATATTGCCTTAATTACTTTGGGATTGCTCGAGAAGTTGCCGCGCTTATCGGTAAATCGTTTAAGCGCCCTGACTATGAAGTAGAGCTAGAGAAATCATGGGGGGCGGATTCAGTAGAAGAAGTGCTTAATGTGGACAATCGTGAACCGGCATTATGTTTGCGTTACTCTGGGATGGTTATTGAAAATATTAAGCCAGGGCCGTCTCCAAAATGGTTGCTGGACCGATTGACTGCGATAGGACTTCGTTCGGTAAATAATGTTGTGGATATTACAAACTTTGTTCTCATGGAATATGGTCAGCCTTTGCATGCATTTGACAAGGATTCGTTGGAAGGCTCTAGTATTACAGTGCGTCGAGGCAAAGCGGGTGAGGCATTTACAAGTATAGATGGAAGCAATTTGAAACTAGGTCAAGACGCTTTAGTTATAGCGGATGCTAATAAGGCGGTTGCTTTAGCAGGTATCATGGGTGGCGCTAACAGTCAGGTTACGGAATCTACTCGGCATATTGTTTTAGAAAGCGCGAGTTTTAATTCGGTGATGGTGCGGAAAGGATCAAAGAAGTATGGTGCGCGATCTGACTCTTCCATCCGGTTTGAAAGAGGGGTGGATATTCAGGGTGTGGTATCGGCTCAAGCGCGAGCAGCTCTCCTTATAAGAAAATTAGCAGGAGGAACAATTCGAAAAGGACGAATTGATGTTTACCCAACCCCCCAGCCGATCAGAAATGTATCGTTGAGGATTTCGCGTTTAAATGAAGTTCTCGGCTGCTCCCTTTCCGTTGACCGAGTAGAGGACTGTTTGTCTCGTCTTGCGCTAAATGTTTCTACTTTAAAAGATGATGAAACCTTCGATGTGGAAATTCCTAGTACTCGCCCTTTTCTTACTAGGGAGATTGATCTGATAGAGGAAGTAGCCCGTTTGAACGGGTTTGATAAGATTAGGGTGACCAGTCCTTCAGCGCGAATCAGCCCTGTTAGGTATACCCCAAAACAGTCTGCGGTTTGTAGTGTTAAAAGCTTTTTAAGCGGTATGGGTTTTTCTGAGGTTATTACATACAGTTTTATTGATGAGGCTAGTGCAAAAAAATTCCAATCAGCATTTTCTCCCGCGGTTGAGGCAGATGCAATATCGTTGAATAACCCAATTAGTACCGACATGGGGGTCATGCGCCCAAGCCTTTTACCTGGATTGATCCAGTCGGCAATAAGGAATTTTAGCAAGGGACAAAAGCATGTGATGATTTTTGAGTTTGGTAACGTTTTTATGCGTGGGAAACAAGGCGAACGGGAGGAGCGAATGGTTGTTTCCGCATTTGTTTCAGGAGTGCATGAAAACAATGTTTGGGAGCAAACTGGAAAAAGCTACGACTACTTTGATTTGAAGGGGTCTTTGGACTCTGTAGTTAGATGCTTGAAGTTAAAGTTGGTTGAACAGCCTGGGTTGGAAAGATCTTTTATGTTAAAGAACAGGAGCGTTGGGTTGACAGTAGATTCCCAAGATTGTGGATTTTTAGGTGAACTGTCGCCTGGAATTGTTCGTCAATATGAATTGCCCAGACACTGTGTTGTTTTTGAGTTGGATTTTGATAGGTTGGTTCATGCTTTGCCCAAGCAGGCCCAATTTTCTCCCCTCCCGAGATTCCCGGAAACTTTTAGGGACATTTCCATACTGATCGATAAGACAGTTACTTCAGGTCAGGTGATTGATAAAATCAATCAAGCAGGAGGGCCATTGCTTAGGAAGGTAGAGTTGTATGACCATTTTGAGGGGAAGAAAATTCAAGAAGGGAAAAAGAGTCTTACCTATGCTTTGGCATTTCAGTCAAGCGACAGAACTTTGGCTGATGAAGAGATTAACCCCGTGTTTAAAAAAATTGTAAAAACTTTATCAAGTCAACTTGGTGCGATGTTAAGAGAGTGATTTTTATAAATTTTATTGTTCTGGGTTTTGTTTGAATCCTCGATTGACCCCACCTATTGTACGATGTTAGTCTTTTCTTGAATTAGAATTGTTGGTTCATAATGGTTATTCAGATTCTTTTTTTAGGCTTTACCAATGCCCGCTGATAGAATTAAACAGTTAGAAGAGTTGGTTTCTTCTGTATTACAGAACTTAGATAATTTTTATTCCGAAAACAGTCAACTTAAGCAGCGAATACAAGTACTTGAAAAAGAAAAAGCGGCATCGTCTAAAGAAAATGATAGGGCGAAGGATTTGTTAGAGAAAATGAAGCAATTAGAAGCCTCTCGTCGCAAATTAAAAAAAGACGGCTCTACTGCTCGTATTAATATAAAAAATGTTTTGCAAAAAATTGAAAAAATGGATTTTGTCTAGTTATGACATCGAATGAAATTACAATTTGCGGTAAGGTATACTCTGTCAAACCGATATCTTCTTCAATATCTATGGAAGAAGTAGCGACTTTGGTAAATGTGAAGATGAAGGAATTATTGGAAGCCAAAAGCAAAACATCCATGGTGGATGTGGCGGTATTGACTGCGCTCAATTTAGGTCATGAATTAATAGAATTGAAACAAGGAAAGAAATCCGAGGGTGAACAGCTAAATCAGCACCTTGATGGAATGATTCAAAAGCTTAAAAAATCTTTAGATATTATTGAAAAAAAAAGAGTTAATAGTTGCTAGCCTTGATAGATGTGTTCCTTTGTGTTAGTCTCACCTTAAGGATGTTGAGTTATCGCTTCCCTGTCATGTTTGTGTAAAATTTTATTTTTTGAGCCAATGCTTTGAAAACGGGGATGACTTTCTATCACGGTGTGCAAGCCTTATTTGCGACGCAGGATCGAAGGAAGCCTAAAGTGGTACACAGATTCCCCACCTGTCCTTGACAGGTTCAAAAAAACATTTTTGCACGGCATTTCGGGGAGGTTTAAGTGTTTTATAGGTAGGGGTGAATTAATTTCATTTATGTTCTCGGGAAAGTTGGGTAGTAGGTGTCTAGAGTTTTCTCTCTTTGCGCCTTTTGGTTGAATAAAGTTCCAAACGAAGCAAGGGGCTTGTTTTGTTTGTCAAGATTAAGATTGTCTAGAAATGTTATTGCATAAATTAATTTTTTAAGAGACTTTTCTCCTTGATTCAGTCGTGTGTTAAATCAACCCACCTCTCGCTTTGATGCGTTATTCGGCGATTCGCCAGCATAAAGTTACCATACCTGTATTTTAGGGATTTGAACTTATTTTACTTTGATCTAACTTTTCTTGCCTGACTGCATTAAGGTTGTTTTGAATGCATAATTGAGCGTGACTACTTGATGAGGTTTGACATGACGTTAGCGGTCAGTTCGGAGTCGGCAGCCAAAACCAAAATAGCGATTCGCAAAACGATTATTCAAAAACGAGAAGCGCTTGGTGGTCTAGAAAAAGATGAGAAAAACCTTGCCATTGCTCAGCGATTGTTTTGCATGGATGAATTTAAGAAGTCCAAAACTGTTTTTTGTTTTCTCTCGACCTCCTTTGAGGTGCAGACAGAAAGAATAATTCGGGAATCCCTATGGTTGGGAAAGCAAGTTTTGGTTCCATTGTTAGACCCAAGGGGAGAAAATTTACAGACAAGTCGTCTTCCTTCGATGGATATAGATTTTGTGATAGGAGAGTATGGCGTTAGACAACCTGCTCCTAAATTTCAGGATATAGTTCCTTTTTCAAATATAGACTTTGTCGTAGTGCCTGGCCTAGCATTCGATAAATTCGGGAATCGAGTTGGTTACGGAGGGGGGTTCTATGATAAATTTTTTAAAAAAATCACCAGAAATGTGAGCCGAGTTGCGGTGAGTTATGATTTTCAACTTTTTAATTTAGTTCCACACTCAGATCTAGATGAACCGGTTCACTTTTTGATTACAGAAACTAAAGCACTAAGATGCCGTGACATATCAGGCGTTGAGGTTTAATTACATATACTATCGAGGTAATGAATATGCATATTTTTACAGCTGTTAAATTTAATTTTTCCACCCTGCTTGTAGGAATGTTTTTGGCAGTTGTGGTTGGGTATTTGATTGGTTATTTCCTGCGCAAACTAATAAGTCAATACCAGCTTAAGGAAGCTGAAGCCAGAAAGATCAAGATTATTGAAGAAGCAGAGCAGGAGGTGCAAAATAGATTTAAAGCCGCTGTTGTTGAAGGAAAAGAGAAAGCCTTAGTTGAAAAGGAAAAAATCGAAAAAGAAGTTCAGGTTAAATGGCAGGAGTTGCGAGATCAGGAGCGTAGGGTGCACCAAAAAGAAGATGAGTTAAGGCTTTCGAAGGGGAGTTTGGTAGACCTTGAAAAAGAATTAGCTGTTAGGATAAAAGAAGCAGAAAAAACTAAGCAGTCGAGCTTAGATGAAAAGTCGCGGTATGAGGCATTGGCTCAGGAGGAAATGAAAAAACTTGAAAGTATCAGCTCGTTTACCGCTGAACAAGCCATCGAAGAAATTAAGGCAAAAGTTGTTAATGTAGCACGTCTGGATGCAGCAAAAGAAGTAAAGAAAATTGAAGAGGATGCGCAGAATAATGCGGAGGAAGAGGCGAGAAAAATTATCACTATGGCAGTGCAGAGATTAGCGTCTGATAGTGTGGCGGAAAGTACAATCTCTGTGGTGGCTCTTTCGGACGATTCGATTAAGGGGCGGATTATAGGGCGCGAGGGTAGAAATATTCGTGCCCTTGAGCAGGCCACGGGAGTTGATCTTATTATTGACGATACACCGGGAGCAGTAATATTATCCGGGTTCGATCCGATACGCCGCGAAGTTGCCCGCCTTACATTAGAGCAATTGATACTTGATGGACGCATTCATCCAGGAAAGATTGAAGAGGTTGTGGCCAAGTGCCGAAAGGAGGTCGCTAGCCAGACTAGGAAGGCTGGAGAACAAGCGGTTATGGAGTTGGAAATAGATAATATAAATACAGAGATGGTGCATATGCTAGGGCGGCTTAAATATCGCACAAGCTACACACAAAATGTTCTTGAACATGTTAAAGAAGTTGCTAGAGTTTGTGGATTTATGGCTGCAGAGTTAGGATTGGATGTTCAACTTGCTAAACGTGCCGGCCTTTTACACGATATTGGTAAGTCTATTGATCGTCAAACAGATGGCACGCACACTCAATTAGGAATTGATGTTGCCAAGCGGTTTAATGAACACAAATATGTTGTTAATGCTATTGGCGCACACCATGAGGACATAGAGCCGGAGTCTCTTTACGCTGTTTTAGTTATAGCAGGAGATACTATTTCTGCTTCTCGCCCAGGAGCTCGCCGTGAAATGTTGGAAACTTACGTTAAGCGAATGACAAAGCTGGAAGAAATTGGGGATTCTTTCAAGGGCGTTGAAAAAACTTATGCGATTCAAGCTGGACGTGAGGTTCGTATTGTTGTTGTTCCTGATATAGCTACAGATGAGGAATCCAACATGTTGGCTAAGAGTGTCGCTAGACGTATAGAAAAAGAAGTAACATATCCTGGAGAAGTTAAAATTACCGTTATTAGAGAGACTCGCTTTACGGAGGTTGCGCATTAATACTAGTTTTTTTGTGGAATATTATTTTTTGGAAACAAGAAACATTAAACTGTTTGAACAAAGAACCTCGCATGATAAAGCCAGCCAATAGTCTAATTGAGACTCTGATTTGCAGTGTGTATTTTTTTGGAAAATTAAAAATAGCTTAAGTCGGATTCTTTTATCTCTCAATATTAACTTATTCAATTCAATGGAAGAGTCAACAGATTTAGTGAAGCTACGGCGAGACAAGCTTGCGCAATTATACTCCAAGGGCATTAACCCTTATATTAACAGGTTTAAAGTTAAAGATACTATCAGTTCATTGGCTGGTGAGTTTTCTGCGAACTCCAAGGAAGAACTGGAAGAAGTAGGTAAGCAGTGCTTGGTTGGTGGGCGTATGATGGCGAGACGCGGTCATGGTAAAACGACTTTTTGCCACATCAAGGATCGTACAGGACAAATTCAAGTATATATACGCAAGGATGAAATTGGTGAAGAAAATTACGAAATATTTAGTCTTTTCGATATTGGAGATTTTATTGGTGTGGAGGGAATGCTGTCTAAGACCAAAACAGGTGAGCTTACAATTTTTGCAAAAAAAATCACCTTGCTATCGAAATCGCTTTTACCGCTTCCCGAAAAATGGCATGGATTAAAGGATGTTGAGCTTAGGTACCGCCAAAGATACGTTGATCTAATGGTCAACCCAAAGGTGAAAGATGTTTTCATCTACAGGAGTAAGGTTATTCAGGCGCTACGTGAGTTCCTTAATCAGAGAGACTATCTGGAAGTGGAAACACCAATGATGCAGTCCATTGCAGGTGGTGCAACAGCAAAACCATTCAAGACACATCATAACGCTCTTGATATGGATCTTTATCTTCGGGTAGCGCCAGAACTATACCTGAAAAGACTGGTAGTGGGTGGTATTGAACGAGTTTACGAGATTAATAGAAACTTTAGGAACGAGGGTATTTCTACCGATCATAACCCAGAGTTTACTATGGTTGAGTTTTATACAACTTATGCTGATTATAATGACCTTATGGATCTGACTGAAAAGTTATTTCATCACATATGTCAAACTGTATTCGGCAAAATGACCTTTGACCTTACTTGTGGTAAAGATGAAGCCACTCGAAATGAGAGTATTGATTTTTCTAAGCCCTTTGGTAGAAAAACATTTAAGCAATCTTTGGCAGATATTGGGGGAATACCATTGGACGATATTAACGATTGCCAAAAGTCTATTTCCTATGCCCTGGAAAACAAGGTGGCCTTGGAAAAGAAAGACAGTCACGCAAAAGTATTAGGAAAATTGTTCGACCACTTTGTTGAACCCAACTTGATCCAGCCTATTTATATAACAGACTATCCCTTGGCTCTTTCTCCATTGTCAAAAAAGAAAGAGGAAGACCCTAGTTTGGTCGAGCGTTTTGAATTGTTCGTTGGGGGGAAGGAAATTGCTAACGCTTATACCGAGTTGAATAACCCGATAGACCAGAAACAAAGATTTGAGGAACAAGTTTCTGACCGCAATGCCGGGGACGAAGAAGCTCACATGATGGACCTAGATTTTATCCGTGCCTTAGAATATGGACTGCCACCAACTGCGGGAGAGGGAATAGGTGTGGACCGATTAGTCATGCTTCTTACTAACTCTCAATCTATCCGGGACGTTATCTTATTTCCACAGTTAAAAAAAGAATCTTAACTGGATATAATAAAACTCCACCTGAATGGTGTTTATAGGCGAAGTTCGATTGATCCTTTGAAAATTTTATTGATAGAACTGAAAAGTTTATTTGCAATCTAAAAACCTTCAACTTTATCACTCATCATGTCCTACGAGTTATTCGTAAGCATTCGCCACCTTAGCGCTAAAAAGTCACAAAAATTTATTTCTCTTAATACTTGGATATCAATAGCCGGGGTAGGCTTAGGCGTCATGGCCCTTATTGTGGTGATAGCAGTCATGTCAGGATTTAGTAAAGATCTGCGTGATAAAATCTTGGGAACTAATTCTCACGTAGTTGTGTCAAATATGAATCGTGTGATGGTAGAAAACTATGATGGTATTATAGAAAAAGTACGTTCTGTCAAAGGGGTTATAGCAGCGGCACCATTTATCATGAATCAGGTGATGCTAATTAATGGCGACAGAGTTTCAGGGATTGTTGTGCGAGGAATAGACCCAGAGAAAGAAGAAACAGTTTCAGATTTAGGGAAGAATATGGTGTCAGGAACAGTATCGGACTTGAAGGAAAAATCAAGTTTTTCTGGAGAAATAAAAGGGAGAGAAAAAAAGAATCGCGCTGGAATAATTTTAGGGAATGAACTTTCGCGTAGATTGGGTGCAGGCGTTGGAGATATCGTGTCTATGGTTTCACCTGTTTCACGGGTGACTCCTGTTGGACTTATTCCCAGAATGAAACTATTTAAAGTGGTTGGTGTGTTCGAGTCGGGGATGTATGAATACGACGCAAACTTATCATTTATTCTATTAAAGTCGGCGCAAAAATTTTTTTCGATGAAGAACGGTGTTTCTGGTATAGAAGTGAGGGTTGATGATATTGAGCAGGCTGGGAATATTGCTTCTGTAATCCAGAAAGAATTAGGCTTTCCTTATCTTGTCCGTGACTGGATGCGCATGAATAGAAATCTTTTTTCTGCACTCAAACTTGAAAAGGTTGTCATGTTTATTATTCTGATCTTAATTATTTTTGTGGCGGCGTTTAATATTGTAAGCACGCTGTTTATGTTGGTAATGGAAAAAGCTAAAGAGACTAGAACGTAAGGTGGCAAAAATAACTGCAACAGAGGAAATGGCTGAAGAAAAGAAAAAACCAAAAAAGGAACGTAAATCAGCTACTGAAGCCTAATTCCCCCTCTATTTCTTTTCACTTACTTCCCAATGTCTGACAAAATCGACACCCAAAAGATCGCCAAACTAGCTAGGCTGAAACTCACTGAAATTGAAAGCGACAAACTAGATGGGTACTTAGAACAGGTTGTCGATTACATAGACCAACTCAATCAGTTAGACACATCAAATGTACAACCAACCTCCCATGTTCTTCCCGTCCACAATGTTTTTCGTGACGATAAGGGCTCTAAATCGAAGAATATAGACTACTTGACTGGAGCACCATCCAACAATAAGGGGCATTACGAGGTTCCAAAGATTATCTGACTCAGGATTATGCATAGAAAAACCATTCTTCAAGCAAAAGAAGACTTGCTGCAGAAAAAATATTCTGCTGTAGAACTTACTAAAGCAATATATCAACGCATCGAGAGTGTAGAACCCAAAGTTCAAGCTTATGTTCATCTAACTCAAGATATAGCCCTCAATCAAGCTCAGGAAGCTGACCAGAAACTAGCCGCTGGCCAAGACGCACCTCTTCTTGGCATCCCTATAGCTTTAAAAGACCTCATCTGCATGCAGGATACACGCACCACCTGTTCATCAAAAATGCTCGACCAGTTCATCGCTCCATACGATGCCACGGTGGTTAGTCGACTTAAAAAAGCAGGAGCGGTGATCTTAGGCAAAACTAATATGGATGAATTTGCCATGGGCTCGTCGACAGAAAATTCCTGGCATCACCCAACGATGAATCCATGGGACTTAAGTCGAGTTCCTGGGGGTTCAAGTGGTGGTTCTGCCGCAGCCGTTGCTGCCCACGAATGTCTTGCGGCTCTAGGAAGTGATACTGGAGGATCAATACGTCAACCTGCTAATTTCTGCGGGGTGACTGGGCTCAAACCAACTTATGGAAGGGTGTCTCGCTTTGGGCTTGTTGCGTTTGCATCATCATTGGATCAAATCGGCCCCATGACAAAGACAGTTGCGGATTCTGCGCTATTGATGAACGTAATAGCTGGGAACGACCCACAGGATTCAACTTCTGCGGATGTAGAGTTACCAAACTTTATGAACAGCTTGGAAAAAAATCTGTCAGGACTCAAAATGGGGATCCCAAAAGAATACTTTACCTCGGGAATTGATCCAGAGGTTGAAGCATCCGTGCAAGAAGCAATTAAAACTTTGGAATCACTCGGAATGAAAAAAGTGGAAATTTCATTGCCTCATCTTCAGTATTCAGTGGCGACTTATTACATTATTGCCTGCGCCGAGGCAAGCGCAAACTTGTCGCGATATGACGGAGTTAGATATGGTTACCGTTCAAAAAGTTCAGATAACTTACTCGAAATGTATATGAATACCAGACAAGAAGGATTTGGTGAAGAAGTGAAGCGTCGGATCATGTTAGGAACCTTTGTCCTCAGCTCTGGTTACTACGACGCCTACTATCTAAAAGGACAAAAAGTTCGCACCCTTATCAAGCAGGACTTCGAAAATGCTTTCGAACAATGCGATGTGATTATTGCTCCCAATTCACCGATAACGGCATTTAAACTTGGGGAACGTGTAAATGATCCTATCAAGATGTACCTCTCTGACATATATACCATATCAGCGAATCTTGCAGGTATTCCTGGAATTTCCATTCCATGCGGAACTTCAAAAACAAATAAAATACCAATTGGCATTCAACTGATGAGCAAACATTTTGATGAAGAAAACCTGATTGCCGTAGGACATCAATTTCAGCTAAATACAGAGTACCACCTGAAACAACCTCCTCTATGACAAAAACTCTACCCCCTATCAAGCAATCTTTATTTAAACTATTCATAGATTTGGCAAACAAAATCTTATCGACATCACCTGCATCCTCTATTGATGAAAAAAAGATGGATGCGATCATAAGGAAAGAGTTTCCTGCAAACTCAAAAGGTAAGACTGCTTCTATTTAAAAAACTACGGGACCGAAGTAAACCATAAGCCGGGTTCTGTTCTTCTTTGAAGAGCGTTCCCACAAAGAAGCGGCGATCATCAATCTAGGCCTGTCGTTGCCGAAAGGCTCAAGCAATCAACCCGAAAGTTTTGGACGAGCCGCCCTCAAACACTTTCCTATTTGATCTTGCTCCGGATAGGGTTTGCCAAGCTACCACCGTCGCCGGCGGTACTGGTGAGCTCTTACCTCACCATTTCACCTTTGCCGCCGAGAAAAAAGTCACCCTTCGTCTCGGGTTGGCCGTATCTTTTCTGCTGCACTTTCCTTGAGGTCACCCTCACTCCGCGTTACGGAGTATCCTGCTCTTTGGAGCCCGGACTTTCCTCTCTCTCAGCTCAAAAGCCGAAACAGCGATCACCCAGTTTACTTCGGAACCGCGCCTTCATTTGTTTCTTTCCAATAAAGAATACGTGAACATTGTTCGCAATAAATTATTGTTTCTCCAGACTTCACGTCTATCACTTGCTGAGGAAGAATGTGTTGGAGGCATCCCTGGCATATATTTTCATGAATAGGTACAACAACCACACCCTCTCGAGCATTAAAAACTTTCGTATAATGTTCTAGTAATTTCACATCAAGATTGTCCGCAGCTTGAGAGCGCCTTGGACGAATAACTTCTAATTCTTTTTTGGTGCGTTCAGATTCAGCTTCTTTTTTTAATTTATACTCGTTAAATTTTTCTTCCTCTTCCTTGCAATTAGCTTTAAGCGGGAGAAGTTCTCTTTCTTTTTTCTCAAGTATTTCCATTAATTCGAGCTCCCGATCTTCAAGAGCTAAAATTTTTTCTTTTACTGCATCGACTTCAACAAGAATTGCGCTATATTCTTTATTAGTCTTTACAGCCGAAAGTTTGGTTTTAGTTTTGGCTGCATGATCGTTTTCTTCTATAACATCTATTTCTAAATCTTTGCGCTCCTTTTGCAGTTGTGCAAAACTACTCTCTGCCTCCGCCAACTGGTTCTGTTTTTCTTTAACCCCTGCCTTACCCGATTCTATCTGTTTAGGAATTGCGGCCTTCCCATGTTCCAACTCACCAATTTGGCTATCTATTGCTTGAAGCTCAATCAAACTTTTCAGTTGGGGGTTCATTGAAGTAATTTTTCTTGGTTTGTCAAGAAAGATAACCTGATTGTGTGTTTAGCTGTGTATAGGATCGTCGAAAAATTTATCACGGCGCACAAAGGAATGCAAATTTTTAAAGGAGAGGTAGACTCTGGGGAACTCTTTCAAACACGTTTTTTGGCACTTCGACTTTTCCAATATACAAGAAAAACGCTGGCGATAAAAATTGAGGAGTAGGTTCCAACAAGAACACCGATCATCAGGGCGAATGAAAAGTCGTGGATGATTTCTCCGCCAAGAAAAAAAAGAGCAACGACCACCAACAATGTCGTACCAGAAGTAAGAATTGTTCTACTGAGAGTCTGGTTGATGCTGGCATTAATGACATCTTTTAACAAGGTCTTTCCCTTGCGACGCATATTTTCACGAATGCGATCAAATACAACAATAGTATCATTAAGCGAATAACCAATAATAGTAAGAAAAGCCGCCACGATAACCAATGTAAACTCTTTGTCGGCTAACGAAAACGCGCCCATGGTAACCAACACATCATGAATAAGAGCAATGATCGCAGCGACAGCATACTGAAATTCAAATCGCCAGGATATATAAATGACAATCCCTATGATCGCGTAAACAATTGACAAAATAGCTTTCTCTCGCAAATCCTTCCCTACCTTAGGACCAACCATCTCCACGCGCTCGACGACAATATTTTCTGCTTCATATTTTCCTATCAGGCTGTTTTTTATTTTAGTGCCAATCTCTTCAAGTTTGCCCTCCGATCTTTCAATGCGGAGTAACAAATGGTTTTTTGAACCAAATTCCTGAATCGTACTCTCACCTAGTCCGATCGTTCTTAGTCCGTCTCGAACTTCTTCAATTGCTGGTGGGTTTTTAAACTTTAGTTGGACTAAAGTACCACCGGCAAAATCAATACCGTACCTCAAGCCTCCATGGACCGCTATCGAAATGATTCCTATCAAGATAACGGCACATGATAACGTAATTGCCATAGTCTTTTTCGCCATGAAATCAAACTCGGTGACACGCTTAAAAATTTCCATATATAGTTTTCTTATATGCTTAGATTAGCCACTTTTTTTCTACTCATGAAACTATCGAATATCGCCCGGCTAACAAATACAGCTGTAAACATACTAGCTGCAATACCAATACATAAAGTAATTGCAAACCCCTTAATCGGCCCGGTACCAAACTGAAACAAAACAACAGCTGCGATGAAGGTTGTTATATTAGCGTCCACAATAGTGCTCAAAGCTTTTGCGTACCCTGCGTCAATCGCAGCACGCACTGTTTTGCCTACGCGTACTTCCTCTCGGATACGTTCGAAGATTAAAACATTGGCATCTATAGCCATTCCTACCGTTAGCAACATGCCAGCAATACCAGGAAGTGTCAGCGCTGCCCCGAAATAAGCCAGTGCGCCGAGTAACAAAACAAGATTTAGCATCAATGCTGTAATAGCTACCAAACCAGAAAGTTTGTAGTAAATGGCTATGAAAATGATGACTAGCAAGCCACCTAACAGAATAGACTGAACCCCCTGCTCAATAGAATCTTTTCCAAGAGATGGACCTACCGTCCTATTCTCAAGGATCACTACTGGCGCAGGCAACGCCCCTGCCCTTAATACAATTGCCAGGTCACGCGCTTCTTCCGTGGTGAACTGACCTGTAATCTGCGCCCGCCCACCAGCAATTGCTTCTTGAATCACTGGAGCAGAGTAAATGTTATCATCCAAAACGATTGCAAGACGTTTCTTAACGTTAGCCCGAGTGACCTCGTGAAATATCATAGCACCTATGCTATTAAAGGTGATCGCAACGTAGGGTTCATTAAAATCACTATCGTAACGAACCTCGGCACCGCTCAAAGTTTCTCCTGTAAGCACAGTTCGTTTTTTTACAAGGAATGGCGTCTTAGTCACCTCACCTGTTTCCACATTCTCTTCACGTTTGTATAAAATCTCATCACCCTCAGGCATCGCTCCATTCAACGCGGTCTGGGGACTGACAGATTCATCAACAAGTTTGAAATCCAGTCGAGCAGTTTTACCAATCAGCTTAATAGCGCGATCAGCATCTCTAATTCCAGGTAGCTGCACAAGAATACGCCTTTCTCCTTGCGCTTGTATAGTCGGCTCGGAAACACCAAACTGATCTACCCTATTGCGTATCGTTTCTAAGCCTTGGCTTACTGCGTTTTGCTCAATTCTATTTTCTTCTTCTTTAGACAACCTAAATAGATACCCGCGACCTTCTCTCACGACCCCTTCATTTTGCAGATAGGCAGTATGATTTTTCATTATCTCTTCAACAGGTTTGAGGTCTATCGCGTCAACCATAAGAACCGTTACCGTTTTATTTTTAATGTCGGCACGAACTCTATCTACCTCGTAGTCTTCCTCCTCAATTTCACGCTTAATATCATCTGCGATGCGTTCCAGACTCGCTTCAACGGCCTTTTCCGTCTGCACTTCAAGCACCAGATGCATCCCACCTTGAAGATCTAGGCCGAGTGCAATCTTATCCTTTAGAGGATATGCCAAATAAGCCGACCCAAGAATAGCAAATAGAATCAAAGGAATTTTCCATTTCAGGTCTGTATACATTCTTAATTTTTACTCGACTCTCTATTAATTCCAATAGAGGCACGGTTAATTTTTATCCTTACACTATTATCTATTTGCAAAACCACAATATCGTCTTTTAATTTTTTAACTGTCCCATGAATCCCGCTCAAGGTAACCACGTTATCTCCTTCTTTCAAATCATCAAGCATCTTGCGGGTTTCCTTTTGTTTCTTCTGTTGTGGCCTGATCAAGATGAAGTAAAAAATCAAAAACATCATGATCATTGGCGGCAAAAGAGAAAGCAGGCTCCCTCCCCCCTGTCCAGCAGCTTCTGGTGGTGGTGCCATAGCAAATGCAAGGTCCAACATAATTAATCCCCTAATCGAAAATGGTATCTAATTTCATTCAATTAACTATCTTAAATAAGACCAGAATCCTAACAAGGCCCCCTGCTCTCAGTTACTCAAAAAAAACAAACGGTTATCAGGAAGTCTCTACTTGCCATACCGAATCAAATATAAAGGGTCGCTTCTACCAAATCCATGAAAATTTGTCAATTGATAAACAAGAAGTTGATGCATTCTAATCAATAGAACGGGTCTCTTTTTTTGGCATTTTCGACTTCATTTGTTAACTCAGCATATAAAGCCTGAAATTGTTCGGTATTCAGCTTAGGGTCCCTAAGTTTTTCAAGATCTTCCGGGTTAATCAAAACCTCTGATTGTTCATCCCAAGCCGAGGTAGCAATAGCAACATAATTGGGTGGATTTAACGGACGAAGAATTAAACGGTCAATTTTATCATTATATTTTATTGCAATGTCGATCATCAAACGAGCATCCCTAGCGCTTACCATGCTTCCAATCGCTATATTCGTGGGTGGATGACCACCTTTGGGCTTCCAATACTGGATGGTATGTCGTAGTACTTTGAGTTGTTTGGATTTTAAAAATTTTCGAAGCTCACGGTTTTTCTTTTTATGCTTATGCGCCAACCATAGTTCTATCGTACAAACTGTCGTTTTACTTATATCGCAATTCGGCTTATAGACTCCTGATTCTGCGAACGCTGGCAATGAAACCAGGGTAAAACTCAATAGAAACAACACCGCCAAAGAAACTATTTTACTCATATTTTAAATATTCACCTTTCATCATTTTGTAAAACATTAGTCGTCTGGATTAGCTAATCCATTTGTTGCCTCAGACCTTAACACCACTATCACTTGTAATATAATAAGGGGGTGGAACACTTTTCCCAGTATAGCCTCACTCTTTTAAAATAGCGATAACTGACTTTTGATCAACCTGCCCCATCAACACCTTGGTATGTTCTGCGAAAAATTTCTGCAATCGACCTACACCTACCGCTGTCGGCCCAAAATCATCAACGAGATTGGCATGGGTAAAGACAACAACCGGAATAAGAGGTAGCGACTGGTTGAGTTTTCTTTCTAGGGCGTTAATATATTTACGATTTTCCCAAAGGGGATTAAGTATTGTCTCGTCAACTCCCCTCTCTCTTACCTTCCATTCTCGGACATTTTTTTGTCCAGAAATTTTTCCAGCATGGTAACAACAGGCCACAACAAAAATACCATAGGGAGAAACCACTACATAAGGAATGTGTGACATTCCTCTTTCTAAGTGAATGATCACATTACAAAACACTACGTAATTGTCGTCCAGTCGATCCAGTTCTCTTTTAACTAATTCCTTCCCAGGAATATTCGAATTTTCATAGCCACTACGAAGAAACAGGATAATTAAAGCGAGGAGAACTACCAAGGTAGCAAGTATCTTGATCCAGTAAATGGAAATAATATCAATCATGATGACAGGTTAATTACTTTGCAAATGGGTCTGGAGGTTCGAAGGAAGGTTGGTCGGTTACCCCTAACCCTTCATTGGGCTGTTTCATGGCCGTTTTTCTTTCAAAGGCAATTTTCATTCCGGCTTTGGTGGGAAACAGCTGTGGTGACAATAACCGTGATTGACTAGAAATACTTTGCAAAGTCTCTCTATACCCCTTCAAACTAGTAAGGGTAACCGGTCGCCTTTCAGGTAAATCACTTTGAATTGACATTGCTGCCCGACGTCCAAATACAGTTATATCTAGCAGTGAATTTCCCATAAGCCGATTAGTTCCATGAATCCCACCTGTTACTTCACCAGCAGCCCACAACCCCCTAACTTCGGTGCGACCATCCCTATCTATCTGAATTCCTCCGTTTTGATAATGCAAAGTAGGGTAAATAAGAATAGGTTGTTTGGCTGGATTTATATTATAACGCTCAAACCTGTGAATAATTCCTGGGAACTTGCGCCGCAAAACTCCTTCACCGTTTTGCAAATCTATGAGCGGGGTATCCAACCAAATCCCAGCTCTATCTGTTGGGGTTTGTATCCCCCTTTTTTCGGCAACTTCACGAATAATGGCTGCTGCAAGAACATCGCGAAAAGCCATCTCATTAACAAACCGTCTCCCTTCAGCATTTACCACTTGTGCCCCCATGGAACGAATTGACTCGGTTACAAGCTGACCAGCTAGAGCTTCTGGGTAGGCGGTTCCTGAAGGGTGATACTGATGGCTATCTGAATCAACCAATTTACAACCTTGCCGATAAGCGAGAATCAAACCGTCACCTACTGCTCCGAGGTGGTTACTAGTAGGAAACTCCTGAAAGCGCAATTGACCACTTCCCCCAGTAGCAATGATCACAGCCCTTGCTGATACGGTAACAAGGTTCCCCCGACTACGATCCCACAGCACCGCCCCGGAAACTTGCCCACCTCCATCATCAAGAAGTTCTAGGGCTGCATGGTTCTGTAAAGTTTTCGTACTACTCAACAAAACGGCGTCCTTCAAAACGCGCATAATTTCAAGCCCGGTATAATCTTTACAAGCAAGCACACGAGGCAAAGAAGTCCCGCCGCCAGGACGCAACTGGAAAGTCCCATCTTCGTTAGTATCCAATATGCAACCTAATTGCCCCAGCCAACGAATCGTATCTGCACTATTTTCACATAATACTCTTAGAAGGTCCGGGTCATTATTCCCATGTCCGCCAACATAAGCATCAGCAAAATGCCTGCGCGGTGAGTCATCAACTCCCAGTGACGCCTGAATTCCACCTTCAGCCAGAATGGTATTGGAATCACCTAGCCGTAACTTTGTTGCAAGGTGAACGGTAAGTCCTGATCCCTCTAAAGCAAGTGCAGCCGAGGCACCTGCACCACCTCCTCCAAGAATGAGCACATCGGTTTCAATATCTACCGTTGGGTCAAAATCAAACGGAAGTTGGCTGTCCGATTCTAAAAGGTCCGCTAGTTCGTGAGGAAATTTTCCATTATCCGCATTGGGTCCTACCCGAACATTACGTTGCATCCCAAAATAATCAGGATGATATTCATTAAGAAGTTTTTCGGCCTCGTATGTATCAAATTCAGGAGGTTCTGAGGACAGTCTCACCTCGCGAGTAGCCTCTAATTTGCTGAGTGAATCTTTAGCCCATTCCATCACGCTTCAATCTTTCCGCTTTTTCTAAACTGGCGAGCATGATTCATCTTATCAGTCGAGTCGCCACCTAAAAGGTACTCCCACTCCAGCTCAGCCTGTTGCGACTCTTGTTCTAAAATTTTATCGTTATCTTGTTCCATGGAAGACCCAATCGAACGACGCACCCACATCCCCATCATGTGCGGCTGAACTCCATCCTCACAAACAAATCTACATAGACCACAATGAATGCACGTAGTAAAATCCTCTGCTACTTTGTCGAGCTCGCCAGACCTCATCCTGAGAACCGAATCCATCACCGGTATGGACATCGGGCAAGCTGTCGTACAGCCCCCGCATTTAGTACACCGGTCAAGTTTTGGATAAGCTGCGCGTAACTTTTCTCCAGTTGGGTTTGGTTCGGGTGCCACGGTCAAAGCCGAATCTACTGGGCATGGGGAAATTTCCATCCCTTCCTCCACTGGACACATACAGGCCAGATCAGTTCTTCTCATCTGCCCCCCAGAAAACCGAACGGTTATAGTGCAAGCACCGCAGACGCCCCCGATACAACCCGTTTCAATTAGCTCTGCCATTCCGGCATTCCAAAGCGCATGAATCACTGTCTCGCCAGCTCTAGCCTGAATTGCTTTGCCTGCTACTTTTATTTCTACTGTCTTCATGAAAACAATTATCAATCAACCATGAATAATTTTCAATCCCGATTGCCTCTTTTACCTGTCCATGCTAGATTGATCTTCGAGTAAAATTGTTTTTAAAATGATTTAATCCTTTAGATTCTGGATCTATGTCTGGACATTCAAAGTGGTCAACAATAAAGCATAAAAAAGGGGCCGCCGACGCTAAACGTGGAAAAATTTTCACTAAAGTGATTAAGGAAATAACTGTGGCGGCGCGTATCAGAGGAGGTGATATAGACGGGAATCCAAGGTTGAGGCTAGCTGTACAAAAAGCCAAAGAAGTTAATATGCCTCAAGAGAATGTAACCCGTGCTATTAAAAAAGGGACTGGAGAACTGGAAGGTGTTCAGTATGAAGAAACTTCTTATGAAGGTTATGGCCCAGGAGGTGTGGCCATTTTCATGGAAGTGATGACTGACAATAAAAATAGAACAGTCGGTGAGCTACGCGCCACTCTAGGTAAAAATGGCGGGAATATGGGGGAAAATGGTTGTGTTGCTTGGATTTTTGAGCAAAAAGGATTAATTATCATAAAAATATCCGAAAAAGGCGAGGAAGAACTGTTAGAGCTAGCTATCGATGCAGGTGCAGACGATATGCAAACTGTTGACAACTATTACGAAATAACTACATCCGTAGAAAGTTTCGAACCCGTACGCAAGGCCATTGAAGATGCTGGCATTAAAGTTCAATCATCCGAGCTAACCCGCATTCCACAAAATACGGTTAATGTAGAAGAAAAAAACTGCAAGTCACTACTCCGATTGATGGACACACTGGAAGACCACGATGATATCCAAAAGGTCTACTCAAATTTTGAGATTACAGATGAGATAATGGCCACAATCGAGTAAAACCCCTAACTCAAAAAAAGGTAGTCTTTGTTCGTATTCAGCAAGGGTCCTTCTTGATTACAAATAACGAGTGTACTTTAACATTCAGGACTTTCTTACTCACTACGGAAAAACTCGAGTGAAAAATGTCGCAGTACTTTACATGATATCTCCTTATCATCTTCCCTAAAGGGAGTATGTGTAATTCCCTAAAACATTAAACTTTTTTAAACTATGCGCGTGATGGGCATCGATCCCGGCAGCAACTGTACCGGCTGCGGAGTCATTGAGGAAATTAATAACGAACTCAAGGTGATCTATTGGGGAAGCATTAAAAGCAAAGCACGCCAATCCTTTCCCAAAAGACTAAAGTTTATATATGATGAACTAGTCACGATCATCCAAAACTTCAATCCTGATGAAGTTGCGATAGAAGATATGTTCTTTGCGACTAATGTCAAGTCAGCTTTAAAGCTTGGGCAAACCCGAGGCATCGCCATATTATCCGCAGTTAATGAAGGTAAACCAGTTGCTGAATATAGCCCGCTAGAAGTCAAGCAGTCTGTAGTCGGATATGGTCGAGCTGAGAAACAACAAGTACAAGATATGGTTACGGCTATTTTAAAGCTCAAGGAAAAACCAGAACCATTTGATGCGTCGGATGCACTTGCTGTCGCCATCTGCCACATTCACTCAACCGCAGCGAACTCAAAGTTCAGAACCGAAAAAAGATGATCGCGCACCTTAAAGGCAAACTCACCAATAAATCTCCCGTTGGAATCGCCATTGATGTTAACGGTGTCGGCTACCAGGTTTTTGTCCCACTATCCACATTTTATGTCTTGCCGGAATTGGGGAACGAGGTTTTTCTAAACATACACACTCATATGCGTGAAGAATCGCTTAAATTATTCGGGTTTTACACCGTAGATGAAAAAAGAATCTTCGAAAAACTTATCACCATTAACAAGGTAGGTCCTAAACTCGCGTTAACAATTTTATCAGGCATGTCTCCTGCTGAGTTATTTAGCACTATAGACTCTAACGACATTGGAAAACTTAGCACGATCCCTGGAATTGGTCGAAAAACAGCGGAACGCCTCATACTTGAAATGCGTAACAAAATAGAAGGACTCTCTCTCGAGTTCGCACCAACAAAAGGTTCTATTCCACAGAACGGGCTATTTGATGATGCTCTTTCAGCACTGGTTAACCTTGGGTACAAAAAAAGCCAAGCGGAACAGACATTAAAAAAAGTGTGCGCAGAAGAAGAAACAGAGAACTCAATAGAAGGCTTAATCAAGAAAAGTTTAAACATGCTATCTTGATTATTAATCACAAGTATTTAGCACCTACTTTAAAGTTAGCCCAATGAATGATTCTATTACAAACACCGAGGTCGACAGCGACGAGGTCCTATTCGAAGCAACACTGAGACCAAATAAATTCCAAGACTACATTGGACAAGACAAAACAAAGCGAAACTTAGAAATTTTTATTGAGGCCGCACGTATGCGAGGTGACGCATTAGACCACGTTTTGTTTTATGGACCACCTGGCCTCGGAAAAACTACACTAGCAAATATAATTGCTTCAGAAATGGAAGCAAATATAAAAAGTACTTCAGGCCCAGTTATTGAAAAATCTGGTGACTTGGCTGCTATCTTAACTAATCTAAAAAAAGGAGACATCCTTTTCATAGATGAAATCCATCGTTTATCTAATGTCATTGAGGAAATATTGTACTCAGCAATGGAAGACTACAATCTAGATATCATGATCGGGCAAGGTCCGAGCGCGCGGTCAATAAAATTAGAACTTCCTCCTTTTACTCTAGTGGGGGCGACAACCAGAGCGGGGCTACTTACTTCTCCACTAAGAGACCGGTTCGGCGTCGTACACCGTTTGGACTATTACAGCCCAGAAGAACTCAAAACAATCATCGCGCGCTCAGCTTCAATCCTGAAAATTGAAACTCATTCTGATGGCGCAGGAGAAATTGCACGTCGTTCTCGGGGCACTCCCCGTATTGCCAATCGACTACTCAGACGTGTTCGTGATTACGCACAGGTTAAAGCTGAAGGCATTATCACAAAAGATGTGGCCAAAAAATCTTTGGGGATGATGGAAGTGGATCACCTTGGACTCGACAAAATGGATCACAAGCTAATATTGACCATCATTGAAAAATTTAAGGGTGGGCCAGTCGGAGTCGAAAGCCTTGCCGCTTCTATCAGCGAAGAAAGAGATACAATCGAAGACGTGTTAGAGCCTTACCTTATGCAATCCGGATTTATTCAGCGAACTCCACGAGGACGAATCGCAACTGAAATCGCCTATCAACACTTTGGCATCACACCACCAAAACAAAGCCAGCAGGAAAAGTTATTTTAAAAAATATGTCTTACAGGAAAGATCATTAATTTAAGAAAGTTTTATACAGTGACGAAGGGAACCAGATAAAAAAAGATTTTTGGCAACTTCTAAAAAGAAAAAAACTAAAACTAACCCGCCCAGACTTCTTTAAATTGTTCCAAAAATCGAGTGTCCATTTTAGTTGCACCAAGAAGGTGTTCCGATTGATAGGTAGCAGACCCGTGAAAATCTCTACTTCCTGTAATAATTAGCCCAAATTTTCGCGAGAGATCTTTATAGTATTCCACTTTCCCCGTACGCTCGTGGTAGGGGTAAACGCACTCCATTCCTAATAGCCCGAAGGATTTCAACTCTTCAACCATCTCAGGAGCATCTTCGTACGGTCTTCCTTTCGCAGGACTGCATAAAGAGTAAGACCTCTCTCCAGGGTGCGCCAACACCGGAATACCATTACATTCACGAATTAGTTTGCAAGCATTTTCCATTTCCAAGTTTTCCCGCTCTACGTTGTATTTTACAAGGTATCGATCAAAGGCATCTCGAGTGCTGGAAACGACCCCAAGGCGAACCATCTCTTTAGCCAAATGAGGTCTTGCAAGAACGCCCTCAGCGGCGCGGCGAACATTTTCATATTCTATAATTCCGCGAAATTTTTCAGGAATCACTTCGTTGACTCGGTAGACCAATTCACGCATGCGCCGCTCTCTCTTAGATGCCATTTCCATGACCTCACGCGACAACTCATCCGACAGGGATTCTATAGACTCAAAATAAGCGAGGAGGTGAAGATTAAATCCTCTGTAACAAACCGTTATTTCAATCCCGGGAAAAGCCGAAATTCCCTCTGCATTAGCCGCAGTCATGAATTCCGGGATACCCTCAAAAGTATCATGGTCTGTTAAACACAGCAGTGAAACCCCATTTCTCCTAGCAATATCAACTAATCGAGTCGGAGAAAACTCTCCATCAGAAAAAGTTGAATGCATATGAATTTCAAATTTTTTCATAAAGACTATTCTAGCCTATTTACACTTTTTAACAAAGTTTTAGTGACTCAGGAAACAACACATGCACTAATCCGAAAACTAAAATCCAAAGCTTAATTGCCTTGTTAATATTTTTTCGATATTCTTGGATGATGCACAGACATCAAACACCCAAAATATGGATTTTGACTTTTGTTTTTCTAGGATCAATGGGTGACGCACTCTCGTTTTCTGCCCCCTCCTCGCGTGAACTCGTTATCGTGTATTCCGGAAATACATTAGGCGAACTTAAGCCATGTGGGTGTGCTAAGGAAGAAAATCAAGGTGGGTTCGAACGCCGATTGACCTACCTCAAAGAAGTCTTCGCGAATTCAAAAAATATACTATTGGTAGACACTGGTGACAACTTTAAAGAACCCTCAACGCAAGGCAAAATCAAAGCACGTTACATCATACAGGCAATGTCTATGTCAAAATACGACGCGGTGATCCCAGGAGACAAAGACTTGGTTTACGGAGAACCTTTTCTTAGCGACGACGCGTCTGTCCCTTGGCTTCTTAGCAACGCCGAACTAAGAAAAATCAACCCACCTAAAATAAGAATCAAAAAATTAGAGAATGGTCTAACTGTCGCCATGCTAGGCTTAATCGATCCAGACCTATACTATGACGCAAAACATAGTGGCGGGAGTATCAAAGATCCGACAGAGTCTGCCAAGAAATTAATTAATAAACTCAAAATATCGGAACACCCAGATGTAATTGTTTTGTTAACACACATGAAGCGGAAAAAAGCGCTTTCTATGCTGGAGTTAAGTGGGGTTGATGTGGTGATCAATGGACATATCGAAAAAGATACTGATATCATAGACATGACCCATATAAAACGTAATGGGAAAGTATTTGTTCAACCCGGTCCCAGAGGGCAAAAGATGGGTGAATTAACCATTCATATTGATAACAAAGGAGAAAAGTCATTTGAGCAACGTATTATTCGATTAGATTCGAATGTTAAACCTGATTCCGAAATGATAAAATGGTATGAAGATTACAATAAAGAGGTGGAGGATCTATTTTTCACCTCGTTAGAGTCTCGAAAAAACAAACATGGGAAACAAAAAGTTTTTGCATCAGAGCAGACATGCGTGACCTGCCATCCGAGCAAACATGAACTGTGGAATCTGTCGCGCCACAGTCATGCCTATGAAACTCTAAATCGCGTCAACAAAGCGTTCGATCCAGAGTGCTTAAGGTGTCACGTCACAGGATGGGGTCATGATGGGGGGTTCGTTAGTGAAGTAGATACTCCAGAGTTGAAGAATGTGCAGTGCGAAGCGTGTCACGGACCAAAGTTAGATCACACAAAAAGTTTACAACAAAACATTGAACTCGATGCCAAAAAGGCCTGCAAGAACTGTCATATTAAAAACCACAGTCCCAATTTTAATTTTTCAAAATATTGGCCAAAAATAAAACATTGACCTTCGGTAGTAATTTAACCATAAGGAGATTGGGCATGAAACCCTGCAGGAACCCCTTGAAAATAAATTTGCTAAAAACCTTATTTTTTTTACTCGCTGGTTGCTCAACTCTTACTAATTTCGCCTTCGCAGCAGATAAAATCCAAGGAGAATATGAAGTCATCGGTTCAATAGAAAAACTCAAGGGAGTAAAACAGGTCGAGATGACTGAATTTTTCAACTACTCCTGCGGTCACTGCTATCGATTTTTAGAAACCTCTAAAAAGCTACGCGCTAAATTCAAGGACAAGCTTTACCATAAGAAATATCCCATTTACTGGGGACAACAAACCGCATTCCCAGCTAAAGCTTTTTATATCGCCGATGAACTGGGGCTTGAGGAAAAGTTTACCCAAGAACTATTTGATACTAACTTTAAGCTTCATGTTAATATTTTCCAACCAAGGGTTATTCAGCGACTTTCACAGCATTACAAGATTGAACAAGAAATCAGGGACGGGATGAAATCTCCTTCGATAGAAGCTAAAGTCAACGAATCACTCGCCCTAGCCAATAAATATAATGCTAATGAAACCCCAACAATTATCCTCAACAAAGTATTGAAAATAACTCCTAGTATTTCAGGTGGTACCACCGAAATGATGACTGAAAACTTGGAACTGATTATTGGGGATATTCTTGATTATAATTAATTCACAAGACAACCACGCTAATCAAAGGGAGATAATGTCACCTAGATTCGCATCCAAAAAAATATTCTCTGTATTAACAGCAGTTTTGCTTGGGTTATTTCTATTATTCCCTGCGGGATGGACGAATTTGGGTCCCGCTTTTTTTCCCAATGCGGAAGCTGGTTTTTTTAGCAACGACTTGGAGCTTTTTGAGGAAGTTGTGGATCTGGTGGGAGATAAATACGTTTACGCCCCTGATTATAAAAAAATGTTTGTGGCGTCTATTGACGGGATGGTCCTGGCTCTTAACGATAAAAACATCTCTCTCAAAAATGAATCAATCGGGCAATCCATTTCTAAGTTCGACAAAAATATCAGATACACGCTTGATTACAATCGAGAAAACGCTCTAGAAACTTTTAAGAAAGCGTATTATTTTCTGCTAGAGGAATCAGAAGGAAAACTAAGCAAGGAAAAACTTGAAATAGCTGCCGTAACTGGTCTCATGGGCTCTTTGGATCCATATTCCAAGTATATGGATATCGATAATTTCAACAGGTCTATGCGCGATACAGAAGGAAGGTATGGTGGACTAGGCATGGTTATTACTATGAAAGACAACCGTCTATATGTGGTAAAAACCATCAAGAATTCTCCAGCTCGACGCGCAGGAATACAACCCGACGATATTTTTGAAAAAGTAAACGGAACAATTATTGAAAAAACTCAGATATCTGAGCTTGCCGATAAACTCCGAGGTCAACCAGGTACTGAGATCACTATAACCTTATATAGACCGTCTGAAAAAAAGGAGTACTCCTACACTCTAAATAGGGAAGTAATTTCTCTCGAAACCGTCGAATATAAAACATTAAAAAATAGTGTCGGGTCCATAAAAATCACCAGTTTTTCCAGGCAAACCAATAACCAGCTAAAAGAGGTGCTCACAAAAGCAAAAGGGGATAAGGTAAAAGGTTTTATTCTTGATTTGAGAGATAATCCTGGCGGTTTGCTCGATCAATCGGTAAAAATAGCCAGTCATTTCCTTCATCGTAATCGCCTTATTGTTTATACCCAAGGACGAGAACAAACTGATCGCCGCGAATATAAAGCAAAATACCAGAATAGTTTGCATTCGATGCCAGTGGTCATCCTCATAAATCAACATAGTGCAAGTGCAGCTGAGATTGTTGCAGGTGCCTTGAAGGATTCTGGTAAGGCATTGATTATCGGAGAAAGTTCCTATGGAAAGGGTACGGTACAAACTATTTTTCGTACTAGCGATGGATCGGGCATTCGCTTAACAACATCAAAATACTACACCCCCTCGGGAACGGATATTACATCACAAGGAATTGTTCCAGAAATTCACATAACGGAAGATCATATTCCGAAAAATAGCATTGGGATATCTGAACAATCTCGTACTAAATTTCTTCAAAGCACCTCTGTATCAGAAATAAAATTAAAGGAAACCCAAATCAGCAAGTTTGTCGCAAAAAATTACAGCGCAGTTCTTGAAACCCCCGACCCTACCTTTGCGTTCGCTAAAATGCTCATAGAAAACGTATCAGTCGCTAACAAGAAGAAAACCCTCGAAAAAGCTCGTGACCTAGCAGCTAATATTCATTACTAATTTTAAACAGGAGGCAATGGAACGTTTCAATGAACATCATAAACATTGACTACGAAAAACAGACACTACAAAGTGACTTCTTCTCATGGCAGATTATTGCCAACGATAAAAACAAGTTTCTTCTTCTTCAGCGAGAGGAAAAGGGTCGCTATCATGCTGCGGAAGCTGACGTAAAGAAAAAACACCTCTGGGAAGTTAAGGAGATATCATTCCGCGGTCCCGAAGGGGACACCTATTTTTTTGATGAGGAAACGGGTATAGACAAAATATAGACTGCCAAAACGAGGGTCTCAAGTTACGCGCATGATGTTCTTGAACTGGGTTTAAAAAAGCTTTAAAATTTTCAAATGGCCTAAAGATTTTTTAAGTTCTTTCTTGGTTTTGTTAGCAAGAAAATTGCCTCTTAAGTCGAGGTTTTTTAAATTTTGATATTTATTGCTACTTCCAAAAGCTAGTGCACCTGCATCACGAGTTTCCGTCCAACCCAACTGCATTTCTTCTAAGTTGGGGAAACTACCAGACTTAGCAAGAGCCGTAGTCCCAGCATCACCTAGAATATTATGGCGCAGTATCAAACTCTTCAGTTTGGGTAATGGCGATATCTTTGCGAGTAACTCCGCACCTACAGCAGTGATCTCGTTATACCGCAAATCTATCTTTTCAACTTTTTCCAGGTAGCTACTGGAGACCAGACGCTCAACACCTTCGTCTCCGATTTTTTTTCCGGAAAGATTTAATATTTTTCCACTCCGCTTTAGACTTCCTTTGAACAACACATTATAATCAATCGGATTCTTGTCTGACTGAAAACTAAATGAGTTAACAGGTGTTAACGCAAGCAGAAAGCTAACAAGAATTATAGCTATATTCTTATTGAAGAAATAATTAATCGTCATCATCGTCAAGGTTTTCTATAGCTCGCGCCTCGAGTTCATCCCAACTATTTATCTGGCCATCATCTTCCTCGTCATCATCTTGATAGATGAAATCCCCTAAATTATCTAAGTGTAAATGACACAAACGAGTACCGCATTTTGCTTCCTCTAGGGCCTCTATACCCTGTTTCCGAACTCGATTAGATGTAAGAAATAGATACCTTAGCTTTGACAGGGTTTTAGACTCTGCAATAGCAATCGCTCCCTCATCTTCCACAAGATTTCCATAAAGATTAAGTTTTTTTAAATTAGACATGCTAGGAGACTCTGCAATGGCTTTTACCCCGTCGTCGCTAATTACATTTCCATAAAAATCGAGTTCTATCAGTTTCTTAAATTTTTCTGAGTTAGCGATAGCAATTGCACCTTCATCACTTATATTGTTATTTGCCAAGGTCAATCTCGTAACCCGTTTTAAGTGTTTAGATTTTGCCAGGGTTACAGCTCCCTTATCACCTAAGACCTGATTACTGAGGTCTAAAATTTTTTTATCTTCGGACAAAAATTGTTTAATTAAATATTCTACGCTAGCCACAAAACTCCTTTCCCTCAGTATTAAGCGACGAATGTCACCTTTTTGTAAAGATTTTGCATTATATCACATTTGTAATCAGCGTAAGTTCCCGTAAACTCCTTCAACTAACCGAATACCGAAAAACAAATAAAATAGCTACCAGGTAGATACACCAGTGCACTTCTCTGGCTTTACCGCAAAACAGTTTGATCAGTGGATAGGATATAAACCCCAGTGCCATACCATCCGCAATACTGAAAGTAAGTGGCATCCCAACGACTATCAGGTAAGACGGCAAAGCCTCGTCCCATTGGCGCCAATTTATATGCACCAGGTTCCTAGCCATGAGACAACCAACTATAATAAGAACAGGAGCAGTAATGGGATAAAATGTTGTTTCGCCTACAACATAACCTCCTCCAATCATATGGACGAGTGGAGCAAAAAAAAGTGCTGATAAAAACAGGCATGCGGTCACCACGCTGGTCAACCCAGTGCGCCCACCTTCGGCAATTCCTGTGGAGCTTTCAATATAACAGGTAACTGTAGATGTCCCGAAAACAGCACCAGCAGTCGTGGCAACTGCATCTGGCATCAGTGCCCGGTTTACACGAGGAAGTTTCCCATGTTTGACAAACCCTCCCTGTTGACCAACTCCTATGAGGGTTCCCGCTGTGTCGAACAAATCAACAAGAACAAACACTCCTACAATCGTTAGGACTCCTAAGTCAAATGCACCAGTCAAATCCATTTTTAATAGAGTAGGAGTTAAATCAGGTGGTGAAGATATCACACCAGAAAACTCAACCAGCCCAAAAGGAATGCCTAAAAGGCTTACGACTAGCATGCCAATAAAAATAGCTCCAGTCACCTCACGTTGCAAAAGGACACCTATTGTTACAACCCCAACCAGAGTAAATACTGCAGGTAAGCTTTTTAGGTCTCCCAATTGAACCAAAGTGCCAGAGTGGTCCAAAACCCATCCCCCCTGGACAAAACCAATAAAAGTAATAAAAATACCAATGCCGGCTGCAATTCCATTTTTCAGGTAGTCAGGAATAATATTTATAATTAACTCACGAAACCTAAAAATCGTAAGAAGAATAAGTACCACACCTGACAAAAAAACAGCGCCGAGAGCAATTTCCCAAGGAATTCCCTGCCCCAAAACCACTGTATAGGTAAAATAGAAATTAATCCCCATACCCGGCGCTAATGCGATGGGATAATTAGCCCAAAGCCCCATGATTAGGCACCCAAAAGCTGATGCTAAGCAAGTCGCAGTCATCACTGCGCCAAAATCCATTCCAGCACTCGACAATACTGCTGGTTGAACAAAAATAATATAAGACGAGGTAAAAAAAGTCACCACCCCGGCCCGTAACTCGGTCACAACATCTGAGTTGTGTTCCTCCAGTTGAAAAAACTGCTCAAGAATAGCAGAGAAAGCTAACATTAGAATAGCTGGTTGGTGAGATGCCCCTATTTCAGAAACTGTGACTCGACTAAAACAATTTCTTCATCTCGGGATGTTACTTGTCCATTGATTCTTGCATCACGCAAGGCTTTAAAGACGTCATTAAAACTTGACCCAGGTTGCATTCCCATTCCTATCAGATCGTCACCATTGAGTTCAATTTTTGCAGACGCACAATACTTCTTGAAATAAAGTTCCACGTATTCTTTCATTCGCTTGTTCCAGCAAGCGGCAAGTAAAAGAATCACTGCCTCGGAGGACTGCTTCGAAAAAATATCATAAATTTCACTAGGCTTAAGTTCTCTTTCTTCACTTAAATCGTGCATCGCTTCAACAAAACATTCCCTCTCTGAACACATCCTGAAATAAATATTACTAGGAAAATTAAGACGCATCATCATTCCCTCAAAAGCCTCATCGTCCTCTACCATAAATAACGTATGGAAGTAGACAAACCAGGCTTCGGGTTTTTTCGTCAGAGGAATCATATCCGCCCAAGCTAAAGCGCTATCGACTTTTTTCATAATAGTCCAATGGAAGTCATCATTGAAGATTTCAGGAGCAATTGTCTGAAGCAACGAAAGTTCCCGCATACGGTCAACGCATCTCACTGGGTCTACTTCACTCAAAAGAATCTTAATTTCGTTCATGAGGCGATCTCCGCTCAATTTATCGATCAAATTGTTCTCGATCGCGCTCCTCATTAATTGTTTTGTTTGGCCTTTTATACAAAACTCAAACCTCTGCTCAAATCGAATGGCACGGAAAAGACGACACGGATCGTCTACAAAACTTCGATCATGAAGAACCTTGATCAAACTATCCTTTAAATCGATTTCACCACCAAACAAATCAATCAGGAAAAAGGTCCCACTCTCACTCAATTTAATAGCCATACTATTTACTGTAAAATCACGGCGGGCAAGATCCAGTTTTATAGTACTGGGTTCAACATCTGGCAAGGCAGCAGGGCAAGAATAAGATTCGGTTCTTGCAGTTGCCACATCAATATTAGGTCGGCCTTGCAGCATCAAGGTAGCAGTTCCAAATTTTTTATACCTCGAAGTTCGCCCATCAAATTTCTCTGCTAATTTTTGAGCAAAAACAATACCATCACCTTCTACGACAAGGTCAATGTCTACGTTTTTAATATTAAGCAGTAAGTCCCTCACAAAACCGCCCACAACATAAACGCTCACCTGATTATGTGCAGCAACTTCAGCGACTGAGTTCAAAAAGGGTATATGATCTGTTGTTAACCGCGTCTGCATAAGACTACTTATATCTTTCATAAAATCACTTTCTCCATCAAACACAGTAACTCTCTGGCACTTCATCAATTCTTATCACTCAAAACATCAATCTTTGTCCCATAAGAAATTTTCTTAGGGAGATTACACACCTTATTATTACAAGCCCGAAAAACGACATCTCCCCTAATCTGATATGAACCCGAATCAAGCGACTCAACTGGACTGTACCAACGACGAAATTCCACCACTTGCTGATGCGTCCTCACAACTTTTTCCAGAGCTCCATCCCACGCTATCACAGGAGCAGGTTCTTCCCACACACCATGCGCGACGAACATATCTGAATTGAGGGAAATTTCGGTTGCCAGTGGCTGTTTTTCAACACCTTTTGTATAAAGTGAGTAAATGTGCCAACCCTTACTTAATTCTATTTTGACATATAAAACAAACCGCTCTCCCAGTTTAATACTTTCAGGATCAACAATGGCCGTCAGTTTAAAATGAATTGGGTCTGAATCTTTTTTAAATTTTTGGAAGGAGGGGACTGCTTCAGCCATAGGAACAGCAAACATGATAACAACTAAAAAAAAGCTGCCCCACTTGCTTAGGGTAGAAATAAAAATAGAAATCTTTGAGGGAAATCCCTTCATAAAAATTATGAGGGCTTATTGGGCCAGACTAGCCTCAGCACGAGATATGGAAAGATATTTTTCAATGACCTCTTTAAAATTTTCTTCCGACACCGCGCCGGACATTAGCTCTCCGTACACCACGCGGGTATCTTTATCATAAGTGCCCAAAATAAAAGTGGGGGTCCCTCGAATACCTAATTTCATTCCCTCCTTCAAGTCATTGAGGACTCTCTCTTTATATTTTCTTTCTTTAAGACAGGTCTTAAACCGGCGTGCATTCTTAACTCCCGCTTTCTTTGCATATTGATGAAGTTTTGCCCTTGAAACGGAGTCGCTATCAACATATAGAAGTTTTTGCAATTCCCAAAACTTCCCTTGTTCCCGGGCACATTCAACTGACTCAGCCATATATCTTGCTTCTTTATGAAAATCTAAAGGAAAATGTCGATAACCAAATTGAACTTCTTTGGGATACTGCTCACGTAACTTGTTCAAGGTACCTTGAACTCTTCTACAAAACGGACATTGAAAATCCGAAAACTCTAAAAGAAAAACTTTTCTAGTTAAACCATCATCCTCATCAAACCAGAGCTTTGCTGTGCTGACTTGAGCTTTCAATTTGAATTCGAGCGGAGGTTGAAGATAAATCTTAGCCCACCCTTTTTTAATTGCCAACTGGTATCGGTCTTCAATGTAGGTGTTACGAAAAAATTTTTTAAGGTACTCTGTGATCTCCCTTCGCATTTTTGCTAACGTACCCATCTCTTTAATCCCTGGTGTGTTTTCATAAAAACGAACAACATCACCCTCGCTGGGTAAAGGCACCTCATTCTCCAACTTTAACTCGGGGTGGTTTTTGGTAAGCTTAGTAAGGACTGCTTCCTTCAAGACTTGCGATTGAATTTGATGCAACTGAACCATAGCATCATGAATCTGGGCATTCTTTAAATCTTCTAAAGTGAGAGGCTCTCCGTCAACTATAGCTAAAATAGGGTTATTAGTGTGAGGACGCAGCTCTTCTGTTTCAGCATACGTGTAGGCAGGAAGCAATCCAAAAAGAAAAATAGCAACTGCAAACACTAAAACTTTCAATAACCGGAACAAGGAAAAATACATGAAGTAGAATCTAATTATGAAAAAATCTAATATGGACCAAAGTTCATCCTCTAACTGATTGGCGTATACGAAAATGCCTTTAGCAAACCACATCCTAGTGAATTCTGGATATTTTTTCGTAACTCATTCCTTCCAAAACAATTTATCAATTTCTCAACCAGCCTTCACTTCTTCCGGATTAAGAAATTTGTGACAATTATCAGCTAATTGTAAAAATGCCTTAGCCGCTAGGGAGTCTGGTTGCGACGTAACTACAGGTTCGCCACGGTCAGAATTAGTAACAATATCACTATCAAGAGGGATATCACCCAAATAAGGCAACACGAGTTCGTCAGCTAGTTTCTTACCACCGCCTTCACCAAAAATATGATATTTCTTTCCAGCATCACAAATAAAATAACTCATATTCTCTATTACGCCCACGATAGGAACATTACTATCACGGGCAAATGAAATCATTTTTCTAGCATCCAACAAAGCTAATTCCTGTGGGGTTGTGACTATCACTGCGCCATCCACATCACCTATAAAGTCAATGATAGTAATTTGTTCGTTACCCGTCCCTGGAGGCAGGTCAATTAAAAGGTAATCCAACTCTCCCCATTGGATATTGCCCAGCAGCTCAATAATAAAGTCATACTTTACCGCATCACGCCAGGCGATATGCATGTTGGGATCTTCAATCAAAAATCCTAAGGAAGCAACTTTGAGTCCATTGCTCGTTTCATAAGGATCAATTCCTTCATCAGTAGACCGCAAGCGAACTTCTTCCGCTTTCAAGAGCTTTGGAATATTAGGTCCATGAAGATCGGCATCGGCTAACCCTACCTTATAACCTTTTTCAGCTAGAGCTACTGCAAGGTTGGTGGTCACTGTACTTTTGCCTACACCCCCCTTATTACTCCCAACTATAAGTTTAAATTTAATATCACCCATCCGCTTATTGACTAACCAGCGGTTATGTTCGTTTTTATCTGCCTTACAATCTGTTTCGTTATTAAACTCGCACATTTCGCACGTGTGAAGGAGTCTGCAATCTCCAGTAACTACCATTTGAACCTCCGGATTGTATAAATCAAAAGCGATCAGAAAAAACTTAGTAACTTCCCTAAAGATTTCCTGAAAAAGCCTAGATATAAATGAATTTGTTAAGGTTATGGAACTCTCTTTTCGATGTCAAGGGAAATACTGTTCTTCCCATAAAGCAAATCATCACAGAATAAATATTAAAAAATTTTAATAGCAGCCTTATTTAAAGAATCCACTAAATTTGTGTAAAAAAACCATAAAAATATTTAAATTTTTGGAATTTTTTTTCAATAAAAACCCCATTTTTTTACTGTACACAAATATGTTTGCAGATTATTCTGAAAAAATATTTAGACTAAGAATAGTTTTAAATATTTGCTTGTCTACATACCTAATTGGGTAATTTTTTTTAATAAATAAATTATAATGGAGTTCTATTTTTATGAAAAAGATTTTAATCAAATGGCTTGTTCTAGTGGCAATTTGCCTCGTTTTCAGTGTATCTGCAGTTTATGCTGGCGGTGCGGTAGTCATAACAGAGCCAGCAACAGGAAGCGCGGTCTCCAGCCCCGTGAAGGTATGTATGGCTGTTGATGGAGTGGAAGTTCAACCAGCCAAAAAGGGAGTTAATCATGGTAAGGGTCACCACCACCTTCTTAATTGATGTTGACCTCCCTAAAGATCTAAGTCAAAGAATTGGTAAAGACGCCAACCACGTTCACATGGGTGATGGTTCAACCTGCAAGGAACTGAAGCTCGGTTCTGGCAAGCATGTAATTAGAACCCTTTTTGCTAATGGTGGGCATGTTCCTTATAACCCCGCTATTACATCAACCGTTATTGTTACTGTTAAATAAATTTTTTTAGAATGCATTTGCCTCCCCTATTTTGGGAGGCATTTTTTTTAACTAATCCTATTCTTAATGTCTTATTTCTTATTCTTCTTAAACCACGCTAAAATTCATTGGATGAAACTCTAAAATACCTATACCATTAAAGTATCCCTTAGCTAATCTTTCGTATATTAAGGTCATTCTATAGATAATGCCTTACTTTAAAATCAAAAATACTCTAGTCCTGTTTTTAGTCTTCTGGGCAACATTGGCTTTTTTTGCCCACTCCACTCATGCTACTTCAGTCAATAAAAGTGCTGTTGTTCTACTAATTGCAAAAGACTCCGCTGGCGAGATACTTGGGACAGGAACAGGATTTGTCGTCAAACCTGAAGGGGTCCTAGTCACTAACTATCATGTACTGCTCGATGCCGCCGCGATTGAAGCCATCATGTTTAATGGTGACCGAGTACAGGTAAAATCTATTTTAAAAGTTGACCGAACTAAAGATTTTGCGCTCTTGCAACTGCCTAAGGGAACCTACTCGACTCTTGAAATTGGGGATTCTTCCAAACTTGAAAATTTTAATTTCTTAAGCGCGCTTGGTTTTTTATCAGAAAACATTAATTCTTTAGAACGTTTTTCAGGTCCTAATAAAAAAAATAACCAGAAGGAAAAGGCGGTGCAAACCTTTGGCTTTGTCTTAGGCATCCATCCACAAGCCCAACCAGACTTCCCTTTCATTTATACGACCGCTTCGTTCGGTCCTGGATTTAGCGGCGGCCCAGTCGTAAACAAAAAGAACCAAGTAATAGGTATTGCCACGGTAGAAGGCCGATCAATCAACCTAGCATTGCCCATTAACTTTATAAAACCGTTTCTTGATACTAAAACAAGAATGTCTCTGAATGACCTTTTAAAAGAAGATAAAACTTCTAAGGAAGCTCACTACTACAGGGGAAATTACTACCTATATGTTAAGGGCGACACGGACCGTGCGATAACAGAATTCCAGTCAGCGCTTAAGCTAGACGATTCCTCCGTGCTTGCGCACTATGATTTAGGTGCTGCATACCAAAGTCAAGGGCTCACTAACCAAGCTATCCAAGAGTATGAAAAAGCGACAGTGCTTAACCCTTTCTTTCCTGAGGGAAATTCAAATCTAGGGGGATATTATTTCCGAACGCAAAAATATGATATGGCAGTAAAACACTTTAAACAAGCTATCGAGGCATACCCAAATTTCATTCAGGCACATTCAAACCTGGGAGCGGTTCTCAACAAACTAAATCGATCAAAGGAAGCCATACCTCATCTTGAAAAAGCTATCCAACTCGATCCTGAATTCGGTGTCGCCTATTTCAATCTAGGAAATGCTTATATCAATCAGGGTAATCTCGTTGAAGCTCGAAAAGCTTATGACTTGGCAGCTATAAAGGGGGCGAACTTTCTATCCATGCATTGGAAGTTATACGATATGTACATCCGCCAAGAAAAAAGGTTAGAAGCAAAGCAGGAACTAGAAATCATTCTTCAAATTGAGCCAGAAAATCTCGAAGCTAAAAAACAGATGAAAGGATTTCTGCGGTAAACGCCCTTTTCGGACAGTCACCATTCTGATAATACTCTTACCAAAACTGACAAAACAGCGCTGAGACTCCTAGATGAACATTTATCTAACGTATCGGAAAGCTTGTGCCAGTATGGGTAATCAAAGTCAATTAACACAACAGAAGGTATGCCCAGCCTAGCGAATGGAAGATGATCATCTTGGATTGTGTATTTACTTTTTTCATTAAACTGGAAACTATTAATCCGCTTAGCTACACTATAAATACGATCTAAGACTTTCGGACCACTAACCATGGATTGAGTCTCTTTGAAAATCTCAAGATCTTTATCCCCAACCATATCAACGATAATTACTGCTAGTGGCCAATTTTTCTGCGAAATTTTTCTAAGGTAGTCAGCATGATGCTTAGAGCCAAGAAACATTTCACCCGTACCACTTCGACCAAAATCCTCACCATCGAAAAACATGAGCCGAACTGGTTGACTTACAGGGTATTCTTTTAAATACTGAGCAAGCCCTAAAAGAACCGATGTCCCTGAACCTCCATCATTAGACCCAATTATGGGATGGGTTTGTAATATAGGGTCAGATTCTTGGTCTGCAAAGGGACGCGTATCATAATGAGCTCCTAGTAAAACCGGTCGACCTTCTGCATTACCATGAAAAACAAATTCAACATTAATCATCTGCCTCTGCCCGCCACTATGTTGTTTGACAAAGAAAGGATGTTCTATAACCTCACCTGCAAACTCTGCTCCTACATGCCTTATCAACCGTAGTGTTTTGCTATACCCTTTTGTTCCCACATACCGTGGACCGAACCCTGACAACACTTCTAAGTAGTTCCACATGATATTGGAATACTTTTCCCTAGCATAAGACTGCGCATTTACCATCTCAGAAAAGCTAAATAAAAAAACTGCCATGCTCCATAAATACATACAAATGCGAGTGCCACGAACATTTTCCAAGAATCCTCCTTAAACTTAAGTAAGAGTTTAAATTTTAATTACTTGAGGTAGTACGACCTGACGCTCTGAAAACCTTGACAAAGTAGTATTTTATCAGTAATTTTGTATAGCTTAGAGCTTATAAAAAACCATGAAAATATTTTTTAAAAACATCTTAAGTTATTTAGCTAATACCCGATAAATTAATTAGCATGTTGGCCTTGAATTAAGCTGTGGAGGCAAAGGCCCTAGCTAAGAGAATAACTTTAAAAATTACAGTAGCTTACAATAAACTAGGTATCGTTATGGAAATTCCTGGAAATGATTTTAAGGTCAAAGGGAAAGCAATTCAGGACCGGGTCAAGGTCACGGGCGAAAAGTCTTCCAAAGCAGATGTTTCTGGTGGCCCTTCTGGAGCTAAAGGAGCTCGGGGTGGTGAGCATATTGCTTTATCTTCAAAGGCTAAGGATATCCAAAAATCTCACGAAGCAGTTAAAAACTCTTCCGATATTAGAGTGGACAAAGTTGATAGAATTAAGGCCGCAATCGCCGAGGGAAGCTTTCACGTTGATAGTCACGAACTAGCCGAAAAAATCCTGAAAGATGTCATAGTCGAGTCTAAGTTCCTCGACTAACTTAGATTAAACCTCAATACGAAGCGTTCAGGCTAGCTTTTAAAATTAATTTGTCCCCCCTCTTTTTAAGGGGATATGGTTTAAATATTTCCGACACCTCCAAACCTACCAAACTTCCCAAGAGACACATTTCAGTAGGGTTCTATCTATGGAAGGTCTTTTTGTGGTCAACTCTGATTATCAGGCTTAATACCAGCGGAACAAGAAGAGATGAATTGGTTAAGGCGTGTGATTAAATCATTTACATCCATGCCATGCATCAATGCCCCGTTTTCGAGCGTATCGAATTTGACAGCAAAGCAGCTACCACAACTCATCTGAAGATCATTGAAAAATTTCACAGTCTCAGGGCAAGAGCTGATTATCTCTTCAATGGTGGTCTGTTTTGTGATTAACATGTTTTATCCAAAATCACTTGCCCAAATTTAGCCTATATGCTAGCATCAACTCGCTCGTGAAACAATCGATTTTGTATATCTAGGGAGTAAATGAATGGCTCAACGATGTGATGTGTGTGACAAAGGACCTCTTTTTGGAAATAATGTCAGCCACGCGAACAATAAAACCAGACGCCGGTGGAACCCAAATCTCAAAAAAATAAAAGGAAAATATCAAGGTTCCGTAAAAAACATGAAAGTCTGCACCAGATGCCTAAAGGCAGGGAAAGTAGTGAAAGTAATTTGATCGTTTCATTAGTGCTCCCATCAAAGCTCTCTCTTTATTAAGACGGCTCCACCCTAAACTGCTTGTTTGTCTACTCCCTGTTTTTTTTATCCATACGGTAGTCCTTGACCCGATTCACTTGGATAACTCCAGGCACTTTAGCAACCTCCGAAAACATCCGTTTCAAATGCTCGAGGTCATTCACTTCAATGAAAAAATCGAAATTAGCCCTTTGGTCGGATCCTTGGCGTATATTGGCAAGCGTAATATTAATATCGCATGAAGCTAAAACACGAGTTATTTCTGCCAATTGGCCGGGTTTGTCATCGGCTATGATTGAAATACGAGCAGAATGCGCCGCCTTAGCGTGATCACCCCAAACAACATCAACGAATCTTTCAGATTCGTTCCCCAGCGATTGCAGGTTTCTGCAATCAATATGATGAACCGTTACCCCTCGTCCACGGGTGATATAACCGATGATGGGGTCTCCTGGAACCGGATGACAGCACTTGCTCACACGTAAAAGGACATCATCATCAAAACATTTCAGGCTGGTAGCTCCTGCCAGATCAGGAGTCTTCTCACGTAGCTTTACTCGGTCGGCTTCTTTTCGCTCCCTCTCCTCAATTTTTTTCCCTAGGCAAAAATTTATCAATTAGCTGATGAGTTGAGACTTTACCTAAACCAATATTTCTTACCAAACTCTCAAGGTTTGCAAATCCGCTTGAACGAAGTGTCTCATCAAAAACCTTTCCTTGTAAAAATTCAGAGGGGTCAACTTCATACTCTGCCAAGCTCTTATGCAACAAAGCCATACCTAGACTAAGACTTTTCTCTTTTTCAACAGAGTTGATAAAATGTAAAATCTTACCACGAGCTTTAGATGTTTTTACAAATGAAAGCCAATGCCGATTAGGTTTCTGAGTTTTAGTAGTTTTTATTTCAACCCGATCGCCATTCTTCAGTTTATATTGCAATGAAACTATTTTTCCGTTGACCTTGGCTGCTGCACAATGGTCCCCAATATCAGTATGAACCGCGTAGGCAAAATCCACTGGGGTGGACCCGCGTTGTAGAGGAATAACACGACCTTCTGGTGTAAAAACGTATACTTCTTTTGAAAACAAATCCACCTTAAAGGAGCTTATGAATTCTTTTGGATTCTTAAGCTCTTTATGGGTTTCCAAGAGATGACGTACCCAAGTCAACTGCTGATCCATAGATTGGTTTTTAAGTTTTTTCCCCTCCTTATATTGCCAGTGAGCAGCGATTCCTTCCTCACAAACCCTATGCATTGTTTCCGTCCTAATCTGCACTTCCACGCGCTCTCCTTCAGGACCAATTACTGCAGTATGAAGAGATTGGTATAGGTTGGGTTTAGGCATCGCGATGTAATCTTTAAATCGGCCAGGAATAGGCTTCCATAGTGAATGGACTTGCCCCAAAACTGCATAGCAATCTTTCAGGGAAGTTGTCAATATCCGCAATCCTGTAAGGTCGTACAAATCGTCAAATTTAATTCCTTGTTGTTCCATTTTTTTATGTATACCGTACAAATGTTTGGAGCGCCCGACCACCTTCCCGGTAATTCCCGATGCCATCAATTCGTTTTCTAAAATAGCCCGAACTTTTTCAACATAGGACTCTCGCAAATTCTGGCCACTAGCCAATTCGACACGAATCGATTCATGTTCATCAGGCATCATGTACATGAACGCGCCATCTTCCAACTCATCTTTCATCCACCCGATACCCAGACGGTTAGCAATAGGCACGAAGATGTCTAGGGTTTCACGCGCTATACGCTGTTGATCATCCGAATTAAGCGACCCGAGAGTTTTAATGTTATGCGCTCGATCGGCAAGTTTAATTAAGACCACACGAATGTCTTCTGACATGGCGAGGATCATCTTTCTGTAATTTTCAGCTTGGCTTTCTTCTTTACTGGAAAATTGGATTTGACTGATTTTGGTAACACCTTCCACCAAACGATAAATCTCTTCACCAAAAAACCTTCGAAGCTCTTCTGCTGTTAGGAGGGTATCTTCAATCGTATCATGTAATAAACCAGCAGCAATAGTCTGCTCGTCAACTCTCAATCGTGTTAGATTAAACGCAACCTCAAGAGGATGGGAAATATAAGCAGCGCCTGAACGACGATGCTGATTCTGGTGAGCCTTGGCAGAATAAATATAGGCACCCCATATGATATCTAGGTCCGCATTGGGATGGTAACTTTTTACCGCGTCGGCTATGTCTGCCAGATTCATAAAATAAACCCATTTTTACATTTCTACCCATCCTCACATAGTCTCAATCGCACAACCATGGACTAATCAATTGTTTTTGCTTGTGTTGCGCTATTTCAAGAGTATAACCCTAATCTTCCCATGTCAAATTTACTTTTATTAGGCCCCTTTTTGTAAGTAAAGTACATTTGCTTGTCTTAAGCCTATTCGCTAAGCACAATTTAATAACACTAGAAATATGTTGGCAAGGAACATACATACACTCTCACACACAATAATTATCCTTAGCCCAGTAAACTGATGAGCGGCAAATCCACAGCAGCAAAAAATAAATCCCTTGATGACCCACTCCAATTCATCAAGGGCGTCGGACCCAAAAGAGCTGAGCTTCTTAAAAAAATCAATTTGGAGACTGTTTCCGACGCTCTTTTTTATCTTCCGTTTCGCTATGAAGATCGAACCCAGGTAAAAAAAATTACCGAACTTGTTCCTGGTGAAATGGTTTCCTTCTTAGGAAAAGTTGTTGATGCAGGAGCCATTCGCATTGGACGTCGCAGAAAAATATTTGAGGCCTTGGTGCAAGATGACAGTGGCTTTGTGCGTGTCAAATGGTTTCAGTTCAATGAAGCTTATATGACAGAAAAAATAAAGGCGGGTAGGAAATTGATCTTTTCAGGGAAGGCTACCCATAACAAACGTGGCGGCGGGCTTGAAGTAATTCATCCAAATACTGAAATTCAATCAGATGAGAGTTCAGAGTCACTAGAAATAGGCCGTATCGTTCCTGTCTATCATTCGACAGAGGGCCTGCACCTGAAATCTTTACGGACAATCATGAAAAACGTAGTTGATGACTATAAAAATCTTGTTGACGAGTTTCTTCCAGAAAAAATAATAAGACGTTACAAATTCCCCACTAGGAGTAAAGCTCTTCAAAGGGCGCATTTCCCACCTAGCGATGCTTCGACCAAACTTCTAGAAAAATTTCAGGATCCATCTCAAGCAAGGTTGATCTTTGAAGAATTTTTCCTACTTCAACTTACCTTAGCATTTAAAAAAAGGCACCAAGAGGTTGAAGAACGCGGGCAACCATTTAAAACTCGCGGGGAAACTATCCGAAAATTTCTCAAACTTCTAAAATTTGATTTGACTCAGGCGCAAAAAAGAGTGCTCGGAGAAATTATGAGCTACTTGGAAAGAAATGAACCAATGAACTTGCTCCTTCAGGGCGATGTGGGAAGTGGAAAAACCGTGGTAGCTCTAATCGCTTTGCTCACAGGAGTGGATAACGACTGTCAAACTGCACTTATGGCCCCAACTGAACTTCTGGCTGAACAACATTTTCTGAGTATCCACCCATTCTGCGAAGCTTTAAACATAACAATCGCACTTGTCACCAGTTCTGGAACCGCTAATGAAAAATCTCTTATACATAGTTCCATTGCAAAGGGAACAACACAAATAATTGTCGGCACACACGCTCTTATTCAAAAGAAAATAGAGTTCTCAAAGCTGGGACTAATTGTTGTTGACGAACAACACCGATTCGGGGTGTTGCAAAGAGACGCCCTAAGTAGGAAAGGCCTGACACCCCACGTTCTTATCATGACAGCAACACCTATTCCTCGCTCTCTAGCTCTTACACTTTATGGTGACATGAATGTTTCATTCTTAGATGAGTTCCCACCAGGACGAATACCTATTGAAACTAAACTCTTCTACGAAGACGCCCGTAACACCGCATACACTCTCTTAGAAAAAGAAATTAAAGAAGGCCGTCAGGCCTATGTAGTGTGCCCTCTCATTGAAGAATCGGAGTCTATTGACTTAAAAGCGGCAATTGATGTTAGCGATGAGTTGCAGACTAAAAGGCTGCCAAATTTTAAGACCCAACTCATTCACGGAAAACTTAAAAAAGAAGAACGCCAAAAAATCATGGCTGAATTTAAAAATGGGGGAATAGATGTGTTAGTCGCCACAACGGTCATTGAGGTGGGCATCGATGTCCCCAATGCAACGGTCATGCTAATCGAACACGCTGAAAGGTTTGGCCTCGCTCAACTTCATCAGTTGCGTGGGAGAGTTGGACGTGGAAAATATGCGTCAAAATGTCTTCTTATTTCCAGTCATGCATTAACTGATGATGGGAAGGCCAGGCTAAACGCAATTGTTAAATCACGAGACGGGTTCTCAATTGCCGAGGAAGACTTGCGCATACGGGGACCAGGAGACTTCACAGGCACACGTCAATCGGGAATACCTTTACTGAGAGCCGGGAACCTATTGCGAGACATAAAACTATTGGAATTATCGAGGCGCGAAGCATTCGATCTTGTCGAAAAAGATCCTCAACTGGAGGCACCCGAACACATAAAGCTAAAAGATGCCCTTCACCATACTTTTGGGAACCAGGCGAATCTGATGAAGGTTATCTAAAAAAACGACCCTTGGCGCAAGACAATGAAAACAAAGTATATCAAAAGGATCTTTTGACATTGCATCTCTAAAAAACATGAGCACCGTTGTCATAGTAATTTATCATCAAACTTGGTTTACACCATGAATTTAACTACCAGATTAAAAGGTGACCCAAAGTTTTATTGGGAAATAATGCTTCTGTTATGCATGTATGGGGCCTATGCGGTACTTAATATTTGCAGGACAACTGTTGTCATATCAAGCCCGGCTATGCTAGACGACCCAGAATTAGGACTAAATAAAACTATGTGGGGATCTATTCTTGGCTGGGGAACTGCAGGAACACTGGTCGGGAAACTTACAACCGGAGTTATGGCTGATCGATTTGGAGGGCGTAAAGTGTTTCTTATTTCCATTGGCTTTTGCATGTTGGCTACTGGAATATTTGGCATGATGTCTAAAGTTTTTTTCTTCTCCATTGCGTTTTTTATTGCCATGCTTGCAAAGTCAGCAGGTTGGCCTTCCATGGCAAATCTTATCAGGAGTTGGTATCCAAAGCTTTGGCGCGGACGGATCTGGGGTATTCTTTCCTCAAGTTCGATGTCAAGTTCTCTTTTCACATCCCTGGTAATGGGAAGTTTGCTACTCGTAATTTCTTGGCGCTGGGTAATCGCCTCATCTTTACCAATAGCAGGAATATTTGTCATACTATTATTTTTCTATCTCAAACAATCCCCTGCTGATGTTGGATTCAAAGCCATGCCATCTGTAGACGGAGATGACAACGAAAACAATCCAAATGCAACTCACCACCTTGATAACGCGTCTCTAGGCAAGGCGCTGATAAGTTTTCTAAAAAGTTCTAGGTTCTGGTTAATCTGCATAAGCATAATGTCTTTGACCATTCTCATGGCTTTTCAAAGCTTTTTACCTCTGTACCTAAAAGAAATGTTTAATCTTTCTCCGGGGAAAGCCGGTATCGCTTCGTCTGTTTTTCCACTGGGTTCGATGTTTTCTATAGTCATAGGAGGTTTTATTTTTGATAAGCTTACAAAGAAGCAACGTATTTTTGTTCTCGGTGGTATGATGACTTTGGCAACCGGATGTATTATTACTTTGTTATGGTTGCCAGAATCTAACATTCAAGAAACTAGTATACTTTCGATTGGTTTGTCAGCGATCATGATTTTCGGTTTGATGATTGCACCCTGTTATTTAATTCCAATGAGTGTTTTTTCCTTGGATTTTGGGGGTAAACATTGTGGTGTTCTTGTAGGGATAATTGATGCTGCTGGATACTTTGCTTCGATGATATTTGAGTTTTTGGGAGGTGCTGTTGCAGATCAAGCCAACGGCTGGCAGCAATTTCTTCACATCATACTCAATGTTTCAATTATTGGAACCATCTCTCTAATTCTTTTTCTTATCATGGATCATCGTGCTCTCTCCAAATCAAAAGACACCACTTAAAAAAGATAAATAAAAAATCTTCCCCGCACAAAACTTATGCAGAAAGATCACACAAATTTTCCCCCTAACAAGGCGAATCTTTAAACAATTATGCGCATTACGACCGCGGATAAAATTCTCGTTGCGGCACTACTTATTTTAAACGGTTGGCTTTTTGCAAGCTGGGGAACAGGGTTCAGTAAAGGTGACTGGGTCGTAGTCACAGTCAACCAAAAGGAAACAATTCGTTTGTCACTTGATCAAGATCAGACTACCCATGTTAAAGGACCACTTGGCCTAACAGAAGTTGAAATCAAAAACGGACAGGCCAGAATCGTTCGCTCGCCTTGTAATAATAAAGTGTGTATTAAGTCCGGGTACATTCGCTACGCTGACCGACTGGCCGCATACATCCCAAATCGTGTCGTTGTCCGAATCGTTGGCAAAAGTCACCGTGGCGTCGACGCCGTGGTAGGCTAATCTATTAGCATACAAATAGAAACTGCTCCTTAAAAAGAACAGCTGGTACAAATAAATTCTCTACAAATATAATGAAACGAACTATCTATCTTTTTATCTGCTTTTACTGTTTCGTAATTGTTTTTCCTGTATTCGCATCAGACCCCCTAATTCATCACTCGTTAACTGTATCGCTTGACCCTGAAAAATCTAACGCAAGTATCCAAGACATTGTAACAATCCCTTATAGCATCACCCAGTCTAGTTCTAGTTTCAGATTAAGCAAAAATTCGAAAATAAAACAGATTACGTTTAATGGAGAAAACATCTCATCTGCGGTCTCTGGTGATGGTTTTTTAAAATTCAAACTCCCAAAAAATGCAAAAGAAGGTGTGGTGGGATCATCTAAACTAATCTGTACCTACACTATTCCCCTAGCAATTGCCAAGAGTAACATGGAAACTTTGTTCATTTCTGGCGAGGACTCTTTCTATCCACAACCAGAAATTAGAGACAAAACTGAATTCAAACTCACCTTTCAAATCGAGATCCAAGCACCCTCAAATATAAAAGTAGTAAGCCAGGGAGAAAAGTTAAAAGATATTGTAGAAAAAAAAAGAAGAACGGTCGTATGGAAAGAAAGTAAACCGCAAGAAGAAATCTTGATCATAGTCGATCATTATCACGAGTTTTCAAGTAATCATGGAGCTATTGCACTGTATGCCTACCTTCGCGATCATGATAAAGATTTGGCTAAGAGATATTTCAAAGCAACCAAATCCTACATTGACCTATACTCCAAACTGATCGCCCCATATCCATACAAAAAATTTGCCTTAGTTGAAAATTCACGGCAAACAGGATATGGAATGCCATCGCTCACGCTACTCGGGTCGCGTGTAATTCGTTTTCCATTCATCCTGCACACGTCGTACCCTCACGAAATTTTACATAACTGGTTTGGTAACGGAGTTTACATTCGCCCTGATTCTGGGAATTGGGCGGAAGGATTAACTAGCTACCTTGCTGATCACCTGCTACTCGAACAAAACGGCAAGGGTAGGCAGTACCGGTTTCAGGAACTAATGAAGTATTCGAGTTATGTTAACGAAACAAACGATTTCCCTCTGATGAAATTTAAGGGACGCGACAGTATGACTTCGCAGGCAATAGGTTACGGAAAAATGTTAATGGTTTTTCATATGCTCCGCCTCGAAGTAGGCGATACCATTTTCCTTAAAGCTTTACGCGACTTTTATAATAGAAACCAATTCCGCTATGCCGGATTCAAAGAAATACAAGCCTCGTTTGAAGGTGTAAGTGGACGCAATTTGGAAAAATTTTTCAACCAGTGGATATTACGTAGGGGGGCTCCAAAACTAAAACTTTTCTCAGCATCACAGACTAAACAAAACGGAACTCACCTGCTAAAGCTGGAAACCAGGCAGACACAATCTGATCCTACCTTTACATTCAAACTTCCTGTCGCCGTATGGCTAACAGACAAACAAAAACCCATAATTAAAAATATAAATATCACGAATAAAAAAAACATCTCTCTTTTTTCTTTTACCAAAAAACCTCTCAAAGTTTTGCTTGACCCTTATCATGAAGTGTTTCGTCGCTTAAACCCAAAAGAAGTACCACCTAATTTAGGGAAAGCTTATGGATCAGAAATAAAAACAGCCATATTCCCAGAAAGTAATGATTCGAATAAACTAATCAGCGGCTACAAACTTTTTTACAAGTCAATAGAATCCACATCCAGCCCGCCGCATATTAATTTTAAGGACAACTCTCGGAACATGAAATCAACTAGTAATTTATGGGTGTTTGGGAAAAACAACAATCTGTTCAAGAAAATTAAGTCCCAGCTCAGTCAATACGACGTAAAAATCAACGATCAAGGGATAACCCTTAGGGGAAGCGATTTTAAGTGGGGAAACCACAGCTTTGTTTTCGCGCTCAGCCATCACAACTCTGATAATAAACAAATAGTATGGCTTGTTTCACCGTCCAAAAAAAAGCATTCCCGGATTGATTCGTAAATTACCTCACTACGGTAAATATGGATACCTTGTATTTAAAGGAAACGAACCAGAGAACGTGGCTAAGGGCACATGGCCGTCTAGTCGAGTAGGGCTCGATCACGCATTCACAAAGGGTACCTACCCTTTATTCCCAAAAGCCCCTTTAGTTAAATAGAATGATAGTAAAAAATATTAGCTAACCAAGATCACGGATACTCAAGCCCACAAGATGTCACTCTTGACTCCCGAGATGGTCTAGAAATAATAAATCAGTTCGGTCTGGAAAAGATCGTCTTTCCGCTGGGGAAACAGAAAGTCTGAATCAGGTTGGTCAAGAGACAAACGCACTTCGAGAGTAAGCAACCAGTTACTCCAAAATCGTCGACTGGCTTCTAGAAAAAAAAGTCGCGCGTTGGTGTCTACGTCCTGAACCCAGCCCAGAAGAGCTTCGGAACTAGCTGCATCATTAACAGTCAATCTCAACCCACTGGCAATATCATTTTCAAAAGCAGTGGTAGCATCATCTTCCCGATCGTCATACAACCACTCTCCAACAAAACCAAGGTCCATGCTTGATTTAAAAAACCCCACTATTGTGTATTCGAATCCCCCCGCCCAGGCAAAATAATTCTCATTGCCTTGCCCGGAGCGGTAAAGGGATTCGAGCTTCCATAACCATTCTCCAACTACGTATGCGACATCAAGGCTGGTCTGGTTGATTTGTTCATATTTTGGAATTTTTATGTTGTTACCACTAGAGTCGGTTCCGTCAAGTAAGGTAGGATCACGGTTGGTTCCCATGAACTGTGAGAGGCCTATATCAATATCGCCAAACGTACGTGAATAACGTAATGCCCAGTCACTGTGCCATTCTTCAGCGGCGCTTTCATACTGGGAGCGGTCTTCATCAACGACAGTAGCCCCTCGCATTCTTCCTCCGGTTCCAACAAAAGTTCGTTCGCGAAAAAAGGGCATCCAGAAAATATCTACCGTTCCCCAATCCCGAGAAATAGAAAAATTAGTCATAGGCTGACCGAGTTTGTCTTCGGTATCCATATTTTCCACTAAATCAGTCTGGTTGATAATATCTATAAGATGGATAAATTCGGCAACTCCCCAAAAAACTTTTCGAACCCCAACTCTTAATTCAAAATCTTCTTTGAGCCATAGGTAAGTGAGTTCACGAATGTCTAAATGTGTGCGTTGCTGATCTCCGCTATCGAGTCGGAAGAAAGGTACAAAAGTGAAACTGCTACCTGTTTCGTACTCATGATAATATTCAGGCTTAACAAAAAA
>AQTY01000012.1 GCA_000372225.1 Candidatus Nitromaritima sp. SCGC AAA288-L16 | reverse complement strand
GCGATAAAATCGAATTATTTGAAGGGGGCGGGTCCTGATGCCAGTTAGAAAGTTAAAGCCTCGTTCTCCGGGTGTTCGTTTTCGCACCATCTCTGGGTTTGAGGAAATCACAAAGTCAACTCCGGAAAAGAGGTTGCTTGATGCATTGGCTCGTACAGGTGGGCGCAATAATCGAGGGCGGTTGACTGCAAAACGACGAGGCGGAGGACATCGCAAGCAATACCGAATTATAGACTTTAAGAGAAATAAAGACGGTGTAGAGGCTAAGGTTATCGGCGTTGAATATGATCCTAATCGTTCGGCTAACATTGCATTGTTGGTTTATGGTGATGGAGAAAAGCGCTATATCCTTTTTCCTGAAGGATTGAAGGTTGGTGATAAGGTGATTTCTGGTGATCAGGCAGAAATTCGGACGGGGAATTCCTTGCCGATTAAGCTGATTCCCGAGGGGACTCAGGTGCACAATATTGAATTGCGTTGTGGTAAAGGAGGCCAGATGGCACGAAGTGCTGGCGCATCGGCTCAATTGATGGCTAAGGAGGGTTCGTATGCAACTTTCAAGCTTTCATCGGGTGAGGTTCGGTTGGTGCAGATAAATTGTAGGGCGACTATAGGTGTTGTGGGGAACTCTGAGCATGCAAATGTCTCCTATGGTAAGGCTGGGAGAACGCGATGGATAGGGCGTCGTCCCAGGGTGCGTGCAGTGGCGATGAATCCTGTTGACCACCCGATGGGCGGTGGTGAGGGCCGGTCGTCTGGAGGGCGTCATCCTTGTAGTCCTTGGGGGCAGCCTGCGAAGGGATTTAAAACAAGAAGTCCGCGTAAAAGCTCGAATAAATTTATTCTAAGTCGGCGTAAAAAACGAAATAAACGGTAATAATTTAATTAAGGAAACACATGTCTCGATCGCTTAAAAAAGGCCCTTTTATTGATGATTCGCTGGTAAAAAAGGTTGAGGAAATGAATCGTCAAGGAGATAGGAAGATTATAAAGACTTGGTCTCGAAGATCGACGATTAGCCCGGACTTTGTTGGGCATACGGTGGGTGTGCATAACGGTAAAAAATTCATTCCTGTTTTTATTACTGAAAATATGGTGGGGCACAAGCTGGGTGAATTTTCTCCTACTCGAATGTTTAGGTCGCATGGTGGTAGAACCAAAAAAGCAGTTACTAAATAAAACGCAAATCAGGTATTTGGTTAATGGAAGTTAAGGCGATATTGAATCGGACGCGAACAGCTCCCCAAAAGGCACGACTAGTGGCAAGTCTAATTTATGGGAAGAACGTGAATGATGCTATGAACATTCTGCAGTTAACACGCAAAAAAGCTGCTCGCATCATGCAAAAGGTTTTAAAGTCAGCTCTTGCTAACGCTGAAGAGAACCACAAGGTCCTAGATGTAGATGATATGTTTGTTAAGAGGGTTACGGTTGACCAGGGAGTGGTGATGAAGCGAACGATGCCTAGAGCGAGAGGTTCAGCGGATACAATCCGAAAGCGATCAAGTAATATTTGTTTAGTGCTTAGCGAGAAATAAAACAGGGGGAGGTTGCGTGGGTCAAAAAGTTCATCCATACGGGTTTCGGTTAGGGGTTAATAAAACTTGGGTATCAAAATGGTGTGTGCGTCGAGATTTTCCTAGTTTGCTGATGGAGGATATCAAACTTCGCGGGCATGTGAAGAAAACTTTGGCGCATGCAGGTATTTCAAAGGTTGAAGTCGAAAGAAGTGCTGACCGTGTCAGGGTAAGTATTCATACTGCGCGACCGGGAATCATTATCGGGAAGAAAGGTTTGGAAGTCGATAGACTTAAGGAAGACTTACAAAAAATGATTAGCGGTAATAAGCGGGTAAGTTTGGAGATTAAGGAGGTTAGGCGGGCTGAATTGGACGCAAATCTCGTTGCTCAAAACGTAGCATTGCAACTTGAAAAGCGGATATCTTTTCGCAGGGCCATGAAGAAAACGGTGTTGTCTTCTCTTCGTTTTGGGGCGCTTGGTATTAAGATTAGGGTTTCCGGTCGGTTAGGTGGGGCGGAAATTGCAAGGAGCGAGTGGTATCGTGAAGGGCGTGTTCCCCTGCATACTCTGCGAGCTGATATAGATTATGGTACGGCTAGAGCAAATACAACCTTCGGAGTAATTGGTGTTAAGGTTTGGATTTATCGTGGAGATATTCTTCCTGGAGATGAGGTCGCTAAAGTAGAGGAAGATTCTTTAAGGGCTAACGATAGGAAAAAAAGAAAGTAAGTGCGCTGAGATGATAAGCAGAGGTTTTTTTCAAATCAGTTTAAGAGGGGTGGGTAATTGTGAGGTTGGGAGAACTGCGTCATGTTGATGCCGAAAAAGGTCAAGTATCGTAAGCGCCACAAAGGTCGAATGGGTGGCACAGCCTTTCGCGGAGGGAATTTGGATTTTGGCTCTTTTGGCTTGCAGGCCCTTGAGTGTGGGAGGATTACCAATCGACAAATTGAGGCGGCGCGTATTGCGATGACTCGTTATGTAAAGCGGGGTGGAAAGATATGGTTGCGAATTTTCCCCGATAAGCCTGTTTCTAAAAAACCCGCTGAGACTCGAATGGGTAAGGGTAAGGGCGGGCCGGAATATTGGGTTGCTGTTGTCAGGCAGGGGAGAATGCTTTATGAGATGGAGGGAGTTCCTGAGGAGATAGCAAAAGAAGCCTTTCGGTTGGCGCAGCATAAGCTGCCTATTGCGACTCGGTTTGTCACTAAAAACGATTAAGTATACGTTTATGATGGAAGGAAAGTTATGAATGCAAAGGAAGTTCGAGATCTTACTGGGAAAGAGCGGTTAGAAAAGATGGATGATCTCGGTCAGGAATATTTTAATCTTAAGTTCCAATTAGCGACCGGGAAAATGGAAGCCCCCGGACGAATTAAGTTAATTCGAAGGGACATTGCTAGATTAAAGACTATCGTTAGGGAGTCCGACTTGGTGGGATCTGCTAAAGAGACCGCTGATAAGGCATAACAGTATACCAGGTGCGCCTCTGCATTTTGGGGTAATTAAGGAGTTTCATGGGTGATCAGGTGAAAAAGAAGACCATGACGGGCGTTGTGGTCAGTAGTAAGATGGATAAAACAGTGGTTGTTAAGGTGGAGCGTAAGTTTGCTCATCCTGTTTTTAAAAAGGTAGTTAAAACAACTAAAAAGTATAAGGTGCATGATGAGAAAAATGAATGCGTGGAGGGGGATTTTGTTCGTATGCAGGAGAGTCGCCCGCTTAGCAAGGAAAAACGTTGGCGTTTAATGGGTGTTGTTACTAGAGAAAAGACGTTGGTAAGCGAAAAGGCTGAGTTGTTATGATCCAGTTCAGAACGGTATTAGATGTTGCTGATAACTCTGGGGCTAAAAAAGTTCAGTGTATAAAAGTACTGGGCGGCTCGAGGAGAAGGTACGCGCGTATCGGCGATGTTATTGTGGTTACTGTTAGAGAAACCGATCCTCGAAGCACTGTAAAAAAAGGCGAGGTTCAAAAGGCGGTAGTGGTACGAACGAGAAAAGAAATTCGTCGGCCTAATGGTACTTATATTAAGTTTGATGTCAACTCAGCTGTTTTGATAAATGATAACCGGGAGCCGCTGGGAACTCGGATTTTTGGTCCAGTAGCCCGGGAATTGCGTGCCAAGAAATTTATGAGAATTCTTTCCCTTGCTCCTGAGGTTCTGTGATGTTGCCTGTGTCAAAGAAAAATACTCTAAAAAAAGACGACATCGTTCAGGTTGTTACTGGCAAGGAGAAGGGAAAGAAAGGTAAGGTGTTGGCTTTTTTTTCCGAGTCCGGAACGGTAACAATTGAAAAACTCAATATGCTTAAGAGGCATATGAAGTCGGATGGTAAATCACGTCAGGCGGGTATTGTGGAAAAAGAAGGGCCTATTCACATGTCAAACGTGCTCGTTGTTTGCGACAAGTGTGGGAAGGGTGTTCGCGTAAAACGAAAAAAACTAGAAGATGGTAAGCGCGTGCGTGTTTGTAGAAAATGCGAAGAGGTTCTCGACAGAGTTTAATATGGCTAATTTCAAACAGTTGTACAACGAAAAAATCAAAAGTCAAATCCAGAAGGAGCTGGGGTTTAAGAATGTGATGCAGGTTCCACGCCTAGATAAGATTGTTCTCAATGTGGGGCTGGGCGAGGCATTGCAGAATGGAAAATTAATTGAGTCTAGCGTTGAACAATTGAAGATAATTTCAGGACAGATGCCAGTTGTGACAAAAGCCAAAAAATCAATTGCGAATTTTAAGTTGCGTGAGGGTGTGCCGATTGGGGTGATGGTTACGTTGCGAGGCAATCGCATGTATCAATTTTTTGAACGATTGGTCAGTTTTGCCCTTCCACGAGAACGGGACTTTAAGGGGTTGCCAAAAAAGTCTTTTGATGGTCGAGGAAACTATTCCATTGGCTTGAAGGAGCAGTTGATTTTTCCTGAGATCGACTACGATAAGATCGAGAAGATTCAGGGGATGAATATTACGATTTGTACTACTGCGCGAACAGATGAAGAGGGTAGGTGTCTGCTTACACAAATGGGACTACCATTACGTAAGTAACTTATTTACAAAGGGAGACTCTTGATGAGCTTCTAAGTGGGAAGGTGTTATGGCGAAAAAATCGCTAATTGCTAAGGCGCAAAGAAAACAAAAGTTTCAAGTCAGGGAGTACAGTCGATGTGGATTGTGCGGTCGTCCGCGGGCTTTTTTACGGACGTTTGGTATGTGTCGAATATGTTTTCGGGATAAAGCTTTACTGGGTGAAATTCCGGGAGTTACGAAATCCAGCTGGTAGACGGTTGGTTTAAGATTAGGAGTTTAGTTTTGTTATGATGACAGATCCTATAGCTGATTTATTTACGCGTGTTCGAAATGGCCTCATGGTTCAGCATGGTACGGTAGAAATGCCAAATTCTAAGATGAAGACCCGAATCGCTGAAGTTTTAAAAGAAGAAGGTTTTATAAAAAATTTTCGCGTTCGTGAAGATAGCGGACAGGGAGTTTTGAAGTTGTATTTGAAATACCATAATGGTGATGCTGCCATCAGGGGTATTAAGAGGATAAGTAAGCCAGGGCGAAGAACTTATGTGTCTTCGAGGAATATTCCTAAGGTTTTGAGTGGGCTTGGGATTGCAATTATAACCACCTCCTCTGGTGTTATGACAGACCAACTCTGTCGAGAAAAAGGTGTTGGGGGTGAGGTTCTTGGTCATGTTTGGTAATTGTGGAAGAGTGTTATGTCAAGGATAGGTAAAAAACCAATTTTGATTTCCGCGGGAGTCGAGTGCAAGTTAGATGGAATGACTTTGAAGGTAAAGGGTCCCAAGGGGCAACTTCAAAGAGAATTTCACCAGAATATGCAGATCGTGATTGAGAAGGATTTGATAACCGTGACGCGTCCTACTGACGGACGAATGGATCGTTCCCTGCATGGGTTGACGAGAACTCTAATCAACAACATGGTGATTGGGGTGAGTGAAGGATTTTCTAAAACCCTAAATATTGTGGGTGTGGGTTACAAGGTAGACCTGAAGGGGAAGGCTTTGAATCTAAATCTTGGTTTTTCACATTCCATCGACTACCCTCCGCCTGAGGGCATAGAGTTCGATGTTGATAATAAAAAAAATGTGATCGTTGTTAAGGGAGTCAATAAGCAGGCGGTTGGACAGGTTGCGGCGGAGATTAGAATGCTAAGGCCGCCAGAACCATACAAGGGTAAAGGGGTTATGTACGTAAACGAAAAAATCCGCAGGAAGGCAGGCAAGACTGCGGCAAGCGCAGGATAAGCTTAGAATAAAGATGAAAACTTCAACTAGAGAACGACTTAGAACAAATCGTAAGAGACGTGTAAAAAACCATGTTCAAAGAAACAAGGAAAAACTTCGTCTGACAGTATTTCGAAGCGCTAAGCATGTTTACGCGCAGATTGTCGATGATAAAGCGGGAAAAACTTTAGTGGCTGAGTCCACTATGTCGCCAGCATTTCGCGAGAAGATGAAAAGCGGAGGGAATTCTAAGGCGGCCGCTCTAGTTGGAAGTTTGATTGGTGAAAAAGCTGTTCAGCAGGGAATTAAGGAAGTTTATTATGACCGGAATGGTTTTACTTATGCTGGTCGTATTAAGGCGCTAGCTGATGGGGTTAGGGAAAAGGGAGTTAAGTTTTAAATCAACTGTGAGGGTTTTGAGTTTTGTTTCAAAATTCAACCCAGCGGCATCTTGGAGGCTAGGAGTTCATTGCGAGAGCAAAGGGAAGTTAAACAAGATTTTGTTGATAAGGTAGTTAAGATTCGCCGTGTGGCAAAAGTTGTAAAAGGCGGCAGAAGGTTCAGCTTTAGTGCCCTTGTTGTGGTCGGTAATAAAGAGGGTTCTATCGGTTGGGGTTTAGGTAAGGCTAACGAAGTGCCAGAAGCAATTCGTAAAGGTGTCGAAAGAGCCAAGCGGGACATGGTGCAGGTTTCGCTTGATGGCGGTACTATTCCGCATGAGGTAATTGGAGTTTATGGAGCAGGTCGTGTCCTCATGCGTCCCGCATCTAAAGGAACCGGGTTAATTGCGGGAGGTGCTGTGCGTGCCGTATTGGAGGCGGTTGGAATTAGAGATATATTGACAAAGAGTTTGCGTACAAATAACGCCCATAATGTGGTTAAGGCCACAATTCAGGGATTGGTCAGTTTAAGGGGTGTGAAATACTATGCGGAAGTAAGAGGACAAAAAATAAAAACGAGTGCTTCCTGAGTGAAACTATAAATAGATTATGAAATTATCGGAATTAAAGGCGACTCCTGGTAGTCGCAAAGATAGAAAACGGATTGGCCGTGGTACTGGTTCTGGGACTGGGAAAACTTCAGGTCGAGGACAAAAAGGTCAGAAATCCAGGTCTGGTGGGAATCCGCATCCTTGGTTTGAGGGTGGGCAGATGCCTTTGTACAGAAGGTTGCCGAAGAGAGGTTTTACCAATATTTTTAAAAAAGAATACGAAATTGTTAACTTGGCTCAATTAACAGGTTTAGAGACTAAAAATCCGATTACCCCTGAAGTTATGAGGGAAAAGGGAATAATTCGTAGGGTCGATTCTGTGAAGATTTTAGGTAATGGTGAATTACCCGAAGCAGTCACAGTACACGCGCAGAAATTTAGTCGGTCAGCGGTAGAAAAGATCGAAAAGTCTGGCGGAAAGGTAGTTACTATATAATGAGTGGTGCCGCTGCATTTGGAAATGTTTTTAGGATTCCCGAGCTCAAAAGGAAAGTCTTTTTTACCTTGGGAATATTAGTAGTTTATCGAATAGGTGCTCATATTCCTACGCCAGGAATTAATTCAGTCGCGCTAGCTGAAATTATGGCTCGCATGACAGGCACCATCATGGGGTTTTTCGATATGTTTTCTGGGGGCGCGCTCAGTAGGTTAACAATTTTTGCCCTGGGGATCATGCCATACATCAGCGCTTCCATCATTCTCCAATTGATGACAATGGTTTCTCCCTATTTGGCGAGGCTTAAAAAAGAAGGGGAGCAAGGGCAAAAAAAAATCACGCAGTACACGCGTTATGGAACTATTGTCCTGAGTATGATTCAAAGTTCAGGTATTGCTGTGGGGCTAGAAGCAATGAAAAGTCCATCAGGAAGTCCGATTGTTCCTGGGCCTGGCTGGTCGTTTCGCGTGATGACTGTCTTGACTTTGACCGCTGGGACAGCCTTTCTTATGTGGCTTGGTGAACAGATTACTGAGCGAGGAATTGGCAATGGGATTTCACTGATTATTTTCGCTGGTATTGTAGCAGGAACGCCAGCCGCAATTTTTCAGTCTATGGACTTAATGGGGACAGGGGAATTATCAGTATTGCTCATGTTATTTTTGATGGTTTTCATGGCAGCTGTTGTTGGTTCTATCGTGTTTACTGAAGGAGGCCAGAGGAGGATTTCTATTCAGTACGCTAAGCGTGTGGTAGGTAGAAAAATGTATGGAGGGCAAAGTACTCATTTGCCGCTTAAAGTAAACACTTCGGGTGTTATACCGCCAATATTTGCGTCTTCTATCATTATGTTTCCGGCGACTATAGCCCAATTCACTACACACCCTTGGATGCAAAATGTTTCAGCGATGCTGACACCAGGTACGATTGTTTATAGTTTAATTTTTGTTGGGGCTATCTTTTTCTTCTGTTATTTCTATACGGCAGTTATTTTTAACCCGATTGATGTTGCAGACAATATGAAGAAGCATGGAGGTTTCGTTCCGGGTATTCGGCCGGGGCCAAAGACCTCTGAATATATTGACGAAATTTTATCAAAGATCACTTTTTATGGTGCGATATATCTGTCGCTGGTCTGCATTTTGCCAGATTATTTAATAAAATATATCAATATTCCATTTTACTTTGGCGGGACCAGCCTCTTGATTGTCGTAGGTGTATCGTTGGATACAATGCAGCAGATAGAATCGCACATGGTCATGAGAAACTATGACGGATTTATGAAAAAAGGCCGGCTCAAAGGTCGCCGAGGTTGACTCATGAGGCTTATCCTGCTCGGTCCGCCGGGTGCGGGCAAAGGGACCCAAGCCAAAATGTTAGATGAGAAATTTAGGAGACCGCAAGTTTCCACGGGAAATATTCTGAGAAAATCGATTCAGAATGGTACCGAGCTTGGTAACCGAGCAAAGATATTTATGAATGCTGGAAAACTGGTTCCAGACGATGTTGTTATCGGTTTGATCAAAGAGCGAATTGTAGAGGAAGATTGCCAAGCAGGGTTTATTCTTGACGGTTTTCCTAGAACCATAGTACAGGCTGAAAGGCTAACAGAGACTTTGGATGAGATGTGCTTGTCGATAGATGTAGTGGTTGACTTTGAGGTTGAAAGCGAAGAATTAGTAAGCCGGCTTACAGGACGGAGTACTTGTCTTGACTGCGGGGCTATGTTTCATAGAACATCATGTCCTCCTTTAAAGGTCGGTGTCTGTGATAGTTGTAAAGGGGAACTCTGTCAACGCGAAGATGATAAGGAAGACACTATCAAGAAACGGTTAGAGGTCTACGAACATGAAACTGCTCCTCTCAAGGAGTATTATAGAAAACAAGGCAACTTGAAAACAGTTCAGGGTTCTGGAACTGTAGAGGAGATTTTTTCCAGAGTTTGCGCTATGGTGTCCTAATATGTCAAAGGAAGAATCGATAGAAGTCGAAGGTACGGTGCTAGAGCCCTTACCAAATGCAATGTTTAGGGTAGAGCTTGATAATGGGCATAAAATTTTAGCCCATGTTTCAGGAAAAATGAGAATGCATTTTATTAGAATACTTGTGGGAGACAAGGTCAAAGTTCAACTTTCACCATATGACTTGACCCGCGGGCGCATCACTTATAGACACAAGTAGAAAGAGATTATGAAAGTAAGGTCATCAGTAAAGCCGATTTGTAAAAAGTGTAAGGTTATTCGTCGACAGGGAGTCGTTCGCGTAATTTGTGAGAATCCCAAGCATAAACAAAAACAGGGGTAGTTTTTTCCCTGTAGTTTCCAAAAGGAGAAATTGTGGGACGTATTTCGGGTGTAGATATTCCTAGAGATAAAAGAGCTGTCATTGCCCTTACGTATGTTTATGGAATCGGAAAGCCTTCCTCCATTAAGATTCTGGAGCAAGCTAAGATCGATGAAAATACTCGTATAAAAGATCTTACTGAGGACGAAGTTTCTCGTATCCGATCGGTCGTCGAAAAAGAATATGAGGTCGAAGGTGATCTTCGCCGTTCGATTAATATGAATGTGAAGCGGTTGATGGATATAGGAGCATATCGTGGTATACGGCATCGTAAAGGGCTTCCGGTACGTGGTCAGCGAACGCATACCAATGCCAGAAGTCGGAAGGGGCCAAAGAAAACCGTGGGCGCTCGAACTAAAAAATAAATAGAGGAAAGTTATTTATGGCTGCAGAAAAAGATAAAAAAATCGTGAAAAAGAGAAACAAAAATGCTCCGGAGATTGGAGTTGCCCATATTCAGGCAACATTCAATAATACAATTGTGTCGATAACTGACTTATCTGGCAATGTTATTTCTTGGTCGAGTGCAGGAGCTCAGGGATTTAAAGGCTCTAGAAAAAGCACCCCTTTTGCTGCCCAGGTTGCTGCAGAAAAGGCGGCAATTAAGGCGCGAGATATGGGAATGAAAAAGCTCGAGGTTTGTGTTAGAGGACCAGGTCCCGGTCGAGAGTCAGCTATTCGTTCACTATCGAATACAGGGATGGAAGTTACGGTCATTCGAGACAAGACCCCAATGCCTCATAACGGTTGCCGACCACGAAAGCGGAGGCGAGTTTAATGTCAATCCTTAACATGGGAGGTCAATAAGTTGGCAAGATACACAGGTTCTGTTTGTCGTTTATGTCGTCGAGAGGGCATGAAATTACATTTAAAAGGATATAGATGTGAGACCGCGAAGTGCGCGATTGAGAAGCGGGGGTACGCTCCTGGTCAGCACGGTCAAGGGCGCAAAAAGTTCTCTGAATATGGTATTCAGTTGAGAGAGAAGCAAAAAGTTAAAAGAATTTATGGTGTGCTGGAAAAGCCTTTCCGCTCTTACTTCGCTCGTGCTGAGAGGAAAAAGGGGGTTGCGGGCGAGAACCTTCTACAAACCCTTGAATTGCGTTTGGATAATATAATTTATAGAATGGGGTTGGCTCCATCAAGAAATGCGGCTCGACAATTGGTTCGCCATAACCACTTCACTGTTAATGGAAGAAAAGTTAACATTCCTTCTTATATTTTAAGTAAAGGTGATGAGATAGCACCTGCTCAGAAAAAAATTGAAAAATTTCCTATCAAGACCGCATTGCAAAATATAAAAGATAAGAATCAACCTCATTGGCTAGTGTTCGACGTGGAAACGAAGAAAGGAATTGTTCAGGATCTGCCTACAAGAGAAGATATTACAATTCCAATTCAGGAGCAACTAATAGTTGAAATTTATTCTCGATAACGGGCATCATGACCCTAAAAATATTTAAAATATAGATTTAGTGCTAATTAACCAGAAACATTGGAGGCTATATGTTTAACGCGCAGGGAATCGTTAAACCCAAACGCTTAGAATTTGAAAAAAACGTTAAAAACGAAAACTATGGGAAGTTTTCAGTAGGTCCTTTTGAAAGAGGTTACGGAGTTACTACTGGTAACTCACTTAGAAGGATGCTTCTTTCCTCTATAGAGGGGGCTGCTATTGTTGCTGTTCAAATTGAAGGGGTTTTTCATGAGTTTTCATCAATTCCTGGAGTGGTTGAAGATGTCACAGAAATTATCCTTAACCTCAAAGAGGTTAATTTGATTTTAGCTGACGAAACAGAGGAAAAAAGAATTTATATTAAGAAAAATAAAAAAGGTAAGGTATACGCCAAGGATATGGTGGTCGACCCGCAGGTTATTATTCTGGACCCTGATCACCTGATTGCAACGATGGATAGAGATAGTAGTCTGAACATAGAAATGATAGTTCGTAAAGGTCGAGGCTATGTCCCTGCAGAAAAACAAGAATTAGAAGGGGAGTCGGTGCAAATGGTAGCAGTCGATTCGGTTTTTTCTCCAATTGAAAAAGTTTGTTATCACATAGAGAACACACGGGTGGGTCAATCTACTGATTATGATTTGTTGGTCATGGAAATATGGACAAATGGAGGCATTACTCCGGAAGATGCTGTAGCACACGGTGCGAAAATTGTTAAAGATCATATGCAGGTTTTTATAAACTTTGATGAAGAGCCCGAACCAACTAAGCCAGAAGTTGACCAAACAAAACAGAAAATGTGGACTGATTTAGCGAAGAGTGTAGAAGAACTAGAGCTCTCGGTTCGTTCATATAACTGTTTAAAAAATGCCAATATTCAAACTATTGCTGAGTTAGTTCAAAAAACAGACTCGGAAATGCTGAGAACAAGAAACTTTGGTCGTAAGTCTCTTAATGAGATTAAAGAAATCCTAGAAAATATGGAGTTGCATTTAGGAGTGAAACTTGACGCAGAAGATCTAAAGCAGGTCCAGCAGGCCAAAAAGAAAAAAGAAGTAGATGTTGAGGTTGATGTCGGATTATGACTGATTTTTAAGAGAATATTAACTAAGGACACTTCACGATAATGCGGCATTTAAAAACGGGTAGAAAATTTGGGCGTACGTCAGCACACCGAAAAGCACTATTTAGGAACATGGTGACCGCTCTAATTGATAGAGAACGGATTCGTACTACCTTAGCTAAAGCCAAGGAGTTGCGTGGTAAAGTAGAAAAAACCATTACACTTGGGAAAAAAGGGACATTGCATGCCCGTCGCTACGCTTTAAAGCTAGTTGCCGGTAAAGATTCTTTGAAAAAAATATTTGGCCCTCTCGCTGAGAGGTATGCAAATCGCCCAGGTGGGTATACTCGGGTTATCAAGTTGGGAAACCGACTGGGGGACGATGCTCCTATGGCATTTATTGAGTTGGTAGACCGTAAAGATGAATCGCCAACACAACAGCCGGTAAAGGGGAAGAAAAAGATAGAGGAGACTCCTAAAAAGACAGCAGCGGGGAAAAAAATAAAAAAACCTAAAAAAGATGCTAAGGAATCTATCACTAAAGCAACGGGTAAAAAGTCTGATGGAGAGGAAAAGAAGATAGCGCAGACTAAGAAAAAACCGGTCGATAAAAAAGAAAAGAGCGGTAAAAAAGATAAAAATCTGGATGTAGATTCTACGACAAAAAAAACATAGGAAAAAAATTTTGAACCGTTGAAAGAAAGTTAAGTAAGAAAAAAATAACCCAGCCTAAAAATCCTCACACGCAGTTTGGACGCACGCCAGTAGGGTCTTGCTTAAACCTAAAATTGGTATTCTCTTTAATATACTCAAGAAGGTCATCATAACTTTTGAAGTGATCGCTAAATCCATAGTCATCACCTGTGTATTCACAGTTTTCCACACTATGTTCTTTGCAGAGATATGGCCTGTTTTCATAAATTCCACATTTGTTATCAGGAGTCAAGAAATTGCACCGCGTATGGATCATAATGTACCATTGGTTTCGGTAAACATAGATTGATACTTTTTCGTGAGCAAGTTTCCATAATAGGCTTTCGTAGTCCTTGCGGTTTTCGGGTTCATCTATTCCAAAAGCAAAATAATTGCAGCAGAATGCAGGAAGGCATTTTTCGCATTGGTGAGTGTCATCCTGCGCATTGTTGTTGTTTGCCATAAATGTTGAATTAATTTATTGTAAAATAGTTTTTGCCACTTCTAAAACTTTACTAGGTAGTAACTTTTCCAGCGGTGATCCAATTTGCTAGATTTTTTTTATACTCTACAAGAATATGAATAAATATACCATGAAGCGATTTATTATGTTAAGAATGAACGACAGTTTGTGATAATGACAAAAATTGCTAAAAGTGTGATTCTGAACTGCGTAAAGTAGTTTATTTCCGCTACCGCCATAGTTGGATACTTAGAATTAGGTTGTCGTTTATAAATTAAGATTTAATGCTATTGATTTTCACAGCCGTAAAAACAAAATACTTTCGGTAGTAACGAGCAATAAGAGTATGAAAGAATAAAAAACGAAAAAATGCAGGGGAAAGCAGCATAGTATGTATCTCCTATGGACACATCAGTTCCCGTTAAGGGCCAAATTATAAGCACATTATTTGTGGGGTAATGGATGTAAAATTACTTAGGTGATGAAAAACTTACTTGGGAAAAAACTATTGACAATTAAAGAACAAACCGATAGTATTCAATGAAGCCTATAAATTTTCTTCAAACTTGGGAGCTCCAGATCGAGTAGGAATTGTTGACTCGCCTGAGTCCCCTCCTCTGGTTTTGTACCAATTAATTAAATTAAAGAGCCTATCGCAAAAAAAAAGAGTGAATGAGCCCATTCTTCAGGCTTGTTAGTAGGATCGTACGAAAGCCTCTCATAAGAATCTATCATCCAACCCATTAATTAACCCACCTATCAAAATATAGTATGAATATTGAAGACCTAAAATCCAAGACTATTTCCGAGCTTACCAATATTGCAAAAGATCTTAAAATACAAGGACACAGTGGCCTGCGTAAACAAGATTTAATTTTCAAAATTCTTGAAGCTAAGACTGAAAAAGATGGTTTGATGTTTGGACAAGGAGTTTTGGAGATTTTACCCGATGGATTTGGTTTTCTGAGGGCGCCGACTTACAACTATCTACCAGGTCCGGATGATATTTATGTCTCGCCATCACAGATTCGTAAATTTGATATGCGGACAGGAGACACGATTTCTGGACAGATACGCCCACCGAAGGAAAGCGAGCGATATTTTGCGTTACTCAAAGTCGAGGCCATTAACTTTGAAAACCCACAAAAAACAAAAGATAAGCTTTTATTCGATAATCTGACACCGCTTTATCCCTCAGAACGTTTGCGATTAGAAACACCGACTGGTAAGGATTACAGTTCACGTATTATGGATTTGATGACGCCAATTGGCAAAGGTCAGCGTGGGCTGATTGTAGCTCCACCGAGAACAGGAAAAACTATGCTACTGCAATCGGTTGCGAACAGTATAAGTATTAATTTTCCTGAAGTTGTACTAATGGTTTTGCTGATAGATGAGAGACCCGAAGAGGTGACCGATATGAGTCGATCGGTTAAAGGAGAAGTTATCAGTTCAACTTTCGATGAGCCAGCTCAAAGGCATGTACAAGTCGCAGAAATGGTGATTGAAAAAGCTAAGAGACTAGTTGAACATAAGCGAGACGTTGTGATTTTGTTAGATAGTATTACACGGCTAGCTAGGGCTTACAACGCTATCGTGCCGCCAAGCGGTAAAATTCTTTCGGGTGGTGTTGACTCTAACGCACTGCAACGTCCTAAACGATTTTTTGGAGCAGCTCGCAATCTAGAAGAGGGAGGAAGTTTGACCATTATCGCAACGGCTCTTGTCGATACTGGTAGTAGGATGGATGATGTTATTTTTGAGGAATTTAAAGGTACAGGTAATCTCGAAATCGTTCTTGATAGAAAACTGGCAGACAAAAGAACCTTTCCTTCGATTGATATTAATCGTTCTGGAACGCGTAAAGAAGAACTTCTTTTACCTCCAGAAGATTTGCAGAGAATATGGCTTTTAAGGAAGGTTTTGCTGCCGATGGGTATTCATGATACCATGGACCTTCTCTTGCAAAAGATGAAGGAAACAGAAACGAATGCTGAGTTTATGTCAACTATGAATTCTTAAAGTGTAAGAAAACTCTAATATTATGAAGACAGATATACATCCAAATTACTTTGAAACGAAAGTCAGGTGTGCATGTGGGAATGAGACTCAGGTTTATTCCACGGTAAAAGATATGCATATTGATATTTGCTCTAACTGTCACCCTTTTTATACGGGCAAGCAAAAACTTGTTGACACGGCGGGACGAATTGAAAAGTTCAACCGCAAGTATGGCAAGAGTAAGACTCAGCAATCCGACAAAGCAACTGCCCTCGAATAGCTTCCTTTCATTCTCTGTCCGTCCAGTTTTTTTAGTCATTTGCCATTACTGGCAAGGAAAAAATTTCCCTCCGTTCTTTTACAAATACTTAATTATGTTTGCAAAGTTAGAAGAAGTAGAAAAAAGATATGACTATTTGAATGGTCAAATGAGTGACCCCAAGATCATTGCTAGGCAGCACGAATTTCAGCAATATGCTCGCGAACAATCCGAATTAGCTCCAGTTATAGTCGAGTATCGTGCGTACAAAAAAAAACAAGATGAATTGAAAGAAAATCAGCAAATATTGGAGGAGGAGACTGACGAGGAAATTTTAATTATGGCACGTGAGGAAATTCTCGGTCTACAAACAAAGATGGCAGGACTGGAGCAAAAGATAAAAATAATGCTTTTGCCAAAGGACTCCAGAGACGAACGAAGTGTTATTATGGAGGTTCGCGCTGGTACGGGGGGTGAGGAAGCCTCGCTGTTCGCTCTGGACTTATTTCGTATGTATACCCGTTATGCCGAAGCAAAGAAATGGAAATCTGAAATTCTGAGTCAGAGTGAAACGGGTAAAGGTGGATTTAAGGAAGTTATCATCAATATTCAAGGTAAGGGAGTATATAGTAAATTAAAATATGAGGGAGGAACTCACCGGGTTCAGCGAGTTCCAGAAACAGAGACCCAGGGTAGAGTGCATACCTCGGCAGTAACTGTAGCTATTATGCCACAGGTTGATGATGTCGATATCAAGATCAATCCATCTGATTTGAAGATAGATGTGTTTCGATCCTCAGGCCCAGGTGGTCAAAGCGTCAATACTACGGACTCGGCAGTTCGTATTACCCACATGCCGAGTGACTTGACAGTTACTTGCCAAGATGAGAAGTCGCAACACAAAAATAAAGATAAGGCCATGAAGGTTCTTCGTGCACGGCTATATGATCTTGAGCAAAGTAAACAACAAGATGAGCTCGCCCGTGAGAGAAAACAGCAGGTCGGATCAGGGGATCGGAGTGAACGTATCCGAACTTATAATTTTCCTCAAGAGCGAATCACAGACCATCGCATAGGCTTGACTTTACATAAACTGACTCTAGTTCTTCAGGGTGAACTTAATGAAATTATTGATGCGCTTACAGTTTATTATCAAACGGAAGCTCTAAAGAAAGGTAATTAATCTTTCTTCAGAGTTAATTATACATGATATCGGCTGAAGTAGATAATCAATGAAAGAATTACTTAACTGGTCAATAGGCCGCCTAAATCAGGCAGGAATTGATTTTCCACGCATGGAGGCCGAAGTACTTTTTGCCGGAGTCTTAAAATTATGCCGTGAAGAAATTTATCGTAGGCCAGAGCAGGTTCTCACTGAACCTGAAAAAACTATTTTATGTGACTTTGTAGATCGCCGGGTTCTCCGGGAACCTGTAGCCTATATTATAGAGCAAAAGGAGTTTTGGTCTTTAGACTTTAAAATCACACCTGACGTTCTAATCCCGCGACCAGAAACAGAAACGCTTGTTGAAACTCTACTTTTACTAAACCATAAAAATCCAGATGAATTGCCGCTACGTTTGTTGGAGATCGGAACTGGATCAGGAGCTATCGCCGTGGTCGCAGCGCAGGAAATTCATAATTGTCGAGTGACAGCAACCGACTACTTTTTAGAGGCGTTAGATGTGGCTAGGTTAAATGCTGAAAACCACGGGGTCACTGATAAGATTGATTTTGTTAAGAGCAATATTTTTTTAGAGCTACCAATAGTTCTTTATGATTGTATCGTATCCAATCCACCTTATATACAAACATCACGCTTAAATGACCTTATGGCAGATGTGATTGATTTTGAACCCCGGAGTGCCCTCGATGGGGGTAATGACGGGTTAAGTTTTTATAAGCGAATAATTCCAGAGGCACTGAATTATCTAAAGGAAGGTGGTGCGGTTGTTCTTGAAATTGGAGAAACACAAGCAAAGGAGGTAACTAGTTTGTTTTACGAGGAAGATCAGTACGAAGAAATCAAAGTTATTCAGGACTATAGTGGATATGACCGTGTTGTTTCCGCGAGAAAAAAAATATATGGATAAAATAGTTATAAAAGGAGGAGGACGTCTTGAAGGTGAGGTAGAGATTAGTGGAGCCAAGAATGCAGCTCTGCCGATCATGGCGGCAATGATTTTAACCACGGGGAAAAATAAGCTTGATGGTGTTCCCCAAGTTCGTGATGTAACCACCATGCTTCACCTGTTAAATGGCTTGGGTGGTTGCACTGAAGAATTTAATGCGGGTCGTATCTTTTTTGATGCAACCGGTATAAATAATTTTGAGGCCCCCTATGAGCTTGTTTCTACAATGCGTGCATCTTGTCTTGTGTTGGGTCCGCTTCTAGCGAGGTTGGGTCGAGCTAAAGTATCTCTTCCAGGAGGGTGTGCTATAGGAGCACGACCACTAGACCTTCACATAAGAGGTTTGGAAGGTATGGGAGCAAAGATACGTTTAGTGCAGGGGTATATTTATGGGGAAGCTAAGCGTCTTCGGGGGGTAAGATATTATTTCGATACAGTTACAGTAACAGGAACTGCTAACTTGATAATGGCCGCGACCTTGGCTGACGGAGAAACAGTTCTTGAAAATGTTGCTAAAGAACCTGAAGTAGTGTTTCTTGCAGATGTATTGAATCAAAGTGGGGCAAAAATAAAAGGTCACGGAACAGACCTTGTTACAATTCAAGGGGTTCAGTCGCTAAAACCAATTAATTGCAATATTTTCCCGGATAGAATAGAAACGGGTACCTACATGATTGCTTCTGCGATCACGAGGGGTGATGTCAAGATAACCAACTGTATACCAAAACAAGTAGAATCCTTAACTTTAAAACTCAGGCAGTCTGGATTGATCGTAGAAGAAGGTGAGACAAGCCTTCGCGTAATTTATGATGGTCAATTGAACGGAGTTAATATAAAGACACAACCTCATCCAGGTTTTGCAACAGATTTACAGGCTCAATTTATGGCTTTAATGACACTTGCACAAGGAAAGAGCATTGTTTTGGAAACAGTGTTTGAAAACAGGTTTATGCATGTGGCTGAACTGAAGCGTATGGGCGCAGATATAACTATACAAGGCCGAACAGCCGTTGTGAGTGGAGTGAAAGAATTAAGTGGGGCACCACTCATGGCGACTGACTTGCGGGCAAGTGCTTCTCTCGTGTTAGCTGCATTGGCGGCTAAAGGAGAGTCTGTCATATCTCGTATCTACCATATTGACCGAGGGTATTCTGATATAGAGCAAAAACTTTATAGATTGGGTGCAAAAATTTTCCGGAAAAAATAATGAATTTTATTTATAAAAACTTAAGAATTTATGCAAGACAAAGCTATATCGAATAAAGGAGAAATTTCCCATATTGCAGTGTGGATGCCGAGTTGGATTGGTGATGTGGTGCTAGCTCTTCCAGCACTGCAGACTTTACGTGATATTTATCCAAATACTAGGGTCACTGCAATAATAAAATTTCCTACTGGTCAATTATTATCTAGTCACAAGGCGGTAGTAGATACCGTTTTACAGTTTCCGAAAAATAAAGCAGATGGTTATATCAAGCAATGTAGTTACGCGCTCGGATTAAGAAAGTACAAATTTGACCTTGGAATTATTTTTCCTAATTCGTTTCATGCTGCATTTATGTTGATGCTTACGGGAGCAAGAGTACGTATTGGATATCGAACAGATGGGCGCCAACTGTTGTTAACTCACTCTATTCCAGTTACTCAAAAAGAAAAAAAACGTTATATCGTGTCAATTATTTTCACAAAATTCTTTCTCCAGTAAATTTAGAATTAACTCCCGATCGCTACGATTCTAAATGGACTAACCGTAGTATGATTTCGAAGAAGATTCTCCGCATAGTGGGGGTGGATAGAAAAGATTTATTAATAACTATTCACCCGGGAGCATCAAAAATTGAGCGTGCTTGGCATGCTGACCGCTTCGGTATACTTTGCCAAAACCTCATCAAAGCTTACCCAGTAAGAATTGTCCTTCTAGGCACTCATGAGGAGAAGTTATTACTTGAAAGGATTAGTTCATTTTGTTCTCCAGACAATATGGCGATCGTTGTAAAACTTGATCTTGTTGAGATCACTCAATTGCTTAAGGTAAGTCAGCTATTCATTGGTAATGATAGTGGGTTATTACACCTAGCTTCGCTTGTAGGCACACCAGTAGTGGGTATTTTTGGTCCAGGACACGCGGCCACTACAGGGCCTTTTACTGATGTTAAAAAACAAGAAGTAGTGACTCGAAATTATTCATGCTCTCCTTGTAGTCAACGTTTTTTTAAGGAATGTGAAGCTTCTTTACACCAAAAACCAGAATGCCTTGAGACCATAAGCGTAAAAGAGGTTTCCGAAGCTGTCCAAAAAATAGTTAAGCGTTTGGGATTATTAAAGAAATAGGGAAATTCAGAATGTAAAATCGCAAGGTATATTTATGACACTTCATGTTTAACATGGAAGGAAAACGCAGTTATTTTTGTTAAATTTAATTGTTTAAACGAATTCCCTCTCCGTCAGTTTTTTAGCAATGAAATTTTCAATGATCCCTGTAAGAATACCCGCAATAAGTGTGAACATAAAAAAGACTGGTAAAAGTTTAAAGATGAATTCCTGCTGAACCCAGAAAAAATAGACACATATAACAGTTGTGAGAGTATGCGTGTAAGCGGCACAAACGCTTACCCCGACCAAACTGAACGGACTTTTACCATAGAAATATACCCAAGACATTACAAATACTGACATTACTCCTCCAGATAAGCTCAGAAAAAATATCGGGCTTAGAAATGTTCCACCAATAATAGAGCCCAGCATTATCCTTAGCAGAGTAACCGTAACTGCATCGCGAAGACCAAAAAATATAAGTGTAACGAGAGACATCACATTGGCAAGACCTAGTTTTATCTACGGGGAAGGTAGGGGGATGAGTACTTCTAAGGGGTGTAGAACCACCCCAAGAGCAACTATCAAAGAAAGGATAGCTATCCTGCGATTAATTTTATTTCTTTCAATCAGGGTCATGATTTTTTGGTGGGAGAGGAAGTTTAAACAAAATTCTGTTATGATCGATTCTACCTTTAAAGTTTAATTAATCTTGAGGGTAAAAAATGGATCTACGCTCCCAATATTTTTTTAGTGCTTCTCCATCACGGTCCGGTTAGCAAAGCGTTAACATGTTCAAAAACAGAATCAGCTAAGGCTTTATGATTGTAACCTCCCTCTAGCATAGAAAGTAATCTCCCATCGCAAACCTCCTCAGCCAGTTTTAAAATCATCAAGGTCATTTTACGATAACAATCGGATGAAATTTTCATTTGACCAAGAGGATCCCCTTCATGCGCATCGAATCCGGCAGAAATAATTATTAGATCGGGTTTAAAATTTTGAATTACTGGTATAAGTTTATTTTCGATAATGTCCAAATAGATCAAATCTCCGGAAAAGGCTTCGAGAGGGAAGTTGAGAGTTGTTCCTAGTCCATCTCCGGTGCCGGTTTCAATTTTATCACCAGTTCCTGGATAAAACGGGTATTGGTGGATGCTACTATAATGGACGGATGGATCGGAATAAAAAGAATGTTGTGTCCCATTGCCATGGTGAACATCCCAATCAAAAATACACACTCGGTTTAGTTCATATTTTTTTATCGCGTAGCGAGCGGCGATAGCAACGTTATTAAACAAACAAAATCCCATTGAACGATCTTTTTCTGCATGATGACCTGGCGGGCGTACGGCGGCGAAAGCGTTGTCTAGTTGACCTGATATAATTTTATCAATAGCTGTTAGGCCAGCTCCTGCACTTAAAACAGCAGCATCCCAAGATTCTGTACAAATAACAGTGTCTCCATCTAGATTTTGCTCGCCATCCCGGCAACTGTTACGGACATGGTTAATATGATCAAGATTATGATTTTGGTTAAGCTCATCGTCAATGGCGCGACGGGGTTCTGGAAAATGCAAATGGGGGTATATTTTCGATGGTTTTATTTTTTCTTGTATAGCTTCCAACCGTCCTGAGTTTTCCGGGTGTGATTTTGTATCGTGCTGAAGGTATTGAGGATGAAAAATAAATCCAGTCTTATTCATTAGATCAATTTTTAATTATATTGAACTGAGAGAAAGTATATATTTAATGGATAAATTATAATGGGAATGTAAATTGAAGTCCACGACCAGAAATATTTACTTGCAGATTATAGAAAATGACTACAGTCACTGAAAAAACATTACGAATAGAACGCTTTGCGAAAGAAATAGGTTTTGATGGATTTGGTGTGACTCGAGAGGTGCCTACCAAATCTGTCGAAAAATATAAGAATTGGCTTAGTTTAAGTTATGAAGGCGAGATGTCGTATATGCGCCATAATGTCGAAAAACGTTCTAACTTAGATCTAGTTCTATCTGGGGTTAAATCAGTTATTTGTCTGAGGACAAATTATTTAACTGCGGATAAAGGGATGGAGTTTGTTAATGATAAAGAATACGGAGATATCTCACTTTATGCCCTTAATGAAGATTATCACGATGTGCTGGTTCAAAGACATCAAAAATTAGAAGACAAAATAAAGAAAGAATTTATCGGGTGTCAAACCAAGCCATATGTCGATACCGGTCCAATTTTAGAAAAATCGCTAGCAAAAAACGCGGGGTTGGGTTGGATTGGTAAGCATACCAATTTGATTACCGAGAGTGTTGGGTCTTATTATTTTCTTTCCGAAATACTAGTTGATGCTGTCATGGAACCTTCAGAACCTTCATTGGATAAATGTGGTACTTGCAGGAGTTGTATAGATATTTGTCCCACGCAGGCAATAGTTGCTCCTTACATCTTGGATTCGAGAAGGTGTATTTCATACCTAACCATTGAACTTAAAGGGGTTATTCCATTAGAATTTAGAAAGGCTATGGGAAATCATATTTATGGTTGTGATGATTGCCAGATCGTCTGTCCTTGGAACTCGTTTGCTGTGAAGACAGATGAGGAAGCATTTCGTGCGCGAGATGGTTCTTTTCAGCTTATTGAGCTGATGCGTTTAAATGATGGGGCTTTTAGAAAGCGTTTCAAAAAAAGCCCCGTAAAAAGGACAAAAAGGAGAGGCTTATTGAGAAATGTTGCAGTGGCTCTTGGAAACTCCGGCAATCTCTCTGCGGTTGGTCCTCTAATTGATGCGCTTTCTGATCATGAGCCGCTCATCCGCGCTCATGTCGTTTGGGCATTAGGTGAACTACTCGGTAAAAAAGCGTTACCTATATTAAATAAAACTTTAATGAATGAGGAAGAGGACATTGTTAAAAATGAGATAAATCTTGTACAACACCATTATAGTGAACGGAAAGACAAATAAGAAAGCGATTGATTATCGTTTCTCACCTACCTATAATCTACCAATTATTTCACTCCCAAAAAATATTTAGGAAACATGATAGAAGACAACGAGTTTATATTTTTGAAAGCCTGTCGAGGAGAGTCAACCAATGTAACGCCTATATGGTTTATGCGCCAAGCAGGGCGTTATATGAAAGCTTACAGAGATCTAAAAAAAAAGTATTCTTTTTTGGAGCTGTGTAAAAACCCAGAACTTGCTACAGAGGTTACATTGCAACCACTGGACGTTCTGGGAGTTGATGCCGCGATAATATTTGCTGATATTCTTTTGCCATTGGAGCCCATGGGTACTGGATTGGAGTTCACGGCTGGAGATGGTCCAGTCATTCCACGTCCGGTGAAAAATCAAAAAGATATTGAAAAATTACGTCCCGTTAACGCAGAAGAAGATCTAGGATTTGTTGGCGATGCTATTCGTCAGGTGCGAAAGGAAATCTCTGGGAAAATGCCACTAATAGGGTTTGCAGGAGCACCCTTTACTCTATGTAGTTATATGATAGAAGGTGGTAAATCAAGAGATTTTACTACTACGAAACTTATGATGTTTGAAACTCCAGAATTGTGGGATTTGCTGATGGATAAAGTATGCACCATGCTAGTTGACTACCTCACAATGCAGGTCAAAGCAGGAGCTCAGGCGTTGCAGATTTTTGATAGCTGGGTAGGTTGCATGAGTCCTCAAGATTACGAAAAATATATCATGCCTCACACGCGAAGGATTATTAGCAAGCTAAAAGAAACAGGGGTTCCAATCATAAATTTCACTACAGGGACATCAACACTTTTAGATTCGGTTTCTCAGGCGGGCGGTGATGTAATTAGTTTTGACTGGAGAATCAACATTGACGACGCATGGAACAAAATTGGACATGATCGTTCAATACAAGGAAACCTTGATCCTACGCTCCTATTTGCCCCCATACCTATTATCCGTGAGAGAGTTAGTGATATTATGAAACGAGTGAGTGGTCGTTCAGGACATATCTTCAACCTAGGTCACGGAATTTTGCAACATACTCCAGTAGATCATGTAAAAGCAGTGGTTGATATGGTGCACGAATATCAGCATGAGTAAAAGTTCATTATCCCCTGGTAAGACAGCAGTTTTTCTTATGGCTCACGGCGCTCCTACCAGTGTCGATGACATTCCTCTCTATCTTAAAAATATTCGCGGTGGCACAGATTCCTCCCCCGAAGTGATTCAGATAATACGAGATCGTTATGAAGCTATCGGCGGTAGTTCCCCATTGCTTGAAATTACCAAGGGCCAAGCTGAAGAATTAGAGAAATTTCTCAATCAGCACGGAGGGAACTTTAAGGTTTATATTGGTATGAGAAACTGGGCTCCCTATATTCGAGATGTAGTTAAGCAAATGTTAGAAGACGGGGTAGAAAAAATTCTTGCCTTATGCCTCGCCCCTCAATATAGCACTTGGAGTACCAAGCTTTATTTCAATGCATTTAATGACGACTCTAGAAAAAAATTCAAAAGGAGACCTTCCTCCAGTTCAATTGATAGGGAGTTGGGCGAATCAGCCCAGTCTCATAGATGCATTTGTCGAAAAATACAATATAGCAATGGATAAAATACGCACACTTGGATACGAAAAAGTTCATACGGTTTTTACGGCTCATAGTATCCCAGCAGAATCGCTTGAACTAGGTGATTTTTATGATAAAGAATACGATAGTACGGTCAAGGCAATTGTAGAAAAAATTAAACCTTATCGTTGGTACCAAGCTTATCAAAGCCAGGGAATGATTCCTGTTCCTTGGCTTGGTCCTACCGTTGAAAGTGTTCTAGATCGCATTGCTAAAATTGGATCAAAGTCAGTATTGATGATTCCTGTGGGTTTTGTGTCAGATCACGTCGAAATTTTGTACGATATTGATATTGAATTTGCCGAATACGCTAAATCAAAAAATATAACGCTATTCCGCACGGAATCGTTAAATCATTCACCTCTTTTTACAGAAGCTCTCGCCTCAGTAGTGTGGGAGCACCTTGTTTAAAGTTCTCGCGCTTACCCGTCTTAATTTTAATAGCCTTATATAGGTTCAAGCCCCAAAAGTTTTTCCTCTGTATTCTGTATATAATAAAAATTTCTTAATCAAAAATTCTTAATCAAAAATTCTTAATCTAATTTTAATTCGCATTTAATATAGAAAGCGGACCAAGGTGTTATTATTTTCCTATAACAAAAATATATCTGCATAATTTTAATAAGGAAAAACCTATGAACACTTCAAGTAATTGGGTTAAGAAGGGTGTGTTGCTGGTAACGGCTATTACGGTAGTATTTTTCTGTTTAGGCTCTGGTGTGGCCAGTGTTGAAAAACTTTGGACTGAAAAAACAACGATAGCCAATCAAGACGTTTCTCCTGTTGGTGGAACACTTTTCCGTGTTTTAGCGGAAAAACTAAGCCCTGCAGTAGTTAATGTTAAACCAATGAAAAAAGTTACAAAGGCATATAGTAATTCCCCGTATGGTAATTCTCCTTACGGTATGCCACGTATGACTCCTCCTCAAATGAAACCGCATGGATCCAAGGAATTTCGACAAAGAGGGGAGGGGTCTGGGTTTATAATCCATGAGAACGGTTACATCCTGACCAATGCTCATGTGATAGAAAATTCAGATTCAGTACAGATTGCATTATCCACTGGTGGACTGTTTAAGGGAAAAATAATCGGAATGGATGCAGTGGCTGATCTGGCTATTATAAAAATAGACTCCCCCGATCCTCTTCCGGTGATTCCTCTTGGACATTCGAACGAATTAAAACCGGGAGATTGGGTAATGGCTATTGGAAGTCCATTTGGGCTCGATCTAACAGTCACTGTAGGAATAGTTAGTGCCAAAGGCAGATCACTTGGTGCGACACCATATGATGATTTTATTCAAACTGACACACCGATTAATCCTGGTAATAGTGGTGGCCCTCTTATAAATACTCAGGGTGAAGTAGTAGGTATCAATACTGCTGTTATGCAGATGGGTCAGGGGCTCGGTTTCTCGCTTCCCGTAGACTTGGCAAAAAAATTGATACCCGAACTAAAGGCTCATGGAAAGGTGACTCGCAGCTGGCTTGGTGTATCAGTTCAAGACATTAGTCTAACGGATAAAGAGTCTCTAAAATTAGGGGTTGATCAGGGATCTCTTGTTAGAGAGGTAGTTGTTGATAGCCCTGCTTACAAAGCTGGATTAAAAATGAACGATGTAATTGTAGAATTTGATGGTCACACAATTAACAATTCAAGAACGCTTCCAAAACAGGTAGTTTATACACCTGCCGGCAAAGAGATTTCTATTAAGCTGGTGCGTGAAGGGAAAACTATCAGAGTAGAAGCTATTCTAAAACCATTTCCAGAGAATGTGATGAGTTAAACAATTAAGCTAGGTGGGGGTGAATTTTAAGCTTTTCTTGATCTAAAAAACAATGTAAGTTTAAGCAGTTATTGAATGGCGTTTTTTCGATGTGTTCGAAAGAGCGCCGTTCTTTTTTGTGAAAAGGCCTTTAAGAATAGACTCATCGTATGAATTTTGAATCATTAAATCCTCAACAATTAGAAGCAGTTCGACATGATAAAGGGCCATTATTAGTGGTGGCTGGCGCGGGTTCGGGTAAGACGCGAGTGATTACATCTCGGATTGCGAACCTAATCCAAGAGGGAATGAATCCGGATAGTATTCTTGCCATTACTTTTACAAATAAGGCTGCTGGTGAAATGAAGCAGCGTGTTTTTAAAATGCTTTCGGGTGATGGTTTATCTTCTCCCTGGATTAGTACGTTCCACTCCTTTTGCCTTCGACTTCTTAGAAAACATATAAATGAATTAGATTATTCCAGGGAATTTATTATTTATGATGCGAGTGACCAGTTATCTCTTATTAAACAATGTATGAAGTCAATTAATATCGAAGCGGAAGCATTTCCTCCAAAGACATTATTGAATCATATTAGCGGTTTTAAAAATGATTTTATTTTTCCAGCAGATATAGATTCAGATACTCTTCCTTTTGGGGCCAAAATGAAAGCGGCCGAAGTCTATCCTTTATACCAACATAGCTTGAAAACAAGCAATGCTTTAGATTTTGACGATCTTCTGATAATGACAGTTCGCCTGCTCAAAGAATCAAAACCTTTTTTAGAGCGGTATAGCAATCAGTTTCAGCAAATTCTGGTTGATGAGTTTCAAGATACAAATGCGACACAATACGAATTGGTTTGTCTACTTGCGTCAAAACATAACAACGTTTGTGCAGTGGGAGATGATGATCAGAGTATTTACAGGTGGCGAGGGGCTAATATAGAGAATATTTTAAACTTTGAAAAGGATTTTCCAAATACTTGTGTAATTAAGCTCGAAGAGAATTATCGTTCAACCCAAGTTATTCTTAAGGCCGCGGCTGGAGTGGTATCGGAAAATAGAAACCGAAAAGAAAAAACCCTTTGGACTCAGAATGAACAGGGCACTCCAATTATTTACTATCGGGCTGAAGATGAAAATGATGAAGCGCGTTCTGTATGCGAATTTATTGTAAGGCATAACCAGGAAGAAGGGATTTTGTTTAACAACATGGCGGTGCTCTATCGTACCAACGCACAGTCTCGCGCAATGGAAGAAGCTTTAAGGGAATCTGATATTCCTTACCGTCTGATTGGAGGATTTCGGTTTTATGAACGTAAAGAAATCAAGGATATTCTCGCATTTATTCGGGTGATTATTAATCCGGCAGACTCTGTTTCGCTTCGCCGAATTATCAATGTTCCTACCCGTGGGATTGGTAAGACTTCACTAGCCAAGGTAGAAAAATTTAGTGAGGAGAAAAATATTATTTTAATGGAAGGTTTGCGTCAGGTTAGCCATTCTCGAATTGTTGCTTCTGGAGCGAAGAACAAGATTATAAGTTTTCTTGAGATCATGGATGGGTTACGTCCATTTTATGATAATGCTGCATTAGTTGAATTTTTCCAAGAGGTTGTTGAGCGTACGGGTTATGCAGCCATGTTAAAAAATGAAGATACCCGTGAAAGTAGAGATCGTATGGCCACATTAAACGAGCTCTATACTGCTATTCAACAATCAGAAGAGAAGGGGGAGACCTTACAACAATTTTTAGATACAACAGCATTGGTTTCTGATGCGGATTCGGTAGATGATTCCCGTGGTGTTTTACAAATGATGACTCTTCATACATGCAAGGGGTTGGAATATGATTCAGTTTATATTATTGGATTAGAAGACGGGCTTCTACCTCATGCTAGTTCGATGTCTGATCTAGAAGAATATGAAGAGGAGAGACGACTGTGTTATGTCGGTATCACTCGGGCTAAAAAAAAGCTTTGCGTTAGTAATGCAAGAATGAGAAGGATTTATGGTAGTACCTTCAATTACCCACCCTCACAGTTTTTAATGGGAATTCCTTCGGATGTGATAATTAATAAGAGCCNAATGGAAGTGCCTTCTTACCAAAGGTCAATGCCCACTGAATATGGAGCTAATGAAATTCCAGCCCCCTCATCTGTAAGTGAAAACCAAGAGATCTCTTATGCTGTGGGTACAAAGGTATTGCACCCTAAGTTTGGAGCAGGAATCATTATAAAACGAGACGGTAGCGAAGATAATTTAAAGGTAGATATCTTTTTTAAAAAGACTTATGGGAAAAAGAGAGTCGCCATAAACCATGCTAAGCTGATTATTATTTGACAGTTTAATAAACCTATTCCTTAGCCTCGCTTTTTTCGGTTTGATTGGTATTCTTGAGAAGTTTTTCAATTTGTTCTTTGCCTCCTGGCGGTAGTCTTAAATCCAAAGTAATAAATGTGTCCTCGTAGTCTGATTTAACTATGACCGCATATTTTCTTATTTGTGGAATAAGCATCGCTTGCTCGTATTTAATGGTAATTTGATGAGAGGAAAGTTTGCTTTCATAGTTACTAATTATTGCATTGCGAAGTACATCAAGACCAGTTCCATTTTTGCTAGAAATAATGATAGCTTTTGGATTTCGTTGAAGTTCTGATTCGAGAATTTCTGGGTCATTAATTTTATCTACTTTGTTGAAAACGAGAAGTGAATCAGTATTTTCTACACCAAGCTCATTAATAACATTATTGGTGGTTTGAATTTGTCGTTTGGCATTAGGGTCACTCATGTCAACCATCTTGATAAGTAGATTTGCATCTCTAACTTCATCTAAAGTACTTTTAAAAGAAGCGATGAGATCGTGGGGGAGTTTATCGATGAGCCCAACGGTATCTGAAAGCACAACAGGATAGGGAAAGTTTTTCTTTATTTTTCGAATTGTTGAATCCAAAGTGGCAAATAATTTGTTTTCTACCAACGTTTCAGCCCCGGTTAACTGATTCATAAGAGTAGATTTTCCAGCGTTTGTATAACCAACGAGGGCTACTTTATAAATATCTCGTCGATTTTTTCTTTGTGTTGTCTTTTCAAGATCAATTTGTTTTAGCTTTCGGTCTAATTTTGCGATCCTATCCCGAATAAGGCGTCTATCTAGTTGGATTTGAGTTTCTCCAACATCTTTCATTCCAATACCACCGCGCTGTCTAGAAAGATGTCCCCACATTTTGGTTAATCTGGGAAGGGCATATTTTAGGCTTGCTAATTCAACTTGGGCTTTGGCTTCGCGGGTACGTGCGTGGTTGCCAAATATTTCTAATATGAGCCATGATCGATCAATAACCCTGCATTTGAATATGTTTTCCAGGTTTCTATTTTGAGCAGGAGAGAGGTTTTCATCAAAAATAACAATATCTGCGGAAAAATGTCGAATAAGCTGAGCGACTTCTTCTACCTTTCCTTTCCCAATAAAGGACTTTGGGTTAATCCGCGTTAATTTTTGAGAAACTATTGAAATGACATTGTAATGTGCAGTTTCTGCTAGCCCGTTTAGTTCTTTTAATTTGTTATCTAAAGGCGAAGAACCATTATTCAAAAATTCAATGCCAATTAAAATAGCTTTTTCACAAGTATCTTTTGTATTTTTTGAAATGTTTTTATGAGCTTGGGATTCTCTATCCATAGTTGACTTAAACAGTACATTTTTTAGAATTAGTGATGTTTAAAAAAGTTCTAACGGAGCTTCGTTTTCATCGATGAAAATAAATTAAATATATATCGATCATTTTGATTAAATTTTTCATGGCAGCTATTTTACTATGATAAAATTTAAATTGATAAAAATTCATACTTAAGGACTTTATGGCTTTACGAGTGTTATTAGGAAAGGCGATTGGGGAAAACTGTTCTTCGATTGACGATGGAGAAAAGGTTCTAAATTTGATAAGACCTGAGTTGATAAAAGGTTTCAGCGTGGAGTTAGACTTTGAGGGTGTGAAATTGGTTCTCACTCCATTTTTAAATACTTGCTTTGGTACGCTATTGGAACAGTTTGGGAGAGAGTTGACGATGACTCATGTGAGCATGAGAAATCTTTCAGATGAGGTCCTTCAACGAATTAATAATTTTATTAATAGAAAAAAAGAGGAGTTTACTCAAAGTCACGATCAAAAAATGCTACAAGAAATGTTTGATGAAGATGGCTTGGTAGATTCTGACTTATAGGAATTATACTTAAGTCAATATTTTTATGATCCGATCAGTACCCCAATTGGCGAATGGCTTCATAAACAACAATACTTGCGGCATTAGCTAAATTAAGAGAGCGTACTCGATCGTCATACTGAGGGATACTAAAAGTGTCTTTAGAAAACTTGTCGATCAATTCTTTCCCTAGGCCTTTAGTTTCACATCCAAAAATTAAGTATGACCCTTTCTCGAATTTCTTCGTATATAGGGAATTTTTGGATTTTGTCGAAAACAAAACAGTCGAGGCGTCAGTTGGCAGGAAATTAAGAAATACCTCAAAGCTTTTGTGTCGAATTACTTGCAGGTGTTTCCAGTAGTCTAGGCCCGCTCGTTTGACTCTAGAATCACTGATGTCAAATCCAAGAGGTTCAATTAAGTGTAGTGTGCTATTTGTGGCCAAACAAAGTCGCCCAATAGAACCCGTATTTGTTGGGATTTCTGGCTTGACTAAAACGATTGAAAGGTTGTGAGGCATGTTACTTGCTCCCATCTTTTATAAAAAAATAAAGGTATATTATTTAAATTGCTTCAATGCTAGAAAAATCCTGACAAGTAAAATCATGATAAGCAGAAGTGCTATATTGTTGTATTTTATTTTGACTAAAATTTAACTTTGTTAAAGAAGACCGTGAGTGATTTATCGAGAACAAATATTTTAATTATTATTCCTAAAAGTCAGTTTTGTGGGCAGGAGCTTAACGGAGTTAGAACTGTTTTGCAACAATGTGGGGCTAATGTTGTCGTATTATCGAAGTCTGGTCAAGAAGCTCGTGGCATGAACAAAGAAAAATATCGGCCGGACGGAATGATTGTAGATTGGAATAAGCAAATTGGAGTTGATAGCAAATATCATGCTGTTATTTTAGTAGGTGGCAAAGGGGCAAAAAAGTCTCTTTGGGATGATCCAATTGTCCCCCAGATCCTTACAGATCATTACCGTTTTGGTAGTATTATTGGAGCTTTGGGATCCGCTATTGTTGTTTTAGTCAGAGCTTCTTTGGTAACAGGAGAAGTTCCTGTGCAAGAGGATGAAGACACAAGAAAAGAATTGGAATCCCTTAATACTGTCTGTGTTGATACACCGGTGATAAGAGGAGAAAATTTAGTTTTAGGTCAAGGCGCAGATTCTGTCAGTGATTTTTCTAAATCAATTGTTGATTGCATAAAAGCAATGTGAGTTGAATAAAAGTATTCTTTGAGATTTTTTAATTTGTCTGGCGTTATTTAATGCGTATTGGTGGTTGTATGTTTTGGAAAGGGCATTTACAAAATAAGTAATAAACTTTATTAAGTTTTATTTTCTAATTCTATTAATTTAAAGAGAACCGAGTCAACTTGTGAGTCAACACTCGATTAAAAGTTTTTCAGCGGCTTTGTTTGAAAAATCTTTTTACTTGGCTTTTGTTAATATTTTTATTTATTTCAAAAGCCCACTAAAAATTTTAATTCGCTACGTATTCGAGGTGGGTAATTATCCTGAAAATATTTATGTACGTACGCCATTAGGTTTGCAGCGTATGACTGCATTTAGTTACCATGACTTAATTACAATCATAGAATGTTTTGGAAAGTTAGATTATAAGGCTCCTAAAAGTCTCTCCGTGGTTGTAGATTTTGGTTCAAATATCGGGATAAGCGCCCTTTATTTTTTAACAAGAAACGAAGGTGTGAAAGTATATTTATTTGAACCGGTACCTCGAAATATTGAAAGACTTAAGAAGAATTTGAAAGGATTTGAAGAGCGATATGAATTAAGAGAATGCGCTGTTGGGATTGAAGATGGGTGTCTTGATTTTGCTTGTGATGATACGGGGAGGTATGGAGGTTTGATAAAAGGGGATGCCATACATTTTTCCCAATGGGACCCGAAAAACATAATAACGGTTAATGTGGTTTTGGCAAATAAGGTTTTGGCTGAGATTTTGACTCAACAGAAATATGTAGATATTGTGAAGATTGATGTGGAAGGGTATGAAAATAAAGTTCTTAACTCTATTACAAGAGAGAACCTTTCTCGTATTGACCGTATCTATGCTGAAACTACTGACGGTCAAGAAATTCTAGGTTTTTCTAGCGAGAGTTATGGTGGTTTGACTCGATATTATCGTATATAGAGGTTGTATGTAGTAAAGCCATGGAGTTGGATTTATAAAATAACTCCTTGAGTTCAATGATTTTCTAATTAACCATTTTTGATATTGCGTTTTCTTTTATTATTTTTTTGTACAACAGATCGGTCTTGAAAACCATTTCATCGATTGAAAAGTGAGTTTTAATGCGATTATATCCATTCCTAGAAAAGAAATCGCGCTCATCTTGAGTCAACTGAACCATTTTGATAATTCCTTTGTGAAGACTTTCTGGAGAACCTGGTTCAGCGAGTACACCGAAGGTTGAATTACAAAGAATATCTTTATTTCCTGCGATTTCTGTTGCTATGGTTGGAATTCCTGAAGCGAATGCTTCCAGCATGCTTATGGGAAGGCCTTCACTTAAAGATGATGAAATATAAAAATCAAAGCATTTTAAAATTTTGACTGTATCCTGCCGGTATCCAAGAATACGAACATAATCAGTTAAATTTTCTTTATCTATTAAACTTTTTACCTTTAGGTAGTAATCATTATGCTCTTCGGGGTAACCCCCAATTATTATTAATCTCAGATCAGGGATTTCCTTAATTGTTTTAGAAAAAGCTGCTAAAAGACAGAGAATTCCTTTTTCGGGTGAAAGGCGTGCAATAGTTCCTAATATTTTATTCTTTTCCCAATTTTCACTTTTAAAAAGTTTGAGCGCTTTGTTCCGTGTAATAGGAAGGCTGTCGATATGTTCGTGATCTACTCCATTATGAATGACGGTAGAGTTCTCCTCGTCCAGAAATTTTAAAACACGAGCCCTATTCTTTTCTCCAGCGCTTACGAAAATATGGTGATTTGTAAATAGGCTGAGAAGGGTCTCTACTGCTAAATGGAACCATCGAGTAGAAAATGGTATGTCTTGAAAATGAAAGCCATGAAAAGTATGTATTACAGGAATATTTAAAAAACTACCAATAAGTCTTCCATATAAACCAGGGCCTTTGCCGTGGGTGTGAATTATATCTGGTTTTTCTTTTCGCAAAATAAAGAAAAATTTGCATGCAGTTTTTAAAGAAATAATTCTTAGAGCGAGATTGTAAGTTTTAATATTAAGCGATTTAAATTTTTCCCAATACAAACCGTCTTTTAACGTACAAATAATAACTTCCCAATCGTTTTGATTTAACCGTTTGATTAACTGAAAAATATGTTCAGGGCCTCCTCCCGGTATGGTGGTCCCATTGATATGAAATATTTTTTTCATAAAGGCCTATTTTAATGGCTATTAAATTTTCACGTTCAAAAAAATACTGCCTGTGTAAATTTTTCTCAAGCTTTTATACGGAAGGCCTAAAAAGATTATCGGAAAAAAGAACCAATCAGGACAATGGTTTCTTACTTAATTATCGGGGAGTTATAATTTTACATTTGCATTTAATCAGTTGGAGTTCAATAATAAAAAAATATTTCCAATATCTGCCCTATTTTTATAAGACCTTGAGAGTATTAAAAATATCATACCTTGTCAGTAGATTTGGAGGTGTTCATTAGCAGGTAGAATTTTTTTGCCCATTCGAAGGCTTCGGTGTTAGTTCCTATGTATTTTCGGACGAATTCTTCAGATTCCCTTTCAAAGCAGTGATAAATGAACTCGACAGGGCTTTTTTTTCGGTATTGTTTTAGATAATTTTTTAACTGGGTTTTAGTTTTAGCTTTCCCATTATCGGCGTACTTGGCTACGTATGGAGTGAAATAGGGATATAGATTGTTGTTATGCCAATCACCGTGAAGAGTTGTCTTCATAAAGTTCCCTATTAAAAGGTCGTCGAATATTTCGTATTTTACGGTGGTCATTAGGGACCCACGGGGGACCTCGAACGTGACACCTCTTTTAAAATTCCTTGTTCTAAGCTCTATAGTGTTGTCTTTCCCTCCTACTCGAAAATTGACGAAATCAATGAAGTCTTTTAGGCTTTCTATTTTTTTAATGTATTGTTCAACTTCATTTGTATCGCTCGAATCTAAAGAGTCTTCCCAGTTATCACCAAATTCTGTCGGATCAATAGACAAAGCAATATTTTTTTTTGGGTTAATTTCTTTAAATCGGTTCGTTTCAAGATTGTATCTGATAAAAGCCGGATATAGTTCGAATTCAGGCGCAAGGCGATTGGTGTAATCAGAAACGTTTGTCGTAAACTGATTCGCCCAAGAACTATCTTTTCTTTGATAGCGGTGGAAGCAACTTGAAGGGACGATAGATTTTGTTCCGTAATACCGTGACCAGAAATTGATTTGATCTCCTATTGGTTTTTTTAAAGAAGCTTTCGGCGGAATTCTAGTTCCATCTTCCAGAAAATAATTGATCATATCGGCATCGCCATAACTGAACAATTTGAATAGAAAAGGGTTTTTAAAATTTTTAGTGATATTTTGTACAAATTTCCCCCAACCTTTATTCGATGCATCATTTATATTCACCAGCAGGTGCCCATTAATATTAATCAGCAAAATGGAATCTTGAAAATAATCAGAAACCGTTAGGATGCTGAGGTTTTTAGTAAGTTTGATCCATTTCCGTTCCTCTAGGGAAGATACGTTGAACCCGAGGTTAGAAAGGTCGTCTTGAAGACGGTTACTGATGTGGCTGGCCAGTAAAATTTTTTTATCTCGGAGTTTATCAAGGGATTCGACACTTATATGATCTGGGTGGCCGTGGGATAGCCAAATGTATTCGCACTTTTTAAGGTTTCCCCACTGTTCTTCGGGGATAGTATAGGGTAGTCCCCAACTTCCGAAATATGCAGAGCCGGTCAACCATGGATCTGTTGCGAGAATCGGCTTGCCATCGTGGCAAATTATGGTTGCGTTGCCAATTGTTTCAAAACCGATCATTAGTTTAGTCTCACGTGATAAAGAGGAACAGTGTTATCGCAGGTGCTTTCTTTAAAGATATGTAATCTAAAAAATTAATTCAGGTTAATTGCGCGTTGTATAGCAGAAAAATAATAATTATGCTTAGCGCGGGTTCTTTCATTTAATGAATTAACCTGTTAGCGAGTAGAATTTTTTTAAATATTTCTCATCCAATTGTTTGGAGTATTTTTTTATATCGGCTTGTTTAATCTTTTGATGAAAGTATCAATGCGGACAGATATTTAAAATTACCCTCAAACACTCCCCCTTTTTAAATTTAAAGTCTTTCGAGTTTCTATTTTCATGCATTCTTGCTAGGTCGAATCATGTAAACTCAAACAGCGACGAACTCTCTTCTACAGAAAGAAATAGCACTATGGAACTTATGTTTCAGCAACAGCTTCCGAAGTATTTTGAGTTCCAGCAAAAGGTAATGCCATTATGAAATAAAGAAGCATTGCGACTTCAGAGTCATAGAAATTGGTCTCAAAGAGGCCTGCTGCAAGAAAAGCAAGAACTGCTGCGGCACTTCCTAAGATAACCCAACGTTCATCAGCATTTTTTTCTAAAATAATAGCCTTGTGATAAAGAAATCGAAAGAAACTGGCCCAAATTCCCAGCCAAGCAGCTGCACCTAATATCCCAGTATCAACAGCAATTTGGATAAAGCTGTTGTGCATACCTCTAAGATGCCTGACACTCCCATGTTCATGAGGATATGGATCTACATATTGATTGTGGATTAAGTCTACGCAACGAAAACCACACCCAGTCACAGGATAATCTTTGAAAACCTTCCATCCAAACTGCCAGAGATTGGTTCGCATTGCTAGTTCCCAGTGCGCAGATTTGTTAGCTTGACACTCTTGATACGTTAGGCATTGTGTGGTTGTTTCTAAAACTCTTTTTTTTACTGGATCGGGCGATAATAAAAAAATTGCCATGAAAATAAAGGGAATAAATAAAAAAAATTTCTTTCTCCAACAAAAGGTCAGAAATATTATTCCTACGAAAAACCCAAACCAAGCTTGGCGTGTGTGAGTGAGTAGAAGACAATAAAGTATTATCCCAGTGGATATCCAAATGAGTTTTTGTGCCGATTGACCAAAAATGACATATGCCAAGGCTAGTATTTCAACCATCATTAGGAGGCCCGCAAACGTCATGTAACTACTTAGTGTTCCTTCGACTCTAAAGGCCAGGATAGTTTTTATCAGAGATAAAGCTTCAGATGCTTGCCAAAATTGATAAAAACCAAATAAGCTTGCAATTGTTGCAGAGGCTATTAGGGTAAGGGACAGAGAGTTTCTTAAGTTGTTTTCCCGGACACAATTTAGTACCCAAAAAAAGATTAGAAACTCCAAGAGTTTTTTTAGAGAACTGTAGCTGTAGCTTACATCATAAGCGTTAGCCACTGCTATAAAGCTGGCAAGGCAAAATAAGGCAAATGGAATTCCTAGAGGCCAACGTTGTTCTTTCCATGTATTAGTGAGATAAGCTCTTAATAACCAGAGAAATCCCCCCAGTCCTGCAGAGATTTGGGAGATGCTAATCGAAAACATAGAAGACGCCGTGAATAAAAATAATGTGAAGACCAACATCTTGTCGATAATATAAAAATTACGTTCCATAGCAATTCTGGTTTGTTTTAGTAGAGCAATAAACCAAGAGGTAATCCCTGAAGTCATCTCTGATCAGTTATTAAAACCCCCAATTAGGATTTAAAATTGTAGATAAATTTAATAGTAAGGAAAAAATATTGTTCTATGGGTTGAAGCCTCTTTGTAACATAATTATTAGTGGATAACAAAGTCACCTTACTTTTTGTGTTTAAAATGATGGGCTGTCTTAACTAGCCACACTTGATAGTTGCGGTGGTCAACGGCGGTTCCTAATTATCGATTCAAATGTGTTTTGGATGGGAATATTAATCTCGCCAGACTTCTTACAGAATAAAACATGGCTTTTCCTGGGTTTCCTCCGAATTTTCGAAAAGCGTTCCATCGGATCTGTAGTTCTTCGAGTTTTTGTTTTTTGCTATTCTGATTAGACGTTGAAGATTGGGATATGCGCACGACACTTAGCTCATCTTTCAAGTTATGGGCTTTTCCCAAGGCAAGCATACTTAACCACAAATTGTAATCTTGAGCGTATTCGAACTGGTCATTATAACCCCCCGCTTCAATGAAATGTTTTTTTCTAAACATAATAGTGCTATGCGATAAGGGGTTAAAACAACTTACAGTTTTTCTAATATCTTCATCCTTTTCAACGAACGGAACCGTTGACGGAAGAATTTTGCTTCCTAATAGTTCTTTGCGTCGTGAACCACAAAGTACCACGTTCGTGTATTTTTTCATAAAGGATATTTGTTTCTCAAGTCTTTGCGGCGATGAGTAATCATCCGCATCCAGGCGCGCAATCAGACTACTGTTCGATAAATTAATTCCTTTGTTTAAAGATCTTGAGATCCCCAGGTTTTCCTGATGAATAATACGAATGCGAGGGTCAGTGTATTGTTGAAGAATCCTAGCAGTGCCATCGGTGGATCCGTTATTAAGGATGATGTATTCGAAACTCTGAAAGGTCTGGTTCAGGATGCTGTCGATACATTCTTCCAAATACGCTTCACCGTTATAGACCGATGTGACTACTGAAACTTGAGGTATGGGCATTTTAGAGTAATATTTTCGAGGTTAGGTAGGCGGATTCATTTTCATGATTTCCATTGATATGGTATCTGGCTCGTATAAGTGGATAGCGATTCTATTTCTTCAGGGTCGTGAGGCAGGTCGGTACAGTTGGCAACCATGGATGTTTGACCTCCAATTTCTTGGAGCCCATACCACAGCATAGGAGGAATATGAATCAGTCTATAATTCTTGGGACGCCCGAGCTTGCATTGTGCGATTTTTCCATGGGTGTTGGAGTTGGACCTGTCATCGTAAATAACTAACCGAATTTTCCCCAGAGGAACCACTAGATTTTGGCTTTGTTTTTTGTGACGTTTCCATGCCTTGACGAGCCCAGAATGTATTTCGCTAAAATAAACTTCGCCAAATTGTTTAAACAAATTAGAGTCATTTTTTAGCATGTGTAAGATCGGTCCGCGCTTATCAGCAATCTGTTTCAACGGTTGGACGATAACGCCTTCTATTTCAACTAATTCGTTCATTCATTGCGTCCATGCAAGGTTCGACTGGGTTGCTTTTTCTGTGTACTCCTGGATTTGTTTACTTGTAGTTTCGATAATAGAGGTTTGTTTCTCATTGTAAAAAACTTGATACCACTCCCCTGTCATGCGAACCGTTTCCGAAAAGTTTAACACTGCACGCCATTGGAGAAATTGATGAGATTTTTCACAATTAAGCTTCAATAGGGTTGATTCGGATTTACTGAAATCAATATCTTGCTGAACTTTCGATTCCGCTCCCAGCCAATATTGAGTCATCTCGGAAATAAGATCGCCGACTGACTGGTTGACTTTTTCCTGTGGTCCGAAGTTAAAAGATTGATTTTTGCATATAGAGTTCCCCGAAAAGAGTTTTTGCCCAAGAGTTAAATAGCCGCTCAAGGGTTCCAGAACGTGCTGCCATGGTCGAGTGGCTTTTGGGTTCCTGGTAATGACAGGTTTTTTTTCTGACCATGCCCGAACACAGTCAGGTATTATCCTGTCAGACGCCCAGTCACCCCCACCAATTACATTACCTGCCCTCGCTGTGGCAATATTTGGCCTATTTTCTTTAAAAAAAGATTCCATATATACTTTTGAGATTAATTCGGCACAAGCCTTTGAAGCGCTGTAAGGATCTTTTCCTCCCAAACGATCATTTTCACGGTAACCCCAAAGCCATTCGACATTTTCATAGCATTTATCACTGGTGATCAGAACAGCCGCTTTGATGGAAGGTTGGTTGCGAAGACATTCGAGTAGATTTAACGTGCCAGTAGAGTTGGTTTCGAAAGTGAGAACGGGATCTTCATAAGACTTTCGGACGAGTGATTGAGCTGCAAAATGAAAAACTATTTCAGGGCAAAACTTGTCAATAGCTTTTTGGAGGGAACGTTTGTTTCTAACATCACCTTCAAAATGCTCGATTCGATCGGTGAGTCGTAATACTTCAAAGTGAGATGGTTTAGTCGGGGCGTTTGTCGAAAAACCAGCCACGGCGGCCCCCAGGTCCAATAGCCAAGAGGAAATCCAAGAACCCTTAAAACCAGTGTGCCCGGTAACTAGAACACGGCGGTCATGATAAATATTTTCAAACATAAATTATGTAGCTCCGTAATCTATCTCACGCTTTCCAAAAAGCTTTACCCTTGCTCCACAAGCTGTTCAGGAAAACAGAATCTCGGTAGGTGTCCATGCAGGCCCAATCGCCTTTGTGATGATAAACCATCAATTGACCTTCCTTAGTTAGTTGTTCCAGCGGGCCAATTTCAAAATCACAATCGTTATTCGAATTGAGGTAGTCAAATATTTTATTTTGAAAGACAAAAAACCCCCCATTAATTATGCCTTCTTCAATTTTTGGTTTCTCAATAAACTGACATACTTTTCCGTCTTCCTGTTTAATCTGCCCGTATGATGATCGTGGACTGACTCCTGTGACCGTTCCAATTTTGCCATGTTTTTTATGGAAATCTACCAGATTGCTTATATTGATATCACTCACACCATCGCCATAGGTGACCATAAAGTCATTGTCAATATACCTCTGGATTTTATGGATCCTTGCCCCCTTAAGAGTATCTTCTCCTGTATCGACCAGGGTGATCTCCCAGTCCTCGACTTGATTGTTTTCATGGATAGTGATTTGACGGTCTTGGCCCAGTTTTACAGTGACGTCGTTATTGTGTAGCATGTAGTGATAGAAATACTCCTTTATTATCTCACCCTTATAACCGAGGCAAAGGACAAACTGATTGAATCCGTGACGGGCATAATGTTTCATTATGTGCCAGAGGATGGGTTTTGTCCCGATTTTGACCATTGATTTTGGTCGAAATTCAGTTTCCTCGCGCAGGCGAGTTCCGACTCCTCCACAAAGAATGACTACTTTCATGAAAGGCCTCTCGAGCTAAGGTGTGCAAAAGTGTTCAAATTCATTTTGTAAAATTTTCACATAAAGAAAGAGTGCGTTCGATTTCCTGATCCATGTTTCCGGTTAAAAGAAAACCGGTATTTTTTAATTTGTCTATACTGAAATGGACCGGACTATGAATCTCACCATTGTCATTTCCTGCGATTTTAATAGGGATTGATCTACCATATTTTCTTTCATAGACCGTAGCAACTTTGTTTGCCACATCGGCAATAGAAAGAGAACAGTCTCCGCCCAAGTTAAATAGCCCATCCGCCCACTTATCTGGGATCGCATACAAAAAATGATCCACCGTAGCGGCAACATCATGCAGTGAAATAAAATCACGATGTTGCTTTCCAGATGAATTGATAACCATTTTCCCCAAAGTTATTGCTTGTCGACATAAATCGTTAAAAACCAGAGTCCATCGGTTGATTCCAGAATCCATAGGATAGCCATAACCGTTGGACAATCTCAAGGTCAATGCGTCCATATTTTTATAGTTTTGATGAAAACGGACCATGTCTTCCGATGCTCGATGAGTCGCAGCATAAGGATGGTATGGTCGGGTTGGAGAGTTTTCAGTGATTTCATCTTTACAATCCCCATAAACGTGGAATGTTGAAAAATATATAAACTTTGTAATCTGATTTTGGCTTGAAGTTGACAGCAAAGATTGTGTTCCCAATGCATTGGTTTCCCAGGCGGATTCAATATTGTTGAAAGAGTCGTGTTCGTTCATAGAGGCCAGATGAATAATGGCATGAATACCATTTTGAAGAGCTTTCTCGATCGAAGCCGGATTGAGGATGTTCAGTTGAACAATTTGAAAAGACTTTGCCCAGTCCGGAACTTTCGCAATTCTCCGGCTTGTTCCTAAGACAATTGTTGATTCTGGGTGATTCCTTTTCAGATAATCCGCGATCCGTCCCCCGAGGTAGCCCAGCCCTCCAGTGATAAGAATTTTTAAATCCGGCATTAGGCGTTTTTATAGGGTCCAGTTTTTGGTTACAAAGTAGGAAGGCGAGATGTCGCCTAAATTTATGTGTATATTAAGATACTAAAGATTGTAACTTGATCGTTGTGCCAAGTCCAATGCTAACATCTTGAATTTATAAGAGGATTGGTCCCTTCTTTAATTTAAAGTGTGTATTTGTTCTTAAAAATACAAGCTCTTATTTTTCTTCAACCACTCAATTCCTATAGGGGTCGGAACATCTTTTCCAGTTAAATTAGATTGAGCCCATAGATCTCTATATGCACGCATCATTTTTTTTTCTTCAGTGGAATACTTAGATGTTCCTTCCATCCGAGCTACCATTTCTTTTGCAACTTCAAGAATATCCTGCGGATTATTATCCTCCACTTCGAGTCCTAATTCTTGAAGATTTTTTGAACTAGCTGTTAATTTTTATTCTCTGCCTTTTTTAAAATTTAGATACTGACCTGTTTTGGTAAACTTAAACTTCTTTGGAATATATAAGCAGTTTTTCCCAAATGGAACTATGTTGAAGTCAGATATTTGAACATTAGCCATCGGGATATCAAATATCGTTGCTATATTACTAATTCCTGATGGTGTTCCTATAAAAAATTTACATGTCCCCATAAAGAATATATCTAAAAATGGGCATTGGTATTCGGAGACGGAGTAGTCGATAAGTCGAGGGTGCGAATATGAAATTGGTTTATTTACAACAGAACCTACCCTGATTACTGTCATCTTTTTTTCAATAAGAAACTTGATGGCTTCAATGAAATTGTCTATATCCGAATTACGACGATCATGGTAACCCCAATTATTGTGGGGCATAGTTTTTTCCAAGAAAGCACTGTCTCTAGAAAAAATACAAATATAGCTGTCATTGTCAAAATCTACATTCATCTTTTTTAGAAGTTCCCGGCCCTTTTGAATTTCTTTGGGGCTAAAACAAATGGATGGATTAGCCTTGTTGAACTCAAAATATTCGTTATCTTGCAACCCCAAAGGTTGATAAAAGGGAGTATTCTTTAACAAGGGAAACATACCGTCAAAAATAGAAACGAGAATTCGACTTTCGTAAATTTTTAACACCCTTTTGAACATGTTAAGCAATGGTAGATTAGCAACGTTTCGAGAATCACATAAAAAGTAATAAAAAAAACGATTAGAAAATATATCTAGCTGGCATCTTCTTAAAAAAATTTCGGTTTCCAACGCCAAATGGCCGAGTCTTCCATGATGCAATTTCCCCAACTTGACCCAGAAAAACGGTTTCAAAATCCATAAAAATATAATGATGGGTACTGCTAAAAAAATGCCTGAAACATTAAAAATAAAATAGACTAGCGCCCTATTAATTACTTTGTAGTTTCTTTTTTTTAAATTAAAAAAAATTTTTACCAAAACAGTTCTATTAGGTATCAATTTTTTCGACCGATTGATTTCGCTTAAGTGGTTAAACCTTTGGTTTGATCAACATCAAAGATGTTTTAAGTTTTTTGATGTGAATTTTTATGACGCTGACAGTTAGCCTTTTTTAGGAAAAGGGCTTATAGTGTTATTTGATTTTTTGAACAACTATACTCTGTCGAAGATAAAGTATTGCAAACCATGGTACAAAATTCCCCCATTCCAAGCAACTAAATGTATAGCTTAATTTTCGCACAAAACCCACACAATGCAGTTTGAAATCAAAAGAAAATACACTCGATGATCTATTGGTAGCATCATGAACAAATTTAACTTTGCCTATTAATGACTTTAGAGCGCACTTTTAGATAATATTTGCTACGTTAAATGACCTTTAAACAATAAGTAAATCATTAAGTTTTATTGTTTAAATGACGATCATTTTTGTATTAGGGCCATTTAGACATCAAATGAAAAAAGAAGAATGCATTCAAAGAACTCTGTTTTTAATGAATATTGTCAAGAAATAACATCTAATATTCCATTTGATGGAAAGATTCTTTTTGTTCAGTTGCCTCAGTTTGATGTAACTTCTTTTGACAGGCAGATCGCACTAACTAAGGGTTACTATGTCTTCCCTCCTACCGGAATTCAGTATCTTTGTGAATCCATTAAGCATTATAACTTTCAGCTCAAAGTATTAGATCTTAACTTAGAAATTCTCAAGGCGTTTCACACCGATAATTCATTTGACCCGGTGGATTGGCCTCAGATTTTCGAGGCTTCACTAGACGAACTCGCCCCCACTTTGGTCTGTTTTTCTTGCCTTTTCGACGTTGGAATTGGGCCCCTACTTCAAGCTATTCGGATAACCCGCGCAAGAGAATCCAGCATTACATTAGCTGGAGGGGTGATTGCTACTTATGAATGGGAGAAGTTAATTGCTGATGATCTTTGTCATTTTGTAATTGAGGGTGAAGGTGAGAACAAGCTTAATTATCTACTCGGTGCTCTAATTGGAGAAGGTGACCTAGTTGCACAGCCAGATATTCATTTTAGATCAAAATCGAAAAACTATACAACAACGGGAAATTTGGAGGAAGTTAAGTTAGAAGGTGATCTAATTGATACTTATAAGCTGATTGATATTAATGAATATTGTAAATATGGATCTCTTAATCCATATTCTAGAGATATAGGAAATAACCCATCTCCTTTTGGAACAATACAATTTACACGTGGATGCCGAGCAGCCTGTAATTTTTGCTCAGTACGTGACTTTATGGGGAAAGGGTTACGGGCTAGAGCCGTTGGTGATTTAATTAAGGAAATGAAGTTTCTTATTGGTGAAGGCGTGGAACAGTTTGAACTGCTAGACGATGACCCCACGTTTTTCAAGAAGGAATTTAAGGCTTTTTTAAGAACAATTATTGCAAATAATTGGAATATAAAATTTTCAGCAAGTAATGGAATTATAGCTGCTTCTGTAGATGAAGAGTTGATGGGTTTATTGAGAGATTCCGGATGTATCGGTTTCTCAGTAGGTTTTGAATCTGGTAATCCAGAGATGCTAAAGAAAATGCAAAAACCTGGCAATCTCAAGAGCTTTATAGATTTCACTGAGAAGCTACAGAGGTATCCAGAAATGTTCGTCAAAGGAAATTATATTGTCGGCCATTCAGGCGAAAATTTTGGGCAAATGCTTGAGAGTTTGCAATTTTCTCTTGACTATAAAACAGATTGGGCAGCCTTCGCAGTTTGTCAAATTATACGCGGAGCATCAGCATTTGCCGATTCAGGAGAATATTTTGAATCTCAAATGAAGGCAGAAGGACGAAATATTGTTAATCGTATTCCCACACGCGACTCTTTAACCACAGGGCAACTTGATGAAAATAGCTCAACCAAAGACGGTTTAGATATTTTTGATCTAGATCCAAAAATTATTCCTGATAAAAACCAACTAAAGGAGATTTGGTTTACTTTCAATCTATTATCTAATTATATTTGTAATAAAAATTTAGCGCCTGAGGGAATTCCAGAAAAATTTATCAATTGGGTGGAAAGAGTACATGTTGCTTATCCCAAGAATGCTTACATGCCGCTTTTTTTGGCTCTTGCATACGTGTTAACCGATGACCTTGATACTAGTGAGATTCTGAGACAAAAAGCCCAAGAAAACATGGTCGCGAGTGGCTATTGGAAAAAGCGATTGCATCTATTCTCTTTGGATTCAGTGATAAAAAACTTTCCACGATCTAAAGAGGATGTATATAGCAGTTTAAAACTAATGGAGTTCAATTTCTCACAATACATTGAAGAACATTAATAACAACCTCGACTATTGATGTTTTGACGTAGCTTCCAATTCGCATAAAAAAAGTAGCTTTCCCCTCATAGTAACCTTTATTCATAGATGTAGTATGAAGTTCGAAATCGATCAACTGCGCCGTTTCTCAAATTGGCCTCCATCAAGCTGAAGCACCAATTCTCTTACCGTATCACTCAAATCAATGCAACCATATTCTTCCCTAAAGCTTGTCACATAAGAAGCCGATTATCTAATTAGTGTGTGTGGTGGCATATAATTTGCTGTACTGGTGAAATAATGCCAACGAATGCCAAAGTCTTGACAGGTACTTGCGATGGACGGATTTAAAAAAATGAAGACATGGTAAGCGGAATGTCAGCAGCTTGGGAGTTAAGAAAATGTTTTGATTTAGAAGATGGGCAAGGTTTTGCCCAACTCAATTTAAGACATTTATTTTCAAGTACAGACTGTCGAAAAATTCACCAAACCTTTACCTCAAATCTAAATTGGATTATTCGTGACGGTCAAAAGCTTGAGGTTCTTGAAGAACAAGAGCCAGTTGCTGAATACTTAGAGAAAATTTTCGATTTTTTTCGACACCTGTTACAAGAGAATATACCAGAAAAAGATCATGTTCACCTGACTTTGGAAACATTACGCATCGGTCGCTCAGATGGAACGCAACCTCAAGTAGGAAGCGCAAGATGGCATCAAGACCATGAGGCTTATTTCACGTTAGCAATTAATTTAACAGATAGCTTAGATCCAAATAGTTCCACTAAATTCTTTCATCTAGAACCAGGCGAAAAATATAGTTGGGATAATCTTGGTAATCCTATCCTTCGCGAACACTGGAAAGAATCTTTCATAAAACCATTTCACTTGGCCATTCTTAATAGTGGTGCCCGGTATTTTTTGTTCCCTTTTAATCGATGTAGACCAATTGTTCATCGGGCGCCAACACTTGAAAAAATCAATAAACGCCTAGTTGCTTTCGCAACTTTCTCAATATCTGGTATCAAACAAGGAATGGATTTGAAGGATGCCTACATACCTCTTCTTAATGAATTCACGCCAACTAAACAGAACTCTACCACTCTACAAAAAACAAGAAAACACTGGAGAAATATTTTAGGTATTGAGAAGAGCGTTCTTGCAAAGAATTCGACTCGGCGGTCAAAATTGCAATGTGGCATCAATGATATTAGTTCAATAAAGTTTACCTTATTCAGCAAGGATCCTTGCGATCCAAAAAAAACGTATAAACAATTTAGGATTGTAAATTTTGGCTTAAGACAATTTAAGAATGAAAGCACAACAGGAAATAAAAAATTATTAGATAAAGTTATTCCTATAGGAGAGTTATCGAGAACATTAGACTTTTTCTCTCAAATAACGGAATTCTCGTATAAAAAAATATCACAAACTAATAACTCCGCTCTTCTGCTCTCAGAAAATTCATTGCTGGGTAACAATAATTACGACTTACTCGTTCAATTTAAGGAACCGCCAAAAGCTTTTCAACTTATCAGCATGGAGGAAGTTTTAAAAAATCTAGATGAAGTTGTTTTTATATTATATCAGGTGCCCGAAAACTACTTTTACCCTGAAAGCAAATGTGCATATTATCAAAAAAACCCTTCCCCTTGAACTAGAAGAAACGCTTAAAACCATCCATTCCCCACGAAAAAATTTAAAAAATAGAATTGCTCAAATTTATACTTCATTTTCATTAAATGAATGCGATAATCTTAAAACGAATTTTATACTTTCTCATGCTTTAGAATTAGCTTACAAAAGAGGAGCAAGCCTGCTTTTAGCCAAAAAAGATGACCAATATATAGAAATCAACAAGAATAAACTTGGTAAAAAAACAAATACTCCTAAGCAGACCTTAAGAAGCGTCGACGAAATTCCATTTTTTCTACCTCGAACAGGGATAAATAGAGCTCTGCAAAGGGTGGATTTGGGTTCAAAGTTAATTAAATTATCAAGGAAAATTTTGTGTAAAAGTGATTCACGTTAAATTTAGATTAAATGTCACAGGTATCGGATAAATGAAATCAACAGATTTTACTTGGATTATTCCTAATACATGCTGGTTTGGAAAAAGATATTGGAATCATATCCCCTATGTGGAGGCGATATTAACAGCTGTCCTTAGGCGGGAAAATATTAGTGTGAATGTTATCGACGCAAATGGGAGTGACTTATCTCAAGAAGAACTGGCGGATCAACTTTCTGATCTGGCTCCTAATATGGTTGGAGTCAGTTGTATGAGCGTGGAATATAGGCGAAGTGCCCATGCTTGCTTTGAAATTATAAAAAATATCAGCGATAGCATTCCAACTGTTTTTGGTGGTGTATACCCTTCGCTCTCACCGGAGGATGCCTTTAAAAATGAAAATATTGACTTTCTAGTAGTGGGGGAAGGTGAAGAAAGATTACCGAACTTAATTAAGGCTATCAATGGAGGTGGGGAGTTTAATAAAATTGATGGACTTTTGTATCGTGAAAATGGAGGTGTCGTAAACAATCCTCAAACCAGTGTTGGCATTAATGATTTAGATTCAATGCCTTATCCTGATTATAGCGATTATGATATGAAAATGTTAATGAATTGGGGAGCAAAGTACACCCAGAATTTTCAATTCAAACAGTTTCCAGTTGGGATGACAATGACCTCTCGAGGGTGCCCGTACAGGTGTACTTATTGCGCTGCGGGTAAAGATCTGAATCCAATAAATGATAGAAAAAATGTTAGAACTCGTTCTCCGCAAAATATTTTGGGTGAAATTGATTATCTAAGAGAAACATATGGAATGCGCGAGCTAATTATGGTTGACGATAGTTTATTGTTGCCTTCGGATCGTGCTATAGGATTTATGAAAGGGATGGCGGAAAGAAGAGACAATGGATCTGATTTGGTATGGAAATCAAACAACCTCGATATAAGACATTTTAATGAAGAAATTCTTGATTGGATGAAGGCAAGCGGTTGCTATCAATTGACTTTCTCATTAGAATCTGGTTCCCAAAACACCCTCAGACGTATGAAACGGGGTTACAGTATTAAAAAAGGTGTAAAAATGATGGAGGCCATGAGAGAAAGAGGGTTTGAAGAAATTTGCTCGAACTTCATCATAGGTTTTCCTGGCGATACTTGGGACGATATTCGTGAAACTTTTAACTTTGCTGATCAATTGAGAAATGACGGTTTGCTCGATTATTGTTTATTTTCCATTGCTACCCCACTTCCCGGTACTGAATTAGCCGATACAGCGATGGCAGGGGGGTATTTACCGGATGATTTTGAGCCAACCCAATTCTACGGATATGGAAAAGGACTGATTACAACTGAGCATTTTACTCCAAACGAACTTCAAACTCTCAGGTCTTACGAGTGGGACCGAATCAATTTTAAAACAGAGGCAGATAAGATAAAAACATCTCGTATGCTTGGTATTACTTTAGAGGAACTCGAGACTTGGAGAAAAGAAACCCGTCAGCAAACCGGGGTCGAAGTGGCAACAGTTGACACTGCGGACTCAAAGCAGGAACCAGCCCTTAGTTTAGCAGGAACTCCAGCAAAGGAAGCAAACCTAAACCAGCCAGTTTCTAAGGTTAGAAATAAAGATTTTTCGAGTGGTTGGTAATCTTGGGTTATTCAAAATGAAGATTATTCAAAATGACTCCACTGGGAATCTTAATTTAAACATTGTGTGATTTATAAAGATTATGGACTTGGAGTTAATTGAAGAGCATAGAAATCGTGAAGCCTCATACCTCGAAGAGCTTGCTAGTCGTTTAGATTTAGCGGATATTAAAGAGTCGTATTATTTCCCAAAATACTTTGAAATTGAAACAGTAAATGCCTGTAACGCGCGTTGCGTAATGTGCACGATAGACGATTGGGAACAGTCAAGAAATCCGATCATGGATGAAAAATTGTTTTCAAAGTTTGTAGATGAAATTTCACTATATACTGACTGGATAGACACAGTATGTCTTAATCGGGATGGCGAACCAACTTTAGATAAAAATTTGCATAAGAAAATCAAGTTATTGAAAGATGCTGGAATTAAATCCGTGACTATGGCATCTAATGTTCAGCTACTTGATGAAAATCGTGCCCATCAGTATATTGATGCTGGTTTGGATGACATAATGTTGTCAATAGATGGGGTTACTAAGAAAACTTTTGAAACAATTCGTGTGAGATTAGACTATGAGACAGTGGTGAATAACACGCTAAATATGATAAAAATCCGCGATGAAAAAAAGTCGTCTTTAACTATTAGACTACGAATGATAATCATGGAAAACAATCAACATGAAGTAGAGAATTGGATGGAGTTTTGGAAAAAACGTGTTGGTCCTCATGATCAAGTTTATGCTAAGCCAGCCCATAGTTGGGGTAATCAGTTAAATCAAGAGACTGAAGAGTCAATAGAAAACTTTAAAGATAAACCCTGCATAGCTCCTTTTTCTTCTTGTATTATTCATACAGATGGTACCGTCCCAATGTGTTCGATCGATTACAATAATAAGGTTAAGATTGGAGATTTCTCAAAAAATACCATAAAAAAAATATGGAATGATGAGCCAATGATGAGAGTTCGAAATTTGCATGCAAATTCTCAGCGAAATTCAATTTCCCTATGTCGAGGTTGTAAAATTTGGGAAGAAGATAGAAAGGTCTGGTCTTGATTCATAAGTTGCGTCCCCTCCTTTAGTGTAAAGTTCAATACCTCTTTTGATGAATTTTAAATAATGAGCCAAAAACCCTCATTCATGATAATTGGTGCGTCTGGTTATATGGGTCTTCATTTGTTCAAAGTATTGTCAAAAAAGTATTCTGTCAAAGGAACTTATGCAAATAGACCTTTCCCAACAGGCATACACTTTGACCTTACCAGATCAGATCCCAAAACTCTTCCGCTTTTAGGTATCAACTACGCTGTAATTTTTTCAGCGATCTCCAAAATTGATTTTTGTAAAACCAATCCAGAATTATCTCAGAAAATAAATGTTAGTGGGGTTCAAAAATTACTTCAAGAGTTAAAGCATAGGGGGGTATTCCCGATCTATGCATCTAGCGATGGTGTTTATCCTGGGCTCAAAGGAGATTACGTTGAAACATCAAAGGGACTACCGATTCATACCTATGGAGAACATAGAAAAGAAGTTGAACAATTTATTGAAGATAACTTTAAAGAGTATTGTATTCTTCGTTTTTCGAAAGTTGTAGGTTTTGATGAAAAAAACTCTGATTTATTATTTGATTTATACCAAAACCTGGTTCATGGAAAAGTTTTAAAATTAATCAAAAATCAAAAATTTCAAGTCGTCTCATTAAATGACATGGTTTCAGTAATTACAACAGTTGCGCAAAAAAAAATCACAGGTTTATACAATATCGCGAATCCCGAAGTAGTCAGCAGGAAAGAATTAGCCGAGCGCATCGCGAAAAGATTGGGTGTCATTGACTATCAAATTAAAGAGGTTCTCATTAGTTATTTTAATTTTGCTGAGAAAAGAGCCACAAACTCTTCAATGAAAATTGATCGATTCATTGCAGCGACTGGATTAAAGTTTCAGACTATTGATGAAATTTTAAACGATTTTTTAGAGGAAGTTCGGAAGAAATCTAGCTAAGCACAACCATTCAAAAAGAGTATCAAACCGACTTCTAAAAACCTCACCTGATCCTACCTAAGCCAGAAGGATTATCAATGTCTAAAGGTATTTTTCGCTGAATTTTGACGTCAGGACCTTAAAGGTTAACCTGAGTAAGAATGCATCAGTTATTTGGCTTGTGGATTTTCTTTATAATGCATTATTCCAGCCTTTGTAGCTGGACTATTGTCAAAATTAATATAATAACCGTTCTTCGACCCACTTTTTATGAAGCTATTTTTTATTCTCGCATCAAAAGACCACCTTGTGTCAGGACTTCTATTGACTTCCTGACCATGCACAACAGCTAGGCTGAAACATAAAACCTCTCCAATATTCATGGGGATTGGGATGAGCTTTGATTTGAGGCTCTCATCAGCAAGAATTTTAAAAAGATAAGGTACACCTAATTGGTGTTTGATAGAACCTTTTTCAGATTCTTTGTTATTGACCGCAGTAACTTTTATATCAGTGAGAGAATGGGAACCAGGTATAAGTTGTATAGCGGAAAGGTTATTAAGAGTGGTTAAGGAGATTGAGCAGGATAGTTCATATGCTGAGGCCCCATAGTCAGTGTCTTGATGAAATCCAATATTATCTTGAGGTTTAGCAGGGCGAGCTATTCTAAGATGAGGTTTTGCCTGAATATCCAAATCTAAGCCAACACTGG
>AQTY01000011.1 GCA_000372225.1 Candidatus Nitromaritima sp. SCGC AAA288-L16 | reverse complement strand
ATCCACCTTGTCTGATACGATGGAGAAATTGTCACGTCAATTTGTAAAGTACGTGAGGATATTAAGGTATATGAAAAACTCTGATAGTAATTTTTTTAGTTTTCATTTCAAATTATCAAAACTGGAAATTGAGACACTGGAGAGAACCTTAACTGAAGAATCGGCTAAGAAGAAAAATTAGAAATAGAAAAAAGGTAGATGATTAATCAAATGATTGGGCTATGGGGTAGCACAACTTCATAATAGAGTTGATAAATTTTTTTAGTTTAAGGGTGCCTTGAATTTAATTGATTAAAATAACCTGATGGAGTCAGCTTCGTAAGCAGCTTGTTGTTTCCTAGAAGGTAGAATTGGTTATAAGCTCTGTGGGGTCATTTCGTCCACTCGGAAGATTGTCTTGTAAGAAAATTTCAAAAAAACCTTTTGAGTCTTCTGAGTTCGTTAGACTTCCCGTGTCTGGGTTAATCTTAGCAAATACGGTTTCAGGTGTGACTGGGAAATTGTGGATAGGTGTATGGACTAAGGCGTTTTTCATATACTCTAACCAGATAGGAATCGCAGTACGAGAACCTGTTTCGTTTTTTCCTAAAGGTTCGACATCATCTTTCCCCACCCAAACGCCTGTTAGTAATTTTGGGGTGAACCCTAAAAACCAGGCATCTATGTAGTTGTTTGTTGTCCCTGTTTTTCCTGCAGTGGGTCGCCCAAGAGAACGAACTTTTTTAGCGGTTCCCTCCTGAACAACACTTTGCAGAAGACTGGTGACAATCTGAGCCACTCCGCTTGTGATAGGTTGGGTTTTGCTTTGGTTTTCTTTGAATAACGTTTCTCCATTTCGGTTTTCTATATAGCGGATACCTTGAGATTCTACTCTTATGCCACTATTAGCAAAGGCAGAATACGCTGAAACTAGTTCATGTAGTGTGACACCAGATGAACCCAGACCAATCGAAAGATTGTTTTCTAGGTGACTATTTATTCCAAGATTTTTGGCCATTTGAATGACTGAACGCGTGCCAATTTCTTGAAGTAGTTTCACGGTTACGATGTTTCTAGAATGCGCTAGCCCTTTACGTAAAGGTGTTGGCCCGTAAAACTTTTTCTCAAAGTTGACCGGTTTCCATTTGTCGAAAGAGTGATCTTTTTCCTTAAAAATAATGGGAGAATCTATAATGATGCTGGCGGGGGAAAACCCTTTGCTAATGGCGGTGGCATAAACAATGGGTTTAAATGCAGATCCAGGTTGACGAACTGCCTGTATGGCACGATTAAATTGGCTTTTAGAGAAATTGTAGCCACCTATCATGGCTTTGATATGACCAGTATCGGGTTCTATGCTGATTAGCGCAGACTCCACATCCGGTTCTTGCTCCAAAGATAATGACCAGACAGATCCTGATTCATGAACACCTAGAACCTTGACCATTATTTTATCACCAGGGTGGAGAGTTTTATCAACTCGATTAATGCGTGCCCAGCGGCCATCTACTTTGACGTTAGGCTCTCTTGCCCAATTCATATCTTTTAGTTCGATGATCCCTTCACCTTGGCCAATCAAAACAGTAAGATATTCTCTTTCTACTGATTTCACCAATCCCTTGATGATCGACCCTGCCTTTGGGAGTACTCCTTCTGTAAAACTATTTATCTCGCGTAGATTTTCTTGTAATACGGTTTCCTGTAGAGAAATATCCATTGTTCCCAATGGCCCTCGATAACCGTAGCGCTTGTCAGCAATATGTAGATTCTTTTTCGTTGCAATTTGGGCAATGATCTGTTTTTCAAGGTTTAGCGTGGTATAAACTTTCAGCCCACTTTTATAGACTTTGTTACGGCCATACATAGTCATTAATTGTCGGCGTATGTATTCGACGAAATAGGGGGCCTTATTGAGCATATTTGTGACTTCACCAAGATTGAATTGCTTCTTCATTGCTTGTTGAGCTTCGTTACGTTTGACAAAGCCCTCTTGAGCCATGCGACGTATAACGTGATTGCGTCTGGAGCGTGCGCGCTTTGGGTTACGATAGGGAGAATAGTTGTTGGGTGATTTTGGGAGTCCGGCAATGAGAGCAACTTCATCAAGCGTAAGGTTTTCCACATTTTTGCCAAAATATGTGCGTGCCGCAGCTTCGACTCCATAACTGCCATGACCATAATAAATCTGGTTTAAATACATTTCTAGAATTTCATCTTTTGTGAAAACCAGTTCCAATCGGACGGATAAAATGGCCTCCTTGATTTTTCGTGTAAGTGATCGTTCGCGAGAAAGAAAAAGTGTTTTGGATAGCTGCTGGGTTATTGTGCTGCCGCCTTCTACAATGCGCCCCGCCCTAAAATTGGTAAGAAAGGCACGAAAAATGGCTCTTAGGTCGATTCCCATATGGCTATAAAAATTTGCATCTTCGACCGCAAGTGCAGCTTGTTTTAACTGGACTGGAATTTTGTTTAGTGGAACCAGTATTCTTTTTTCGAGATAAAGTTCGGCGATCAATTCATCTTGATCAGAATACATGAGGGTTACGGTGCTAGGTTCAAAACTTTTTAATTTTCTTACGTCAGGTAATTGATCTGTAAACGTATAGTAAATGGCAAGTGTTCCAATAAACCCAACAAGTAAGATAGTTAAAAAAATAGAGAACACTCCTATGGATAGCCATTTAAAAAAACCGCTCCTTCTTTTTTTTTGGTATTTCTTTTTTTTCTTAGATATTTTTTCTTTTTCAGTTTTTGGCATTACGTAATTTTGGGGAGGGTTTGGCTCTCTTCTAGCTCGATAAGCTCTACCCAGGTGGTTACGTTTTTGGCAATAGGATTGATTTTATTTCGGATTACATCGAACCGATTCAAACTTTCTGGAGTGTCAGGTTTTCGATCCAATATTTTTTTATTGATGTGCTCTTTGTCGTCTTTCGACCGATTTAAACATTTTTCTTCAATCCAAGAGGCCATTTCCTTGTCGCTTAGATTTTGGGTTTGGTAAGCAAACTCCTTGTGGTTAGTATTCAGAAACTCCAAGATGATTTTATCAAGAGGGCATGGGAATATATATTCGCCAAGTGTATTTGAATTGTACGCCCTTGCTTTATCTATCATGCGGGATATCATCACAAGGCCCTTCATTTTTATTTTAGGACTTCTGGGAATTGATTCAACGAGATTCATGTGAAATGGATTTTTTTCTACAGGGAAACCAACTAGCAATGTATCCAAAATAGTATGTGGGGTTTAGTCTAGGCGAACCCGGCTAAGTTTTTTTAAGTTTGGTGAAGACTTTATGGCTTTTGCGCCTTCAGATCCAATATGATTTCTAAACAAATCAAGGGTGGTAATGTTTGAAAGGACTTCTGATTTTGCAAGATGCATAGCCCCTTCTTCTCCTATCTCATTAAATTTTAAAACAAGTTGATCAAGATTGGACCAATTTGCTGACTGAGAAATCAGTTTTGCCCCTTCAGTTGTGACCTTGTTTGACTTTAAATTCAATGTTTTTAGCTGTGAAAGATAGGGCGAATTGCATAGGGCGGCTACACCTTTATCGCTGATTTCGTTATCTCCTAGGATTAACTTTGTGGCCTGCGATAACGCTTCAAGATTGGAAAGTCTGATTACACCATCATCATACAATTTCCGATTTTCTAGATCAAGCGAACCATTCCCATCTAAGTTGTCTCGAACTAACTTCTCAACGTCAACTATTGCTTCATCAGTCATTAAATAACTTTTATAAAATTTTCAACGGGTTAAGGTTAATTATGACCTGCTTCTCTAAAGTTTCTATAGTAAACCTTCTTTGAAATGGGGTCAATTATTACTCCGGGTTGTAAAAACCTTTTAAAGGTAGGTTTGAAATGCATATAAGGCATGTTATATTTGATCGGTATACAGATACTTTAAGAAGCAATAAAATGACTTAGTGGAGGACAAACGATAATGAAAAATATTCTTTCGATTTTAGCGGTTTTAGTATTATTTTTGGTTTCGACGACTGCCTTTGCTGCCGAGGGTCCAATGAAATTGCCTTCAGGTGCAAATCCAGAAGCAGTTAGCCATAACAAGGAAGGCATTGCTAGTTGGAACAAAAAGGATTATAAGGGTGCGCTGATGCATTTTAGCGCGGCATCCAAAATTGACGGCTCTTCTGGAGAAATCCATTTTAACGAGGCGATTTGTTACGATAAAATCGGACAGCATGGAGTGGCTACAAAGCATTTTGGAGTTGCCCTAAAAAAAGCTGGAGGCAATACGAAACTTTTAAATTCGCCAATTTTAAAAGGTCATCTTGGGATGTAATTTTTATAATTTAAACATTGGTGCCCTTTGAGGGTGTTGTGTAGGATAGAAATATAAAACTAGTTCTTCATGGGGGCCGATGTTATCGGCCCCCTTTTTATTTGCGGTGGTAATTGAAAAAAGGAGGGGGCTACAAAAGCTTGTTGATTTATGCCTTATCTGATATCATTTTGTCACTTCCAAATTCATTAAGGAGATATCTCTTATGATGGGCATTGGTTTTCCAGAATTGATGGTTATTTTAGTCATCATTATGATAATTTTTGGTGCCGGGAAGCTTCCAGAAATTGGTAGCGCGTTTGGCAATAGTATTAAAAACTTTAAAAAGTCTATGAAAGATGCCGAAGCCGGGGAAATAGAGCCAGGATCCCCTGATGGTGAGTCAGCGTTATCAGATTCGGGTGCGACCGTAGAGGCAGCCAATAAAACTTTAACACCTGAAGAGGCGGCCGCGAAGAAAGAGGCTGAAATGATAGACGAAGTGGCTGATGGAATTTTAAAAGATAGGATATCTCCTATAAAAACAGCTCATGATGGACTAGTCCAACAAAATGATGTTTTTACTGATTCATTAAGATCAACACCTGGTGGAAGAGGGCGCGAAAGAGGAGTTAGTCGCGATGTATTTTAGAATGGGAAAATGTTTATTCTAAAATGGTAGCTCCCAGCTTTTTTTATTGAATAAGAGAGAGCTTTCCGAAAAATAAAATTTCCCCCGAGGTTTCATTTTCCCGGATGAAATGCAGTACCCCAACCTAGAGCAAGCCCGAAACAGACCCAAAGAAGTTCCTTGATTCGTCTTACGAATGAGACAGTTATCCCCAAGGTTCCCGGCATTCCCAGAGCTGTAAATATCAGAAGTAGCCCCCCTTCTTGAGCGCCAATGCTTAGAGGAATGAAAAAGCTCGCATTGCGAATTAATTGAGCCATAGCCTCGATGAGCCACAAGTCTGTTAGGCTTAGATTATAACCAAGAAAATATAATGTTACGTATAATTCCGCCAACCCAATTACCCAACCGACAAATGCATAAGATACGGAGATTGTAGCTCGTAGAATATCGTTCTTGTAGTAAGAAGAAATACCTTGATCTAATAGCTCGAGCTTGCTTAAAAAAACACCCATTTTTTTTCCAAGAGGATGATTGGAAGCCCATCTGGCTAATTTACCTAAAGTTCCGGTGACTTGAAAAATAAGAAAAAAAAGTATTAGTATAGAGAGGATTCCCATCGCAAGAAGACAGGCCATCTTTATTTTTTCGGAGATTATCTCGGATTGCATTGTGAAAAACATGCCGGGAATAAAGAATAAAATGAGGGCGATGAGAAATGTGGTACGCGCTATCACCTGGGAGGCCATCCCCTGTTTCAGAGAGAGCCCATGTCTTTCTTTTAAAAGTTGGGCCTTGATGGGTTCTCCTCCTAAAGTTCCTAAGGGTGTAATGGTATTGTAGGCCTCGCCAATTTGTCGGATGCACCATAAACTCCACAAACTAAACTGCCTAGTTTCTTCTTGTTTAAAATTATTTTTCCATGCAATGGTGTCAACCCAAGTGACGCTGCTATAAAGGATTAGAATTATTATAAAACCATAACCCAACTTGATGAGAAGATCAGCAACGGCCAACAAGTCAACGGTTGAAACAGCCCAGCCAAGTAATAAACAACCGATCAATAAAAAAATAAGTTTTAAAAGTTTTGTCATTTTACAAGGAGTTTTAAGGATGACTTAAGGTAGGTTTGGAAAATAACAGGCCAAAGTTGAAAGACTATAACATAGGTTTCAAATGTTAGCGCATAAGCGAGGAGGAAATTATTTTCCGGTGCGCTACCTATCGCATTCGCCGCCGATCATATTGAGCATATCAAAGGTGGGAACTATGTCGGCTAGCATGCCTCCCTTACAAAGCTCTGGGAGCGCTCCAGTCATAGTAAAACATGGTGGCCTGACTCGGCATTTCCAAGGTTTTCCTGACCCATCACTAACAATATAAAATCCGAGTTCTCCATTCGCAGCTTCTGTAGCATAGTAGACTTCTCCCACGGGTGGTTTGACACCGTCGATAACGACTTTAAAGTGGGCGATCATTTCCTCCATTTGAGAATAAACATCCTGCTTGGATGGAATTCGAAGGTAAGGGTTGTCTATATTGATGGGGCCTTCTGGCATATCCTTCATTGCTTGTTTGATGATTTTTAGACTTTGTTTGATTTCCTCCATCCGAACCAGGTAGCGGTCGAAGTTGTCACCAGTTGTTCCTAATGGAATGTCAAAGTTTAAACGATCATATACTAAGTAGGGTTGTTTTTTTCTTATGTCGTAGTCGATACCACAAGCCCTGAGGCAGGGACCAGTAAACCCCCAAGAGATAGCTTCTTCTTTAGAAATGGCGCCTGTATCACGCATGCGGTCTAGAAAGATACGGTTTTTTGTGAGCAATTTGTCTACATCGTCAAACAACTTATCAAGTTTTGGGTAGGTAGCCTCTAGGTCATCGTTGAATCTAGATGGTAGGTCGCACATTAAACCACCGACGCGGATATAATTAGATGTTAGTCTGGCTCCGCAGACTTTTTCTAAAAGATCCCATACAAGTTCCCGTGCCTCTACAAAATAGATAAAAGCAGTAAGAGCACCGAGTTCCAAGGCAGCCGCCGCGATATTTGTATAGTGGTCTGAAATGCGGGCAAGTTCATTTGTCACCACGCGAATGTATTTACAACGTTCTGTAACTTCAAGGTCACACAATTTTTCGACAGCCAAAGCGTAGCCAATATTATTCATAATTGCCGAGCAGTAATTCAAACGGTCGGTATAGGGAAAAACGTTAGAGTAGCTGACACTCTCACACATTTTTTCAAATCCGCGATGCAGATAGCCGACTTCCACTGTCATGTCGACCACAGTCTCTCCATCAAGGGTTAAGAGAAATTTTACCGTGCCGTGGGTCGCCGGATGGGATGGTCCCATGTTCAGGACCATGTGATCCGTATGTAAATTTTCTTTTAAGTCAGACATAGTGTCGTGCTAGTAGTAATAAAAATTTTAACAGACCTTTATCAAATTAATTTGCCTTTGATATTTTAATTGAAACAGGTCCTTCTTCGCCATTTCTAAGCATATTGACTGGTATCTCTACCCAGTTTTTAGGAAGATATACCATGCCCTTGACTGTAACGGTATTCGCTACCATAGGAACTTCCACTTTATGGGTGCTCGATTCAATCACAATTCGGTCGCCATCATTAACACCCAAGGCTTCCGCATCTTCAGGGTGCAGTTCTGCGACGCACTCTGGGCCGATGTCCGTTAATGCTTTTGCATATTGGGTATAACTTCCAATGTGAAACATATGGTTGTTGGAAACTAGTTGAAATGGAAAATCTTTCTTTCGTTGCGTTACTTGTGGCGCACCTGGAATCTGGAAACAAGGGGCATGCTTAAATCCTTCTGGACTCCATTGTCTGGACTTTGTTCCAGGAAGTGTTCCCTTATAAATCGGAACCATTTTTGATATCTCATCTTGTACTTCAGCGACTGAAGAATTTTTAAGTTTATTTCCAAATACTTCTGCCAATTGAACAAAAATATCGTGGTCTGTACGTGATTGATTTTGCGGTGATGTTGCCGTAGTTACTTTTTGCACATGACGTGTCATGTTAGTGAAAGACCCTTCTTTCTCAATGTATGTTGTTGTGGGAAGGATGATGTCAGCCAACTTTGCAGTTTCTGTCATATAGACATCTTGAACGACGAGAAATGGGACTGTTTGAAGCGCATTTTTAATTTCGGATCCTTTGTAAAAGGAGTGAACCGGGTCTTCGCCTGCAATGTGCAAAAACTTAATAGTCCCATCAGCGCAGTTTCTAAGCAGATCATTAGCAGGGTTGTCACTACTAAACTGAAGAGAGTCTACACCCCATTCGCTGGCTAGCGAGGACAAAGCGCTGGAATCTGTGATTGGACTATATCCAGGGAGAAATTCAGGTGTGCAACCCATGTCATTAACTCCTTGCGAGTTGCAATGTTCCCTAGGAGGGAAGATGCTGACACTGCCTTCCGCGCCATGGTGTGCAAGGATAGATAAATTAAGAAGAGCATTTAAAATATCCTCACCTTGTCCAGTGTCGAATATATCGTTTCCAATGAGAAGGTACCTGTCTGCTGTGCGTCCAAACCTATTTGCCGCGCGTGTTAGCACTTCATCTGAAATTCCTGTCGTTTTTTGCGTAGCTTCCGCTGTGTATGAGGCTAAAGACTGTACCAATTCATCATAATTTGGAACAGCAGACTTTATTTTTTTTGTATTAACTATGCCTTGGTCAATCAAGATACGAGACATTCGGTTTACAACGACTGCATCTGATCCTAGGGTAAAATTAAGGCGAATGTCTATATTCGCTTCATTTTTCAAAATAACTTTACGTGGATTCGCAATGATAATATCGCTGCCAGTGAATATTGCTCCTTTACGAGCCGAATTACCGCCGACAGGATATTCTGAGGGTAGATCAGAGTTGAATACAAAGATCACATCCGATTTTTCCATTTCTGTTACCGGCTTTGAGTTGATGCCATTTTCAAAACACCGGACCATGAACCGATTTACATAAGGTGCTCTCATATTAGCGAGGTTGGTGATCTGGTTAGATCCGTATGAACCGCGAAACAACTTCTGAAAAAGATAACTTTCTTCGTTGGTTAACTTTTCTCCACCAATACCAGCAACTGTCTCAGATCCACTTCGATTAATCGTTGCTTGAACGCGATCGACAATAGTTTGAATGGCTTCGCCCCAACTGACTTCCTTGAAAGTTCCCCCAATATTCATGAGAGGTGATTTGATACGGTTTTCATTATGAACAATGCCATGTCCAAAACGTCCCTTGGCGCAAAGGTTTCCCTCGTTGATTCCCAAATCATTCGTTTCGTCTCCAACAAACCGCGCCACTTTATTTTTTTTGGTTTCTATTTGTACCGTACAGCCCCAAGAACAGTAACCACAAATACTGTGATTCGTTTTAAACAAAGCGGCTAAACCGCGCTCTTGAGAAGACATGTCCAGTAGGGCACCGGTTGGACATACCGTTATGCATTGACCACAGAACTCACAGTCCAGTGGCTCTTGGTTTGCTGTGCCGATCGTTGTTTTCATACCTCTTTCGTGGAAGTCCAGGGCCTGTACACCTTGAATTTCATCGCAAGCTCGCACGCATAAACCGCACATAATACAACGGTTTAGATAGAATTCTATGAGTGGGTTTGATTTGTCACTGGGTTCGTTGCGGCGTTGAATTTCAAATCGCCCATTGGCTAATTGCAAGGCCTCTGTGTTGTCCTGAAGTGGGCATACACCGGATTTATCGCAAATGGGACAATCCAACGGGTGCTCAACTAGGAGCATTTCTAGACAGGCACCGTTGTAGCGGTCAGTTTCCTCAGTGGAAGTAAAAATTTCTATGCCCTCTGCTACAGGCTGGGTGCAGGAATAAACGAGTTCTTTTTTTCCTTCGGGAGTCCGTATGTCTACCATGCAAGTGCGGCAGGCAGCGAAAGGTTTGAGCTTCTGGTTATAGCAAAGATTTGTGATTTCAACACCGTGCTGTTTGGCAACTTCGATGATCACAGTGCCTTCAGGTGCAGAAGCCTCTTTACCATTTATTTTGAAGTGGACCGTTTTCTTGACGACCGTACTCATTCGCTTGCGGCCTCCTCGGCCTGTTGTTCAGGCGCATCTTCCAACTTGTACGCACTAAGTAATTCAATAGATTTTTCTGGGTCAATGGTTCCGTAAGTATCCTCACCCACGAGGGCCATCGGCGCAGCACCACAGTTTCCAAGGCAAGAAGCAGTCTGTAAAGTGAACAGCTTAGCTTCGTCAGTATCACCTGGATGTATGTGATAAGTCTCATGGATTTTATTTGCAATGATATTAGCGCCTTTGACGAAACAAGCGGTTCCATAGCACAGCTTGATTATGTATTTCCCAGGTTCGGTAATGAGTAACCCCGGATAAAAAGAGATCACCCCAAATATTTCGGCTCGAGTCAGTTCTAATCCTTCCATGAGAAGGCGGAGCGCCTTGTCGGGTAGGTATCGATAAACTGCCTGAACCTTCTGCAACATAGGGATCAGGTAGCGTCGATTTCGGCTTGGAAAGCTGTCCAGTATCTCATGCACCGGGGCTAAATCAATTTCTTCTTCCTCGGCAGCATCTTGATCGTCTACTTCTGTTTCTTTAGCTTCCATAAATTAGAGAGACCTCTTTAGCTTATAAAGAACCTTCCAAACTCCTTTAACGTTAAGTTTTGCCCGTCGCTGGAGGTAAACATAAGAAATCTTGAAACTTGTAACTCTTTAAATCTTAAACCCTCGGCGTCGCTTTGGGAGCAATTGGAGGTGGAAGTATATAAGCTCGATTGTTTTACTGTCAATAGATTTGTTTGTGATCAGCAGTTCTTACAAACTGCTTATATAACTAATTGTAAAATAAGACTACAGCAGCCATTTTTTTAAGGCTTGATAGGGAGATAAGGAGTTGAATAGATAGAGGGAAGCGTTTGGACATAATATCGAACCAACATGTTGGAAGGGTTACTTTAAGTGCGTTTAATTCATCATCAAGGGGTCGAAATTTTTTTGTACTGTTTTACAAGGTAATTTTATACCGTTGGACCAGCATATTTATTAGGGAGTGACAATGATTTCAGATTTGTCGTGTAACACAGAAGTTGCAGTCAAGGTTGTATCCTGCCTTTTTGCTGTAAACTCCCGTAGGTGGCTTCTCATTGTGTCTAAGCGGGTTCCTGCCTCCAAATGATTTGGGTCAATTAGAAGCGTTTCTTCCAGTGCGACCACGGCCTCTTCATAGCGCTTTAATTCGCCATAAACCCACCCTAAGCTATAGTAAGCATCTGTATTTTTTGGGTTAAGGCGAATGGCTTTTTTGAGAGGAACTAATGCTTCAATATTTTTTTCTGACTCGATGAGAGCCCAACCTAGATTATAATAAATATTTGGATCATCGGGGTTTAATTGTGCCACCTTCCAGTATTCACCAATTGCATCCTGATAGCGACCCAGAATATCATAGACCAAGCCTAGATTATAATGAGCTTTGAGGTTACTAGGTTCCAGGTTGATACCTTTTTTAAGATATCGAATGGCTTGTGGGTAATTACCAAGACTTGTAAAGACAGGCCCCAGGTTAAAATAGGGGGCTATTAAGCTAGGATCTGACTGGATTGCTTTTTTAAAAGAATTAATAGCCTCAGTATATTTTTTTAATTTCGAAAAACCCAAACCGAGTTGGTTTTGGACATTAGGATAGTCTGGGTTGTCGGGTCTCGCTTTGTTTAGTAGAACAGATGCATCCTCAAACCGACCCACTTTCATAAGACTTAACCCGAGTGGGTAATAGGCTTCCGCAAAGCTGGGATTCGAATCAAGTGCTTTTTGCAGATGAACTATGGCTTGATCGTATTGTTTTACTTTGGAGTGCGCTAGGCCCAGCGCTAGATAGCCCTTGGCATATAGGTCGTTAATTCGTACAACCTCCTCTAATGGTTCTATAGCCTTTTGATATTGGTTGAGATGACTATAGGCAATTCCCAGCTGATAATAGGACATTGGAAATTCCGGGCTTAAGGAAATAGATTTCTTTAGTGGCTTGATTGCTTTTTTGTATTGCTTCAGGAAAACAAAATTAAAGCCCACTTTATAATAAGCTTTTGAAAAATTTGGGTCAGCCTCAGTAGTTCGTTTATACTTTGCCAACGCTTCTTCGTAACGACCCATCTTGGTGTATGCTAGCCCAAGTTGGTAGTTAGCCAATACATGATTTGGTTCAATACTGAGAGCTTTTTCAAATGATATTGCGGCAGCTTTGTGGTTTTCAAGACGCTGATATATATCGCCTTTTCTAAAGTGTCCTTCCAGATGGATGGGTTCGATTTTAACGACTTTCTCAAATTCTTTGAGAGATTTCTCTAATTCACCGGTGGCAACGTATACCTGACTCAGTCGGAAATGGGCATCAATGTATTCGGGGTCCAAACGAATAGCTTCTTTGAAATTCTGTATGGCCTCGTCGTAAAGATCAGCCGCGAAATACTCGGACGCGAGCAAATGATAGGCTTTAGGATCAGCGAATCGGATGCGAACCAACCCTAAATAAGCATCAACTGCTCCTTCGTGTTTCCCCAGATTTTTATAGGCGGTTCCCAGGTTAAGGTACGCCACGTCATCATCAGGATTTATTTTAAGAGCATTATTTAGAGGTTCGACTGCCTGTTCATCGCGGTGGGCTTTAATATGTGCAATACCGATGGCAGTGAAAGCCTCAAAAAAACCTGGATTGAGTTCAATGGCCTCTTGGTAAGCGCCTATTGCCAAATCATAGTCTCTGTTTTTCAAGTAAGCATTGCCAAGCTCTATATAGGCTTCTGGATAAGTTGGGATAAGCCGTAAAGTTTCCTTGAATCCGTCAATTGCTTTTTCAGGGTATCCTAAAGCTGCATATGTTTGGCCTAGTGTGAAAAATGATGCGCCAAGATCAGGTTTTAGATTGATGGCATCAAGTAGAGGTTCGATCGCATCTTCAAACCGTTCCAGATGATATAAAGACCACCCCAAACCGTACTGTGCTTCTGCATAGTTCGCATCCAGATCAACAGCTTTTTGATAGGCTTCTAAGGCTTTATCATATTGACGCATTTCACCATAACTGCCGCCTAATCCCTGATATGCTGCAGAGTAGATAGGTTCCCACCGGATTGCTTCCTTATACTCAGCTATAGCGTTCTCATACAGACCCAACTTTTGATAGGCTCTTCCTAATTCCAAGTGGGCTAAGAAGTCTTTTGGGTTTTTTTCAATAGCTTTTTTATATGTATCAATTTGCGTGACACCTGCTTCTACCAATGGCAACAGTCCGAGTGACCAGAAAAACACTATAAAAACCAAAAACTGTTTAAACCTCATCATACAAAACTCTCCCTAAAGCTAGCCAAATCGAGAAGTGACATCTTCAGGGTACGACTCCAATTTATGAATTGTGAGATCAGACCCCTTCATTTCCTCATCGGCTTCTAATCGAATTCCAAATAGGGAATCTAGCATTTTATATACGATAAATCCTGAGACGAGAGCTATAACAATGGCCGCAACCGTTCCAATTGTCTGAGCTAGGATGCTGACCCCGCCCATACCTCCTAAGGATTCTTGCCCAAAAATACCGCATGCAATTCCACCCCACGAACCAGAAATTCCGTGAAGTGGCCATACACCAAGGACATCATCTATTTTTAGCTTTTCCTGCTCCCAGGTAAAACCTTTAACAAATATCGCACCAGCGAGTCCTCCGATGATGAGTGCACCCAGCGGATGAACTTTATCTGATCCAGCACAAATGGCGACTAATCCGGCCAAGGCTCCATTGTGAATAAAACCGGGGTCATTTTTGGAAACCCATAATGCAACGAGAACGCCCCCGATCATCGCCATGAGTGAGTTAACAGCAACCAACCCCGAAATACCACTCATCGTTGCGGCCGACATTACGTTGAATCCAAACCAGCCCACACAAAGCATCCAGCTTCCAAGTGCCAGAAAAGGAACATTACTGATAGGGATGGGTCGACTTCTTCCCTGCGAGTCCCAACGTCCTAATCTAGGGCCAAGAATATACACACCGGCGAGAGCGATCCAACCTCCCATCGAGTGTACGACTACTGAGCCTGCATAATCATGGAAGGGTATCCCCCCGGTTAGTCCAGCAAGCCAGGAATCATCCTGTCCCAGAAAAGTAATTTGTCCCCATACCATGCCTTCAAAAATGGGGTATACGATTGCCACGAAAATTGCGGCGGCCAAGGCTTGGGTCCAGAATTTTGCGCGCTCTGCAATTCCTCCAGAAATAATGGCTGGAACCGCGGCAGCGAAAGTCAGTAAAAAGAAAAAATGAACCAGTTCATAGCCCTGATTTTCGCCTATGAGTGTTTTCGCAGGTTGAAAAAAATACATTCCATAGGCAATGGCATAACCGATCAAAAAGTAGACTAGGGTAGAGACAGAAAAATCTACAAGGATTTTAACCAACGCGTTTACCTGGTTTTTCTTGCGAACAGTTCCTACTTCTAGAAATGCGAATCCACCATGCATGGCAAAAACCATAACTGCTCCTAGCATCATGAAAAGAACATCCCCACTGCTTGTTAACGAAACAATGTCTTGTTCCATGGCTCCCCCTCTATGAACTAAAAATTAATGTTACTCTTTGTGAATGGAATGAAAAATATACGGAAGAGATAAAAATCTCAGGGCATGGAGTTACCAATATTTTTTAGGGAATGGGTATCTTTTGCCTTATCTCCATTTTTATCCTCAACACTTAAAGAGAAAATTTGATAATTGAATCCTTAATGCGCTAAAAAACTTACTGATATAGTTTTGTTTATATAGGATGGTCGAAAAAAATATCGGATTATTGCTAAACAGCATCCTCACCCCTCTCACCCGTACGAATGCGGACAGCCTCTTCAATATTAGTGATAAAGATTTTCCCATCACCAATTCGTCCCGTTTGCGCAGCTTTTACTATGGCATTAACGACATCTTCTACCTGAGTGTCGGCGATAACAATTTCCATTTTAATTTTCGGGAGGAAATCAACGACATATTCGGCACCGCGGTAGAGCTCGGTGTGGCCCTTTTGACGACCAAATCCTTTGACTTCGGTAACTGTGATTCCCTGTATTCCCAAGTCGTTCAACCTGTCTTTAACCTCATCAAGTTTAAATGGTTTAATGATGGCTTCTATTTTCTTCATAATGATAGATCCCTTCTCGAGCGAGAGTAAAAAACTACTTAATTTCTAATGGAGATTGTTACAATGCTAGCGATTATTCTTATATAAAACATAATTAATTGAAAAAGCGTAAAAGTTTAAAAACTTTTTGATACACCAAATATTGTTCTACCTTCCTTACCGGATTGATCTGTTGAATCCCAGCCTGCATCAACATCGGTATCTACGTAAGCTACGCTAAGGTCAAATCCTTGCCAAGCATAGGATGCCCCAATACTATAATCAACGTAATCGGGAGCTCCATAAGTCGTCTCCCGGTCTATCCATTGCTTCCCAACGTGGCCACTGATCTTAATCCCTTGGAATTCATAGTCCAAGCCACCTTGCCAATAAGTTGCGTTTCCTGATTTAGCGAAAAACTCAGGAGAATAATTAATTGCTGTTGAAAAGGATACAGGCCCAATACTTTTTCCTAATCCAAAAGAATACTCATAATAATCATAGTTACTGCTAGCATATGCACCAGGATAGGTATAACCAATCATAGAGAGGTCGATGTTTATGCCATTTTGGATTTCCTTGGCATAGCCGCCATAAAAGTCAAACTCTGTAACAGAGTCATTGTCATTAAAGTCAACATTAGAAGCCCAAGTCCCAATATAAAACCCTGAATCATGAGCCCAATCAAAGCCTCCCTGAACCGCAGCTTCTTCACCACTTTGGTCTATTCCGCGAAAACTGTACTGGTTAAAGAAACCTACATTTGCTGAAAAATTACCGATATCATTATCTGCGTAAACTATCGCAGGTCCAATAAGCAGGGACCTGCTCATAAAAATGACAGCAAGTATGCATTTTATAGACTTGTCTAGATTCATGTATTAAGTTTCATCTGAGTGGAGATTAAACTTTGATCAGGGTATATTTTAACACATCTGCTTAGAATCTAGCTTTTCTGCCGAGACCAACAATTCTAGAATAGCGTCATGTAAATTACCCCTCCTATTTTTAATTGGTAAGCTCTTCATCCTGTAAGGTGGCCCCCGCTTCTATTTATCAGAAGTTATGTTCAATTTTTATGCCAGCTTAAAAAAAGACAAAAAAATTAATAAATTAATAAACTTAGGTCATGATCAAACTTTAAGGAGAAATGAAAACGCTTAAATTTCTATCAAAATATTCTTTAAATGCTTAAATTAGTAGCAAAGTGTTGGTTATCGTTGAGTTTGAGAGGTGGAAAAACTATGATTCAAATGCCACCGGCTTTCTCTTGAATTAATCAGTAAAGGATGGAAGGATAAATAAAATTTTTATTTTTTTGCTTGTGCTAGAACTATTCACCCTTTTAAATCACTTGATCAAGCTAAGGGAAAAATTAAACTCAATGGAAGATAAAATAAAAATTGGTGTGAGTAGTTGTCTATTAGGTGAGGAATTAAAAAACCTCCCACATTATTTGCGAAGGAATAAATGAGAAGTAATGAGGTTTCGATATAGTTAAAGAAGTGAATTTAATTTGGTATTAAAATTGTAAAGTTTTTTTTGGGGTTATATGGCTTTAGATAGAATATACATAGGTATTAATAAAATTGATTTGGATCCAGCTATAATTTTTTGCCATGACAACGCTACCGCCAATGATAAAAAGGGATACCGTGACCCGTACACAGGGAATTATGTTTTCACTTCCACAAGTTTAAAAAACCAAGGTTTTTGCTGCCAAAATAAATGTCGGCATTGCCCCTGGCCCCCAGAAGAGCAACTTCCACTGATTCAACACCCTCTATAAAAAAATATTTTTTTAAACCGCAGTTTTTTTTCTCACTAGCACAATCAGTTTTTATTTGGGTTTCGCGGGAGGTTCGACCTTGGCGAAGAAAATAGCTTTATGAGAAATACGCAAAGTGTATTTGTTTCCTATTTTTTTTTCAGTTAATGCCTTAAATAATGGAAACTGCCATTCAGCTATGTCTCCAGGTCGGTGCGGGTTACCTTTTGTGATTACCCCTCCTCGATGCGGGTTGTTGACCAAGCTCAAAATCAGCGGATTTCCTTCTTCGTCTTCTGAGACATGGTACACCCAAGCGTAAATTTTATTGATTGTAAGTGTTGATTGATTCTTGATACGGAAAATAATATGGTCAAACTCAGGAGCTACTTTGTAGTCATTAGCATATGCGATAAAACCTAAGTCATTGAACTCTTCTTCTTCAGGGGGAGGTGCTTGCGTAAAACCGATATTGACAAACATTAAATTAAGAACGATTGCCAGACAGAGAAACTTGAAAGTAATTTTCATCCTAAATCCCATAACTTTTTGTGTGATTAAACTCACTTGATTTATATTTTTCACATATAGTATCTACTGATTTGGTTTTGTTGGGCAACAGGGGATTGTTTGATTTAGAGATATTGAAAGATGGTAGATTCAAAACAGTTAGAACCCGAAGAAAATGAGCGTCGAGAGGAAATTAATCGGAGATTGGTCATCTTCGGCATCTTAGTAGTTTTTTTGTCATTCGCTTGGCATGTTGGTTCCTCATTTATTTTTGGAGAAAAATAAATGTATCTTCAATACAGCACCTTAATATTATTGAGTAAAAAAATAACCGGATGTTTTGAAGATTTTTTTAGTGGTGATGACCGCCTTCACCATGGGCATGGCCGTGCTTTAATTCCTCAGGTGTAGCGTCTCTAATCCTTATGATTTCTACAGAAAATTGAAGAGTTTGTCCCGCTAACGGGTGATTGCCATCGACGTGTACTTTGTCTTCCTTTACCTCGACTACGTTGAACGGATGTTTCTTCCCATCCTTGAGTTCGGCCATAAACTGCATTCCTGGGGCAATTTTCTGGTCATTTGGAAACGCCTTACGGTCTAGTTCCATTTTAAGGTCAGTCAAGATTTCTCCATATCCATCTTCTGGTTCTACGGTTACTTCTTTTTTATCTCCAATTTTTAGCCCTTCTAGAGGATTTTCTAAACCTGGGACAATATTTCCGCCACCATGGAGGTATTCCAACGGTTTGTCTGTGTCAGCCCGATCCAGTTCTTCACCTTTTGTGTTCTTTAAGCAGTAGATCATGCTAACAACTTTATTTTTTTTGATCACAATGCGTCCTTATTTTTGAGTGTCAGTATGAAATTCTTTAAAAAAATATGAGGGTCGTCGTATGGTCTGGGAAAATATCGAGGAAATAAAAAAGTATTCTACATTATTTATCCGAAGCTCACAATTTATTTTCGTCTGCAATTTTTATTTTCTCGAATAAAGTGTTGGGTGCATTCTTCTTTCTCAGAGAGATTCTCCCTGAATAAAATTTCTTGATTGATTGATGGGATCAAAGGTATATTTAGAAAATCATTAATATAAATGGAGTTTTTTATGAAAACAGTAATGGTTTTTATGGTTGCCCTGTCTTTGTTTGTGACACTGGGTTGTAATTACGACTACGGTAAATACGGAAAAGATAAGACAGAGTCAAAGTCAGAACAAAAAAATGAAGATGGAACGCCTTCTAACTAAGCAAAAAAAAATAGAGGAGGTTGCTTTAGGTGTGGATTTTTTCTGTTTATTTGGTTTTACTCTTAAACAATTTTTTGATTGAGGTAGTAACTTTCTCCATGCTGCTCATAATCAGCGTTGGGCTTGGTCTCTCAAAATGGTTTTAGTCTTCTCCACAGTTGTAGCCGCTTCTTCCGTTCTTTTCACTTGGCATTTTGTGGTAACCGATTAGCTTAGTTTTTTTTTGAATTTGGATTTTGATCAAAGAATTTCTAAAACTTGTTCTGGGGGACGTCCGATAGCAGCTTTTTCGTTTGCTAGTACTATTGGGCGTTCAATTAGAACAGGGTGCTTGGTCATAAATTCGATCAAATCATCACCAGACAGAGATGGGTTGTTCAGATTGTGTTCGGTGTAGGCGTCCTCTTTCTTACGCACCAATTCTCGAGGTGCATAACCCAATTTTTTTAAAATTTCTTTGATTTTTCTGCAGTGGGCGGAATTTTAATGTATTCATTGATAACGGGTTTGATACCTTGTTTGACTAATAGCTCTAAAGTTTGTCTGGATTTAGAGCATTTTGGATTGTGATAAATAGTAATGGACATGACTTAAAGTTTATAGAATAAAAAATAAGTTTAGTCATTGTGATAATTTATATTAGCATGTTTTGATTATTTTTCTTTTCACTTCTTTGAAAAAATAGAAAAGGGTGACAGGTTGCTTCCCAAATACTATTACTCCAAAGAGAAACTTAGGAAAAGGCTATGAAGAATTTTGTTTCAATCTTTATTACTTCTACGCTACTTATTATCTTTTTTCCCTCCTATTCATTTGGTAGCGATTTAGTTAAAAAATTATTAGAGTTTGGTAGTTGTCCCAAGTGTGTTCTTAGCGGTGTGGATTTAAAAAGAGCGTACTTGAAATGGGCAGACCTAAGTGGGGCAGATTTGAGTCGAGCAGACCTGAGTGGAGCAAACCTTGCTGAAGCACAACTAGTCAATGCGAACTTGAATAATGCGACCATAGTCAGTGCCAATTTGAATGAAGCAAATCTAAGCGGGGCAAACATGAGTAGGGCGGATTTGCGAAACGCAAGCCTCAAGTCTTCATATCTCAGCAGGGCAGATCTAAGCGGAGCAAATTTAAGCGGAGCAAACTTTAGTGGGGCAGATCTGCGAGATGTAAATCTAAAGTGGGCAGATCTTAGCGGGACAAAATTTAGTAATGCTAATATTGCAAGTGCGAAATTTACAAAAGAAAGCCTGAAGGTCGCCATTTTGTGTAAGACAAAGACCCCGTGGGGTGAAGACAACTCTGGTTGCAAATCATTTGGATATAATGCTTTAAAAAAACTTATTGCATTAGGTCGTTGTCCTAAATGTGTTTTGAGTGGAGTTGATCTCAGTGGTGCAAACCTTCAGTCAGCGAATCTTAGTCAAATAGATCTGAGTGGTGCAAATTTGTATAAGGCCAATCTAAAAGATGCCAACCTGGTTGATGCCAATCTATCAAATGGGAATGTAGTCGGGGTAAATCTGAGTGGGGCAAACTTAAATGGGGCAGATTTACAAGGAACAAATTTGAGCGGATCCGACTTGCAATATGCAAAACTTAAACGAGCTGACTTGAGAGGCGCAAATTTAAATGGAGCAGACCTGCGGAAAGCAAATTTTTTTGGGGCGGATTTACGGAATGCAAAACTGGAATGGACAAAATTAAGGGGAACGAACTTAAGCGAGGCTAACCTTACCGATGCTATTATTAAGTTTGAAATTCACGAAAACCTTGATATCGCAATTTTGTGTAAAACAAAAACATCCTCAGGCGAGCAGAATTCTGATTGTAAATAAAGCAAAAAATAAATTGGACTTATGCGTGTAGGGCGGGAGGCGAGATTCGAACCCGCGACATTCATCGTGGGAAGGTGAATGTCTGTACGCATAGTATCAAATTTCACAACGTAGCAAAGTTGTTGGTAGTGTTTTAGTAGCAGTTTAACTAAATACAAAAGCCGATTAATTCCTTATGGAATTTTTCGGCTTTTTTTGTTTTGGAGGGATTTTTGATTTAGGTAATCTTTAGTAATTTTTTATATTGCTTCGCCCAACGTGCTGTGGGTTTTAAACAAATATTGTCAGCCCTGACAAAGGCACAGGCATTTTGAATGGAATTATTTCTACAGTTATCGGGGTTCTGATGCCGACAACCATAGGTTTGGCAGGCTGAATCTTGTAAGTTTAGAGGGGCACTAGGTTCAATTACTAAGGATAAATTCATAACACAGACTTTAGCACTTATGGGTGATTTAAGTAAAATCTTTTTAAGATACGAAATCCAATGTTCCTGTAGGTGCGGTGCTAGTTAGGTCAGCCCTAAGTTGATCGAAAAGCTGCAACACTTTCGGGACATTATTGGCAAACCTATGACTATCACAAGTGGAGTTCGTTGCGAATCATTTAACAAAAGCATTAACGGTAGTTTGGTTTCGAGTTCCATGCCTGATGCAGATGGGATGGGGCTTGCCGTAGATATAGGGTGCACCAATTCCAGAGATAGATAAGAGTTGGTTAAAGTGGCACAGAAATTTTTCAAGCGGATTTGAATAGCGGGTGAACACTCAAGAAACTTTATTTGCATAGATGTAGATAAAACAAAACGACAAGAGGTGTTGTGGACTTATTAAAGGTGTGAGCCCCTCCTTCAAACCTAATCAGGAGTTAAAAAGATTTTCCAGAGGGACATATCACGGAGTTGTTGATGACAACCAAGTAACAAAGTTTCTGTCTTTGACAGGACTAATGAAAACAAGCTCTATTACTAGTCGCCGCATATTAGCGAATCAACATTAATCAAAAATTAAATATTGATTAATTGTCACTAATTAAGTTTGGGTAATTAAATTTTCTTAATTTAAAGGAGCAGTTAGTTGAACTCAGGAGTTGACCCGATGATGATTGCAGTTATATGGGGCACGCATCCTTTGGATATGCTCCTAAAAAGATACGGGCATTTTATGGATCAGACGAGGCGAGAAGCGATCTTAAAATTTGACCGAAAACGAAAAAGGATGAATGCCAAATGGTACACAAACCCAAAAATGGGATTTAAAAAATCCTATAAGTCATTGAAAAATAAATCGGGAGACGGGACTCGAACCCGCGACACTCACCTTGGGAAGCAGACACTCTACTAACTGAGTTGCTCCCGCTTATTCTTTAGGTTTATGTGTTTTTAAAATTTTATCTTCTGCTTATCTGGTTTGATGGGGTTTTATTGAGAATGCTATCCTGACACCTCTGAAAAACATCCTGTCATATCTATATCTTTATATAGAATTTAATTTATAAATATTCCACGATCCCAGTTTCCGACACGTACCTTTTCAGGAGTTGCTAGTACGCCCTCTCCATGAAATTGGTTATTAGAAAAATAGCCCATAAAATGTCCACCGGTGGCGAATGTCATTTTCCCTTTGCCGTGCATTTTATTTTCAGAAACCGACCCTTCATATTTATCACCATTCGTAAAACTAAACTGTCCTTCTCCTTGTATTTTACCGAACAGAAATTCTCCTACATATATGTCGCCATTTGGATAGGTATAAATACCACGTCCATGAAATTGTCCACCTAGAGACATCCCTTCGTACTTTGTTCCATCGGGCCATTTCTTATCGATCATTTCAATGGTCTGGGTAGGTTGCGTGTCACCACTTCCCCCATTTGATGGTTCTCGGTGATAATCATAAGGTGGTGGTTCTTGATAGGCCTCCGAAAAATCGCTTTCTTTATATTCTTCGTGATATTTGACTAATCGACTATAGGATTCAGTAAAAAGACGAAACATCTTATGAGCTTTTTCTTGGGCTTTTGGTTTGTCCGAGGGAAAAAGGTCAGGGTGCCATATTTTGACAAGTGTCTTGTAGGCATTTTTGATGCTATCGAGGGATGCACCAGGTTTTAACTGAAGAGTTTCATAATCTTTTTGTGCAGTATTTCGGTTAGATAGCACTTTTTTTGGCAAACTTTTAAGTTATTTAAAAATGGTCGGGACGAGAAGATTTGAACTTCCGACCCCTTGCTCCCCGAGCAAGTGCGCTACCATGCTGCGCTACGTCCCGTTATTTCTACGCATTAAAAAAATGAGCTTGGTTCCTTGCGGCTTGTTATTTTCTGTGTGGTATTTGTCATTCAGATAACTGACTTCCGAGTAGATTTTTACAAAAATAGAGGATATTGCAGAGGAAGTCAATATACCCTGTTTTAACGTCTTACTATAAATCCAAACACATTGGATGATGTAATATTCTATGGTAGAATTTATGTAATTCCGTGAAACAATCAATTGTTCATGAAGGTGCATGGTTTCAGTGATAGTGATAATGTTGAGAAATAAAATATTTCTCTAAATATTTATAGGGTATCAGAAGTATGAAAGTTGTGAAGTTAGCTGATGTTGTTGAGTTCAATCCTGAAAAACTGAAGAAAGTAAGTCTTTTTGATACGGATAATTTCTTCTGTGACATATACTGTTTAGGACCGGCTCAATCACAGAAAGTTCATTCACATGGCGATTCTGATAAAGTTTACTACGTTCTCAAGGGCAGTGGGAAGGTGACGGTTGGATCCGAGGAAAAAGTACTTGGCCCTGACGAAATCACTATTGCTCCGGCTGGAGAAGACCACGGAGTGGTCAATCATACACAGGATAAATTGGTGATGCTGGTCTTTATGGCGCCTAAGCCTTAAAGGTTTTTCATTTTTTGTAAACATTTCTGCTTTAAGCGGATAATGAAAGAAGATTATGGTTTATCTGGTCTTTCCTTCATCATGGCATCCGTCTCAGCCTTATCTGAGTCTGCCGAGTCTAAAAGGGTACCTGCATATGCATGGTATCCAGGACGTAAAACAAAGAGACTTGGCTATCGAGCTTCTTGACCACCTGTGTACCTGGGAAAGAACAAAACCACTTTACGAGCGTATCACTCGAGAGTTGAATGAATTAGGTGAGAAACCTCGTCACTCCCAGTTTGAACGAGAAAAATATGCTAAACTGCGAGAGGCGGAACAAGCTATTCCCGCTCTCATGTATGAGATTGATGCGGCGAAGGACTCGCTTCGCTGTGAGGATTTTTACAACCTCGACCGTTACATGGAAAGCCTTAAGGTCATTGACGTGTGGCTCGACAATATCCTTGCACCTTATTTCCCGTCTCAGTTAACCGTTATCGGAAGTCAGATGCGTTACTCGCCTTACTCAACGAAAGAGATTTTCGAGTCTTTCACTAATCCGAATGAGAATTTTTTCTACGATATTTACAAAGAGCATTACCTACCTTCGATCCTGAAAGAAGATATCGATATTCTTGGTATATCGATTACCTCGGTGGAGCAGATTATCCCTGGACTCACTTTGGCACATTTGGTCAAACAAGCCGCCCCTTATATCCATATTACTGCTGGCGGCAGCGTGTTCACTAAGTTGGTAGATCGAATGGAGCGAGATGGATCGCCTGCATTTCAGTTCTTAGATAGTATGATCGTTCACGAAGGTGAGACTCCAATGCTAAAACTAGTTGAAGAGGTTAGAAGTGGTGGCGATCTTTCAAAGGTTCCAAATTTGGTTTGGGAAGATAAGGGGAAGGTGAAGGTCAACCGTCCTTTTGCAAAAGAGGAACTAAATAAATTGCCGACACCAGACTTTGACGGGATGCCCTTCGATTTGTACCTTTCACCTGAGAAATGTCTTCCCATTATGGGCTCTCGTGGTTGTTACTGGGAAAGATGTGCTTTCTGCTCAATTCCTTTTGACCATATGGATTTTCACGTTCGATACGCTGAAAATGTTGTTGCCGATGTACAAAACCTGAAAGAAAAATACGATTGTGATTACTTTTTCTTCACCGATGAGGCACTTCCAATTAATTTTATGCGGACTTTTGCTAATAAAATTGTTGAGGCAAACCTTGATATCAAATGGACAGGAGAGTTGAAATTTGAAAAGAGTTTGCTTACAGAAAATCGAATGGAGCTCTTATATGAATCAGGATGTCGAAAGTTGATATTCGGTCTTGAGTCCTACAATCAGCGTGTGTTGGACTCCATGAAGAAAGGTGTTGAACTTGAGGTTATAGATAGAATTGTTGAGGAGTGCGTACGTATTGGTATTGGTATGCACTTCTACCTCATTACCGGATTTCCCACAGAGACACCAGCGGAAGCACGGGAGTCAGTTGATTTTGTTATTAACAACCAACGTATACTCGATTCGCCAGGATTTTCCTGCATTATTTCCCAGTTCGATCTGGAAAAAGGCACTCCACTTGAAAATAACCCCTCGGAATGGGGAATAACAGAGCTTTATACTCCACCAGACCACGATCTAAGCCTCGGCTATTCCTACAAGATTGATACTGGGATGGACTCTGACGAAGCCGAAGTTCTATATCGCGAGTTACAGGAAAAAATAAATGAAAAAGTGAGTACTTTTCCTGATAACTACTCACTATCCGATGGACTCCTCTACCTAGGCCACCCTCAAGAAGAACTCACCACCAGTTGACCTCAATATTGTGTTGGCGAGCCAAGCCAATTGCTTGATTAGATTTTCATTAAAATCTTATTATTCAATAGTTTAAGTAGAATTTGGCTTTTTTTAGGCCAGATCATGCAACATTCGCAAACCTAAAATTGTATGGTGGTGAAACGAAATGTTTAATTTTATAATCATAAAACTAATGATTTTTTTCTAAATTGACGCAAAGTTTTATGAAGATTCGAATTGCCATTGCCACCTCCAACGGTTTGGATCTGAAGATCCAAACCGTGGCAATGCAAGACGAAAAAATTTTGTAAGGATATTATAAAATGCGAATCACTGATGATTATCAAGATTATCAAGATTATCGTTTTACTTCTTCAATCAAAGGACGACATCACTTGGTACCAAGAAAACGCCGGGTCGAAAAAATCCGTGAAGAAGAGTTCGAAGAAGAACTTGAGGAAGCTATGCACCAACAAAGTCCGAACTTGAGAAGAAAAGTTCACTCCACTAAAGATTATAGGTAATCGTACTAACTTAACTTAATCCTCTCCTATCACTAAGAGAAACTCGCCGCAAGTTGAACGAATCCGATTGACTGGGTTGACCAAAAATTAAAAATCTTTAAATTTATTTGGGTGTATAAAAGCTTCGATATAGGGCGGGTAAAACCAGCAGGGTGAGGGTTGTGGAGGATATGATTCCTCCGATCACCACCGTTGCTAAAGGACGTTGGACTTCAGCACCCGTTCCAGTTGCCAAAGCCATAGGTACAAACCCCAGAGAGGCAACTAAGGCGGTCATTAAGACCGGTCTTAACCTAATGAGCGACCCCTGCCGAATCGCATCGTCAAGTGGGACGCCTTCAGTTCGAAGCTTTTCTATAAAAGAAACCATAACGATTCCATTTAGTACCGCGACCCCAGACAAGGCGATAAAACCTACGGCAGCCGAAATAGATAAAGGAATCCCGCGTATCCAAAGTAAAAGAAATCCCCCAGTCAGAGCCAAAGGTATTCCGGTGAAAACAAGTAAAGAATTTTTTAAAGATCCAAATGCACTGAATAGGAGGAACAAAATTAACATTAGAGCGACGGGAACAACAACCCAGAGACGCTTAGCCGCTGAAATTAAGTGTTCAAATTGCCCTCCCCAGGAAATCCAATAACCCGGAGGAAGGGAAACATTTTCTTCAACTAAATTTTGTGCTTCCTTGACGAATGATCCCAGATCTCTTTCACGAACATTTGCGGTAACTACCACTCGCCTTTTGCTATTTTCTCGACTAATCTGATTGGGGCCTTTTAATACTTCAAAGGTTACTACCTCGCCTAGTGGTATGTATGAGAAGTGATCAACTGAATCGGATATAACAGCAGTGGATAAATTAGTATGAGAGTGGTTTTGGGAAAGAGGGATTGGTATCTTTTTAAGGAGCTCAATATCTTTACGAGCATCTTCTGGAAGTCGAACGATTAGATCAAAACGTCGGTCTCCCTCAAATACTTTTCCTGCAATCTTTCCTCCAATCGCAATTTCTATTGCATCTTGAACGTCGGAAACATTGATTCCTAGGCGAGCCATCCTATCAAGATTTAATTTTAAGGTTAATACAGGAAGTCCAGTGACTTGTTCCATTCTGACATCTGCTGCTCCGGGAATACCTGCAAGGGCATGTTCAACTTCATGTGCTGAAGAAATAAGATTATCAATATCATCACCAAAAACTTTAACGGCCACATCACTTCTGGTACCTGCTATCAATTCGTTAAATCGCATTTGAATGGGTTGGGTGATTTCGTATTTATTTCCTGGTACTAGGGCTAATTTTTTTTCCAACTTATGAATAAAATCTGATTTCGCTAGTCGAGGATTGGGCCATTGATTACGTGCTTTCACAATAGCGAATACATCGGCCACGCTTGGCGGCATAGGATCCGACGCAATGTCGGCGGTCCCAATCTTTGAAAAAACGTAATCAACTTCAGGTAGTTCTTTAATCTTTTTTTCGACGGCATCCTGCATCGAAACAGCCTGAGATAAGCTCGTCCCTGTTATTCGAAGAGCATGAATAGCCATATCACCTTCATCAAGTTTTGGGATGAACTCGGTTCCCATTTTTGTGGACAATAATATACTTAAGGCGACAAGTATAGTTGCAAAGGTTATAGTCACAGGTTGATTGGCGAGTGAGTAATCGAGCAAGGGAGTGTAGATTTTTTTAAACCAGCCAAGTAAATAATTTTCCTTATCAGTTATCTCACCAGAAGCAAACTGTGCGATCATCGCTGGAATAAAAGTTATCGACAAGATCAATGCCCCGGTTAAAGCTGCTAAAACTGTAAACGCCATAGGGTGAAACATTTTTCCTTCGATTCCAGTTAGACTAAGAATAGGGAGGTAGACGATCATGATGATAAAAACACCAAAGATACTTGGACGGGAGACCTCGCGCGCAGCCTCTTTGGTAATCGTAAAACGTTCTTCCTGGCTGAGTATTCTTCCACATTTTACTTGTTCTTGTGCCAACCTGCGGTAGCAGTTTTCAACTATGATTACAGCTCCATCGACGATGATTCCAAAGTCTATTGCTCCAAGACTGAGAAGGTTTCCGCTAATTTTATTACTCACCATACCGGTTACTGCAAATAACATTGAGAGCGGTATTACTAGAGTGGTAATGAGAGCTGCTCGGAAATTTCCAAGCAAAAGAAAAAGGATCACGATAACCAGCAATGCTCCTTCAAGAAGGTTATTTCTTACTGTCTTCAAAGTTGCGTTTACCAGGTGAGTCCGATCGTAAAGAGTTTTAGCTACAATTCCCTTAGGTAACGTTTTGTTGATCTCTTTCATTTTTTCGGCGACGCGTAATGAAACCGAACGACTGTTTTCCCCTTTGAGCATGAAAACAGTTCCCAAAACCGTTTCCTTCCCGTTTATCGTTGCCGCACCAGTTCGTAGGTCTTCCCCCAATTTAACTTCTGCTACATCTTTTACGTATATGGGAACACCGTCATGACTTCCCAGTAAAATTTTTCGAATATCTTGTAAACCTTTTACTTGGCCGGGAGATCGAATCAGATACTGTTCACCTTGATGTTCGATGTACCCTGCACCCGTATTTGAATTATTTTTAATCAAAGCTTCCATCAGGTCGCGAAAGTTAACCCCAAAAGCGATCATTTTCATGGGATCAGGAGCAACTTGATATTGTTTTACATAACCGCCAATACTATTTACTTCTGTAACACCAGGAACATTGAATAGTTGCGGTCGTATGATCCAATCTTGGACCTCTCTTAGTTCCATTAGAGATACAGGTTCCTGATTTTTGTTAGAGGAGTGGTCTTCTCTTTCGACGGACCACATGAAAATCTCGCCAAGTCCAGTAGCGATGGGGCCAATAAGAGGTTCTATATTTTCAGGTAAAACCTCTTTGACTCCTTGCAGACGTGAACTGATCAATTGCCTTGCAAAGTAGATATCTGTGCCATCCTCAAAAATAGCAGTGACTTGAGATAGTCCATATCGTGATAGTGACCGAGTATTTTTTAGTTTCGGTAGTCCGGCAATGATTGTTTCTACAGGGAATGTTATACGCTGCTCAACTTCCAGAGGGGTGAAGCCGGGAGCTTCTGTATTGATCTGAACCTGAACATTAGTAATATCGGGAACTGCATCAATGGGAAGTATTAGAAAGTTATAAGCTCCCCAAATACCCATGAAGATGGTAGCTACAATCACTAACAATCTTTGCTTGATGGAGAACTGTATTAATTTGTTGAACATGGTTTAACTTTGTCTAATGTGAATGAGTGGCCCCTGATTTTTCTATTTCAGCTTTAATGGTAAAACTATTTCTCACGGCGTACTCTTCTCCAGCGGACAAACCATTTAACACTTCGACCCAATTCGCGTTACTAATTCCAAGTTCGATAGGACGACCTTCAAATTGGTTTCCTTGCTTCACAAAGACAACCAACCAATCGCGAAGACTCTGAATAGCTTCGGGCTTTATAGCAATTGAGACAGGCCGTTCTTCTAAAATTAGTTCGACATCAACAAATGTTCCCGGACGCCATAAATTTTTTCGATTAGGAATTACCACTCGCCCCGTAACCGTTCTATTTTTTTCATCAATAATGGAACTTAAGTATGTCAACCGCCCTGTTTCTTCAATTTCCATAGATTTATTAATAATTCTGACCTTTTGTCCAAGTTTTACAGCTTTGATACTACTCGCGGGGATTGCGACGTTGATCCAGACATCGGAGAAATCGGCCAAAATAAATATATTGTCATCCTTTTTAACGGCTTCCCCAGTTGTGAGATGTCTTTGTACAACAAGGCCACTTAGGGTAGACCTTAACTCGTATTGCGTGAATATAGGATTTTCTTCCGATTCTAGAAGTTGGATTTGAGTTATGGACAGGCCCAATGCCTGCAACTTTTGGTTTGTTGTTTGAAGTTCTAGTTGATCCATTTCGACGGTCCTTTGTTTTTGCCTAATGGCCCAGTCACCGTCATATGAAATTTTTTCTCTCAATGCTAAATATTCGGCTTCAGCACTTTTGTAGTCCTCAAAAGCTAGAAGATATTCTGATTCAGAAGAAATACCTTTTTGATGAAGTTGTTTTTCGCGTTGATAAACCGAATCAGCCAATTTGAATTTCGAGTATGCTGGGATAAGAAGCTTGCGACTCTCACCAATGACAAGGTTATTCAAGTGGTGTTCAATTTCTTCAATGTCTGAATGCTGCTCTAAAAGGCGCAGCATAGTAAGGGTGTTTTTATAAACAAGTTTTTCTCTTTCAAGGTCTTTTACGCTCAGCGTTAATTTCTTTAAGGCGGAAAGATAACTAATCTTTACGTCAGCAAGTTCTCGGCTTTCCAGAACGGCCAATAACTCGCCATTTTCTACTCGGTCACCTAAATCCTTAAGTACTTTTCTAACAACTCCATCCAGGCGAGGGACAATATGAACAACCTTTTCCTCATTGAGGCTAACCTCTCCTGTTAATTGTTGAATAATTTTTATTTTAGCGGGGCCAGCTTTCGAGGTCGTTATATCTAAATTTTTAATCATTTCCGGAAATATCTCGGCACGAGCTTCAATTTGAGAATATTCCCATCCAGCCTGAGGATCTCGTTTAGTCGATTTATTTGTGAGATTTAAGCCTTCATCATGATCGTGTTTGCCTTCATCGTGATGTTTTTCATGGTGATCGTGTGGTTCGATTGATTTTTGCGGTTCCATTTGTGAAATCTGAAACCCTAGATATACCCCGATACTTATAATGATAATAACTAAAAGCGGGATTCGACTTTTCATTTAGATTTTTTCTCCGTTGCTGATTTTTCAGAAATGATGTCGGCATATATCAACCCATTTGTCATTCGGTTAACTTCTATGAGAGCGATATGATAATCAGCCAAGGCATCTAAATATTGATTTTTTGTTTGAAATAGAGTTCTCTGGCTGTCTAAGACATCCAGAAAACCAAACTTGCCAAAACGATAACCTTCGTTAATTCCATCAAAAGATTTTTGAGCAGCGGGAATTGTCTCGGAGTGAAGGATGCTCGCTTGAGAGTGAGCAAAGACAAGAGACTGGTGTGCCTCAAGAAAGTTTTTCTTTAATATTATTTCAGCGGCTCTTCGCTCTTCTTTTGTTTTGGCTAAATTATTCTGGGCTTCTGATATCGCCCCCTGATTTCTATTGAAAAATTTAAGAGGAACTGAGATTCCGAAGGTTATAGCATCATCACTGGTTTGTTCTAGTCGCCGATATCCTCCTTTAAGTATTATATCTGGAGTTCTTTTGGATTGTTCAAGTTCGAGTATGGCTTTTCGTTTATCCTCCACAGTTTTCCAGCGTTTAAGGTAGGGAGTCTCAGGTATCTTTTGATTAAGTATTTCTATAGGAGGTACGGGAGAAACTTCAAACAGGTTACCAACAACCGATAAAAAGTCGGGTTCGGTACTTCCCCATGTAGATGATAATTTTCTACGGTATTGCTCTAGCATCATCTTTATTTTTTTTGTTTCAAGTTTGAAAGTGGAAAGAACAACACCCGCTTTGATTTTTTGTATTGGAGCGACTTTCCCAGCACTCACTCTTTCACTGACTGCACCGTAAAATTGATTTCCAAGTTTAATTAGGTCTTCCGATAGAGAGACTTTGTGTTGAGCTTTCAAAACTTCTATGAAGGTCTTGTTTACTTCGGTCAACACATCAAGACGCTTGCCGTTATAGTTCCAGTCGGCTAGTTTTTCTGAAATTCGACTGGCATTCACTCTAGCAGCGCGCTTGCCACCCAGCTCAATTAATTGCCCAAGTTGAACTGTTATCTCCGAATGATCAAATCCAGTAAACTCTCCCGAGCCCGCTGCATCGTCAACTTCTATTTCTAGATGTGGATTAGGGCGCAGTCCAGCCTGTAGGGTTTGAGCTTCCTTAACCCGCTTGTCTAAGGAAAATGCTGACAAAGTCGGGTTATGGAGCAGAGCTTTGGCGGCAGCTTCCTTAATTGTGAGCTGAAGTGAACTTTTAGTTTCGGTTTGAAGCTCTATATCTTGGTTGGCAGAGGCAACAGAAAAAAACAACATGCCAAATAAAGATATAAGGCTCCAAAAAACAATAAAACGTTTCATGGATATGCTTAAAAAGATAAACGCATTACAGTGTTAAGGCGTTAGTAATTTCTGGTAACGCGTCGCGGTTAAATTAAATTTTTTTTTTGGATTGTTAGTTTAGATGAGAGAGAAAGGCGGAGAGCGCTCTCGAATTTGATACTGAATCACTAGACTGTAGAAGTCATTACCTTCAAAAGGAGGGTTGTACGTTTTAAATTTGTTCGAAATAGCCGGAGATGTAAAAGTAGAGAAAATTTTTAAAACCTTGAATGAATCTTTGGACTTTAATGTTTCATTATTTAGTTCAACACCTGAATCACTTTCACCATTATTCTCGGAATGTTGAGAGTGATGATCTGCTGAATTATGATCGTGAGAATGAGTCAGGTGAACAATGCTCTCCAATTCAACCGAATGAAAATAAGCATTGTGGTGATGCGAAGATTCTCCAGGGTGAGAATGCTGAGTATCTGGATGAAAATGGTAAAACGGCAGGGCTAGGAATTGTATTCCAAGAACCCAGACGAGTGAAATGAGATGGCTATTAATTTTTTTTTTACGTCTTCGCATAAAATATTTTTTTAAAAAAACTAAGAGTCGCTCTATTTAACGGCTAAAATAGGGGTGTTCTTTAAAGGTTATATAAAAATAACTTTTAAATCAATACTGTTTATTTGGAAGAAAACTAGCCCAGTGTCCAGACAATTATTTTAAACAATATAGCTGCTAAAAGGGCGGTGAATGGAACCGTGGCTAGCCAGGACATTACAATCTCCTTGATGATTCCGAGATTTAGTGTTGGTAGACCCCGAGCCAGTCCCACTCCGATGACGGAACCCACCAGAGTATGAGTAGTAGAAACCGGCAATCCCATCTTAGAGCAGACCAGCACTACTGTAGCACCGGCAAAAGTAGCACAAAACCCCCGCGAAGGAGTAATTTCGGTAATTTTGCTTCCTATCGTTTCCATCACGCGTCTTCCCCAAATCAAAAGTCCGAACACAATAAATCCGCCACCCAAAGCGAGAATCCAGGTTGGCATGGCTACTTTCATTGCTACGGTTCCACTATTTAGAATTGAAACGACCGCGGCAAGAGGACCTACAGCGTTTGCAACATCGTTAGATCCATGGGCAAAAGCGATGTAAAATGCGGTTGTGATCTGAAGGTACTTGAAAATACTTTCTGTTCCTTCCAACTGTTTGTGAATTTCTTTTTTTGGAACATCCGGGATTTTTTTTGCGAGAGGTTTGGAAATAAAAAAACCTATGGCGCCAACAATGAAGGAATAAAACATTGCTTCGGGATAAGAAAAGTTAAGATGCAGGTTTTTTAATCCCTTATAGAACATTGCATTGGCAAGGATTACGCAAACCATAAAAATCATGTACGGTAATATTCTCTTGGCGTATAACAGTGGATTGCGTCTTCTAAAAACTTGATTGGTGAGAAATCGGAACAAAAGAAAAGCGACCAAACCTCCCATCACAGGGGAGACGATCCAGCTTATCACAACACTCCAGACCTTACTCCAATTGATGGCGTCCATTCCTCCCGCCATAACACCAAATCCAACTACCGCTCCAACGATAGAATGAGTAGTTGAAACAGGCCAACCAAGATAGCTGGAAATATTAAGCCATAAGGCCGCTGCAATTAAGGCGGCAATCATTCCGTATACAAGATGAAGGGGTGCATCCGAGAAAATTGTGGGATCAAGCATTCCCTTCCGAATCGTATCGGATACATGTCCGCCAACAAAAAAGGCGCCGGCAAATTCAGCCACCGCAGCAACATAGATCGCCTGCTTGAAGGTGAGTGACCCCGAGCCAACGCTTGTACCCATTGCGTTGGCAACATCGTTTGCGCCAATGTTGCATGCCATGTAGATACAGGCAGTTATAGCGAAGACCATCAGGAAAGTGCTTAAATCCACTATGACCTCTGTGTCAATTTATGAGTGATTAGAATATTCAATAAGTTTGATTAACGGGAAAGAAATATTTGAAGAGTTTTTCCGATTTTTTCAGACTGATCAGCCACGCCTCCAAGCTTTTTAATTAACTCGTTTAGTAAAAACAAGTCAGCGGCACTGAGATCATTTAAAGAGAATAACTTTTGGGCTAGCAAAAACTGTTTTTTATCTGCTTCGTATTCAGCCGTCCCCAAACTTGAAGCCATTTTTTCTACTTTTTCTGCCTCGGCCCCGCCAAAAGAGGCTTCTAGAAGGTCTTCTAGTTCGCGAATTATGCCGCATGCGTCATTCGCCAAAGCGACAGTATGAGTAACCAAGTCCATCAAAGATTCACAAAGCTCCTCCGGGATTTCGATATTTTTTATGCGCATAAGAACAGCCAAATCTTCTACGGCGTCGGCGATATCATCCTGCGCTGACAAGAGACCCATGAAATCTCTTTTATCTACCGGTAGAAAAATGCTTTGAGGTAAATGTTGTCGAATACCGCTTTTGATTTGGTCTGCTTTGTGTTCAAGCTCTGATATGTTTTTCGCAATCTCCTCAACTTTTTCGTAGTCTTTAGACTGATAGGCTTTGAATAAGGGGGTGATCAGGTGGACACATTCATTGACGCTGTCAATATGATTCACCAGCGGCTTGAATGGTGACTTTGAAAACATTGAAAGTATGGTACGCATATATTAACCTCTTTAAAAACATCAAATTTTGATGCTACTATAGTATGTTTTGTTAAAGTTTTTCTATAGAAAAAATTAAAGTTTTTCTTTTGGTGAGAAACGTAAAAATTAAGCTTTAAAATTTAAACTTCAAATCCAGCAGGTGCTTTCCAGGAACATCAAATTTCCCTCCATTGATATCCCCACGTTCGTTTTCAGTGTTAAAAAAGGTGTAACCGAGTTGTATGCCTTTTCGAATAGCATATTTCGCTCCTAGTTCAATACCTTTGGCATTGGTTCCACCCTGATGAAAATCAGAGTCGGTTAAAGCATAAAACACCGCATCTTGCTGGACAAGCCGGTAAAGGGTCCTAATTTGCCATTGTCCAGTCTTCTCAACGTTCTTGTCGCCAAACTTGAAACCCAATTGCCAAGCAGTGTCTAGATCTTGGGCTATCGTGTTATTTCCTGCAGGGGCATCGGCATCGGTATTGACGGCATACTCATAAAAAAGGCTGCCATGCTTGCTACCTAAGGGAGAAGACCAATCAGCCATAAAATCAAATATCTGCATGCTTGTAGTATTAACATTGGTTCCTGTAGCCTGACTGTTCCTCTGTCCATCACCGCTGCCTAGTTGTTTTGTGATAGTACTTCCTGGGTCAGTTAGATGATCGTAGTCATACCACGCCACAGCAAACTTAAATTTTCCGGCTTTAGTTTTTTGATGGAGTTGGGCTTGCCATGCCAAAAGCACAACATCGTCAGAGTCAACAGTAGTATTACGATCCGTTTCCTCGACTATGTACTGGCCTGCAATAAACTGTAAGGTAGTGTCTCCGTATTTCTTTTGGTAAGTTTCGGAGAGTCCTTCGGGATTTACATCGCCGTCCCAGACTACTTCTGATTTCATGAATGGATTTTTTACTTTTCCTCCCTGTACGGTTAAACCATCCATAAACTCCCAAGATCCGTAGGCTAAGTTAAGAGAAATAGCTTCATTCCCAAAGGTCCCATCCAAGGTCGTATTACCAGAAGTGGATGCATCATCACCACCAGTAGAAAGTCTAAAAACGAAGTCTAGATCTTCATAGACATGCGCCCTGGCTCCAAATCTAAAACGAATTCTTGGCCGGTCTGTATCCAAATGACCATCTGCATCATTGGCAGTTGAGTTATCGCTAGATCGATCTACCATTTCGTAACGCAGTCTCATATCACCAAACCAACTTATTCTTTCAAGAGTTTCAAGTAGCTTGCCATGAGAGTTTACTCTTTCTATTAAAGCTTCCCGCGCGAGCTCTTCCTTCGTCATTGTGCTTGCCGTTCCTGCCAAGACGAGCACAAACATCCCAAAAATAAAACCAGTGATAATTTTTTTAGCTATCCCAATTTGATTCATCATATTTGTTCTTAAAACCCTATTTATTTGCATCTTAACAAAAATCGACACTATCTTTTATAAAGAAATAATAAAGATGATTTGAATATTTACTTAGCTATTAAAATCTAAACGTTAGGTGTACTTAGATACCTTTGATGAAGAAGTAAAAATAAGTAATATGTATAAATTTATTTAGTGAGATTAAAAAAGAAGTAGGATGCCAACCGGAATGAAGAAACTTAAGGTGAAGAAAATAAAGTTAAATATTTGAAGATAAAGAAATTTTTCCAAAATTGGTGCTGTTACCATTTCAATACCAACTCGTCTCACTGCATGCTCGATATCGGATGATGTGATATCAGTTTCTTTTTTTGATAGTTCTTCTACTACATTATCTAGACAAAAGAACTTGATTGCCTTGAGGATGGTCCCAAACAAGATACGAGATAAAAAAGCTGTTACTCCTCGTTTGAGTTTCAATTGCTCTAGAAAATTTTTTCCAATGTTATCAAAAGTATCTTCCAGTTGGTTGCGAGGGATGTTTTTGTTAAATCGAGGAATTTTCTCAACCACCCCATGTGTCAGTAGGTCGAGAAGATCATGAAGACCAGCTAGTGCTTCGGTAATTTTTTTACTAGAGGTTTGAATGATACAGGCGATTAACCCATAGATTACACCAAACCCGGTATACCAGCCGAAAGACAAAACCAGGACTGTCGACATAACCCAGGTGTCCGATTCTAATCCCTTCATAACAAAATGATCCATTATGAAAAGACCGATTAGCCCGAGGACAAATCCAATCAATCCGAATAGGAGGAGTTTTATAAAAGTTCCAACTAGAAGATCAGCAAAAAATTTGCGCCAATAGTCGACAATTTCTTCTTTTTGCATCAAATAATTTTTTTTTTAAAACTCATCTATTGATGAATTTTTAAGTTGTAAAAAAAGATATAATGGGGTTAGGGGATCACCTTGACTTGAAGTATCAGGTCGCCTCGTTTTTTATCTTTAGAGTGTCCTTTGCCTTTGATTCTTAATTTTCCACCATTGGGAAATTTTTCAGGGATGCGGATCATCAACTGTTCAGAAGTTCCGTCTATTTCATATGAAATTTTTTTATTGGTTCCTGCGAGTGCTTCTTTAGGAGGTATGGTCATGGATAGATTATAATCAAGAGAGTTTTGGCTATTTGTCCCCTTGTTAAAAACCCCTTTTACGGATTCAAGAATGTCGGGCTTTTTAATATTTGGTTGATCTTTAAGGTTTCCTGCTGATTTCGCATCGTGCATTTTTTTTAATGCGAAAAGAGATGTGCCAACCATATGCGCTATCCGAAGGCCTTGTCCAACCCGTCCAATGGGGCCTGGGATCATTCCGAGGACTCGAACAATTCCTCCTAGGGCACCGCCCATCAGTGTGGTTTGAAAAAAAGAGTTTCCTGATCGAAAGCCAGACTTTGAAAACTCACGATTCAATTCCTCAAATACATCCTTACCAAATCCTTTGCGAAACATCTCTTCGAAAATATCTTGTTGTGTATACCGAAATTGAGAGTATTCGTTAGTTCGACCTGCCAAATGATCAGCTCGAAACCGATCATATTCTTTTCGTTTGAGAGGATCTATCAGGACGCCATAAGCTTCGGTAATTTGCTTGAATTTTTCCTCGCTATTTGGGGCGTTTTTGTTGTGGTCGGGATGGTGTTCAAGGGCTAGCTTGCGATAGGACTTTTTTATTTCCGTATTAGTTGAATTTTCGGCGACACCGAGTATTTTGTAGTAATCTTTAAATTCTCTAAATCTAGTTCTCATGAGGCGACTGAATTTTAAAACGGAACAGTTTCTACATCCCTAATTGTTGAGGGTATGTTGCTTCGGCCCGCTTTGGTCCCTTCAATGCAATTATGTTGTTGCTACTGGATAATTCAAACGTCTTGTCCGTATGCAGGCGTTGCTCCATGTTTTCAAAGTGGACGAGTATCGGCATCGGTTCAATGGTTTTGTCGGGAACAGATGGTGTAATAATAAAATCCTCAAAACTTAGTACATCCCTGTATTTTCTTTTCATATTCATCTTATAAGCATTGTAACCTTGGATAACTTCAGCTCCTGCATAAGGATCCTTGTTTACTACCTTATAATTGTCAGGTATGTAAACATTGGCAAAATAATCCGGTCCTAAAGAATGGTGAACGGTTGTCTTCATGGTAAGCAGGTGCACCGATTGACTTGCAGGCACCAACTTCATCTCAACGAAGTAAGAACGATCGTGAAAATTAAGGTTCTCTAAAAAAACTATCCCGTAAAGGGCGCTAAATTTAAATTGTAGAAATATTCCAAGAAAAACCCAGCCTACAACTTTAAAATATTTTTTCATTTGCAAGAATTATTCAGTTCGATTTTTATCCGTTGATTGAGAATTGTCAGATGGGAACAAGGGAAAGTAGTTTCTATGACTACTTGAATGTAAAATAATTTTCTATAAAGATATACACATTATTGTATAAATATACCTAAATTTCAACATGCGGAATGGTGCTCGACATGTATCTTTATTTCTCTTGTAGTCGTAAAGAAATTAGGTGGATATCTAACCCTTAATATTTTCCTCCGGACCCAGAGTTTTAGCGTATGATTGCTGAATCACTACCCATACGTGTCGAGCCTATGACTACATCCTGTTTAGATGGAGTTGGTTTGAGTGAAGGTTGGAAAGCCAAGCTTTATCTAAAATTTATCGAAGAAAATAATAAAACAGTATTAAAGGAGCGTTCACACCAGGGGCCACTGCAGGTTCAGAAAGCATTTTACCCGGAGGTAAGTGGGGCATGTCATGTCTATATCTTGCATCCACCAGGAGGGGTAGTCGGCGGTGATAGTTTTGATGTGAAAATTGAGGTTGACCCGAACGCAAAAGTTTTGGTAACCACTCCCGCTGCAGGTAAATTTTATAGAAGTGCCGGAGACGAAGCATATCAACAGCAGACAATTACGGTAGCTGATCATGGAGTGTTAGAGTGGTTTCCATCTGAAAATATTTTTTTCCCCGGTGCCAATGTAAAACTTAAAACGAGAGTTGACTTATCCAAGGAAAGCCATTTTATCAGTTGGGATATTCTGTGTTTGGGCAGACCTGCGATTGGAGAGACTTTTTCTCGAGGTCAATTGACCCAGAAGTTAGAAATCTTTCAAAATGGGCGACTGATTCGTTTGGATAGGCTTGTTGTCATGGAGAATGACGCGATCCTGGATGCAAAATGGGGATTGGGAGGAAAGCCGATTGTGGGGAGTTTTTTTTGCCTTACTCCAAGAAAAGATCTTGTTAATTTGTTAAGACAAAACATTGGTTCACCGGAAAATGGTGATCTATTTTCAGTAACCTTTGTGGATGATATTATTCTTTGCCGATATTTGGGAAATAGTGTAGAACATGCGAAACGGCACTTTATAAAAGCTTGGCAGTTATTGCGCTTGGCTTTGCGGGACCACGAAGCTGTTATTCCGCGTATATGGAACACATGATTTGGGTTAATCCATTTCATACTTGTTGTTAGATGTTAGTTTTGCCCTATGTAATAAAGGAAAGAAAATGGAACTCTCCCCTCGAGAAAAAGATAAATTACTTATTTTTACAGCTGGTTTGCTGGCAGAGAGACGATTGTCGCGTGGAATCAAGCTGAATTATCCCGAAGCGGTGGCATATATATCGACTGCGATTTTGGAAGGAGCGCGTGAAGGAAAAAGTGTTGCCGATCTTATGAGTCATGGAACCCAGTTGCTCAAACGGGAAGACGTTATGGATGGTATTCCTGAAATGATCCATGAGGTGCAAGTCGAGGCAACATTTCCGGATGGGACAAAACTGGTGACGGTTCACAATCCAATAGTGTAAAGGACAAAGACATGATTCCTGGAGAATATGCGATTCAAAAGGGCGAGTTGGTCTTAAATGCAGGACGCAAAAAGATTACCTTATCAGTGGCGAATCTGGGAGATCGACCGGTTCAAGTCGGTTCGCACTATCATTTTTATGAGACCAACTCTGCATTGGAGTTCGATCGTGAGGCGGCCTGTGGTTTTAGATTGAATATTCCAGCAGGAACGGCGGTTCGTTTTGAGCCGGGGCAAACTCGAGAGGTGGAGTTAGTTGCCTACGCTGGTTCCAGGCATGTTTATGGGTTCAACGCAAAAATTATGGGTCCACTGGAGAAAAAAACATGAGTACTATTGACCGTCGCGCTTATGCAGATATGTTCGGCCCTACAGTAGGAGATCGGGTAAGGTTGGGTGATACAGAACTATGGATCGAAGTAGAAGAAGATAAAACAGTATACGGCGAAGAAGTAAAGTTTGGCGGCGGTAAAGTCATTCGAGATGGTATGGGGCAAAGTCAACGGGTCTCAAAAGATGCCGTCGACGTGGTCATCACCAACGCCTTGATTTTGGATCACTGGGGCATTGTCAAGGCGGATATTGGGATAAAAGAGGGTCGTATTCTCGCTGTTGGTAAAGCCGGGAACCCTGATATTCAGTCAGGTGTAGATATCATCATTGGCCCTTCTACAGAAGCCATTGCCGGGGAAGGATTGATTGCGACAGCTGGAGGTATTGATGCTCATATTCATTTTATTTGTCCACAGCAAGTTGATGATGCCTTAATGTCTGGTATCACCACTATGATTGGTGGCGGAACGGGACCTGCAGCCGGCACCAATGCAACTACATGTACGCCCGGGCCGTGGAACATTCAACGCATGTATCAGGCGGTTGAAGAACTTCCAATCAACTTTGGTTTTCTTGGTAAAGGGAATGCTAGTTTACCAATGGCTTTGGAGGAGCAAGTCCGAGCAGGTGCCATGGGTTTGAAACTTCATGAAGACTGGGGGACGACACCGGCAGCTATCGATAACTGTTTGAGTGTGGCTGAAAAATTTGATATTCAAGTAGCTATTCATACCGATACCCTGAATGAATCCGGTTTTGTCGAAAATACGATTGCCGCTTTTAAAAATCGAACCATTCATACCTATCATACAGAAGGTGCAGGTGGTGGTCATGCTCCCGATATCATCAAGGCCTGTGGGGAAGCAAATGTTTTGCCTTCCTCTACTAATCCTACCCGCCCCTTTACGGTTAACACGGTCGACGAGCATTTGGACATGCTGATGGTTTGCCATCACCTTGATTCAAAAATTCCAGAGGATGTTGCGTTTGCCGAATCAAGGATTCGAAGGGAAACTATCGCGGCGGAAGACATACTGCATGACCTTGGGGCATTTAGTATGATCGCATCAGACTCGCAGGCGATGGGTCGAATTGGCGAGGTGATAACCAGAACCTGGCAGACTGCGCATAAGATGAAAGTGCAGCGGGGTGCGCTGAAGCCAGACCCTAAGCACCATGATAATTTTCGCGCCAAACGTTATGTGGCAAAGTATACGATCAATCCAGCGATATCTCACGGGATTGCTCATGAAGTGGGATCGATTGAGTCCGGTAAGCTTGCGGACATCGTACTTTGGAAACCAGCTTTTTTTGGGGCAAAGCCTGCGATGATGATCAAGGGTGGGATGATTGTGGCGGCACCGATGGGTGACCCTAATGCCTCTATTCCTACTCCGCAGCCCGTTCATTACCGACCAATGTTTGGTGCCTTGGGAGGTGCCCGCAGTGAAACCTGTGTGAGTTTTGTTTCTCAAGCTGCTTGCGATGATGGCATCGGACAAAAACTGAAGTTGAATAAGAAAATCATTGGGGTCAAGAATACTCGTCAAATCAGAAAAAAAGATTTGATACACAATGACTACCAACCGAAGATGGAAGTGGATTCCCAAACTTACCAAGTCCGTGCGGATGGTGAGTTGTTAACGTGTGAACCTGCGGAAGTCTTGCCTTTAGCGCAGCGCTATTTTCTTTTTTGATAAAGGTTACTTCTCATATTTTTGCTGTTTTGGAAATGACCCATGTTGGAAATCACAGAGCGCATTGAGGGTTATACGGGAACTTATTCTACTTCTTTAACCCTGCCATTTGATCAGAGACAAAAAAGCCGCCTACGAGTTACCCTTGATAATGGGAGTGAAGCTTCTCTTATTTTAAATAGGGGTGTTGTTCTACGTCACGGAGATTTGTTGCGTAGCGCATGCGGTGAAGTTATCGAAGTACGTGCGTCTTTAGAATCTGTTTCCATAGTTCGTGGACCGAATTCTCATTTATTGTCTCGTGCCTGTTACCATTTAGGAAACCGCCACGTACCCCTGCAAATCAGAGACGGTTCACTTTGTTATCTTCATGACCATGTCTTGGACGATATGGTGCGCTCCCTAGGATTGGTGGTTGAACACCAGGAGGCTTCTTTTGAGCCAGAGTCCGGGGCTTATCAAAATGATGGGAACCATCATCATACCCATGAGCACTAACAACTCCGCGTCTCATTTGCAGAATCCCAGTTTATTAAAGTTAATGCGTCTTACTAGTTCGTCACTTCCTATTGGTGGGTACTCGTATTCGCAGGGATTGGAGTTTGCTATATCATCTGGATGGGTACACGATGCATCCACGGCATCAGATTGGGTTCAAGGCCTGTTAAAAAACTCATTAATTAATTTAGACCTACCTGTACTGAAAAAGCTTTATGAGGCCTGGCAGGAACCTGGTGCGGATAGAGTTCGTTATTGGAATAATTTTTTGTCGGCAAATCGAGATGCTTTGGAACTTCAAGAAGAAGACCGGCAACTAGGAAAAGCCTTGGCGCGTCTATTGGTTGACTTGGGTTTGGAAGAAGCAAAACCTTTCTTAAATCCTCCTTATGGAGGATTCCTGACTTTATATGCTTTGGCAGCCGTAAGGTGGAATATTTCTTTAAACGATGCGGCACAGGGTTTTTTGTGGATGTGGGCGGAAAACAAAGTTTTATGTGCCATGAAATTAATACCGTTAGGGCAAACCGATGGGCAAAAAATTTTATCAGCGGTTATTGAAACCATTTCTCACGTGATTATGCGAGGGTTGGGTTTACCTGATGAGGATATTGGGTATACTACCCCCGCTCAGGGAATAGCAAGCGCCCTGCATGAAACTCAGTACACAAGATTATTTCGTTCGTAGACAATAAAAGTATTTAAAAGTATGAGCAAAAAACAAGTTTTGAGGGTTGGGGTAGGGGGTCCGGTGGGCTCTGGAAAAACCGCATTGATCAATGAGCTTTGTAAACAATTGCGCAAAAAATTTGAAATCGCAGTAGTGACCAATGATATCTACACGAAAGAGGATGCTCAGTTTTTAATCAAGCACAAGGCCTTGGAAGAGGATCGTATTCTGGGGGTAGAGACGGGAGGATGTCCACATACGGCAATTCGCGAAGACGCTTCGATGAACCTTTCTGCCGTGGACGAGTTAAGTGTTCGTTTCCCCAACCTAGATTTGGTGATAGTTGAGAGTGGCGGCGATAACCTTGCCGCTACCTTTAGTCCGGAACTATCAGACCTTACTATTTATGTCATCGATGTTGCAGCAGGCGACAAAATTCCCCGCAAGGGAGGTCCGGGCATCACGAAGTCTGATTTACTGGTCATCAACAAAATCGACCTGGCCCCACATGTTGGTGCTTCTCTCGCAGTTATGGAACGTGACGCTAAAAAAATGAGAGGTGAAAGGCCTTTTGTCTTTACCAACTTAAAAAACGGTGATGGGGCAGTAGCGGTAGAACAATTTATCATTAAGCAGGGCTTGCTCGGTTATTGATTTTATTTTATTGAAGGTTTTGTGAACAATGGTTTTGAATTTAAACTTTTTAAAAGTGGTGGTAGTGGTTTTTATTTTTTTTAGTCCAGCTTTTTTTGGGGTTGCGGAGGGAGCTGGATCGAAAAAAAGTAAAGTTAACATCACATTTCGATCTCAATTTTATGAGAACTCTAACCTTACCCATCTGAAATTAAATCACCCTATCAAAATTTCACAGGCAGAAATTATCAATCATATGGTTTCGCTAAAATACAAGGGCACCTTTATTGGGAATAAAGAAGAGCCTGTTTTTTCTGTTTCCGAGGTTCAATCATTAGCCCCGATTCTTTTCAAGGCATTTGGATGGGTGGGTCCTGCAAACGTTATTCGGATTCAACTAAAGAGCGTAGGTGGCATCACATCGGGCGATATTTTTTCTTTTAAAAAATATTTAAACTGGCGTTTTGATTCAATTCGCGGTGAAACGTTTCTACAGAAAAATAATGTTCGAGGCTGGAATATTTTTTCCTGGAAAATGATGCCCAAGAATGGTCAACTTTACTTTAAGTCCGGAACGGACAAGCGTATACAGAAAAACTGGATTATTTCAAAATTGAAGCTACCTATCTCCGGCGAGGGGAATATGGATAACCGGAGATCTTTTGATACCCTGCAAAAAGAACCTTCAGAAAATAATATCAATCCTAAGTTAGAAAAAAAACTGGAGCACCTAAAATATCTTTACGACAAAGAACTTATAAATGAAGAAGAATATAAAAATCAGCAAAAAAAGATTTTCGATGAGTTGTTTTAATTGTATTTTTTACTGATACCCTTGAATGTCTTAATTGCTAGTGTTACTGGTAAATGCAATTTTTTTCTCAATCGTGCCTAATTTTTGAGCATTCTTTATCTGTAATGCTTCAAAAAAGAGACCACTCCCTCCTCGATGTTCATGTTTCATCCGCGTCTCTTTTTGTAACTCATTTATAAACAATCTATTAAATTGGTACTTTGAAAATGGAACAAATTTTGCTTTTATCTGGATTGTATAAGCGTGGCAGCGATAGTTTAGTGCCTATTATTAACTTACAGGGAATAATACTAGTTAAATTAAGATCATGTGGAGAGTCTTGGGGGAGTCTTTTGAAGAATTTGATCTATTTATTTAAGAACTGGAAAAAGTCTTTTCACTGGACAATTAATTGTTAATTTTCACAAGGGAGTAATTGGCAAGGTACAAGTGACAAAAACATTGAAGCCTATAGAATTGGGTACATCTGATTCTGAGACTTTGTATTATATGTTGCTTGTGGTACTATCATTCATTTCGATTAGTGGATCACCGTATCTTGCGACGCCTTGATAATCGCGTTTTAATCTGGAGAATATGTACGAACATTAATCATTTTTGAGAGCGAGGGGGATTTATTTTATGAATTTATCGATTTTAAAGCGAGTTTTTTGTGGTATGGCGGCGGGGTTTTTGATTGTTGCTAGTCTTCCTATTTTTGCAGCCGCTGGAGCCAAAGTTAAAATTGATGATACCAAATATTTTCAAATAGGGATGGGCTTTAGAGGATCTGTTTCCCTCAATGAGAATAATGCTACTGATCCAGGAGAAGACTCATTTGATCCAGGTCTAGACGATCTTAGACTTTATACCGTTTCCCAGATTCATAAAAATATTCAAGTTGAATTTAATACGCAGACACAAACTGGTAACGTTAATCTTTTGGATGGGGTCGCTAAGATTGATTTTGGTGCTTTTGATCTCTGGGTGGGACGGCAGTTACCCCCTAGTGATCGGGCTAATTTGGACGGACCTTACTATTTGAATGCAGCCTGGTCTTTCCCGATTGTACAGAGCTTTGGGAATTTAGGTATTTCCGCCGGACGTGATGATGGAGTTGCTATTCATGGCGATGTCCAGGGTGGTAAGTTCAAGTGGGCCTACGGTGTATTCGAAGGAGTAACGGGTGGTGCTGATTTGGATGATAATGTCAAGCACACGGCTCGGATTGATTTTGCTCTAGGTGATCCGGAACCCGGATTTTATACGGGAAGCACCTATTTCGGCGCCAAGAAACTCACCACACTAGGTTTGATTTTTCAGCATGAGAACGATAGCGTAGGCAGCGCTGCCGATCAGGGCGATTTTAACGGTTTTGGTGCGGATCTCCTTGTAGAGAGGACTCTTGGTAACGGTGCCGTGGTTGATATAGAGGGTGCTGTGTATAATTGGGATACCGATGACAAAGCGGATGGTGCGATACTCCAAGGTGATTCATTCTTGGTCTTGGCTAGCTATCTAATGCCGAACAAAACTTCAATCGGTGGAATTCAGGGTCAGTTCCAGCCTTATTGCAGATATCAAGGCTATAATCGTGATATGACGAATACAAGCGGTAGCCGAGGATACATAGACCGAACAGAAGCCGGGATAAATTACGTTATTGACGGTTTTAATGCCAAGATTACTGCACTGTGGTATGTGGATACAGATCAACATAATGAGGTCGACAAAAACACAGCCATGTTAGCTATGCAGTTCCAGTTGTAATTTAAAATAAAATTCGATTTACTTAGAAAGAGGAAAGGCTTGATTGCCTTTCCTCTTTTTTATTGAAGCAAGGCAGAATTTTGTGTTTGAAAAGAAGTGAAAATTTCACAAAAAATTTTCTCACTTTTGATTTGAAGGTCAACTGATCGACTCTCCCAAACGGTTTTCCTCACTCCCGTACTTTTTTACTTGTAGAAGCGCCATTCCTAAAGTATCAAAAAACAGCACAACATCCATCGAATGCTTTATTTTAGAGCAATTTCACAATGGTTATATTTGGTGAAAGTTGCAATCGTATGTATTTCAATAGGTTTTTATTAGGTTGTTTTTGGCATTGGAATTGCTTTTATATTGGTAACTGATTTGTAAATACCATAATTTGTATTAAAGGCGTAATTATTAATTTGGCTTTGAAAGGATGTTAGAAAGATGAATTGTTTAAAATCAAAACAGAGAGTTTCATTTTTTAATTTGGGGCTTCTAAACTTAGCTTTGGCGTTGCTAGTGATTCTTATCTCAGGTGTGGGTTGTGGAGAAAAAGGGACTTCTAAGATGGCTGGTTCTCCAGTTGGTGATGCGGTTGTCAGTACGACAGCACAGTCGGGTGATACCATTAAAGTAGGTATTTTACACTCGCTTTCCGGTACGATGGCGATTAGTGAGACATCATTGAAAGATGTGGCATTGATGGTAATTGAGGAGATAAATGAGAAGGGTGGATTATTGGGCAAAAAGCTTGAACCTGTTGTAGTTGATCCTGCTTCTGATTGGCCTTTATTCGCTGAAAAAGCCCGGGAGTTAATTCAAAAGCACAAAGTTGCAGTTACCTTTGGTTGCTGGACCTCCGTTTCTAGAAAATCAGTTCTTCCGGTTTTCGAGGAATTGAATGGCCTGCTCTTTTACCCGGTTCAGTATGAAGGTGAAGAATCTTCTTTCAATGTTTTTTATACGGGCGCTGCTCCAAACCAGCAAGCCATTCCGGCAGTAGAATATTTAATGAGCGAAGATGGCGGTGGAGCTAAAAGGTGGGTTCTATTAGGAACCGACTATGTGTACCCACGAACGACTAACAAGATTCTTAACTATTTTCTAAAATCCAAAGGCGTAGCTAAAAAAGATATCATGGAAACCTATACGCCGTTTGGTCATAGTGATTACCAGACGATTGTTGCGGATATTAAAAAATTTGCGGCCGGCAAACCGACCGCAGTGGTTTCCACCATCAATGGAGATTCAAACGTACCATTTTATAAGGAGCTCGGAAATCAGGGCTTAAAAGCAGAAGATATTCCTGTCGTTGCGTTTTCTGTGGGAGAAGAAGAACTTCGGGGCATTGATACAAAACCGTTAGTGGGTCACCTGGCAGCTTGGAATTATTTTATGTCTGTCGATACCCCTGAAAACAAGTCCTTCATTAAACAATGGAAGGCTTATGTTAAGAAACATAATCTACCTGGCGGTGACAAGCGAGTAACTAATGATCCGATGGAAGCCCACTACATTGGGATCAAGATGTGGGCCCAAGCGGTTGAACAGGCGGGCACCACGAATGTTGATGCAGTTCGCCAAGCTGTGGGAGGTCAAACCGTTCAATCGCCTTCTGGTTTTAAAATAACGATGGATGCTAAGAACCACCATTTGCATAAACCGGTAGTTATCGGTGAAATTCAGGCGGACGGTCAGTTTGAAGTCGTTTGGAAAACTGATGGGCCCATCCGTGCGGATGCGTGGAGTCCTTTCATTCCAGAAAGTGCCAAAAAGGTAGCTGATTGGACTTATCCTTGGGTATGTGGTAATTGTACCGAGGCAAAATTCTAATTTACTAATTACTTTTGGGTCGCATAGTTTTGATAGCTCTCCTCCATAGAGTGATTTAGTGAGGCTGAGGAGAATCTTTGTTTGATTTTTATTTGAGTTTCTTATGAGAAATTCCATTCATTTAAGGTGAATGGAATTTCTTTGTTTTTAGAAAGTATAAATTTAAATGGTTAATCTCGGCCCTCTATTTAAATTTTCTCACCCAATAGCTAACTCCAATGCCCTCAAAGTATTTACCCGACTTTTTGGGCTTTTTATTTTAGTCTTGGCTTGCACGTCTTCTATATCCACTGTAGAGGCAAATGACTTCGAATCAACCCTCAAGGAATTAGGGAATAAAAGTCGTTCCAAGATAAAAACAGCAGTACAAAAACTGGGCGAACTTGGGAATCCTGCGGCGCTTCCCGCTTTAGAGGCCTTAAAAGCTAAACAGTTGGCGATCACTGAAGAAGGAAGTCTTGTTATTCTGAATGAATCGGAAGATCAGGGACGGGATGTTCTGAGTGGAGAAAAAGTAGATATAGAATCTTTAACACTTAGAAAATCCAGAATCAATAATGTCGTCAGAAGACACTTGTCGACGGCGATAGCAAAGTTAAAATTAGTTTCTAATAACTCTGCAGTTCGCCGAGAAGCGGCTGAGGAGTTATTAAAAGGTTCCTCCAGTGAAGTCGTGGCTTTAGTCGAGGTCTCTTTTAAAAAAGAAAAAGATGATGAAGTCAGAGAGCTTCTTTCACTGGTGCTTGCAAAGAAATATCTTGAAGATGAAGATAAAAATAAACGTCTTGAATCTCTAGATACCATTAAAAAGTATGGGCGGATTGATTTTTATAGGTCTCTAGAGGCTCTATTAGAAAAAAATGAGCAAGGTGAATTTTTGGAAAGCGATCCTGCGATTCGTACTGGCGCTGAAAAGGCTATTGCCGCTATCAAGCAACGTCAATTCTTTGTTAATCAAATAGCAAATTTGTTTTATGGGCTGAGTCTTGGCAGTGTATTGCTTCTCGCGGCCTTAGGCTTGGCGATTACGTTTGGGCTTATGGGCGTCATTAACATGGCCCATGGCGAAATGCTGATGATAGGCGCTTATGCAACGTTTGTTGTCCAAAATTTATTTGTAGAGTATTTACCCAGTTTTTTTAACTGGTATTTAATTGTTGCTATCCCAGGCTCCTTTTTGGCTAGCGCTATCGTGGGTATTATTTTAGAAAGAACTGTCATCAGGCATCTTTATGGTCGACCGTTGGAAACCCTTCTTGCTACCTGGGGAATCAGCTTGGTGTTAATTCAAACTGTAAGATTGACTTTTGGTGCGCAAAACGTGGAGGTTGCCAATCCTTTTTACCTTTCCGGGGGGGGTTGAAATTTTTCACGGGGTTGTTCTGCCCTATAGCCGTATTGCGATCATCATTTTCGTGGTTTTTGTTGTGACTGCAATCTGGGCGCTATTGCAAAAAACATCCCTTGGGCTTCAAGTTCGCTCTGTAACTCAAAATAGAGAAATGGCTGCCTGCATGGGAATACCAACCCAAAAAGTTGATATGTGGACTTTCGGGTTGGGGTCTGGCGTCGCAGGTCTTGGAGGACTTGCTCTTTCCCAGATCGGAAACGTGGGACCAGAACTGGGGCGAATGTATATCGTTGATTCTTTTATGGTCGTTGTTTTAGGTGGTGTGGGTAAAATTGTAGGTACCGTAGCAGGTGCTCTTGGAATTGGGGTGGTCAATAAATTTTTAGAGCCTATTTCTGGGGCTGTACTCGGAAAAATAATAGTCCTGATTCTTATTATCGCTTTAATTCAAAAACGACCGCAAGGTTTATTCGCCCTTAAGGGGCGATCCGTCGATAACTAAGCATCTATCAGATGATAAAACAAATCGTATCATTGCATTCATTTCGAGGTTGGTTGCTTACCTTTGGACTATTGTTTGCTGCAATAATTTTACTTCCGGTTTTAAACATATTTATACCTGAAGAATCTTTTTTTCATATTCCAGATTACATGTTTCCGCTTCTTGGGAAGTATTTATGTTACGCCATGGTGGCTTTGGCCGTTGACTTGATTTGGGGGTATACAGGTATTTTGAGTTTAGGGCATGGAGTGTTTTTTTCAATGGGCGGCTATGCCATGGGTATGTACTTGATGCGGAGTATCGGCAAAGAAGGAGTTTACAAAAGTGACCTGCCTGATTTTATGGTGTTCCTGGATTGGAAGGAACTTCCTTGGTATTGGTACGGTTTTGATTACTTTGCTTTTGCTTTGCTGGTTATCCTTTTGTTGCCCGGCTTGTTTGCTTTTATTTTTGGTTATTTTGCTTTCCGCTCTCGCATTAAGGGAGTTTATTTTGCAATCATTACCCAGGCAATGACTTATGCCCTTATGCTTTTATTTTTTCGTAACAATACAGGTTTTGGGGGCAATAATGGCCTTACCGACTTCAAGAGAATTTTAGGATATGCTTTGCAGGACCCATCCACGAAAATGGGTCTATTTATGATTACTGCTCTCGTTTTGTTTTTAAGTTATGTTCTCGCTCGGTACATCGTCCAATCCAAACTAGGACGGATCCTTACTGCTATCCGCGATGTTGAAAGTCGTGTTATGTTTTCCGGTTACAATACTTTACATTACAAACTTTTTATTTGGACGGTCTCTGCATTTTTGTGTGGTTTGGCTGGTGCCCTTTATGTTCCACAGGTTGGTATTATCAATCCAAGTGAGATGCAACCTACTAACTCGATTGAGATGGCTATCTGGGTGGCGGTTGGTGGACGAGGAACCTTAGTCGGTGCTCTTTTCGGGGCCGGTTTGGTCAATGTTGCGAAAAGCTGGTTCACCGTTGCGGCCCCAGATTATTGGCTATATTTTTTAGGAGTACTTTTTATAGTGGTAACCTTGTTTTTCCCTAAAGGGTTCCTTGGTTTTTTTAAAAGTTTTTCTATAATAAATAAAGTAAAGGAACCTACTAATGAATAGCGCGGAAGTTTCCCTTAAAGATCATTCTATCGACACAACGCATGGTTGTATCTTGTACGTTGAGAATGTCACGGTTAGCTTTGATGGATTCAAGGCGCTTGATGATCTGAATTTGTACATTGACGATGGAGAACTTCGTTGCATTATAGGGCCAAACGGTGCCGGGAAAACTACCATGATGGATGTGATCACTGGGAAAACACGTCCAGACGAGGGGACAGTTTTTTTTGGACAGAACCTAGATCTTCTTCAAATGACGGAATACGAAATCGCGCATGCCGGTATTGGCAGAAAGTTTCAGAAGCCAACCGTTTTTAAAAACCATACGGTGTACGAAAATTTAGAATTAGCGCTCCATGCTGACAAAGATATTTGGACATCGCTATTAAAACGTTTAAACGCCGACCAAAAAGAAACGATTGAAGGTGCTTTGGAGACCATTGGCTTAGTTGAACAAAAAAATATACGTGCGGGTTTGCTGGCCCATGGTCAAACCCAATGGCTGGAAATAGGAATGTTGTTGGTACAAGACCCCAGGCTACTATTAATCGATGAACCCGTTGCAGGGATGACGCATCAAGAAACCGAACAGACGGCAGAACTTTTAAGTTCTCTGGCGGGAAAACATTCCGTGGTCGTGGTTGAACATGAAATGGATTTTATTCGCTCTATAGCAAATAGGGTTACGGTTTTGCATGAGGGGCGCGTGCTGGCAGAGGGAGCAATGGAAGACGTGCAAAATGATCCGAAGGTAGTTGAAGTTTACTTGGGGAGCTGATGTTTTGTTAAAGGTTGAGAAGTTAAATCAGTTTTATGGAGAAAGCCACACGCTTTGGGATGTGGACTTGAACGTTTTGGCTGGATCCTGTACCTGTTTGATGGGAAGAAATGGAGTCGGCAAGACAACCCTCCTGAAATCCATTATGGGTTTGTTGCTAACTTCATCCGCTTCCATTATATATGACGGCGAGGATCTGACTAAAAAGCCTCCGGAAACCAGGGCATATAGAGGCATTGGTTATGTTCCTCAAGGCAGAGAAATTTTTACTCAGCTAAGCGTGGAGGAAAACCTTAGAGTAGGACTCCTCGCTCGCGGTGATGGGTTGCGTGAGATTCCTGAGTTCATATTTGAAATTTTTCCTGTATTAAAACAGATGCTTCGCCGACGTGGAGGAGATCTCTCAGGAGGTCAACAACAGCAATTGGCGATTGGAAGGGCATTATCGATTGATCCAAAGTTGTTGATTCTAGATGAACCGACGGAAGGTATTCAGCCAAATATCGTTCACGAGATAGGGGATATTATTATTCGCCTCAATCAAGAAAGAGCTATGACCATACTTCTCGTCGAACAAAAACTCCCCTTTGCGCGCCGTGTTGCTCAACATTTTTATATTCTGGATAAGGGACGAAATGTTGCGGCCGATAAAATGGAAAACCTTGGAGAGGAGGTTATCGATCAATTTTTAAAGGTGTAAGAAATATTCTTGCAGATAATTTTTTTGTAGGTTCAGGGTCTTTTGATATGCATATCTAGAGGAACTCCCATTGCAAGCTCAACATGGCGTTTTAATACCTCCAAAACAACACACGCTGGTACAAATATATAATTTTGACAGCTTGCCACTCATCGCCATGAATATAGCTCGAATTGGGGCGCAGACTCCTGGCATGGCTTGTGAATTAGAGGCCGAATTTTTTAACGATCGGCCCAAAAACAAGACAAAGGGAAGTGAAGTTAGTGCAGTGGTTGGTTTTGGTCCCATGGTGTGGATTTTGATTACGCCCGATGCTCCGGTTCGCGGTGGTTTTCGCTCCCTGGATGAAACAGAGATAGGCGATGCGGAAGTACCAGCAACTGAGGGAGATATATTTTTTTATCTTTCTTCAGAAAAAGAGGAGTTTAACCGGATTCTTGCCGATAAAATTAAAGAACAGTTTGGGCCGAGTGGTAATCTTATTGAAGACCTAGTTTTAGAAGGTGGCACTCATTCTGATATTGCTAGTGAAAAAGAAGAAGTCCTGCTCGATAGTTCCGGGAACCTTGATACGGTACAAAGCAGCTTTGTGTTAACCCAGAAATTTAATTCGGACGCCAATTTTTCTTGTGATCTTCCACAGCATAGATTCCCATATCGAGCGGACTCAGAGTTAGGTGCATACACCATCACATTTAGTAAGAACCCGGGAAAACTGTCAGATTATGCTGACGATGTGCCTCATCCACCCGTTTCTCGTGGATTATTTTTTCTTCCGTCTCTGGATCTTTTAACGAGTCTTCGAATGGGAGGAATTAGAATGGGTTCGCTGGCAATCAACGCAAAATGGAAAGGATAGCTAATAATTTTATTGCTTGTATGTGATAGTGCTAGAGTTTAGACTGTGCATTAATTTTTTATCAACATGTAAAATTTGTTGTTAGAATTATTTGCCTACATTAACTTGTTTTGATTTGTGGTTGAAAAGTTGGAACAGTTTTGAAATAAAATTTAAGTAATTTTTAACACTGAGTTGTAAGAGAGGGATTACAGGTGGCAGAGGAAAAACTAGAAGAAAAGACCCCATCAAAAGACGACCCTTCGGATTCTCTTAAAAAAAAGAAAAAAAGAAGACTCGATCAGGCGACGAATCTCTGGATAGTCCTAAAAAAAAGAAAAAAAAGAAAAAAAAG
>AQTY01000010.1 GCA_000372225.1 Candidatus Nitromaritima sp. SCGC AAA288-L16 | reverse complement strand
ATTTGCAACTATCATTGATCAGAAAGCTTCAATTAAAGGCGAACACGATTTTCTACTGGGTGTGAAAATCATCAAGAGGTCTATCGAGGAGCCGATCCGTCAAATCGCCAATAATGCTGGCGAAGAGGGAACAGTGATTGTCGAAAAAGTAAAAACTTTGAAAGGCGATCTCGGTTATGATGCGAGAAATGGTACTTATGTTGATATGATCAAAGCCGGGATTATTGACCCTGCTAAGGTTGCTCGTACAGCGTTGCAGAATGCGTCAAGTATTTCTGGCTTGCTCTTGACTACAGAAGCTATGATCACCGATCTTCCTGAAGAAAAAGAAGCCCACGACCATGGCCCCGCCGGTGGTGGCGGTATGGGTGGAATGGGTGGAATGGGTGGAATGCCAGGTATGATGTAATAACGGCTACCTGATTTACCTCAGACGTATCAGACCCCAGCCTTAGGGCTGGGGTTTTTTTTTAGTACCTGACGATTGCTTTTGTGTGCCTTTAATTGAAGCTTTCTGATCAATGATAGTTGCAAATGAGCTGCAATATTAATTAGACTTGGAAGAGTCTAATCGTAAACCATCAGAGCGCACTACCGGCACTTTTATCCTTGGTGCTAGAAGTAATATCTTATTTCTGTAGATACCTTTGACGATAGGAACTTTCCTTGATTCCTGAAAACTTAACACAAGTAAAGCGGCGTATTACCGAAGCTGCAAAAAGAGTTGGGCGCGATTCTTCTGATGTACGACTTCTAGCGGTAAGCAAAGAACAAACTGATGTGACAGTTGCCGAGGGAGTCCATGCTGGTATGACACTTTTTGGGGAAAATAAGATTCAGGAAGCAAGGAGTAAAATAGAGGTTCTAGGACGAGATGGACTCGAATGGCATTTCATTGGACGTTTGCAAAAAAACAAAGTTAAATTTATTTTTGACTTGTTTGATCTAGTTCATTCGGTAGATAGTTTCTCTCTGGCAGAGGCGATTCATAAAAAAGCCCAGACTCTTGGATCATGTATGCCTATTCTCTTGCAAGTCAATGTATCCGGGGAAAAATCGAAGCTTGGTATGGATCCGCTTATTGTGCCGAAAGAGATTCACAAGTTAGCCAAATTGGAAGGGGTGAAGGTTCATGGGTTTATGACTATCCCTCCATACGACCGTAACCCGGGAAATTCTCGCCCATATTATATCCGTTTGCGAGAACTACGGGACACTTGTTCTAACCTAGGTATTTCAGGAGTTCAACTGGATGAACTGTCAATGGGTATGTCAAATGATTATGAGGTTGCTGTGGAAGAGGGCGCAACTCTGGTACGTGTTGGTACAGGATTGTTTGGCCCAAGACCCTCTCTGGAGAAGCCCATACCGTAGGTTGAATGATATGATCATTTGCCTCATAATGTTAGTTGCGGGAGCAGAATTGGTTTAGAGGTAAGTTTTGATTTAGCCCCTTGGGAGATATTTATCGTGTTGAGCAATAAAAAAATAGGGTTTGTCGGTGGCGGAAATATGGCGGAGGCCTTAGTAAAAGGACTTTTAACATCGTCACTTGTTGCTTCGAAAGATATTTTTATTTCGGACTTAATCTCTGATCGTCTGGAATATCTAAGCAAGGAATATAAAGTTAAGACAACTGGTGATAATCAAGAATTAGTTCAAAAAAGTGACATATTGGTTTTAGCGGTTAAACCTCAAGCAGTTAAAAAGGTATTAGAATCTTTCTCGGATCTTGTGGATGGTAATAAAACTATAATTTCAGTAGCAGCCGGTATTTCAATAAAACTTATCGAAGATACTTTGGATGTTGAGAGGAAAAAGAAAATTTCTGTGATACGTACAATGCCAAACACGCCAGCGCTGGTTCAGGAAGGAGCTACAGCTATTTGCGGTAGTGAACATTCGTCCAAACTAGATATTAAAATTGCCCACCATATTTTTACGGCTATTGGGCAGACAGTTGATATCGAAGAAATTCATATGGATGCAGTTACAGGACTTAGCGGTAGTGGCCCCGCCTACATTTTTATGATTATCGAGGCATTGTCTGATGCTGGTGTGAAAGTTGGGTTGTCACGGGAGGTCTCTAATATTTTGACTATTCAAACAATCCTTGGCTCAGCTAAACTGGCAAGAGATGGTGGGAAGCACCCGGGAGAGCTTAAGGATATGGTAACCTCTCCTGGCGGGACGACGATTTCAGGATTGCACATGCTTGAAGAGGGCGGTATACGAAACGCACTTATGAACGCGGTCGAAATGGCAACACAACGTTCAAAAGAACTTGGCGAAAATAAATAAATTTAAAAAATTAGAAAACTCAGGTTTCTACTTCGCACGAAACTTTAGGAATTCTCCCCAAGCAGCTATTAACATACCAAGTATTTGAATCCAAAAAGGACGAAGGACATGTTCGGGGCGAGTGAAGTAAAGAATCATCATCATTAGAACTCCCACCATGGTGATGGTAATTCCGTTATATGTCATATTCATTCCTTTGACATATTGCTTAGGATCCCTAAGGTCTTTTTTGATTTCTGGTTTGAGCTCTACTTCCCACATTGGGACCCTTTTTATGTAGGTTGGCTGTTTAAATCCAACGCCTCATTTAGGTTTCCGGATCGATAACCTTCTGGGTCTATTGTTACTTTTTGGAAACCTATTTTTTTTAAGCGATTTATGGTTTTTTCATAGAGACCGTTTTTCATCAGACTAGGGATTTCTGTTTTTAATAATTCGATGCGTGCCATATTACCGTAGTGGCGCACTCGGACTTCCTTAAATCCTTCCGCTAGAAAAACTTCTTCGGCTTCATCAATCATCGACAGTTTTTTAGTAGTAACGGGCTGCCCGTAGGGTATGCGCGATGAAAGACAAGCCAGTGCAGGTTTTTTCCAGTTGGAGAGACCCATTTCGCGAGCCAAGTTACGAACATCTTGTTTATTAAGTTGGCTTTCCACAAGAGGGCTAACAATGCCTGCTTCTTTTGCGGCTGTTATCCCAGGGCGATGATCTCCTAAATCATCTAAGTTTATTCCATTGAGTATATTGGTTATTTTATATTGGCTAGAAACTATAGCAAGCTTGGCATATAGTTCTGACTTACAGTAATAGCAACGATTTGCCGGGTTTTTTAGATACTCTGGAGAGGACATCTCTTCAGTTCTAATTATCTTGTGATTGATACCTAGTGCTTGAGTTAACTCTTGCGCAGCGTGTAACTCTCGTTCTGGAACGCTGTCTGATTTTGCAGTAACGGCTAAAACTCGTCCACTAAGAACCTTGTTAGCAACTGCTAAGACTAGCGTACTGTCAATTCCTCCAGAAAATGCTACAACGGCACTTTCCAGTTTAAAGATTCTGGATTCTAAATTAAGACGTTTATCTTTAAGAGTCATAAAGAGTTTTTTCTAAAAATAATTATTTTGTTAAGAATAGCACAAGAAAAAAGTCAAAGAAAGAATCTGATGTCAACTAAGGTATCCATGTATTAGATAGGTTACCAGGGCTCCAAAGGGGTATCACACCGAATACAGTGCGACGGGGGTTAGTGCCCAATGATTGGGGGGGAGGTGTCTAAATATAAAAAACGACTTTGAACACAGTGTGAGTTCGTTGATTTAGATTGGAAATAAAGTTAACCACCGATAGCATGCATAGCTCGTTGCGGTTGTTCAAAGTCATCCAAATTAATTTTGTGGCCAGGTTCTTTAACAAGTACAGCGTCTTTTATCGCTTTTACAATATTTTCGTCAGAAGCGTTACCGCGAATTAGTTCTTTGAGATCTGTTTCATCTGTGGAGAAAAGACATGTGCGAAGTTTGCCGTTAGCTGTCATTCGAATCCGATTACAGTGATCACAAAATGGGTTGCTTACAGCCGTGATTATGCCAATACGCCCTTTGCCATCAGCAAAATCGTATTCACTGGCAGGACCAATTTCTAATGAGTTTTCGACTGGCACTAGATCGTATTTTACGCGGATAAGATCAAGGATTTCGTGGCCAAAAAGCACTTTGTCTCGTTCCCAATTGCGGTCGGAATCTAGAGGCATGAATTCAATGAAACGAATTTCAAAGCCGTCAGATCGTCCCATTTCAATAAGTCGCAGAATTTCAGTTTCTGAGAAGTTTTTCATTGCAACAGCGTTTACTTTGATTGATTTGAAGCCAACTTCAGCGGCAACTCTCATTCCTTCCAAGACTTCTTGAAGGCAATCCCTTCGATTCACGTCTCGGAACTTTTCTGGGTCTAGAGCGTCGAGGCTTATATTGAGCCGTTTGAGCCCAGCTGCCTTTAATGCTTTAGCGTGTTCTTTGAGAAAAAATGCGTTTGTGGTCATCGCGATATCCTCTATCCCATCTAACTTAGTTAACATACTAATGAGAGTTGGGAGGTCTTTGCGCATAAGAGGTTCGCCTCCTGTGAGCCGAAGTCGCTTGATTCCCATTCCAGCCCCAATTCGAGCAATACGGGTGATCTCCTCAAATGTGAGTAATTTGTCGCGAGGCATAAATTCGACATTGTCGGCGGGCATGCAATAAGTACAGCGAAAATTACAACGGTCTGTAACAGAAATCCGCAGGTTGACTATGGTTCGACCCATTCCATCAACCAGTGTTTGCCCTGTATTTTCTGTTAAAGCGGTCATTTGTCTCTCCCTGATAATATAGATCTATTAACCATTCATCGTCTGGCAGTCAAAACACGCAAATCGCCGGGAATAATCTTGAATAGTGTACTTACTTAGGATCAGTACAAATTATATCCTTTCCCGTTTGATAATGCATCCGATTAGTTTAAGTTATTGTTTCTTGGTATACAATAATGCCTTACTGTTTCTGATCCTGCTTAGAGGGTTTGAGCTGAGTTTTGTGAAATATAAAGAACTTTGATGGCTCGGGTACATCTAATCAGATGCTACTCATAACAGAAGGGTTGTTTGAGTTTTTTCAGTCAATAACCTATAATAAATGAAAGTTTCCGCTCGTAAATTTTTTGGGCGTTTATCACTGAATTTGGGGTCTTTAGACCCATCTGACTTTTAACAACAATTAGACAAATAGAGTGTTCTGAATGACCGTTGCAGAAGAAAAATTTTCCAAAAAATTTGATGAGGCCGCTAGTAATCCGAAATATCGAGGCGCCTACGATAAAGATGATGCTTCTGGCAAAGGGATGACGTTGGTTGAAGCCAAGTTTAAGGATACAAAGATCTACTTGTTGGCGGATAGGGCGGAAGACCGCATTTATAGCGCAAAGTTTTTTGCTTATGGTGGTAAAGTCTCAGTTGCTATTGGTGAGACCCTCTGTACCATGATCAAAGGACTCACACTGGATGAGGCCTGTTCGTTGAAGGGCGAAGATATTGAAGCATATCTAAGGGATGATCCAGAAGTTCCAGCAGTTCCCGAGTCTAAGAACAAATCATTTGCCAACGTTGAAGAGCTACTTAAAGTTGTCCAACAGGCATACCCCACGGCTAAGGCAGTAGCAGAAATAAGTGCGTCCATAGATAAAAAAGAGGTTAAAGCAGTTTCTTCTGCTGAATTGTCTATGGCCGAACAAGCTTGGATGGGTTTGAACAAGGAAGACCAAATTACACAGATCAATATGGTTCTTGATGAGAAAGTTCGTCCTGCTTTAATGTCGGATGGTGGTAATGTCCAAGTGTTGGATGTAGTTGATGGAGAAAAAGTGATGATTCAGTATCAGGGGGCCTGTGGCAGTTGCGGGTCCTCTTTAGGAGCTACGCTATCGTTTATGGAACAGGCGTTACGTAAAGATATTTATAATGAACTGATTGTAGTTCCCAATATGTGAATTTTCTGGGAGTTTTGGTCGAGTTCTGTTTTGATAAATTACACGAGTAGTCATTTATAACAATAAAATTGCCCTTTTGAAGGGAGAAATCATATATGGAAACCAAAGAAAATTCAGTAGCCGACGCTATAGATAATGATTATAAGTATGGATTCACTACCAATGTTGAATCAGATACGTTTGCCAAAGGTCTTGACGAAGGCGTTGTTCGAGCTATTTCTAAGAAAAAGGGTGAACCCCATTTCATGCTTAATTTCAGACTAAAGGCATATGAGAAATGGTTGACGATGAAGGAGCCTGCGTGGCCGAATGTCCAATATCCTAAGATTGACTTTCAGAATATTTCCTACTATTCCGCTCCAAAACCAAAAAAGAAATTGGCTAGTTTAGATGAGGTGGACCCCGAGGTTCTTAATACCTTTGAAAAACTAGGAATTCCTTTGGAGGAGCAGAAAAAATTGGCTAACGTTGCTGTGGATGCGGTTTTCGATAGCGTTAGCGTGGCGACCACGCATAAAAAGAAGTTGATGGAAGTAGGGATTATTTTCTGTTCTTTTTCCGAGGCGGTGAAGGACTACCCAGAATTGATCGAAGAATACTTGGGAACGGTGGTGCCGATAGGTGATAATTACTACGCTGCACTCAATAGCGCAGTTTTTACCGATGGATCTTTTGTGTACATACCTCCTGACACTATTTCTCCTATGGAATTGTCTACCTATTTCAGAATCAATACTGAAGAAACGGGTCAGTTTGAACGTACTTTAATTATTTGCGCTGAGAATAGTTATGTTTCTTATCTTGAGGGTTGTACAGCACCTCAGTTTGATACCAACCAGTTGCATGCCGCCGTCGTAGAACTTGTGACTCTGGATAATGCTGAAATTAAATATAGTACTGTCCAAAACTGGTATGCAGGAGATCCCGAGACAGGCAAAGGTGGAATTTATAACTTTGTAACCAAACGTGGCAAATGCCAGGGTGAAAAGTCAAAAATTTCTTGGACACAAGTGGAAACAGGATCCGCGATTACGTGGAAATATCCAAGCTGTATCCTGCAAGGAGACGACTCAGTTGGTGAATTTTATTCAGTGGCTCTGACCAATGGATATATGCAGGCTGATACTGGAACCAAAATGATGCACATTGGGAAGAATACCAGATCGAGTATCATTTCAAAAGGGATCTCCGCTGATCATTCCAGTAATAGTTACCGTGGTCTGGTTAGAGTAGGAAAGAACGCAACCGACGCAAGAAACTATACGCAGTGTGATAGTATGTTGGTCGGGGATCAATCGAGTGCCCACACGTTCCCATACATTGAGACGGGAAATAGTTCTCTTCAGATTGAGCATGAAGCATCCACTTCCAAGATTAGTGAAGAACAGTTGTTCTATTTTGAACAACGAGGCATTTCGCGTGAAAATGCGATTGCCACTATCATTAATGGATTCTGCAAGGATGTTTTTAAGCAGCTTCCTATGGAATTTGCGGTAGAAGCTCAAAAACTCCTCACCTTAAAACTCGAAAATAGCGTTGGCTGAGCGATTATTGTTTTATATTTGTCCTCCATGCTTTTAAAAGAGCTTGGTGGGGCGGTTATGTTTCGCCTATGGGACTTATCTTTGGTACATTCCTAGAGGTGGATAACTTTTAATAAATAGGAAAGTTGTTTAATGTTAGAAATAAAAGATTTGCATTCTGCAGTTGAGGGGACCGAGATTCTAAAGGGGATTTCTCTTACGATTAAAAAGGGAGAGGTTCATGCTGTGATGGGCCCAAACGGTTCAGGTAAAAGTACTTTGGCAAAAGTTTTATCGGGTCATCCAGCATATGAAGTGACCTCCGGAGAGGTATTGTTTCAGGGTAAAAATCTGCTTGATTTGACCACTGAGGAACGCTCTCTGGTTGGTATATTTATGGGCTTTCAATATCCAGTCGAAATCCCAGGGGTTAATAATGCAGAATTCCTTCGTATGGCTTACAATGCTCGGTTGCTTAATGAAGGAAAGGATGAAGTCGATCCCCTTGACTTCGACGATATTCTTCAGGAAAAGATGGATATGCTTGGAATGGAGGATAAATACAAAGAGCGTAGCTGTAATGATGGGTTTTCTGGCGGCGAAAAGAAAAAAAATGAAATTCTTCAAATGGCTATCTTAAAGCCAGTGCTATCCATTCTTGATGAAACTGATTCTGGTTTGGATATTGATGCTCTCCGCATCGTCGCCGATGGAGTTAATAAGTTAAATGGCGATGATAATGCGCTCATTCTAATTACTCATTACCAGAGATTGCTGGATCATATCAAGCCTGACTTTGTCCATGTTATCAGTGGTGGAAAAATTATTAAGTCGGGTGGTAAGGAACTAGCGCATGAATTAGAAGCGCAGGGCTACGACTGGTTAACTACAGCGAATTGAGGGAATTTTATGTCGAGCGTAATTGAAGAGTCTAAAAATGGTGCCGAGTCTGCTGTACTTGCTCTCCATAAACAATTTCTTGATGCGGATCAACCTAGTGCTGATCTATTACCATTTAATAAGAAGGCTCTTGATATATTCGAATGCTTAAAGTTCCCCCACCGTAAACATGAGATGTATACCTTTGTGAATACGAAGGCTCTGGCAGACACATCATTTTCTCTAAAAACAGAAAACTCAGTTCAAAATAGTTTTGTTAAGCAGCATGTTTATGCGGGCTGCGAGCGGAGTCATTTGACTTTTGTGGATGGTGCTTTGTGTCCTGAGTTGTCTGATGCCACTGCACTTGGTACTAGTGTCAAGATTGGATCTTTGATAGAAGCGATAAAAGATGAAGCATTTAAAAATATTTTACAGAAAAGTATTGAGCAAGAAAATGATGTGTTTGCTTCTATTAATAGTGCTTTTATGAAGCAGGGAATTATGGTCAAAGTTGGTAGAGATAAACAAGTTGAAGTTCCATTGCAGATTCTTAATGTTTCAAGTGGCGGAGACAGTGGGCCAGTGATGACAGTGCCAAGAGCGTATATTCATCTCGAGCCTTCGTCCGAATTAAAACTAATTGTTAAGTATGTCGGTGATGGAAGTAACTATTTTGTTAATTCAGTTCAAGACATGGTTGTTGAGGATAATGCAACCTTGACTCATATTCAAATAGAAGCAGACTCTAAAGATGCTTGGAATTTTTCAAAAAACAGAATTTTTTTAAAACGTGATAGCAAGTACTTGGGGTATCAGACTGTGAGTGGGACGCGTTTGGTTCGCAATCATAATGAAGTTTGGTTGAATGAACCTGGAGCAGAAATGGAACTGAATGGAGTAAGTGTGTTAGAGGAAGATGAACAATCCCATCAGTTCGTCCGTGTTCACCATGAAGTAGAAAACTGTACTAGCCATCAATATTTTAAAAATATTATAAATGATCGAGCGCGAGCTAGCTTTGATGGGACCGTTGTGGTTAATAAAGGGGCACAGTTAACCAACTCTGATCAACTCATCAACAATTTAATGCTTTCTGATGAAGGACATGCAGACTGCAAACCAAACTTGATGATTTTTGCAGATGATGTCAAATGTGCGCACGGTGCGACAGTCGGTCAATTGGATGACGACCAACTTTTTTATTTAAAAACAAGGGGACTTTCGGACCCTATTGCAAAGGAAATTCTCACTCGAAGTTTTGCCCGGAGTATTGTTCAGAAAATTCCTTTTGAGTCAGTTGTAAAAGAACTCGATGAAACCTTACTAAAAAAACTGGAAGCTAATAATGAGTGATACTACTGCTATTTCTATAGATAATCCGATCCTTGATGTTGATAAAATTCGTGCCGATTTTCCTTTACTATCAAAAGAGATGGGAGGCAAACCGCTAATTTATCTAGATAATGGGGCGACGACTCACAAACCCACACAGGTAATCGAGCGGGTAAGGAAATTCGATTCAGATGAATATGGGACGGTGCGACGTGGTTCTTATCGATTGTGCGAGCATTCAACTCAACTCTACGAGGAGGCGCGCCAGAAAGTCGCTGATTTTTTGGGTGCACCAACGCGGCAGGAAATTGTCTTTACAAGCGGTACAACGCAATCAATTAATCTGGTCGCGCATAGTTTTGGCCGTAAATTCGTGAATTCAGGAGATGAGGTTATCATTTCCAATATTGAGCATCATGCCAACACGGTTCCATGGCAGGTACTGTGTGATGAGAAAGGAGCAACACTTAAGGTTATTCCAGTTGCTGATAACGGCGAACTCGTCATGGAAGAATATGACAAGTTACTAACTAATAAGACTCGTATTGTTGCGGTGAACCATGTGTCGAATGCCTTAGGAACAATCAATCCAGTAAATGAAATTACGCGTAAGGCGCATGCTGTCGGAGCAAAAGTCCTCATAGATGGCGCCCAAAGCACCCCGCACATGAAAGTAGATGTTCAGGACATTAACTGTGATTTCTATACTTTTTCGGGGCATAAAATGTATGCGCCTAGTGGAATTGGCGGGATGTTTGGGAAAATGGAAGTAATGGAAACAATGCCCCCCTATGTGACTGGCGGAGATATGATTATGCAGGTCACGCTAGAGAAAACAACCTATGCAAAACCCCCGGCGCGATTTGAAGCTGGCACCCCGCCAATTAGCCAGGTGATAGGACTTGGCGCGGCAATTGATTACCTTAACGCGATTGGAATGGATAAAATTTTTGAATATGAGAAGAGCCTGCTCGACTATGGAACACGATTGCTTAATGATATTGATGGACTTCGCATTATAGGTAACGCGGAAGAAAAGGCAGCTATTTTATCCATTTATTTAGAGGCGGCACACCCTCACGATATTATCACCATGCTTGATCAGGATGGAATTGCTCTTAGGGGAGGACATCACTGTGCGCAGCCTACAATGATACGTTTCGGTGTTCCAGCTACAGCTAGAGCCTCAATGGCTTTTTATAATAAGTTTTCCGAAATTGATGCATTAGCAGAAGGCCTTCGCAAGATCATCAAATTTTTTTCATAAGTAAATTACCTCAGCCAGGGTTGGTTGCGCTCGGCATAGAGTAGCTATATGTTATATTGTATTTAGTACTTTATCGGTGTTTTCTAGTTGCCGAGTGTGAAAATTTAAAGTATCAGTAAATACTAAATTGGAATAAAGGGATTTTGAAGATATGTCTTACGACAACGAGTTATATCAACAAGTGATTCTCGATCATAACCGAAAACCACGAAACTTCCATGAAATGGAAAACTCGACTAATAGTTGCCACGGGATCAATCCTTTATGTGGCGATGATATAACCATTTATCTAAAATTGGATGAGGCTGAAGGGGTTATTCAAGATATCAGTTTTACTGGATCTGGATGTGCCATATCGAAAGCTAGTACTTCCCTTATGACCCAATACCTTAAAGGGAAAAAAGTTGATGAAAGTCGTTTAATTTTTGAAGAATTTCATAAAATGGTTCTAGGTGATTTTGACCCAGAAAAACAGGAGCACCATTTGGGTAAACTTACTTTATTCATGGGGATAAGAGAGTACCCGTCGCGTACGAAATGCGCTAGCCTTGCATGGCATACAATGGTTGGAGCGCTTGACAAAAAGTTAGAAGGTGTAAGTACCGAGTAAAAATACTGGTAATTAATTTGACCAATAGGCTAACTCTCTATGAGAATAGCTCACATAAACCACCTATTTGATTGTGATACTCAACCGGATAAGCTAGTCAGGAAACTAGGAAACAATTCCCTTCTTTAGTGCCTCCCACCTACGGTCACTTTATTCAAATTGAAATTTTGTCAACTCGGAGTTTGTAGTAACCGTTACGCTCAAGATTAAATGCCGTAGAAATAATTATCTTCAAGACGGTTATTGCCTCAGGTGTACCTAGTTTTTCGCTGGTCGTTGGGCAGAAGGTATTTCGCTTGCTCTTTAAATGTTGTACACTGCCCCGGCCGGATAGGGCTTTAAAAAATAGTTTTTGTCGCTATTATAAATTCATCGATTTTCGTATATAACCTTCATGTTAGATCAAAATTTATTTATTAACGATTACGAGGAGACCAAGCGACGTTTAACTCGAAAAAAGGTTTCGATTGATCAGATAGAAGAGATCCGCAAAGCGATTCTCGATCGCAAAGCTTTTATTGGCGAGGTAGATGGGCTTCGTGCCGAGATCAATGAAAAGTCAAAGCAAGTTGGTATTCTTTTTCAACAAGGGAAAAAAGATGAAGCCGAAGAAATAAAGTTATCCGTCCCAAAACTGAAAGAAATATTGGCAGTTAAAGAAGAAGAGTTTAAGGAGATCGATGAGAAACGAATGCAATTGTTGTTGAGAGTTCCAAACCTGCCTGATGATAATTGCCCGGATGGTTTTTCTGAGGATTGTAATATCGTTCTCAGAATGGAAGGTTATGAGAAGTCTGATTATGAGGGTAAGGAATTCAAACCTCATTGGGAAATAGGCCAGGAGTTAGGTATTTTTGACGCAGAACGTGCAGCAAAGTTGAGTGGTGCAATGTTTGCTCTTTTGAAGGGTGATGGTGCCCGCCTACACCGAGCTCTCATTCAATTCGCTCTTTCCATTAACAGCGAACGAAACGAAGAAATTCTCCCCCCTCATTTTGTTCGTCCCGATATGATGATGGGAACCGGGACGCTACCAAAATTTGAAGAGGATGCGTATCGGTTTCGCGATGACGATTTATGGGCTATCCCCACAGGAGAGGTGCCGCTGACTAACATGCATGCAGGGGAAATTCTTTCTATTGAGGATCTTCCCAAGCGTTACATGGCATATACAGTTTGTTTCCGACGTGAAGCAGGCTCGGCCGGTAAAGATACTAGAGGAATGCAGAGGCTTCATGAATTTCATAAGGTGGAACTTGTCCGTTTGTGTACTCCAGAAATGGTAAAAGAGGAGTTTGAATTGCTGGTGGGTGATGCTGAGCGTCCTTTAAAAATGTTGGGTCTGCCTTATCGTGTTTTGGATCTTTGTGGTGGTGATGTTACTTTTTCATCAACGCGGGTTCATGATTTAGAAGTTTACTCTCCGGGAACGAAATCGTGGCTGGAAGTTTCTTCTATTGGAGTTTTTTCAGATTTTCAAACAAGAAGAGGAAATAGCAGGTTTCGCCGAAGCGAGAAGGATAAACCGGAGTTCCTACATTCTTTAAATGGGTCAGGCTTAGCTGCTCCAAGGGTATGGGCAGCCATAGTCGAACATGGATATCAACCAGATGGTTCTGTGCGAATCCCAGAAGTGCTGGTACCTTTTATGGGCGGACAAACAGAAATTCGAAGCCCATGATTTCTATTTTTAAATAATTAGGGAGTTGGAAAATTGAAAAATAAAAAACAGGTAGGAAAGGCTCTAGGTCGAATCCCAAGTGGGCTATTTATAGTTACAGCAAAATATCAAGATCAAGAAGATGCGGTTCTTGCCAGTTGGGTTAATCAGTGTGCTTTTGATCCGCCAGAAATAACTATATCCCTTGGAAAAATGAGAAATGCTAGGTTGTTGATAGAATCCTCAGGGGCATTTATAGTTAATGTTCTCGGCAAAGAATCCAAAGATCTTATGAAGCACTTTTTTAAATCTCATAAAGGCTCGGTTTTTGATGGTCTCAAGACACGAAAAGGGATTGAAGAAATACGAATATTAATAGATGCAGTGTCTTACCTTGAATGTAGATTATCTGATGCGGTGGTCTCTGGAGACCATGTTGTTTATTTTGGAGAGGTGGTAGGTGGAAAAATGCTAAAGGGAGGCGAACCAAGTTTTCATGTGCGTGATAATGGGTTTAATTACTGAGTCAAGCCAATCATTTTTGCTATGTCATAATTGGTTATTACCCAATACACCAAAGTTGAAAGAAAGGCGATGATACTTAATGCAAGTGCAATTAGTTTGAAAAGCCTTTTTGGATCTTCATGATAATACTCTTTAACATCATCGGTAAAGCTTTCAACGACTCCTTCATTGGGGTTCTTCTTCCAGGTGCGGTCGATTGCATCTCGGCCATAAATAACTCCGAAAATGATGGCTATGATCAGTATCTCAATGGCACCTATCATACTTTTTCTTCCTAGCTTTGCTTGTTAATTTTTGTTTAATAACTTGCGTATTTTCTCAGTGGTTTCTCACGCACTGGTAGTTTGGTCAATTGTTTAGTTTCTTTTTTGGTTTCAGTACTTTGTGCGCAACGAAAACCATAATCGTCTAACCTTGAATCTGGGTAGGCATTATTGCGAAAAGAAGAATAAATAAATCCTGTGAGGTCCCGCCATGACCCACCTTTCAAAACTTTATATTCTCCTCCGATCTGACCTTTTGGATTGATATGATTGGCAGGATCGTCATAATACTCTCGATCAAACCAGTCGTCTACCCATTCTTTAACGTTTCCCGCCATGTGGAGAGCTCCATAAGGGCTTGCTCCTTCCTCAAATAAATCCACAGGTACCATGACATGGTGTTTAATCTCTTTCGTCCATACCTGAAGGTACCTGGCAAGCTTCTGAGTTGGTAGCTTATTGCCCCATGGATATATCCTCCCATCTTCCCCGCGTGCAGCTTTTTCCCATTCGGCTTCCGTAGGAAGACGCTTCCCTTTCCAGCAACAGTACTTATGGGCACCTTTCCATTTGACATTGTTGATTGGGTGATTCGCGAAGCCTTTCCTTGGTTGGTATTTCCCGTTGTAAAAAAGAGTTCCATATTTATTATCATGATAATATCCATTTATGTTATTAACATCATTTAAAAACAGGGCGAAATCATTTGCCGAGACCTCGTAGCGGTCGATATAGTAAGAGTCTAGATATGTTTTATGCTCAGGAGCTTCGTCTTCACCATGATCATTAGATCCCATAATAAAAAAACCACTAGGAACAAAAATCATATTTTTTGGAGGTTGTTTCGCTACAGATGAATTATCGTTAGAGTTGGTAGAATTATCATTAGATGATGGTGGTTTTTGACCAAGCATGACTCTCGCTTCACTAGAGAGTTCGTTTTTGGTCGCAAGGGTTAAAAATCGAGTTAAGTGCGGTGAAGCCATTTTCTTGTTTCCAGCTTCCATATAAACCCAGCCTGAAAAAAAATCTACTTCAATATGTTTTGGGAAAAGAAGAGCGGTGTCATTCAAGTCTTTTAAAATTCCATTTAGAATTATTTTGGATCCTCCCTCCAATGCTTTTCGGTACCATTTTTTGGCTGCTACATAGTCATCACTCAACCAGGAATATAAACCTAAGTTCATACTCGCGAGTGAATCCAGCTGGGATGAGCGAGTTCCTAATTTTAAACCACGCTTAGTCCAGGCCGTTGCCATTTGGAATTCTCCCTTGCGATAATAAACCCAACCCAATTGGATATAGGTTGGTAGGTAGTTAGAGTTTTTCTCCAAAATACGCCTGTATTCTGCAATGGAACGATCAAGGTCTCCAGTTTTATAAAAAATCTCTGCCAAGATTTCTCGTGCTTGAATATTGTCAGGGTTACGTGAAATGATTGGATTTATGATGTCAATGGCTAACTTAGCATTCCCAAGCTTGTTATAAATCTTTCCCATAGAGATATGGGCATTAATATCATTAGCATTTGCGATCGTTAATTGTTTAAGGTGCAGAAGTGCACTAATGTACTTTTCATTTTTGAGATAGATCTTAATTAGTTGCCTGCGAGCTTGGTTGAAGGAGGGTTCGATTTGTATTACCTGTAACAAGGATTCAATTGCCAAGTCTGCCTTAGCAAGTTCAGTATAGGTTTGGGCAAGGTTGAATAAAGTTGGGACACTGTTGGGATTAGCTTGTAATGCTTTTTTATATTGAGAAATGGCTGATTTATGTTGTTTGATTTCGCCGTAGATATTGGCCAGATTGTTGTGTGCTTCAATTGACAGTGGGTTGATTTTTGTAGATGGTTTTAAATAAAAAATAGATTTTTGAGGGCGAGAATTTTTATAATAAACCATCCCAATATTTGAAAGATAGGCGCCCAAAGATTGTTTTTTGTCTAAATTCTGAGTAAAAAAAGGTGTTTTAGTGTTAAATTGTACACCGAATCTACTTTCATAAAAAGAGTCTGGATATGATGCCCCCAGCTCTGTGGATTCAATGTTAATTCGATCGTAACCTGAATCATAGCGAACAAAAAAATGGTTCGGCAAGCCTACACCATAGAGAGGGAGGTCTAATTGATCGCCAATGATAAGGTACAATAGCGAAAGATTCATGCAGTAACCTAGTTTTGATTTTAGCATCCCGTGTAAAAATAATTCGTCCTCATTTTTAGGTATCCCGCGTTCATCGACTTGTTCGGTATAACGATACCCTTTCTCCTGATGGATAACCTGTTTTAAAATGTCTACTGTATCTTGAGCAGTGCTTTCTGGTTTTAATTTATCTTTAACCAATTCCACCAACTGGCTTATTTCATCTCTTAACGTTTTTTCATCTAAGGATGAATTCCAGTCCTTGGAAATTAAAATTAATGCTTCAGTTAGGTTGATTGTTTCTGCATTTTTCTCGAAGATTGCATTTAAACGACTTTCAGTTGATTTAATAGAGGCGGCCTCTGCAAGGACAGTGTTCGTGCATATAATCCCGTATAAAATCGAGAAAAAAATTAATCTATTAAATTTGACCGATAAATTTTTCATAATAAGTGAAGTGTGATCATATAGTGCAGGATTGAGGCCCATTCGATTCGCCAGATAACAATATTATATCAAATGATTTTATCGGATTTTCGCAATTTAACAATACACAGAGATAGTGTGAAAAAATATTATTCATTCCGAACCAACCAGCCCTCTAAAAGAAGCATTGCTCCTACTAACATCATGCAATATGTAAATAAAGGTATGTCTTCGTTAGTTTTATTCAGGGTAGTTTTCTGGGGACCACTCGAGAAAATAACATTTGCTTTAGGCAATAAATTATTAATTTCCTCGTTAGATATCTTTGTTGAAATTGACTCCTTTGTGTCAATATTAACAGTAAATGATCCTGCGGGTTCTGCTCCGTAAGGCAGGTTAGCAGGTGTAGAAGTTTTTGACTCTAAATTAGAAACCCGAGGATTTCGGTAAAGCTGGTATACACCGGGTATATAGGTATCTTTAAATATAATTTTTCCATCTACAGAAGGCGGGATGATGATTTTCCCTCCTGGAGCAACAATATAATCCTTATTATTTTTTGGAGAGATTCTCCAGTCGAATGATTCACCTACTAATAACTCCTTTTGTATTAGACTGTCCAGTCCGCGTGCTGAGTATTTAATCCAACGTTGAATCCATGGTAAAAAAGTTGGCTGAATGGGAAAATTGTTCCAATCGCGATCAATGGTGGATACAAAGAGAAGAACTTTTCCTTTGCCAGTGGTTGACTCTATCAATGCAGGAAGTCCGTTACTGAAAACTATAGGGGTGGTAAATTTAGAATTTTCTCTGCCCACGATGCTGTAAATCGACTGAAATTCGATACTTTTCATTTCCTCAAGAGTTTGTTCTTCAAAAATCTTTAAAACTGGATGTTTACTTGGTTTGATGAGAAGCCGAAACGGTTCATCGTTCATTGCAACTTGATGCACCGATTTTAGAAAGACAGGAAGAATATTCCCCAATTTTTCATTATAAAATTTAGCGTCAACTTGATTTCCAAGAGCGATAAATAGAGCACCACCACGTAGTACGAATTTTTCCAGTTCTTGCTCATATCCGAGTGGTAGGTTACGTGCGTTGCAAAGTATGATTACAGAGTAGTCAAATAAATTATGTTTTGGGAGTTCTGCTAGTGTGGACAGTGTAGGTTCGATATTTGAAAGCGACGAAGTAAATGGATTCAAGGCTCTTTCAAGGTAAAAGGTTTCGCTTTGGTGTTCTACTGTATTTGGATCACCGTCCACCACCAAAGTTTTAATGGTTCGATCCGGTTGATAACTGAAGAACCTGAGATTGTCCTTAAGAAGGGAGTCATCTTCGATACGGACTTCTCCACTTATAGAGTTATTACTCCCTAGAGGGAAAGAAAACTCTTTCTCAGTTGATGAATTGATAGGAATGTCCAGGTTGCCCTCAGTTTGTTTTTTACCATTAGCCCAGAGGGAAACTTTGAGTTTTCTGATGGGCTTTGATTGTGAAAGATTGGCCGTTTTTACTTTGACCTTAATTACACGACTATTGCTTAAAAATTCCTGCTTTACTTCAGTGTGCTCTACCGCAGCCTTGTTGATTCCATGTTGCATTTTAGAAAAATCAACTATATTGAACATGTATGAAGTTGTTTCTTTTATAGGGGGGAATTCTTCCTTGTTCCAACCATTCTTATCTCGGTCAGTTAAGATATAAATAAGTTTATTTTTTTGCGGTACTTCTTTTAGAAGCAACAGAGATTTTTTTATTGCAGCACCTATATCTGTAGTACGGGGAGAAGGTTGACTTGATTTTAAAAGGTTTTTTGCTTTTTTAGGAACAGTAGTCCATTGCTGCAACACTCTGCTAGGACTAGAAGCTAAAACAACACTAAAAGTACTTTTAGCAGGTAAAGATTTGTTTGTGTCCAATAAAGCTTTCACTGCACGAGTGTAATAGGACTTTTGATTGATTTGAGTTGCCATACTATAGGAATCATCAAGGATGAAAACTATTGCGATAGGACCTTTGGTTCCTAGATTGTTGGAATCACCAAGTGAAAATATTGGATTTGCCATAGCTAAGCTTAGGAGTGTTATTGCGAGACATCGTATAAAAAGTAAAAACTTTCTATTCGGTCTTGATTGTTTGATGGCCCGATTTTTAGATTGCAGTAATAAATATATTGCAGAGAAGCGCTGATGCTTTTTTTTGCGGCGGGTCATTAGATGGATCAAGATGGGGGCAGCTACCCCTAAAGCACCAACCAAATAGATTGGAGATAGGAAGTTGAAGTTCATGGGGCTCAATGTTTCCCTAGGTTTTTTCTTTGTAATAAATAATAAGTTAGTCCCTGTTCCAATGGAGTTGACGTCTCGAGAAATACGTAATCGATGCCCAGTTTTGCGCAATGAGACCGGTAGTATTTAATCTGCTCCTGAATCGACTGCCGATAGGCTTCTCTAATATCTGCTGGGTCAAGCTCAATGGAGGAATCATCTTCTAGAGACTCAAAAACGACATCACCATTAAATGGAAAGGATACTTCATCGGAATCTAAAACATGAAAGAGAATTACTTCCAATCCTCGCGATACAAGAAGTTTGAGTTTTTTTTCAACATCAGTTTCTTTGGTAAGAAAATCGGAAACTAAAATTAGCATCCCCCGGCCGGGTAACCTTTCAACCATACTTTCAATGACACTTTCGAGCTTTGTAACGCCATTAGGTGATAATACTGCTAACTCATGAAGAATATGCTTAAAGTGAGACGGCTTAGAACGCGGAGGAACATGACTTATCAAGCTTTCATTAAATAGAGAGAGGCCTACCGCGTCGTATTGTTTTAAAAACAGATATGAAAGAGAAGCAACCAAAGTTCGAGCGTAATCCATTTTGCTCATAGTTTTTGGATTAGAAGACTCGTATCCCATCGATCCGCTTGCATCCAGCAGTATAGTGGCTTTTAGGTTGGTGGATTGCTCAAATTGTTTGATTTGGTGCTTGTCTGTTTTGGCTGCCACTTTCCAGTCGATATGTTTGATTTCGTCTCCAGGGGTGTAGTCCTTGTAATCAGAAAATTCAACACTTGAACCAGTGTGTCTACTTCGATGATTGCCCGAGAGCAGGCCTTCCACTAGTTTTGTGGCAAGTACGTTTAAAGAAGCAATCCGTGAAAGAATTTCTGGATCGGATTCTATAGCCTTATTTTTGTTCATAAGGAAGATTCGTTAAATTAAGAGAAAATACTTTTCTACCTTCCGTTCCCTTGTCTAATATTATGTGGGTAAATTATTTTTGGCAAATTTAAAAAATAAATTTATTTATCCTGATCTCTGTTCAAGTTGGCATCCTTTAATTGCCTTATACAATAAATTTGATGAATCTGGATATAATATAAATCGATTAAACTCATAGACTACACAGAAAAAAAGGGTCGTTGAACATTTAACAAGATTGGCTTATGAAAAGTGTAGTATCCCTTCAGTAGTATTTCGTGGTAAGTTGTGAACCATCTTGACCCTAAATAACTGGATGGCCTTTAGTCTAATTTGCTTCTTAAATAAATAGTTACAAATGAGAAGAAAAAAGGATAAATTGATGAACCGACCTTTTAATGATCAACCAATAGAGACTTTAATAGATCAAAACCTCGCCAATGAAGGAACAGTCCTAGATCTACGCCTGAAATACATAGGTGATGATGGGATGGAGTTTTTGTCGAATTGCGCTAAGCTTGTTAGTCTTCGAGAATTGAAGCTGGAGCGCAATGATATTACAGACAAGGGGGTACAGATGCTGGCTGGATCAACTATATTGACCGGGATCAAGTCACTTAACCTTGAAAGAAATTCGATAGGTGATGAAGGGGTAAGATCGATTGCATTATCTCCTAGTTTTTCTCGTCTGACCTCGCTTAATTTATGGAAAAACGAAATTGGATCAGATGGGGCTAAAGCTATCGCAGACTCTCTCATACTCGGGAACCTGCAAAGACTCGATCTTGCAAAAAATAAAATTGGGGATGATGGTGGGAAGGTTCTTGCAGAAAGTCAGACGCTAACGTCCCTTAAGTATGTTGATCTCTTTGGAAATGGAATAAGTCAAGAGACTCAAGAAATTATTAAAGAATCCCTCAACTTCAAAAACCTCCAGCACTTAGTTTTAGAATAAATATACCTATCGAATTGCGCGTCATTTATTCCCATTGAATACCTTTAAGCCTTATAGGTTGATCCTTTTTATTATCTAGATAAGTCGCGACCTCGTCAAGTCCTTCTGAATAATTTCTTTTATTGAAAGCAGATTCTCCAGGCCCATGGTAACGTCGTGAAAAAACCGAAAGTCTTTGAGCCGTGCGGGTACGAAAATCTTTTTTCCACCGTCTTTTTTCAGATGGCATCATTCCCCTTACTTGAGGGTAATTCCCAATTCGATACTTTAGATAATTCAAGAAAGTTTCATCTACTTCCGACTTCAAGGGTGGTAGGAGGGTTGCCGGGGAAAACTCTAGTACAGGACGGTCGTCAGTTATAAGGTCAGCGTTTTGTATAAAAGAATTGACCTTGTTCGCATCAGTTAGAAAAAAATCTGTGAAATCTAGAAACGTATTTATGCCTATTTGTTGAGCTGAATTTTGAATTTCAGGTATGCGCATTAGCTCTTCAAACCTTATTTTGTCAAGAGCGATTTCCTCCTTTGATCCAACTAGTAAAACTATTCTTGTTAAAAAACTATTCCAGATAGATGTATGTGGATAAACTTCCTGAAAGGTTTTTAAAATAGACTTTGCATCGTCGGGTCCCACAAGGTGAAGTGGTAGCCATTGCATCATGAGCCCATCTTTATTTAAGCGCTCTGCAGTTAATTGATAAAACTCTCGTGAGTAGAGATTAACTGTTCCTGCCTGAATAGGCGACATAGGCTCTAGCGTTATAACGTCATATTTATTTTGGGTCCATCTTGTGAAGGTGCGTCCATCCTGAATATACATATGAATATTTTTCTTTTTTTGTGCATTATGGTTCCATTTTGAAAAATGATGAGCTAGTGATAATACATTTTTATCAATTTCTATACCATCTACTTGCACCCCTGGAAACAAAGATACTGTTCCGGTAGTGTTGCCAGTCCCAAAACAAATTACCATTACTTTCTTTGGGTTAGGATGTAAGACCATTGGTATAAAACCCATTGCTTGCATATAATCGCTTCCCCCAATAGAGTCAGAGACTGTTGCTGTACTAAATCCATTCATGTACAAAGTGCGTGCATTTGATTTCTTGTTCTCGATAACGCTTAGAGTTGAAAAGTCACCTTCAATATACTCAATAAGCTTTAGTTGAGACTTTTGGGTATCCATTTCTATCCTTGCCAAATTGTGACTGCCAAGTTGTTCTGTAGATATTTGAGGGTTAGACCAGATATAACCAAGAAAGATGATTGTTGTTGCGATGAACCCAGATTTGAAAAAATTTTTGTCATTCCATTTAAAGTGTATTGCCATTGCAATAAGGCACAAAAAGATAAGGATAGAATAGATGACAAACAAAGACATTCGAATTCCCATGAAAGGAATTAAAATAAAGGGTGTGATAATGGTTCCTAGTGTTGCTCCTATTGTATTAAGCGCATAAGTATTTCCAAGAGTTTTACTATTTGTTTTAAATAAATTGATATTTATTCGATTTGCTAGAGGAAAACTTAGTCCGAACCCCAGTGTTGGCAGAAACATAAGTCCGAATGCGAATAGTGATCGAATGCCAATAGTTTTTAATGCTATGTTATCTAGATCATAAAACAGTTGATCTGCCTTTAATGTCCATTCATGTAAATTTTCAAATAAAGGCAAAATAGCAATACATAAAACTGCAATGGATAGTTGGATTAGAAGAAATTTTAGAACGTGATTTGAATTTCCAAGTAGTTTGTCAGTCATAATACTTCCCAATGCAATTCCAAAAAGAAATGTGGCTAGGATCAGCGCAAATGAACTCAACGTTGTTCCCATTGGAAAAACTAAAACTCGTGTCCATAATATTTCACTTGCGAGGGAAGCCATCCCTGAATATGCAAATATAAAAATAAGAATCAGGGAGAATCTACGATTAGGAGTTGAACTCCTTTCGTACTTAGTTTTGTGTTTTATAACTGGAACTTTAGATGATGAATTTTTAATAAAATAACTTTGAAGAGGTGTGCAGAGAAGAAAAACTAAAAAATTCATTCCGATGGCGGTTAAATTAGTTGCGCTAACGCCAAAGTATTTTAATGCTATTGTTTGAGTGTAGAGACAACCTGCTACAGCACCGAATGTGTTTAAGCTATAGAGAATAGAAACATCAGGTAGAATGCGTTCGCTATTTTTTCCAATCGACCAACTGCCGATCAGTGGCAAAGTTGCTCCCATACATATTGTTGCTGGGAGCATGAGTGCTGTGCTAAGAAAAAACTCTATCCAATGAAGCAGGAAGCTTAACTCAATTGTTCCATTAACTATTGGGGAGTAAAAGCCAGATATTAACTCGAGTCCGTAAGGGAAAAAAAGTCCGTAAAGTCCGATTAACCCTTCAATTAGCCCGTAAAGTAGTACTAAATTAACAGTTTTTTTCTGTTTGTTTTTCTGGCTAAGAAACTGGCCTATTCCCCATGCTCCTAGGGCTAAACCTGTCATAAAAGCGCACAAAACTGCACTAATAGCATAAAGGGTTCCCCCAAATACTAGCGATAATTGTCGAATCCAAATAAGTTCATATACTAGACTCGCTGCACCCGAAATAAAAATGCAGAAAAAAGGGATAAGCCTAGAAGGGGTAGTAAGAAAAGCATTCATATTAATTTTAAAAGCAATGACTTAGAGGCAGTAATGTACATTTGAACAGTTCGATGCATAGATTTGCATCTCCTATAAATGAGTGATATTCTGGCAAGATTATCCCTGTAAGTAGCTTTAGGACATCCACTTTTAACAGATTTTTGGAGTGATTTCATGCTTATGGTAAAGAAATGGAACTTAATGTTCACTACAGCAATTTTTTTTATAAGTTGTTTGGGAACAGCTTATGCCGATACCAAACCTCTAGGTATTAACCAAATCCCACCCATTCCCGATGTAGTTGCTCGCGTGAACGGAAGTGATATTTCAGCAAAGCACATTAAATTTCAGTTTATGCAAGCTTTGAAAAGATCGCAGGTACCAATAACATCACCTCAGAAAGATAAAATTGTACGCGAGGTCATAGACAAAGAAGTAGTCCGAGAATTAATGTATCAGGAAGGCCAAAAATTAAACTTGATAGTAGACCCAAATATTATAGAAACAGAAATACAGGCATTGAAGTCGGCGTACAAAAATGAAGATGATTTTAGGAAAGCTCTTTTGCAACGAGGTATTACTGAAGATGACTTAAAAAAATCAATTGAAGTGGACTCACAAGCACAAACCATTTTAAAGCAGCAGGTCAAAGATATGGTGGGGTTTGATGATAGCTTAGTTGAAAAGTATTATAAAGATAACAAAGAAAATTTTCGTAGACCTACGGCTTACCGAGTCAGTCATGTGCTTATCATGCCTTTTTCTCCAGAACTAATTAAGAATAGTAAAATCGAGGATTTGCAAAACAATAAAGAGGAACTTAGGGCCAAAGCCCGAGAAAAAACTCTAGAAATCCAGGCACAATTAAAAAGTGGGGTAAGAATAGAGCAACTAGCAAAACAATTTTCCCACGATGAGTCAACATCTCAAAATGGTGGTGACTTAGGTTTCTTTTATGCCGAAGCAGTAGAAAAATCATTTGCCGATACGGTGGCAAAATTAAAAATTGGTGAAATCTCAGAAATAGTTGAAACAAAGTTTGGATTTCATTTAATTAAATTAATAGAAACTAAACCAGGCGAATATGCTCCCTTTTCTGATATGAAAGGAGCTATACAAAAACATTTATTTATGGAAGGTGCTCGAGATCGAGTTTCGGATTATATTGTTAGTCTTAGAAAAAAAGCCGAAATTGAAATTTTCTACTGACACAACTCGCAAATTTTATAAACCTTTGCTGTTGAAAAGATAGTCTAATCAACATCGAAGCAGTTAGATACTAAAACACGGTGCCCGTATTAGCATTTATATTTATGTCTAAAGCGGGTTTTTCTATAGAGGAGATTGAGGAATGGCAACATATACCAAGGAAGAAGATGAGGCAACGACCCAGGAAGACGACCCTAAAGCAAGAGAAGCCCTGAGAGAAGTATTCGGCAATACAGCTCGCTGGTCTTCAGACTTTAATGGATTTACAGCTGACGTTATCGTAAATATCAATGGAAGTGAAGAATCTGGAACGATCACGGTAAAGAATTCTAAGGAGATAGAACATTCAATTAAAAGCGAAAAGCATAAGGAGTTTTTAAGCGAAAATATGGCTTCCATCGCCATGCATAGAGGTCCTCGCTCGTTTGAAGAGTCTGATGGAAAGTATAAATTAGCGTTTTCTGATGATGGGTCTCACCCACAAGGGAGAGCGGTAACCATGGGTGGTGATGGAATGAAGTCTTTTTATCGTATCAAAGATGGACGAATTCAACAGATCAATCGTAAGACTCCTCGTATGTCTTTCACTATTAATGTTGAAGAAAGTGTGAAAAATTTAGAGGGTAAGTTTCTTACTCACAAATACACAGTGTATTATTTCAATCCTGAAAATGGATCCATTAAAGATGTCGAAAGCTATACGGATGATTTTAAGCGAGTGGGAAGCTTTGACTTACCTGAATACCGCCGGATCATAAATGCAGAGAGCGGAACGGTCGAAGCTGCTTTTATGAAACTTGAAAATCACAAAATATTGTAATTAGTTTTTACCTAATAGTATTAAGAAAGCCCGTTTAGAGATCTTTCGTTTCTTTGCGGGTTTTTTATTAGATTATCGATTCATCTTTGATGTTTTTACCGTCGCCGATAGTTCTATTTTTGGCAATTACGGAACCCTTAACAGTAGAACCGGCACCAATGGTAACCCCTTCCCACAAAATACTGTTCTCAACTATGGCCCCATTTTTTATTGTGCAGTTTGGTCCAATGACCGAGTGAGGTCCTATTTTCGAGTTTTCTGCAATACGGCAGTTACGTCCAACCAATATTGGAGGAATAGTAAATGAGTGGTTTGTATCATTTGGAGAGGTTCCCTTTAAAAAAACTTTCTCATCAAGCGCATCGGCATTAACCTGCAGATAACTTTCACGATTTCCCATGTCCTTCCAATATCCATTATAGAGGTATCCATAAACCGGGACATCATCTCGAATCATTTGGGGAAATATGTCTTCCGTGGTTCCACAAAACTGACCTTCCGGAATACGATTAAAAATTTCTGGTTCCATAATTTGTATTCCAGTAAACATAACTTGTTTGGTGTTTTCGGGAAGCCCCATAGAGGATGCGCCAATAAAATGGACAATACGACCATCTTCACAGATTTCTATTGAGTCGAACTGTTCTGGAGAAATATCTTGTCTGACCACTAGAGTTAACTTTGAGTTATTTTTTTTGTGAAAATCAATAACCTTGTTAAGTGCAATGTCTGTAACAATATCGCTGTTAATGAGTATGAAAGGTCCGTCTCCCAGAAAGTCTTCCATTTTTTTTATTCCGCCAGCAGTTCCAAGAATTTTTTCTTCTCGAGAAAAATGAAGGTTCAAGTCAGTTGGTTTCTCCTTTTCAAAGTAGTCAATTATGGAATCAGGAAGGTGATGAATATTTACAGCAACCTCGCTGATATTTGCGGAGAGGAGTAGATCAAATATGTGAGATAAGAGCGGGCGACCTAGAACAGGAAACATTGGTTTTGGCAAAACACGAGTCAAAGGTTGAAGTCTGGTGCCAAACCCAGCGGCTAGAACCATTGCTTTCATCAAAATACTCTTAGGTAAATTGGTTTATTAATGAATGAAATAAGGTAAAAAGACATTTTACTGCTCCGAAAGGTTTTTGAGTGAGGTTGTGTATGGCGTCTTTGCTATTCCTTTGTCAGTTATTATTGCGGTGACTAGATCGTTAGGTGTTATATCAAAAGCGGGATGGGCAGCGGATGCTCCTTCGGGCGTTATACGTTTATTGTTTAGGCTAACAACTTCGCCTTCTGAACGTTGTTCGATGGGAATTTCTTCGCCGGAATTGAGAGATAGGTCCAGTGTTGAAATGGGAGCAGCAACATAAAACGGAATCTGGTGTTTTTGTGCCAATACTGCAACCATGTAAGTCCCAATTTTATTGGCAACGTCCCCGTTGCCGGCGATTCGATCTGCTCCAACTACAACCGCATCAACCTGATTATTTTTCATAAAAAAACCACTCATATTATCAGTGATTAATTTGACGGGAATATTATCTTCCATTAACTCCCAAACCGTTAATCGTGCTCCTTGTAAAAAAGGGCGTGTTTCATCAGCAAGAACATCAATTTTTTTTCCCGCATTGACAGCAGCACGAATAACCCCTAGAGCTGTGCCAAATCCGGCTGTTGCCAGTGCGCCAGCATTACAATGAGTGAGAACAGTGCTTCCGTCATTGATTAAAGTTTGTCCAAAGTTTCCCATAGCCATATTGGACTCAATATCCTCTTTACAAATATCTAGCGCCTCCTGTTTTAGTTTTTTCTTGAGCTCAGGAATACTTAGTAGTTGTGATTCACGAGCAACACGCTTCATTCGCTCGATTCCCCATGCCAAATTAACAGCAGTGGGGCGGGAGTTTGCGAGAGGAATGCACTTATCTTCCAGTTGAGAATAAAAAGCATCAAAGTTGTCTGCGTAAATAGACTCAGCACCTAAGCTTACCCCCATAGCAGCGGAAACACCAATAGCTGGGGCGCCACGGATAACCATTGTCTTGATTGCATTAGCGACATCATCGATTGACTTGCAATCAACAAAGACTTTTTCCAAGGGGAGCCGAGTTTGATCGATCATTCGAACTACTCCGTCCAAGTACTCAACAGTTTTAATCATTTCAACCTTCCTAATAAAAGATTTGCTAGAACAATAGGCAAGAACTAGTTTAAAAAATAATAAAATAACTTTCAGCAGTCCTGCTTTTTTTTCAGGAGTCAGCTTTGTGCGATTGAGGGTATTTTATTTAAAAACTCTGATGTCCCCATACCCTCAATGCGAATGATTTTTTTGCGTCCTTGTTGGCCACTAACTATCATTATCTGTGATGAACTAACGCTTAGTATTTTGGCCAAAAACTTAATGCACATTTTATTTGCGGCGCCGTCGACCGGGGGAGATGTTAGACGGATTTTCAGGTATTTATCCTGCAGGCCACAAATTTTATTGCTTGAGGCTCTGGGCTGAATGATCGCTGAAAACTGGATCCCATCTTTGCAATCTCTTATCTCCAGGGGCATTGACTGAGGGAATGTTATTTTTTGTTTTTTTGGAGAACGTGAGTTTTTTGCGCAGACATTTTTATTGCAGCTATTAAAGTGTTTTTCTCCTGCCTTATTTTTTTGATCTCTCTTTTTAGATTAGACAACTCATGCTCAGCTTTCTTTTTATGTTGGTTAGCGTGTTCACGAGCTGTATTGATTATTCGCTTAGCTTTTTCTTTTATTATCTCAGGATTAATTTCTATGGGATCGTTTTTTCTTTCTCCTGCTTTATTGGTATCCCTTTCATTAAACTTATCTGTGTCCTGGTTTTTTTTGTCGATTTCTTTTTTAAGAAGATCTAGCTCTTCTGTGATCTCTTTGAAATCCTCAGCGACTAGATGCAGGAAGGTGTCCACGTCCTCTTTATTGTAGCCAAAAATTTTATCACGAAAACACTGTTCAAGAATATCAAGGTGATTAAGCCGCATAAATAGATTATTGCAACCTCATAGCGAGCATTCCAATTGAATTGACTAGAAACGATTGAAGAAAAATAATAATCAGTATTACTATCATTGGGGAAAAGTCAATTCCTACACCGCTCATGGGTAGGAATTGGCGCACTCGATACAGAACAGGTTCTGTGATACTGTTAAGAAATTGAACGATAGGATTATAGGGGTCTGGATTAACCCAAGACAACAATGCGCGAATGATCATTATCCACATATAAAGTTCTAAAACAATTTTGAGGATCTGTGCTGTTGCAGACAAAAAATTTCCTATGATGAACATCGGATGATTCTCGTAGGGTAGAATAGGATAAGGTGAACTAAATCAATGGATAGCATCGCTTGAAATAATCAGACCCTAAATAAACTAATATTAAAATATCCAATAACTCTCAGGATGTCAATGTGTAAGAAGTGGTGGTAATCTCTTGGCATTCTATGTTTTATTGAGAAATCTTTTAATGCTGGAACCAGCCAAGTTACTGTAGAGGTGTGAAGTGAGGAAAACGAAGCGTCGGAAAATAAAAGAGGTTTTACAGCAAGGCAAGGAGCAAGACGAGGTTATTATTATGGGATGGGTTAGGACACGCCGCGATTCTAAGGGTGGATTTTCTTTTCTTGAGATCAATGACGGTTCTTGTTTGAAAAACCTTCAGGTTATTACTGATCACAGCATTGATAGCTTTGATTTAATATCAGGGAAATTGCACACTGGGAGTTGTGTGGGTATCACCGGAAAATTAGTTCAATCGCCAGGCAAGGGACAAAGCGTTGAACTTCAGGCTAAATCTATTGAGGTTTATGGTGAGGCTGACCCGAACCAGTATCCTTTGCAGAAAAAGCACCACTCATTTGAGTTTTTACGTGAGATTTCTCATCTTCGCCCACGTACAAATACATTTGGTGCAGTTATGCGGGTTCGTAATCGATTGTCATATTCGATCCATAAATTCTTTCAAGACCGAGGGTTTGTTTATCTTCATACGCCTATTATAACGACTAACGATTGTGAGGGCGCTGGCGAAATGTTTCAGGTTACTACTTTAAACCCAGACTCAATTCCAATGGTAGACGGTAAGGTTGATTACAGCCAAGACTTTTTTGGAGAAAAGACTAGCCTTACTGTGAGTGGGCAACTGGAAGGAGAGGTTTATGCACTAGCTCTTTCTGAAATTTATACTTTTGGGCCAACCTTCCGTGCTGAAAATTCAAACACTAGTCGTCATCTTTCAGAATTCTGGATGGTCGAACCGGAAATGGCATTTTACGATTTAGATGATGATATGAACTTAGCGGAGGATTTTCTACATTCTTTGTTTAAAGACGTCCTGGAGCATTGTTCGGAGGACTTGGAATTTTTCAATAAACAGATTGATAAAACAATCCTTGAAAGACACCAGAATATCACGGAGAAAGAGTTTGAGCGTATTACTTATACCGATGCTATCCATATTCTTGAAAAATCAAGTAAGAAATTTGCTTATTCAGTAGATTGGGGGTGTAACTTGCAATCGGAGCACGAACGATACCTCAGTGAAGAGGTTTTTAAGAAGGCAGTTGTTATTTATGATTATCCAGAGGAAATTAAACCTTTTTATATGAAGGTCAATGATAACGGTAAAACTGTGCGGGCGATGGACGTGCTTCTGCCAAAACTAGGAGAAATAATTGGCGGTAGTCAGCGAGAAGACGATTACGACTCCCTGTTAAAAAGAATGCGATCCAAAAATTTAGAGTCAGAAGATTACGATTGGTATCTTGATTTAAGACGATTTGGCTCTGCTCCGCACTCAGGGTTTGGCTTAGGGTTTGAGAGGTTAGTGCAGTTTGTAACCGGAGTGGAAAATATTCGTGACGTTATCCCGTTTCCTCGAACTCCAAAGCACGCTAGGTTTTAGGAATTGCTCAAGGTCAGTAATACTGCCGTCTCCACGTGTTGTGTTTGTGGGAATAAATCGATCACAACAACATCATCAATGCGGTACTTTTCTAAACGGGCTAAGTCTCGGGCTAGGGTTGATGGATTGCAGGAGACGTAAATAACTTTTTTGGGTTTTATCTCAGAAATAGCTTGGAGAACTTTCTCTGAACAACCTTTGCGGGGGGGGTCTAAAATTATTGTTTCAATATCCTGTTCTTTGAATTTTCTGATGTGCTCTTCAACTTTTCCTTGTATGAAAAAACAGGAGTCAATATTATTTTTTTTTGCACTGGCGCGTGCGTCTTTTACTGCTTGAGGTAATTCTTCAATCCCAACAACTCGTAAGCCTGATTGCCCTAGCCATAAGCTAATAGCACCTATTCCGCAAAAAGCGTCTAGAATTCGACCAGTAGTATTTTTTGTCCACTTTTCTATGGTTTCAAATAACCGGATCGTTTGTTCAGGATGAACCTGAAAAAAAGAAGTTAATGAAAGACTGAACTCCAATTTTCCTAACTGTTCATTCAGTTCACCTTGTCCCCATAAAACACGAGTTTCTTTCCCTAGAATTACATTAGTCTTTTGAGAGTTGATATTTTGTACGACCCCACAAATATGTAGATTGTTGCATGTGACCTTAGCGGTTAGATCTGTCAGGAATTCTTCAGGGAAATCTCCTGGAGTAGTTACTAACCCAATTAATAATTGATTTGAATATGATGAGTGACGTATTACAAGTTCACGAAATAGTCCCAGATGTTTTCTCTCATCATAGATAGATACATGGTGTTTAATGAGGAGTTCTCGAATAAATTCTTTTGCCTTGTTGATTGGATCATGAAGGATTCCACAACTTTCAGTACTGATTATGTCATGCGAACCCTGTTTAAAAAATCCCATACGAAGAAACCCACCTTGCTTCTGTACAGAAAAGCTCCCCTTATTTCTATAATTGTACATTTTTTCTGCTGGGATTGATGCGATCAGGGGTGTGTCAATTTTCCCAATATGTTTCAAAGCATCTTTGACGACATCAACCTTAAACTCCATTTGTTTGTCATATTTTAAGTCCTGTAATTTACATCCTCCACACTGGGTAAATACAGGGCAGGGGGCTTTGATTCGGTCTGGTGATGGAGAACGTTGTTCGATAATGCGGGTAACTCCAAACCTTGGCGTGATTTTTATTACTTCTGCAAAAACCAGATCTCCGGGAATGCCTCCGGGCACAAAAAGAGTATAGCCCTTGTGTTTACATATGCCATCTCCGCTAGATCCTTGACTTTCTACGGTAAGTTCAAGTTTGTCACTTGGTCGCACAGGAATAATGTGTTTTTGTTTAGCCATATTTTTTTCCAAAGTCCGACCGAGCACGCTAGCACACCCTTGGCAGAGTAGGCAAGTCGAATTAACATATGAAAACTATTTCTTTGCGTCTTTACCATCTTTGCTGTTTAATTCGTAATAAATTATTTGTTAATTAAAACATGAGAAGAATGGACCAACCAATTTTCATTTTGGGTGCTCTTCGAGAAGAGATAAACCTGATTAGAAAACTGATGAATGTCAAAGAACAACTCAGGGCAGGGCATGCAGATGTCTGGGTCGGAAGTTGGGAAGGAGTCAGTATTGTTTTAGTACGAACGGGTATGGGTAAAGATTGTGCTTTGAGTGCGCTAAAGGAAGTTTTAAGTAGAACCATTCCAGCTTTAGTTCTTTCAATAGGGTATGCCGGCGGATTAGATTTAAGGTTGAAAGTAGGAGATTTGGTTGTCGCTGACAAGGTTTTAGAAATTGATCAGGTCGCTACTTTTTCTAAAAGCTATCCCGTGAACCCAGAACAATCAGAATTATTTGAGAGACTGACATCTCAGAAAAAAATAATGATTTACAAGGGAACTTTACTAACAGTGAACCAAGTCATTTCTGATTCTTCCGCTAAGCAAGAACTAGGGTCTTCTCATAAAGCATTGGCGGTGGATATGGAAACATCGTCACTCATAGGCCATTGTATTGAAAAATATATTCCATTTGTTTCAGTAAGAGCTATTAGCGATACTATGGAGCAGTCTTTGATTAACACTAGTTCATTTGCCGATGGAGAAGGGAAGGTCTCCAAAATCAAAGCTGGGTGGTATGCTGCTACCCACCCATCCGCGATAAGAAATTTGATATCCTTGCACAGCCAAAGCCAAAAAGCGACAGCGAATTTGACGGAAATCTTAGGGGTGTTTTTGCGGATCTTATGATGGCTTTGATAGAAGGATATTCTAGAAATGGAGAAGTTTTTGACAGGGTGGACAAAATTTCCTTCACTTTTCACAGTAAAACCAATGACATTATCATCACACAGTCTCGTAAGTATCTATAAACATGGGTGTATTTTTTTATCCAAGCGTGGCGAAGTGGTGGCATGAGGTTTGCTAGTATAAGGTTGAAGATTCGAATTGGCATTGCCTCCTCCAACGGTTGGATCTCCCAAGATCTCAACTGTGGCGTGCCAAAGCGAAAGCCAAATGTATTTTCTCTCCGGCTCCCCAATATGGGGAGCCATCTTCCTCTATTTTGCCTTTTACTGAATTTTTAGGTGTGGGGGAGACAACTACTTGATTACCATTTTCCTAAGTTTGACTTCGAACGGCCGAATCTAACGTTTTTATTTGATTAAGGAGTTCTGGTAATTGGGATAGTTTAAGCATATTAGGCCCATCAGATTTTGCTTTTTCTGGGTTGGGATGAACTTCCATGAAGATTGCATCGCATCCCACTGCGACAGCTCCACGAACAAGATCTGGAATAAGCTCTTTTTGGCCGCCACTTTTTTTTCCTTTGCCTCCTGGAAGTTGCAGGCTGTGGGTTGCATCAAAGACAACAGGGTAGCCTAGGTCTCGCATAAGGATCAAAGAACGCATATCTACAACAAGATTATTGTAGCCAAATGTAAACCCACGTTCTGTGAGTAATGCTTTTTTACAACCACTTTGAGATAACTTATCAACAACATTCTTCATATCCCAAGGGGCCATGAATTGTCCTTTCTTAACATTGACAGCCCGTCCTGTTTTTGCTGCTTTTATTATCATATTGGTTTGTCTGCATAAAAATGCTGGAATCTGTAATACATCAAGAACTTCAGAGGCTGGCTCTATTTCTTCTTCTGTGTGTACATCTGAGAGCACAGGTATGTTCAGTTCCTTTTTTATTTTTTCAAGAGATTTTAGCCCTTTAATTAATCCAGGGCCACGAAAGGAATCGATTGAAGATCGGTTAGCTTTGTCGTAGGACGCCTTGAATATGAAAGGAATATTTGCATCGTTGGCGGCACGTTTAATTTTTTCGGCGGTATCTAGTACATGGCTTTGTGACTCGATAACACATGGACCCGCAATCAAAACCACGGGCCTTCCACCACCTATTTCGACTTGTCCAACCTTCACAAGTTTTGTTTTTTTTACTTTTATGCCCATGGGGTTTGGATTAACATAATTACAGGGAAGAGAATTGATCGATTAACCGGTGAATAAAAATACATAAACTTACTTTGTTTCGAGTGATGGCTCTTCTGCATGGGTTACCTGGCACTCTGGCATTACAGTATAAATAAAGTTCTTAACCATATCTTGATTGTTTGCCTTATAAATTGAGGTGAACCCGCTTTCTTTAAGTTCGTCTATGTTCAATTCAGAAACCTCTGAAGTCATTAGAATAATAAAGTGTAGGTTTTTAAAGTATTTTTTAATGTTTTTTAATTGGTTTGGCTCATTTTTATCCTTGCGAAGAACAAAGATAACTAAATCCGGTTTGATTGCATTATTTTGCTTTAAACAGTCTCCAATGTGTTCAAATGTCATCATTAAAAACTTTTCTTGCTTAAGGAGTTTTGCTAGGTGAAGCCTTTCTCCTTTAATTGGATCGACAATAAATACTGATTTAAAATCAGGGTCACGTTTTTGTTTAGATTTTTGATTAGATATGTCCATGTTGGGCTTAGTTTACCACCAAATAACCTATCCATGAAAAAAAACTGGATTCCACGCTTGTACAGTTCTCGTTGGGACTTTGGGTTTGACTTTTTTTAAAAACGATGTGAAAAAATAAAAACTTGCTAAGATATGTGGCTTAAACACTTATGATAATTTTTAGAAAACTACTGGTTATTGTACTGCTGCTGATGGTTTGGCCTGCAAACGCATTCGGGGCGGATGGTATTATAGTGGTTAAAATAGAGGGCGCTATCAATCCAGTTGTGGCAGAGTTTGTGGCGAATGAAATTCGTAGTGCTAATACTTCTTCGGAGGAATTGATTGTGATCCGAATGGATACACCCGGAGGACTGGATACTTCCATGCGGAAAATTATTAAGGCTATTCAAAGTTCTAAAGTTCCAGTGGCTTCATTTGTTTCTCCAGGCGGGTCACGTGCAGCATCAGCAGGGACTTTCATTACAATTGCATCTCATATTGCTGCCATGGAACCGGGAACAAATATCGGGGCTGCTCACCCAGTCAACTTGATGGGTGGTGGTTCAGGAGGACAAGCGAAAGTTATGGAGGATAAGGTTGTGAACGATGCATCTGCCTACATCCGTTCTCTTGCTGAGCAAAGAGGTAGAAATGCTCATTGGGCTGAATTGTCAGTTAGAAAAAGTATTTCTGTTTCAGCAGAAGAAGCAAAGCGCCTTAATGTAATTGATTTAGTGGCCGCCAACCTGGATTCTCTGGTCTTGGCTTTGGATAAAAGAGAAGTAAAATTAGGGGGAAGTATAATTACACTGAATACTGCTGAAAAAAATATTATTTTTAAGGAGATGAACAGTAGGCAGAGAATTCTAGATATTATTGCTAGTCCTAATGTGGCCTATGTTCTGATGATGTTGGGGTTGGTTGGTCTTTACTTTGAACTTTCAAACCCAGGGCTTATTTTACCAGGAGTGGTAGGGAGCGTCAGTTTGATCTTGGCCTTGTATGCTATGCAGACCCTGCCAATAAATTATGCCGGGCTCTTGTTGGTTGTTCTAGGTGTGGTTTTATTGATAGCTGAAGTCAACGTGATGAGCTATGGTTTGCTTGCAATGAGTGGCGCAATCTCAATATTCCTTGGATCTATTATGCTGATTGATAGTGATGACCCTGCGATGCAGATCTCAAAGATGATATTGTATCCAACCCTGGGTATGACTTTTTTGTTTTCGATAGGAAGTATTTACTTAGCTAAAAAGGCCCATCAGTTAGTCACAACAACCGGTATGGAAGGACTTTTAGGCGAGGTAGGGGTTGTTAAGGAAACCTTAAACCTTGAGGGGCGTGTGCTTATCCACGGAGAAATGTGGATGGCTGAAAGTGACACAGTCATTTCGGTTGGTGAGAAGGTATCAGTCGAAGTAGTTAAAGGTCTTAAAATAAAAGTCAGGAAAGTAGACGAATAAGTTTATTTGAAAAAATGTTTACCATGAAGGAAAGCTTTGCCTAGTTGATTATACAACCTATCCAGACCAGTAGTTCATTCTTGAAAGTGAAAGTTATCATGATGATTTCTCATGTAGTGGGGGTGACTGTACTCGTCCTTCTAAGCTACGGTATTTTTCTGGTCAGTTGTGAGCGTTGGATAATTTATCATCCTTACAAGTACCCGGAGGGTAACTGGAGCCCATCTTCAAGTTTAGTTTTCAAAGAGGATGTTCGCTTTATTGCTGGTGATGGTGTGGGACTTCATGGGTGGTACTTTTCGTCAAAGGAGTCGAATGCAACTTTACTATGGTTTCATGGGAACGCGGGAAACATAACACACCGACTGGATAATATTGAAATGCTGAAGCCGCTTAACCTAGATGTGTTTATTTTTGACTATCGTGGTTATGGTAAAAGTGAAGGTGAACCGAATGAAGAAGGAATTTATCTAGATTCGCAAGCGGCTTATGACTGGCTTGTGAAAGTCAAAAAAATTATGCCCGAGAAGATCATTTTATTTGGGCGTTCGTTGGGAGGGGTTTGCGCGATCGAAGTGGCTTCTAAAAACGCGGCTGCTGGAATCATCCTGGAATCTGTTTTTCCATCTGCCGGCAAAATGGCTAGAAAGATGTTTCCGGTTCTGCCATTAAGCTGGGCCATAAAATCCCGGTTCGATTCGATTGGGAAGGTCCCAAATCTCAAACTTCCCAAACTGTTTCTTCATGGAACTCAGGATGAAATAGTTCCTTATAAACTGGGACGCGAGCTTTTTGCTGCGGCTGCCGAACCAAAGGTATTTTACGATATCAAAGGCGCGGGCCATAATGACACCTTTCTAGTTGGGGGAACAGGTTACTTCAATGCGATCGATCAGTTTGTTAAAAATATTATTTCCTTTCAGATTAAATAAGAATTCGGATGATCCTCTGGCCAATTTAAGATAGATTGTAAAGATTTTGAAGCAGATTTTAACTAATTTGAAAATATCGATATGCACAACGATGTCCGTAAAGAAATCCTGAAAGGTCTCAAGCGTGTAGTGATTAAAGTTGGGAGTAGTATTATTGCTAAGCGTGAAAAAGGGAAGAATGAATTGGCTGATGGATTGAGCGCCAGCAATGTGCGCTTGTTGGCGCAAACAATTCGTAAGATTATTGATCGAGACTGCGAGGTAGTTCTAGTTTCTTCCGGAGCTATTATGGCCGGTAGAGAACGTCTAGCTTTGCTTCAAACTGACCTTTCTATTCCTGAAAAGCAAGCCTGTGCTGCTATCGGTCAAAGTTATCTTATGCATACTTACGAAAAAAAATTTAAGAAAGAAGGAATTAAGGTAGCTCAGATACTACTTGGGCATGATGATTTACGAAACCGTAAGCGTTTTCTTAACGCCAAGCATACTTTGGAAACTCTTCTGAAGCACAAAGTAATCCCTATTATTAATGAAAATGATTCAGTGACCATTGATGAAATTAAAATTGGTGATAATGATACATTGTCAGCAACAGTTGCCTGCCTTCTCAATGCACAATTGTTGATAATCCTTTCCGACGTCGACGGACTTTTTTCTCGAGATCCGTCATCAAAGATGAGAGAAGGGGATGCGCCCATGAAGATTATTGAACATGTAGATCGCATAACTCAAAAAATTGAGAAACTAGCTGGCGGGAGTAAGAGTAAAGTTACGGTTGGTGGGATGTATACCAAGGTCCTTGCAGCCAAGCAGACCATGAGCTTTGCTATTCCTACGCTTATTGTTAATGGCTTTGATAAAAGTATCGCTGAAAAAATTTACAAAGGCAAAAGTGTGGGGACTCTGTTTTGGGCTGGACGGGAAAAAATAAAAAAAAGAAAGCACTGGATAGCACATACTCTAAAACCATCTGGGGAAATAACTATTGATTCAGGTGCAGAGAAAGCTATTTTGTCGCAAGGGAAAAGTCTGCTGCCAGCTGGGGTGATTAAAGTTGAAGGTAAATTCGAGTTTGGAAATGCGGTGCGTATTCTTGGTGAAGATGGCAAGGAAATTGCTCGTGGACTTGTTAATTATAACTTTCGTGATCTGGACAGTATTATGGGAATGAGAACTAATGCTGTAAAAAAAATTTTCGAGGATAATTTTTATAATGAAGTCATTCACCGTGATGACCTAACGCTACTATGACAGCTAGCACAAAATGGTGGGAAAAAGAATCCCCGCGTTTTGAATGCCAGCCTGATTGTTTTAAATGTTGCGCAAAACCGGGTATAGTTTATTTTGACAAAAAATCTATTGAGAACGCTTCCAAAATCACGAAACTAAGTCCTGCTCGTTTTAGAAAAGAATTTTTAAAACGGGATGATGACCAGTGGGTACATGAGGTGGAAGATGGAAACCCCTGTGCATTTTTGACCCCTGCGGGTTGTTCGATTCACTTTGGGAAACCAATTCAATGTCGGTCCTATCCCTTTTGGCGTGAGAATATGACATCGAAGGCCATGTGGAAGCTTGTAAGTGGCTTTTGTCCAGGAATAGGTTCTGGCCCGCATATCGCAGTTGCCACCATTCGAAATTTTTTAGAACAATTTAAACATTAAGATGATTTAATTTTGGGTTCGCGTCATTAACTGTTCTTTAAAAAAGTAAAACACCCATTTTTTTAAATGTACGTGGTTGATTTTTTTTGTATAACTGTACAAATTAATGGGTGTGCTTATTTTTGATTATTTTTACGTTGGTTGACATCTGCTAGTCACATGTAGATAATGGCGCGCTGTTTGGTGTTTTTAAATTGTACTCAGGGAAAGTTATGTCAGTTGCTGTTGTTGTAGGAATGCAATGGGGGGATGAGGGAAAAGGAAAAATTATTGACCTTTTTTCAGAAGAGGCAGACGTCATTGCCCGGTATGCGGGAGGACATAACGCAGGTCATACAATCGTGTTTGATGGTAATCAGCACATCTTGCATCTTATTCCTTCAGGAATTTTTCATTCTGGAAAGCTCTGTATCATAGGTAACGGTGTTGTGATCGATCCAGCGGCTTTGATTTATGAGATGGATTTATTAAAAAAAGCAAATATTGACCTAGATGATCGATTGGTCATTAGTGATCGCGCCAATATAATCCTTCCATACCACGGTACATTTGATAAAGGTCGTGAAAATTCAAACCATTTTGAAAAAATTGGTACGACTGGACGAGGAATAGGGCCCTCATATGCAGATAAAATTGCTCGGACGGGTATACGTACCTGTGACTACAGGGATGAAAAGTATCTAAAGAAAAAATTGGAGTCCAACTATCAAGAAAAAAATAGTATTTTTAAAGATTTGTATGGCAAAGAGCTTCCGTCGTGTGAGTCTATGTTTGACGAATTGATGGATTACCAAGAAACAATTCTTAAATATATCGGAGACACACATGTTCTTTTGCGTGACGAGATCGAGCAAAAGAAAAAAGTTCTTTGTGAAGGAGCTCAAGGAACAATGCTGGATGTAGATCACGGGACCTACCCTTTTGTAACTTCATCAAACTCGACTTCTGGAGGTGCTTCGACTGGTTTAGGTGTTCCGCCCACTCAAATTGAGAGAGTGGTGGGGGTTATCAAGGCTTATACGACTCGTGTTGGGGAAGGACCCTTCCCAACAGAACTTCATGATGAAGATGGAGAGAGATTGCGTGATGAAGGACGTGAGTTTGGTTCTACGACGGGACGCCCGAGACGCTGTGGTTGGTTTGACGCAGTTGTTGCTCGTTATGCTATTCATTTGAATGGTATTGATGCTATGGCTATTACAAAGCTGGACGTTCTCGATCGATTTAACACTTTAAGAGTGTGTACCGGATATAAGTACAAAGGGAAGGTATACGAAGAAATGCCCGCAGATCTGGATATTCTAGAAAATGGTGAACCGGTCTACACACAGTTTGAAGGATGGAATCAAAGTACTGTCAAAGCCGAAAAGTTTGACCAACTGCCCGATAATGCAAAACAGTATATCGATGGGTTACAAAATATTCTGGGAGTTGGATTCTTGATGATTTCAACTGGACCAGAACGAAACCAAACCATTCGCCAAGGGGCATTATTCTAGTATCTCCTATTTCTCTCCTGCAAAAGTTTATCCCTACTTTTCAACAAATCTAATAGACTCTTAATTTATTTAACGATTATTGATGATAACGTGTTTGTGTCGTAACGTTTTCGAAATAAAGTCGTCATATTGTTTTATTTGGGAAAGGTTTTCCGGAAATCTGGAGCTTCTTGGGATTATTTTGATACTATAAAGAATAAGATGTCACAATAATTCTCTTAACATGCGCACAAACTTTAATCTCAATAATAAATGTTGACTGTATCTATACTTATATTTTCGGGGTTGTTTTTTTTCTTTATTGGATATCGGTATTATGCTGGGCGTCTTGACCGTGAAGTAATTCAGCCCGACAATTCTCTCTCTACACCTGCGGTGCTACAGGGGGACGGTGTTGACTTTGTCGAATCTAAGCCATTGGTGTTGTTTGGTCATAACTTTGCTTCTATTGCAGGGGCAGGTCCTGTGATTGGTCCCATTGTCGCAATGCATCATTTTGGATGGGTAGTGACGTTGGTCTGGATTCTTACCGGGAATGTTTTTATTGGAGCTGTCCATGACTATTTGGCGTTGATGGTTTCGGTCCGGAACCGAGGCAGTTCTATTGCAGATATAGCTGAAAAAACGATGGGTTTCCGAGCAAAGTCTGTTTTTTCCATTTTCCTTGTGTTGGCAATGCTTCTAGTGATTGCTGTTTTTGGTGTTGTCGCGGCTAAAACTCTCATTGCTCAACCTCAGATGGTAGTACCAACGTTCGCTATTATTCCGATATCAATTGCTCTAGGTTGGTTTATTTACTACAGAAACACCGACCTAGCTGTTTCATCTATTATTGCGGTTGCGGGAGTTATTTTAAGTATTTATTTTGGTTTTCAATTTCCAGTTGAGCTTCCTGAAAACGGGGTTATCGGTCTTTCGCCATTAATATTCTGGTTTGTGATCCTTTTGATATATGCGGCGGTAGCATCCGTTCTTCCTGTGAATATTCTTCTCCAGCCGCGTGATTATTTATCGACCTATATTCTGTTTGGTTCGATGGCCTTGGCTGTGCTTGCACTTTTATGGATTCATCCTGAACTTCATACCCCAGCATATCGAGGAGGTTTTTCTGAAGAACAGGGGCCAGTATGGCCCATGTTATTTGTGTTGGTTGCTTGCGGAGCGGTTTCCGGTTTTCACTCCTTAGTAGCTGGAGGAACAACTTCCAAACAACTTGCAGTTGAGTCGCAGGGCAAATCTATTGCTTATGGGGGAATGCTCACCGAAGGTATGGTGGCTGTGGTGACCGTTTTGCTTGTGAGTGGTGGGTTATACTGGGTTGCCCCGGCCAGCGGGGGGATAGACATGAACACGCTTGGGTTTCGAGAAACCTTACAGTCGGGTGGATGGATTCTTGCCTACGGGCACGGCTTCGGCAACTTGGTTCATCAAATGTTACCATTTTTAAGCTTTACATTTGCTTCTATGATAGCAGTTTTAGCTCTAAACACTTTTGTTTTAACGACTCTTGACTCTGCAGTACGCATCACGCGTTTTATTGTGCAGGAATCTGTCGGGCAGAGAATAGTTTTATTTAAGAATAAATATATTTGTACAGTTCTAGTAGTATTTTTTTCATACTTAATAGGTTCAACTGATGGTTGGCAGAAAATCTGGCCTATTTTTGGAGCAACTAATCAGCTTATTGCTGCGGTAGCATTATTTGTTATTGCCACATGGCTTATGGTAATGGGTAAACCCACAAAGTTTGCACTTTACCCAGCTATTTTTATGATAGTCACAACAATTGGCGCTCTGGTTTGGCAGTCCTACAGATTTTATAGCCAACCTGAACCTAATATTTTTTTGGGGACCGCGGCAGTTTTTCTGATTATTCTAGCCTTGTTTGTTGGGTATGAAGGTATGGCAACGCTTAGAGGTCGGAAAGAAAAACTTATGACAGCCTCAGCGAGGCTTTAAATTACCTTATTGTATAGAGTTTTTATGGAGAATTATTTCTATCTAGAGGAAAAAACAATGAACTGGCGACATAAAGAGAACACTCGGATAATTTAGGAAGTACGTATGCTTGATTTTCACGAAAGTTTAATCTTTTTTGTCTTAATTTAAGTACTTTGATCAAGCTTGGATCTTAATATGAGTTATACTAGAATTAATCAGTACTATTAATTTTTGCCGATTTTAGGTTGACTCGGCATACTTTTGAAAAAAAACCACCAGTGAAACTCAGCGACGTTTTAGCACTTCAAAAGAAAAAAAAGCAGGGAGTAATTCAGGGAAAAAAATTCGACCCAAGGTAACTCCTATTGCTAAAGGAAAATCGGAGATAAAGGTTGTTCGCACTAGGGAAACCCCTAATCCGAGTGCATTACAATTTGTGCTTAATTCGCAAATCATGGAACATGGCAACCTTTCATACGAGTCAAAAAATGATTACGGGGAAGATCAACTGGGCAAACTTTTATTCGATAAACCCGAAGTGAAGACAGTTTTTATTATGGATAACTTCATAACAGTAACTAAAGTAGATGATGTTAGCTGGAACCCTCTTAAGGAACAAGTTTGGAAAACGATTGACTTAAATGTGACCTTATATAAAAGTGACAAAGGTGCCAAACTAAATATTGATGTGGAAAAGTTCTTGTCTTTGTCGAATGGTGAGAAGCTTGACGCCGTAGAAATGGTGCTTGATCGCTCAATTCGAAAGAATCTTGCCCAGGATGGGGGTGGGGTTGAGGTAAAAGGAATTAACGGAAATATAGTAGAAATTCTTTATCAAGGTGCCTGTGGGAGTTGTCCAACTTCCTCGACCGGAACCCTTCAATATATCCAGACCCAAATTCGTCAGCAACTGCATAAAGACCTGGAAGTAAAAGCAGTCTAAAACCCAGCACCTATGTTTTTCAGGACATAGTTGCGTTTTTTATAAAAAAAGCCGAGAAATCCAAAAGGATTTTCGGCTTTTAATAGTTTGACTTAGTTACCCCATCAGGCTGATGGTTACAATTCCATAAAAAATATACTATGCGGCATTTTCATCTCTTAAATCTACTTTGAACAATTCTTCGCGTTCCTCCGCATTTTGAAAATCCATTCTATTTCTTAAAGATTCTTTTCGGTTTTCATTATCGCTATAGCTTATATTTTCCCGTAACTTCGAGTATGTTCCATTCCAAACCCAACTTGCAATCCGTGCAAACAAAAGAGAAGTCATATGAAGAAGTGACCATATAGCAAAGAACGAGATAAATAGTGTGAAAGCGATTTTTCTGGCCCCCCAACCTTCAATCCCATGAAGAATTGCGTTTAAGGGGTGTAAATATTTGAAAAAGACTGCAAGTAATGCTACGGGTAGCAAAACAGCCCCAACCCGGCCAAACTTTCTAGTGATATCCATAATTTTACCCTCTTTGGTTATAAATCAATGGTCTTTTTTCTTTGCGTTACTGAAGCATTGAACTTAGAAGTAGCCGAATTTCCTAACGACTAAATTCTTTTGTTTTTCCTAACTTGTGGCGGATCCATAGCATCAGTAAATAATAGCGCATCTGTATGTCCCTCTTAGCTATTCTGATTTTTAAATCCAATAGTTGTCTCATAACGCCTTTCTCTTTCTGATATAGAAAATATTCAATACGATAACAACAATTGCAGGTTAGCACATATATCCTTATAAATCAATATCTTATAATGTTATGTTTATTTTTTGATGACGTATGCGAGGCTATATTTTTGCTAGATCGCAAATACCCTTAATTAGGTGAATATAAAACCAATGACATCACGGGTTTTAACTTCTAGGGGTTTTAAAAGATTTATTTTGATCATCAAATAGATAAAATCTATCGAGTAGGAAGCAAAAAACATGGAGAGAACTTAAACCGTTCAATAGATTATGAAAAAATAAATTTCTATCAACGTTGATTTTGGGAGGTTGGAAGGAAAAACCGTGGGTATCTATTTCTGGTGTAAGATTGTTTTTAGCCTGGATACCTTGGTCTAATTATTTAAAATATCCATAGGTTTACCAAATAGAGTTTTTTCTTCCTTTAGGATCAATTTAGGTTTTTCCCACGTGCCATCGAGGTTGAAGTGTGTTTCGGTTAGGGCATCCTTTAGGTCATTCTTAAAGATATCACTAAGTAATGGTGCCGCCTTCGTTATGCTGTTTAATAATTGCATGGGTGTCACCTTAATTTTCCCATCTAGTTCTCCGGTTATTAAATTGGCAGTTGCCGAAGCCGAAAGGTTGATTTGCGGTCCTTTGAGTTCAAAGTTTTCAGTAGAGGTTTTTCCTTTCCAAACTTTAAAGTCACCCATCAAGGTGTCATAGCTTAGTCCAATTTTTTTAGAAATAACTGCCACAGGGCTGAGCGATGGTATTAGTTCATCTGTCATCCACAAGGAAGAATTTATATGCCCATTTTCAACCTCAAAGCCAAATTTCCCTGAAAGACCATCAGCGATATGAGAAAAATATACATCTTCTCCTTTTTGTTGAGCTATTTTCGCTGTATTGAAGTTTCCCTGAAACATTCCCTTGAAGAGTCCGGAACCTTCCATTTTTCCTTTTAAAAAATCTGGGAGGAAAAGTTTGTTGCCATCGATACGTATTACATAAGTATTGGGTTTCGGGCGGTAATGACCTGAAAAGAGAATAATTCCATTAGGGGGAACGATGCGTCCGTTGTTAAATATAAATTTTCCTGGAGAAATTTTTAGTTTAGAGCTAACAGAGCTAAGTAAGATGTTATTCAACTGTAAGTCATTAAACTGGACACGTGCCTGAGTTTGATAAGGGGACTTCTTAGAAAAACTAAACGTAACTTGTTTTGCTGTATAAGGAATTTCATGCTTCAATGAGAGGTCATTTATTTTCAGTTTACCGTATGTCCGTATATTATTGTTAAAGGAACTTTGAGTTGTGATCGATCCATTGGCAGTTCCGGTTACAGGTGTCCATTTATCCACAGGGTTGAATCTTATTGAAGAAAAATCCAACTTGTTAAACTTTGTTTCTGAATTATATGTACCAGTCAAAGATCCTCTAAGTAGATCAGGTAGATTAACGATAATGTTGGATTGCATGGTCCCATCCCACAGCATCCCATTAACTTTATAGTTCAAGATGCCATTTTCCCATATGCCGTTAGCATCGATATTATAAAAGGGCACATTCCCAAGTTTCTTAATTTTAGGAATTGAAATTTCAAGGTTTTCGATTTTAAATCCACTTTTAATCACTACTTTTTTGAGTGGATTTTCGTTTGAGTCAACAATTCCTTTCAAGTCAATGAATATTTTTTCTATCTGACCTGAAGTGAATTTCACAGGAGTTGATTCTGGGTTAGACAACTTCTCTGCAAGAGTATTGATTTTTTGTGCAGGGATAGAGGTAGACTCAAGTTCTACATTGATAGAGGTCTCTTTGGCTAATAAATCATTGGCTTTTAGCGTTCCTCTGAAGCTTAAGCCTTCAATCTCAAGGCGGGACAGATCTCCATTGATGTTGATCTGGTTAGGGATTGGATTAATGAGATCAAGACGAGCGCTTACACGTATAGGGATCTTTTTCGCAGGAAATAAATCGAGTTTAGGTCGGACAAGTAGCAGCTCTGCATTTTTTACTTCAATGACACGAAGTGATGAATTCTGGTTTTGGAAGAGATTGCGTAAAGATTTTAATAGACTCACTTCAGTTGTGGGGGTTCCAATTAGCTCTGAACTTTCTGGGCTCTTAGGCTTTGCCGGGGCCCCTTGGCTAAGGGGCCCCATATTTTTAAAAATATTTGGCGAATCAATTGGCTTTATCTCTGACTTCAAAGAAACGTTCATAGTTGGATTGACCAAAATGATCTTTCTTATTTTCAATTGACCTTTCAATAGAGGTTTTATTTTTGCGTTAAGAAAAATATTTTGAGCCGAAAAAATTTCCTGTGAATTGTCTTTAGAGCGCACTTTCAAACCACTTCCACGAAGACTTAAACCGTTTGAAAAGCTAATGTTTAATGATTCTATTTGGATAGATAATCCAGTTATCTGGCTTAATTCCTTTATGATGGGTTTACGCAAAGAATCCAGATTTGCAGAAAAAATTCCAAAAAGAATAATTCCCAGAATTAGGCTTACGACTACGGCAAACTTGGTGTATTTTCTTATTTTTTTGGCCTTAAGTACGTTTACTAGATTAGGCATCAGGAACTCAAGTTATAAGCGAAATTTGCCGATTTTGAAAAAGATGTGGAATGTCGATAACAATATAAAAAACAAGGTATTTGACCTGTATGACTTTTTTTCGATGTGTTAATATCATATTAAATCTACTACTACAAAATTTAAAGAAAAACATGTAATGAGAACAACTGGGAAATTCCTTAGGTTTGCCATTATTATGATTTTTTTAGGCTTTATAGGGTTTCTGACCCGCGAGGGAAAGTTTTCCCCAGTTTGGGAAAATGTCCAAGGGTTATTTTCTGGAAAGAAAGAGCATAAGCTGACTTTTGCAGATTACGAGTTTAAGCCTGTCATACGCAAGGATATTTATCAAAAAGTTTTAGCGACGGGTACCGTGACTTTAAAGACAGGGGCAGAGGTGAAAATTGGCGCCCGTATTTCTGGGCGGTTGGAAAAGCTTATGGTTAAAATTGGTGATATCGTCAGGGCAGGCGATACGATAGCAAAGATCGAACATGAGGATCTCTTGGCGCGAGTAGCTCAATATAGAGCTGATCTCAAGGCAGAAGAAGCACGTCTAACTAAAATTAGAGAAGAAGGTCCTCTTGAAATAAATAAATTAAAAGCAGAATTGGAAGAGCTTAACGCACAGATTAGTTTAGCGCAAAAAATGCTTTCCCGTAATCAGGCTCTAAGACAAAAGGGAATTGTTTCAGAGTCTGTGGTTGATGAGGCTGATGAGCGCTTATTAGTGCTCAATGCAAAAATTAATTTGGCAGAAGAGGAAATTAAGCTTGAAGAAGTTCGTTTGAAAAACGACATTCGCCTTCAGGAAGCTAAGATTGAAAAAGCTCTTGCCAATATACTCGAAGAAGAAACCCAATTGTCTTATGCCACTGTCACTGCGCCAATTGATGGAGTTGTAGCTTTTGTTTCTACCCAGGAAGGTGAAACCGTGGTAGCAAGTATGAGTGCTCCTACATTTGTCACTCTAATTGATTTAAAAAAACTAGAAGTAACAGCGTTTGTAGACGAAACAGATATTGGAAAAATAAAAGACAGACAAAAAGCAAGGTTCACTGTAGATGCATTTCCAAAGAAATTTTTTCAAGCAGAAATTCGTGAGATTCATCCTAAAGCCGTAATCAAGGATAATGTCGTCAATTACGAAGTTATGTTAGAAATTTCAAAAAAAAATATTTCCCTATTGAGACCTGAGATGACAGCTAACATAGTAATAACAACGGGTGTTCATGAGGATGTGTTGACTATTCCTCGGGGTGCTGTCAAAAGGTCAGGTAAAAAATCCTTTGCAGTAATGAAGATGGAGGTTGCTTTGTCAGAAAAACTAATTGAATTAGGATGGCGTGATGGAGATGCGCAAGAAGTTGTATCTGGGCTAAACGATGGTGACCAAGTAGGAATTCTCTTCAAACCAAAAAAGAAAAAACGAGGTAGGCGTAGGCGGTGAAAATTTCTAAAGTAATAGAAATTGATTCGATTATTAAGACATACAAAAACGAAGGGTTCGAAACCAATGTTTTGAAGGGGATCTCTATTTCTATTGGTGAGGGAGACTATGTAAGTGTTATTGGCCCTTCTGGATCTGGTAAAAGTACCTTGATGACAATCTTGGGGTGTTTGAGCCAGGCCACAAGTGGAACTTACCTTCTCGATGGAGAAGAAGTAGGGAAACTTAGAGATTCTGAATTATCCCGAATTCGCAATGAAAAAATTGGTTTTGTTTTTCAGGCATTTCATCTGCTTCCTGGTGTTTCTGCATTTGACAATGTGATGATGCCCCTTATTTATTGTAATAAAACACCTGCCGATGCTAAAGAGAGGGTCAAACAGGTTTTGATTCGAGTGGGGCTAGAACACAGAATGGCCCATACTCCTGGTCAACTTTCAGGTGGTGAACAACAACGAGTTACAATAGCACGCTCTTTAATTAATAATCCAAAAATTATTCTTGCTGACGAGCCAACGGGGAATCTGGATTCGAAAAATGGAGCAGAAATAATGAGTGCCTTTGATCATTTGAATGCAGAAGGGAGAACTATAATTATAATCACTCACAACCCTATTGTCAGCGAGCACGCGAGGCGTATTCTCACGTTGAGAGACGGACAGATTGTATCGGATGAAATCAATGAGAATTTTAAAGAATCTCGGGCAGGCATTGCGCGGGCTGCAGTTAAATAAAGCTAATACATTTCTCATGACCCTTGGGATCATGATCGGCATTGCATCTTTGACAGTTATCGTTGCTATTGGAGAGGGAACAAAATCCAAAGTTCTCAACCGAATTGCTAATATGGGATTCGGACCAGAATCTTTTTCAGTTTATTCCGGCGCAGGCCGGCTTTTTTTTGGACGTAATCGAAATACCACAAGCATGACCCTACAAGATGTCGATGATATTCGAGCCATGCCTGGAGTTGCTATTGTTGTTCCTCGGCAGCGAAAGCGAATGCGTATTATCAACAAAAAAGAATTTACCACGACTCGGGTATATGGTGTTTCTCCGGAATGGCAACCTGCGCGTCAATGGGAGGTAGTAGACGGTGAGTTTTTTAATGATACGGATATGGATCGAAAGAGAAAGGTTATTGTCCTAGGAAATACTCCTGCTCATAAAATATTTGGGGAGATGGACCCTCTTGGAAAAAAAATAAGAGTAGGGCAGGTATTTTTTGAAGTCATCGGTCTTCTAGAAACAAAAGGACTCACTGAAAGTGGATACGACCCAGATGACAGAGCACTTATTCCATTAACAACATCTATGTCACGTCTATTTAGGCAGACTCACCTTCACAGTATTAAGGTTGTGTCTACCAACTCAGAGGCCGTCGGACAAACTATGGAAGGCGTGACTCAAGTTTTAAGAAGGAATCACGGTTTATCACCCTTGGCTGACGATGACTTTCGTTTTGTTACCCCAGAAGGAATAATGCAATGGGTCACTGAATCGGAACAAGCTCTAAACCGAATGTTGTTGCTTATATCGACAGTATCACTCCTTGTTGGTGGAGTTGTGATCATGAATATCCTTCTGGTTTCTATTAGAGAACGTATACGCGAAATTGGTGTGCGACGTTGTTTTGGTGCTCGTCGAGGGGATATTACTCAACAATTTCTATTCGAGTCAGTATTAGTTTCATTACTTGGAGGAGCTATGGGATCATCTCTAGGTTGGGTCCTATCCAGTTCCTTAAACCATTTTGATTTGTTGCCAGCAAAGATTACCTGGGATCCATTTGTGCTTGCGTTTGGATTTTCGATGATAGTCGGTCTTATATTTGGTATTCACCCAGCAAGGAAAGCAGCGAGGTTGAGTCCAGACGAAACTATTCGCTAGGTTTATTGTGAAATTACTGATTATTGCACTTACCGCCCTGAAATCGAATAAAACAAGATTTTTTTTGGCATCGCTTGGCATCATGATTGGAATTGCTGCCGTGATAGTGATGGTTGCTATTGGTAAAGGATCGCAGGATGAAGTTATGACTGTCATAGCGAAAATGGGCGAGAATCTTTTGACGATAAATGCGGGAGAAATGAAACGAAGAGGGGGTAGGCTTCGACTTTCTGGGAATGTCACTACTTTAAACCTGCGGGATGTGGGTTATTTGTCAAAGGAAGTTAGTGGGATTACTTTTGTAGCTCCTTTTGAGATAAAGGAAATGAAGGTTAAGTATCTTCAAGTTCTAACATCGACAAATGTGGCTGGATCCACTTTAGAATTTTTAGAAACACGTAATTATCGAATTGCCTCCGGTGAAATGTTCACCGAGATGGATCAGAAACTTGGGGCAAGGGTTGGGGTCGTTGGCAAAACTGTAATAAAAAATATGCTTGGGGGAGAAGACCCATTGGGTAAAACAGTCCGAATCAATGCAATTCCTTTTAGGATTATTGGAATCTTTGAAAGTAAAGGGCTAGATTCTGATGGGATTGATCAAGATGATATTTTGCTTATCCCAATTAAATCGATGTTGAGACGAATTCTAAATCAGAATTATATTTCTACAATTTATGCCAAAGCTGACTCTAGAAGAAATATTGAGAGGGTAGCTGCAAAAATTAAAACTGTGTTGAGGGATCGACATAAAATAGCAGATGATGCAGAAAATGACTTTACGATTATCAGTCAAATTGATCTGGAAAATCTCAAGGCTGAGACTTCAGAATTGTTCACGCGTTTAATCGTTGGTGTGGCAGCAATATCATTGGTTGTTGGGGGAATAGGCATTCTTGCAGTGATGCTTATTTCAGTCAAGGAGAGAACTCATGAAATCGGTATTCGTAGAGCTGTTGGTGCCACTAAAGGAGATATTGTTGGACAATTTTTATTTGAATCGATCCTTATTGGCCTATTTGGTGGTTTTTTTGGTGTGGTCCTAGGAGTTGGAATCACGTTTGGGGCATCAACCTGGGGAGCAGAGAATCTCCTGCTTGATGCTAATTCGATTTATATCTCTACTAGTGTATGCATGATGATTGGGGTAATATTCGGTTTGTTTCCTGCTATCAAGGCCTCGCGCCTAGACCCAATGGTTGCATTAACGGTGGAATAGAATTTATAAAAAATGCCGGTACCTAATAGGTACCGGCATTTTAGTTTTAAAGAAACTTCGAAAGCTATAATAACATTTAGAAACCTGCCATTATCCCGCCGTGATTTGCTGCAATCATACCTATAAGCATGGGAATAGATAACCAGGCATTGGTTCGACTCGCAAGAAAAGCATTCCTCTTTGCTTTTGCTAGAGAGTCTCCCTCTAGTTCTCCGGCAATAATCTTTTTTTGGTTAGGCCATATAATAAACCAAACGTTACCAGCCATAATAATTCCCAAAAGCATGCCGATCATTATTTCTCCGCTGGGAATACCTTCAACGACCCCACGCCCCATAACGTAGTAAACAATTCCGGTAATTACAGTCCATAGGGCTGAATGCCTGAAGAAAAACAGCGCTCGTGGAAGAATGATTTGAGTGTATGGTTTTGCTGCTCCCTCTTCAGTCATTTTGGGCATGGATTGTACTTGCACCAAATTGAAAAAGTAGAGTAGCCCGATCCATAAAATTCCAATTAAAACGTGAAGAAATTCCCATATCCACATAATATTTTTCCAGCTCCTCTTTTTAAAATGATAATAAACTGCGAACAAAATTCATCAATGAATTAATGAAATAATTTTTTAGTGAAGAGGGTAACCATGTATTGATTATTTTCTAAATCGAAAGAAGCTGTCAACTAGGATGGCAAAATAGATTGATAGATTCATATTTCTGCCATTTATTCTATACTTTGATTAAGATGATTTCCATATTAAACGTGATTGGGAGTTTAATAAAATTAGTATTTTTTATTATTTAAGGTGGAAGAGTATAAGGATTATTAATGCTGTTAAGTTAAAGATGAGAAGAAGATAAGCCCATTTTAAAGTATGAGTCTGGTCTGTCTCAAGATGAATGCTTCTCGATGATTCTTCGGTCAAAGATGTCAATTTTTGTTCCAGGGAATTATTGACATTGACGAGAGTATCATTTTTACTTTGTAGTTTTTCGATAGTATCCTTCAGTTGAAGTTTTTCAACTTTTAATGCTTTTGTTTTTTCTGTTTCTCTAAGTAACGCTTCTTCAGGACCCAAAGTAACTCCGTCCTCTTCATAAAGGTTTTCCCAGTTATCTTCCATAAAAACTTATTTTCTGTGAAATGAAAGGCTTGCATTATTCAATTGATTTAAATGCTCAGCACTTAGTCTTAAGTCACCTGCGAGAGCAAATTCAGATACTTGGTCTGGTTTTCGCGACCCAACAATTGCAGTTAGAATATTCTTTTGCTCAAGTACCCACGCAAGAGCAACTGAAATTGGTTTTATTTTAATTTCTTCAGCTATATTATTTATCAAATTTCTAACAGGTTTTGATTTTGTTAGTAGGGGTTCTTGGTAAAGCTTGTTCCATTTGCGTGCTGGAAAAGCAGTGGCTTCATTCGAAAGACGCCCTGCTAGTAAACCTTGGGCTGTTGGAGAATAGGCCATGTAGCCTATTTCATTTTTATGACAGATATCTCGAGTTTTCCCCTCATAGTTTCTTTGAAGAATATTATAAGGTACTTGGTTGATGCAGAACTCCTGAATTCCTTTGCCCAGTCGCAAAAGGTCTTGTTCCATGAAATTTGACAAGCCTACTGTGGTTGCCTTGCCACTTTTTTTAAGTTCTTCCATAAGCGCACAAAGTTTCTCACTTTGCTCAATACTGTTAAAATAAGTACTTGGAAAGTGAACAAGATATACGTCAACATAGTCGCGGTTGAGTGCCTTAAGTGAATTATTTAGCCTTTTATGATAATCGACAGATGTCAAAGAAGCATCGGGCCAAATTTTGGAAATAATGATGACACCTTGCTTTTTATGTCCTAATGCTTTTCCTAATCGACGTTCTGATTCTCCATCTCCGTAACCCTCTGCCGTATCAAACGCACTGATACCGAATTCAAGAGCTGTTTTAACTACAGTATCTGCGGATTGAGGTGAGCAAATATTCCCCCAACCCTCACTAGGTGCTATTTGCCAACAGCCAAACGTGATGACACTCCAATCTTTTTTAAGGCCTTTACATTTTATATAACGCAAATCACCACCTTATAAAACGAATGTTTTTAAAATGATAGTGGCGGGGTCTGTTGTAATTAGTTTTGAGAAAATTAAACTCGGCATCAAGGGAGTTGCGGTTGTGGTTTTAACCATCTTTTGTTTGCCAAAAGTAATATCCCGCCACTAGAACAAAAAGCCCGGCTAAGAAAATAAATATTCCGAATAGCATACCTATAATAGCCGGGAACATGAAGATTAGCCCTGCCAGAACAACTAAAAAAAATCCAAAAATAAGAAAACTTTTAGTCAGTAATTTGTGTCCTTCAAAAAGTAAATCGTTCAAAGGTTTAAACTCATTTCTAAACATAGAAATACTCCTGATTATTTTCTACTGTATAGATAAAATTCAGAAGCAGGTTTGTCAAGATAGAGGCTTTACAAGTATTTTTAGTTTGACTTAATGCTTTTTATGTTCGTTAATCCACTCCCTAGCCAATTTCTGAGCTTCTGTAATTTGGTTGGGAGACATTAATTTTTTAATGTTTTCTTTTTCCTTGGCTCCAGAAATATTGAACCATTTATGAGCTTGAACATAATCTAACTTGCCCGTTTGTTCATTAGCGTAAAGATGTCCAAGGTTTGATTGAGCCATTGGTTCATTTTGCTCTGCCGCTAGCGTATACCACTTAATTGCTTCTGTATAATTCTGGGTTACACCTTGCCCATCTTCATACATACATCCAAGGAAAAATTGGGCTTTCGCATCTCCATTTTCTGCGGGTAATGAAATCCATTTGAATGCTTTTTGGTAATCCTGCGTTACACCTTGCCCATTGTCATACATTACACCTAGACTAAATTGAGCTTTTAAATCTCCTTGTTCTGCTGCAAGTGAATACCATTTAAAAGCCTTTTGAAAATCTTGAGGTATTCCCCCACCATGGTAATACATGCATCCAAGGTTGTGTTGTGCATCAATATGGCCTTGTTTACCAGCTAGTGAATACCACTTAAATGCATTTTGATAGTCTTGAAGGACTCCTTGTCCATTTTCGTAAATTCCTCCAAGAGTAAACTGAGCAATGGCGTAACCTTGTTCTCCAGCAGCTAAAAACCAAGCTAACGCTTTTCCATGGTCTTGAGTAATTCCCTGAGCTCTTCTGTATAAAACTCCGAGGTTAAATTGGGCTTTTCGATCTCCTTGTTCTGCTGCAAGTGAATACCACTTAAATGCTTTTTGATAATCTTGATCAACGACCTGCCCTTTATAATTCATCAACCCTACTTTATATTGTGCCTCTGCATATCCTTGTTTTGCAGAAAGCAGATACCAGTGGTAGGCTTGCTGATAATCTTGTTTGACGGCCTGTCCGATTCTATAAAGGAATCCAAGGTAAAATTGAGCCTTTGGATCGCCATGTTCGGCTAGAGGTTTGAATATATCAAAAGAATTTTGATAGTTCCCTTCATTCAATGCTTCCATTGCCTCTATTAGTTTTTTTTCGGTGTTTCCCATTAGCGTGTACCCACTAACAATAGTTTTGCAATTATATCAATTATTCCGCAATTGTTCTTTTATGGTCCGAAGTTGACTTGATAAAGGTAAGGTTGTTAAAAGTTTTTCAAAGTCTTTTTTTTGATGATCTAGAGAACGTCTTGTATAGATGACACGTGGGCTTGGATGATACAGTGGAAATAAAATAAATTTACCTATGGGTAATGGGCTTGCGACGACATCTGCCAATTTATAGGACACACTAAAAATCCGATTAATCGCTTCTAGTCCCACGCCACCCAGTGTCGAGATTATTTTTGGAGTTATGAGATTAATTAGATTTTCTAAAAAAGAAGTGCAGTTATCGATTTCTTTTATGGTAGGACGACGGTTATTGCCATTTTTAAGCGGATTGCACAATACGGCGTTGGTAATGAATATATCTTTTCTCTTTAGCCCGACATGGTTAAGTAGTTGTTCAAAGTTATCTCCAGACCTATCTCCATGAAAGGGGATGCCAGTTCGTCCTGACCCAAAGCGCCCGGGTGCCTCAGCAACAAATACAAGGTCAGTATGAATAGAGCCGTTTTTTGAACTTAGTATTGCGGGGAGATCAGACATCGCGGGACAAAGTCTGCACTGGGAGGAGTTTTTTGATAATTTCCTGAATTCTTTTTCTTTGTCGGACATGGTTTGATTTTAATCACGTTCGTCCTCTTCATCCTCGTCATCATCACTTGACCTGCAAATAACAAAAAAACCAACGAGCATAAGGCTGCTGGCAATAATTGTTAATACCATATCCATGATGCGTAACCTTTAAAACGGTTTGATGGTGGCGAGATAAATCATTCCTGCTCCAATTAAAAAAATTGGGATGTGCACCATCATCGCGTATTTTTTTGGCAACACATCAGTTTGGATTTGCTTTCCATTAAGAATGCCAAAGATAATTAAAACGATAAGTAATCCTAGTTTGAGAGATATCCAATTATTTTGATCTTGAGAGAATACACCTGTATTGCTTGCCAATATCACTCCAGAAATTATGGTGACTCCTAAAATAGGGTAATAGATAAACTTGTGAATTCTTTTTTGTATATTTTTTACACCAGTGATCTCTTCTTGCTTTTTGAGTCGTAGCCGAAAGACGACAATCAATGACTGAAGGAACAGGGTTCCTACAACGAGACACATCGATAAAATGTGTAAGGTTAGAAAAAAATTTTTCATATTTAATTAGTCTTGAAATTTAAGTTTATGAAACTTCTTGAACTGGTGGAAGTTGGTCATTTTTCCAGTAGACTCTGCTAGCTGCGATCAATGCCATCCCAATCCCACAATAAACTGAGGCAACTACGACATAGCCACCAAGATATCCATTGAATTCTCTCAGTAAAAATCCAAGTATCATCATTCCTGCTATAAAGCCGTAAAACGGACCAGAAAAAACCTGGTGAATACTTAGCGGGGGAACCAATTGTCTGATTCGATTGCGATTTCGAAGGGCTGTTTTGCTAAGAACAAACTTCCCCTTGAGTATGCCTAAAACGACTCCAAGGATGACAGAAATAATGAGAGCCCCCTTACTGGTGTTTTGCTCCATTACAGCTAAGCTGTAAAGGCCTGAGCCTCGATAGATCAAAAACAAACCAACTGCGACCCAAACAAACCCAGCTATTTGTTGTAATCGTTGTTTATCCAATTCATACCCCCCCCCGTAAAAAAATA
>AQTY01000009.1 GCA_000372225.1 Candidatus Nitromaritima sp. SCGC AAA288-L16 | reverse complement strand
ATCCAAAAAAGGCCACGGAACAAGCATACATGAAAAACCGATTCTATTTTATCTGGAAATCATTGAGTTACAAACTATTAATTGATTGCTGGTGGGTCAACTCAAACTACTTGCAATACGACTCAAGGTCGTACTTAAACCAAAATTGGATTTTTTTTCGAGAGAGGAAATGATTTCTGCGTTGGAATATATAAGCGTCGGGCAGGTATAATTTGGATCAATGATACTTTTTGCAATGGCATCCATTCGACCCGATAACGTTTTATCCTTGCCATAAAATAGGGTCCCACGATTGTTAGTGATATTTACAACCTTGTGATTTGGGAGCAATCCAACGAGGTGAATGCGATCCTTGTATTTCTCATATTTATCTAGGGTATCTAGATAGTCCCTCAATTGGTCAAGACACTGAGTTACTTCATTGTTGTTCTGACAACGGTTAAAGATAATACTCATCTTTTTAGTTTTTAAAGTCTGCTCAACTGCTTTCTCACCTCTTATGGCAATTAACCGGTCAACATAGGACTTATCCAAACCCGTCAAGTGCCCCTTTTTAAAGTTTGCATAAAAATCCTCATAATAATCTATGAATGTATGCAGTGCGTCGATGCTACCTTCGACGGCTATGGTATTGCTCACATCGAACACAAATAAAACTTGGTCAATTGAGTTCATTATAGACGACAGATGGTTCACTCCACCTGCCGGCGTATCCAATATGACATATTTAAATTCTTCGCATGCCTCTTGAATGAACTCTAAAAATAAGGCCAAAAATTCTGGTTCGTTAATACGCTGGCGGTGACTCTTTTTCCCAAGAATGGGCACCTCTCCTCCCAGAATTGCGAAACCGTATTCCTCGATATAAGAAACATACTCACTGATGTCTGGTCGTGCATTCCCCTCGTATTCACGTAATATATTTTTAAATTTGTTAATATCGATACGTTTGAACAACTCGGTAACAACCCTTTTTTTTAAATCTGCAGGATGCTCAATATCTCCACGCATCAAGAATAATTCGTGTATTTGATCCCCAAATTCAAACTCAGAATGATTAAATAATTTTTCATTCAGGTTTTTATATTTAGCAATGCTTTTTAGTAAACGAGGGCTGTCTTTGGGAATATTCCCCGCTTTATATTCTTGAAAAGGTATTAGTATTTGGTATAGCCCCTGTAGAAAATCTACTTGATAAGTACGGTTAGCCAATATCTCAAATAAATTAAAAAATGTTTTCTGAGGGTAACTATTTAGGATGCCTGTAATAGTTGGTAACCTTAAGTCTAGATCGAACAAACAAACCGGTTCTTCGGTTTTAGTTGAATGCCTTGCTTTAGTTATTGCGGCCGCTATATTTATAGAAAGTGTGGTTTTCCCCACACCTCCTTTATGTCCAATAATCGAAACAACTGCCATTTAATTGCCTCTATTTCGGGTCTTTGGAGCACCAGAAATAACAAGTGTAATTTCACCTTTTAATTTTTGTTCTTCAGCTTCAATAGCAAGTGATCCCAGAGTTCCCCTGATCACTTCCTCATGAATTTTAGTCAATTCTCTTGCTAAAACTGCTGTACGGTCACCCATGACCTGATAAAGTTCGTTGAGGGTTTTCACAATTCTGTGTGGTGATTCGAAAAGGACAATGGTTCTTTTTTCTTGCGCCAACTCTTCGATTAATTTTTTACGTCCTTTTTTACGGGGAAGAAACCCTTCAAAGACAAAACGGTTAACCGGCAAACCTGATACAGTGAGTGCTACCAATACCGCCGATGGCCCTGGAAGTGAAACCACAGGAACGCTTGCATCAAGTGCGGCCTTTACTAAATAATAAAGAGGATCTGAAACCCCAGGTGTGCCAGCATCGGACACAAGTGCTAAGTCATATCCCACTTTAAGTCGAGCTATTAATCGATCAGATTTTTTTACTTGATTATAACTGTTAAAACTTGAAAGAGGTGTCTTGATCTCATAATGTTTTAATAAGATACCCGTCCGCCGGGTGTCCTCTGCGGCAATCAAGTCAACATCACTGAGTAACTCCAATGAACGGTGAGTGACATCCTTTAAGTTACCTATTGGGGTACTTATGATGTATAAGGTACCTATCTCTTCAGCTACCCCCTTTGTCTTACCCATTCTGATTCATATTAAGCGCTTTGAAAAAACAACTAAAAAATTATGCGGGGCACCTGCAAGCAAATAATTTACCAGCCCGATAAAACCTAATCTATTTTTTCTCCTGTACAAGGTTAACGACTTTCTTGCTCTCTTCTCCTGTCATATTTAAGTGACCGTCAAGCACAGCGCCTAATGCTATGCTCAAAGCAGGTGTCCGAATATCTGCTTTAATTTTACTTGCAGAATGCATTTCGATTTTTTTCGACGCTACCACCGATCCATTCAATTGCCCCTTGCAAACAAGAGTACCTACCTTTACATCTGCTTTCATATCGCCAGTCTCGCCTATAACGAGAGTATCGTTCGTATTTACTTGGCCCTCAAACTTCCCATCAATCCGCACTGTACCTTCAAAACTCAATGTCCCTTTAAATAATGCATCTGAGCCAAGGTAAGCTTTGATTGGCAATTCTTCTTTTTTTTGAAGCATATATATCTCCTCATTACTACAACAATAAAAAATAAATTGTCCGTAATTTAAACAAATAATGTCCGGATACGTTCTAGGTCGTCATCTGAATAATATTTGATTAGCACCCTACCACCTTTTTTGCTCGGAGCAATTTCTACTTTCGTCCCTAATTTTCGCTCCAACTCCATCTCCAATTTTTTAATAAAAATATCCTTTTTAGATTTTGCCCTTAATGAACTTCCTATATTCTGATGAGGATGGTTGACCTCGGCCTCTGTCTCCCGAACAGTCATCGATTGTTTTACTATTTTTCGCCTTAAAATTTCAATATCTTTTTCATTTTTTAGGCCTAATAGGGCGCGTCCATGTCCCATGGTCAATCGTCCGCCAATCATATCTTCTTTGACTTGACGTGGCAGCTTAAGAAGCCTCATTGTATTGGCTACTGCCACCCTGCTTTTTCCCATGCGTTGAGAAATTTTTTCCTGAGTAAGTCTAAAATCTTTTGCTAAACGTGCATAACCATCAGCCTCTTCAATAGGATTCAGATCTTGTCTATTAAGGTTTTCGATCAAAGCAAGTTCAAGGGATTCCGTATCAGTCGTTTCACGCACGATGGCTGGAATTTTTTTAAGCCCGATTTTTTTACTAGCCCGCCACCGACGTTCACCAACAATAAGTTCATAAGAGTTTTCACCTTTTTGGACTATAACAGGCTGAATCACTCCATGTTCCCTTATCGAATTTTCAAGCTCTTCAAGTTGCTGGTCATTAAAATGTTTTCTAGGTTGCAAAGGGTTAGGAACTATTTCATCAATCAATAGATCGACCGATCCAGTTGTGTCTTCGCTCTCGGACGTGCTATGCTCAAAACTAGGAATTAAAGCTTCAATCCCCTTCCCCAAAGCTTTTCGATTCATATTGAAATTCTCTCTTCTCGTGTTGTATTGGATGATAGCATCAGATCATCTATTTTTTTGAAAAATCCCTGAGTTTATTTTCCTTTATCCATTCTTCATAAGCAATTTCCTGTGGCTCTGTTCTAGGAGAAATCATTTCGCCCTTTGTCCGCTTAATTACTTCCTGCGCTAATTCAACATACGAGTCAGAACCCTTTGATCTATTCGCATATAAAACGATTGGTTTGCCATGACTTGGGGCTTCACTCAGACGGATATTCCTCGGAATAATAGTTTTCATTAGAAATTCACTAAAATAGTTCTTCACCTGATTTTCTACCTGACTCGTTAATAGAGTTCGGTTATCGTACATCGTAAGGAGTATGCCTTCTACTTTAAGATTGGGATTTATTGATTTTTTTATTAGTTGTAAGGTTTTTAGCAAGTGGCCCAGTCCCTGCAGAGAGTAATACTCGCACTGCATAGGGATAAGAACAGACTGTGACGCTGTCAGCGCATTAAGAGTGAGAAGACCCAAGGAAGGGGGGCAATCTATAACAATAAATTCATATTCTTCATTCGCTCCATTTAAAGCCAAGCTAAGAATTTTTTCCCTGTGATCCCTATCAACTAACTCAATTTCAGCGCCAGCTAAATCCGCGTTTGAAGGAATAATTTTTAGAGTATCAATTTCTGTGGGATAAATAACCTGATCAAGGTAGGCTTCATCCCCTAATAATTCGTAAACCCCCTTTTGGTTTGCCCTAAGATTAACGCCAAGCCCACTTGAGGCATTGCCCTGAGGATCCATATCAACCACTAGGACTTTCCTTCCAGATAAGGCCAGGCAAGCAGCAAGATTAACAGCCGTCGTAGTTTTCCCAACCCCACCTTTCTGATTCGCAACGCTTATTATTTTTCCCATAAACCGGTAGCTCTCCAGAAAAACCAACTTTTAAGAGCAGACTAGCATAAACCTCATATAATTTCTAACCTTAACGCGCCTGTTCCACGTGAAACACTAGCTATTGTATACCGAAAATAAAAACTAAACATGTTTCACGTGGAACAAGTGTCGGATCATTGCCCAGATAAATAAATTAGCTGGAATTTCGCTTAAAAAACATGATTTTAGAATGTGAGCTGCCTGATCGTTCAAAAAAAATCTCATTAACAGGCGAAAGCCTAAGGGAATCCAGAAAATCGAGTTGAAAAGAGTGGTTAAAACTGGTCTGCAAAATTAAACTGCCACCAAGACTTAAAAGGCCTGCCCCTAATTGCAAGCTTAAGTGTGGTTCGAGTACGTGCCGCAGGGTCACAAAATCATATTTTTTGATCAATTCCGGAAAATCGGTCACCCGCCCATGAACACACTGAATTTTCGACAATTTAATGGAACGAATAGCTGCTTTAAGAAAATTTGCCCTTTTTCGCTGGCTCTCAACGAGACTAATCTCCAACTTCGGGCGAATGATCTTAACGGGTATGCCTGGGAAACCCGCCCCGCTCCCAATGTCTACCAGCGACCCGGTTGGTGAAATAACTCGAGCGTATTGAAGGGATTCATAAATGTGTTTGTTTATGACAGATAATTCGTCGTGTTCCGCCGTCAGGTTGATTTTTGCGTTCCAGCGTTTCCATTCCATCAAATAAAGAATCAGTTGTTCAGCTGCCAACTCTGGTGAAGTATCTAAATCTAGATCAATTAAATCATCACTTAAGAGCTCAATTAGACGATTTTTCATAAAAAATAGGGGTTAGCCTGATTGAAGACAATCTAATCAATTTGCGGAACCAAGGGCCCTGCGAAATTCTTCAGTTATCAGGGGAAGGATCTCCAAAGCATCTCCAACTATCCCATAGTCGGCTACAGAAAAAATGGGGGCGTTGGCATCTTTGTTTATCGCAACAATGCACTTGGCTGCAGACATTCCGGCAAGATGTTGTACCGCACCTGAAATACCACATGCTATATATAAATCGGGTTGAACCGTACGTCCTGTCTGGCCTATCTGGTTGGAATATTTTCTCCACCCATTATCCACCACAGGTCTGCTAGCACCTACAGCACCTTGAAGTACCAGAGCCAAATCCTCCAAAAGTTTGAAGTTTTCTCGCTGCTGCATGCCTAACCCTCCGGAAACGATGACCCGTGCTTCTGTAACGTCCAACTGGCTTCCTGTCTCCCTTACAACATCTTGAATCTTAAGGACTAACTGATCATCAGGAATATTAAGATCCAGTAACTCCACTTTTCCTATGCGAGAAGTGTCTGGGCTGGAACCCCGAAAGACGTTTTGCCGCAAACTCAAAAGATGGGGACCTGAGCCTTGTAAAATGAGGTGAGAAATGGCTTTGCCGGCGTAAACCGGACGTCGAACCATAATTTCTCCCTGTTCCCCGACCTCGATAGAAATACAATCCGTGGCCAAACCAACATTCAACTTGGCGGATAAAGAAGCCGCAAGTTCTTTTCCATGAGTTGTTGCCGAAAATAAAACCGCGTACGGTTTCTCTGAATTAACTAGGGGCTCAATGATTAGAAGCGCTTGCTCCAAAGTAACCGCTCTAAAAAGGGGATTCTCAATGATTTTTACATAATCGGCACCCCAATGAACAAGGGAATCTGCCTGAGCCTTCTCCAATCCAAGGCACAAAGCATCAACGGTACCCCCCAAAGAGTCCGCCAAAAGTCGAGCGGCATGGACCGTTTCAAAAGCACAGGGCTTAATACCGGTTTCACCTGATTCAACTATTACCAAAATCCTCTTGACTGTGTTCATACGTTATGTAGGCTCAAATTAAGAAATAAAGTCAAGTTGAAGAGAGAAAAATAACTCAGAGGTTGGTACATAGCAAACAATCCGTCTTTGTCACATATTAATATTGGCCTGTTTTGGATAATATTAATTATGTTAAGTTAAGAATGATTACTTTTTGTAAGGAACCTAGTATTTACCAGGGGGGCGAAAAATTGGCAGGTCAAGTATCCACTCAACGTCCCAGACCTCGCCCACCGTACCAAGACCAAGTAAAAAGACATAAAGAATGAGAAAACCGAGACCTATTTCGCCCTTGTACTTGGAACCAAAGAGCTTGATCCGCTGGAGTGGTTGGGAAGATGTTTCACGTTCGGGTTTGGTAGTTTGCATAAAATTTCATTACATGTTCGTCAGTTGATAATCACTAATTTACTGCAAGCCAGTCTACACCACTTTTTCTTGTTCTCGCAAAATCTTTACCAATTGCATAACCGCATCGTTAGTAGATCCATCAATTATTTTCCTCTTACCTCGTCGGTCCGGCAAGCTCAATCGCGTTTGATTCAAAGTAGCAGCTGGAGCGCACCTTTCATTTGGCGCAAAGGCTAGTGCATTAGCATCGATAATTTCTATTTCTTTTTTTTTGGCAGCCATAATTCCTTTAAGGGAAGGTAGGCGAGGTTGGTTTAATCCCTTCTGACAGGTACAAAGAACAGGCAACGGAGATTCTATAATCTCGGAGCCCCCTTCTATTTGTCTAGTAGCCACTACCCGGTCCCAGTCCTCTGAAAACTCAAGTTTAGTCAGAACGGTTATACAAGGAATCTGGAGATAAACCGCAACAGCTGGTCCGATCTGCGCCATATCATCATCAACTGCCTGTCTACCACAAAAAATAAGATCAAACCCAAGGGAAGTAGCCGCTTGCCCTAATAAATAAGCGGTGGTCAAAGAGTCCACTTCGGCGAACAGGGGATCCAGTAAATGCACCGCCCGATCAGCGCCCATTGCCAAACCAGCTCGCAGGGTGTCTCGAAAACACTCCGGCCCAAGACTGACAAGAATAACTTCTGTCTCAGGATTTCGCTCGCGAATCCTCAATGCTTCTTCTAACGCAAACTCATCGTAGGGGTTCAATACCCTCGCCAAACCAGCCCCATCAACCTTGTGGTCTTTAAGTTCAATCCGTGCAGCTGTATCTATAACTTGTTTCACGCAAACAAGAATACGCATAAGAATTTAGTAAATTATCTAAATTAAAAATTTTGTGAACCTTGTACACAATAAAATTACATGAAAAAGGAAACCAATACAAAAAAACAATTGTTAAATCGAGACTTACAAAAAAGAAAAAAATAACCATTGTAAAAATAAAGCGCGTTCATTATTATGCCTCGACTCCACTAAAAAAATCAGAAAAAAACTCCAATTCCGGGCTTATTGCGTGACTAATATAGATGACAATATTTGGAACAAATGTCGCGCTAGAATAAAAGAAAAAATCTCGGCCGAAAACTACTCCACCTGGTTTGAGCCCGTACGGTTGCATTCCATAACAGCACACGAACTAATCTTAACCGTACCAAATACTTTTTATAAAGATTGTCTAGAACAAAACTACTTGGACATGATGCAATCCACCCTTGATGCGTTTACCCAATCAGCAATCAAGATTATCTTTACCCTAGAAGACAACACATTGAATCAGCAACACGAACCAGCAACCCCTCAACTGAAGGACGATAAAAAAGAACCCATCATTTCTTTTTCCCCGTCTTCTACGATCAATCCTAAATATAATTTTGATAACTTTATAGTCGGATCAAGCAACCAATTTGCTCATGCAGCGGCTTTATCAGTCGCCGATAATCCAAAGGTCACTTACAATCCTCTATTCATATACGGAGGCGTTGGCCTAGGAAAAACACATCTACTACATGCGATGGGTAATACAATTTTAGCAAAAGATTCTCGCGCAAAGATACGATACCTGTCAGCCGAAAGTTTTACCGTAGATCTTATTGAATCTTTAAAACGAGATGATATGCCCAACTTTAGGAATAGGTATCGACCGTTAGATGTTCTATTTGTAGACGATATTCAGTTCTTAGCGGGAAAAGAAAGAACGCAAGAAGAATTTTTTTACACGTTCAATGCTCTTCATCAAACACACAAACAAGTTATTCTTTCAAGCGATAGCTATCCTAAAGAGCTACACCGTGTTGAAGAGAGGTTGCGCTCACGATTTGAGGCAGGGTTGGTTGCGGACATTGAACCACCCGACCTTGAAACAAAAATTGCAATTATCTATAAAAAAGCCGAAGCACACAATCAATTGATACCTGAAGATGTCGCATCTTTTATAGCTAGCAACATAAAAACAAATATTAGAGAACTAGAAGGACTACTTTTACGCGTTATCGCTTATGCTTCATTTACTAGTCGAATAATCAATCTGGAGCTAGCCAAAGAAGTGTTGCAGGAATTCATATGCGATACAAATAGGAATTTTAATATAGCCACCATCATGGCTGCTGTAACAGAGCACTTCGAAATAAAAATATCAGATTTAAAATCTAAAAAACGATCCCGCAACATATCTATTCCGCGTCAAATTGCTATGTATTTGAGTCGCACACATACTAAACTTTCCCTTCCGGAAATTGGCCGTCAATTCGGCGGCAAAGATCATACGACCGTCATTTTTGCCAACAAAAAAATCTCAGCACTTATTAATAAAAACAATGACTTAAAAAAAGTTGTCAATATTATCATCAGTAATATTGAAAGTGGAAAAACCCTTAAAAACATTGTTAAAAAGAATGAATAAACACTCACGTTTAAGGTATAATGTAGTCGTGATAGAAACCCCCCACATAAAGTTAAAATTAAAATTTTAACTAACATCTCAAGAGAAAATTTTCTAACAAATATCTCAGAGTGTTACACGGTTTTCCACATATTTACAGGCTCTACTACTACTACTAGGTTTATTTATTATTTTAAAAAGTAATATTAATAGTAATTGGGATTTCTTTATAAATGACTCAACCACAAAAAGCTTACGATTCGACAAACATAAAAATTTTAGAAGGACTTGAAGCGGTAAGGAAACGCCCTGCAATGTATATAGGGAGTACAGGTGTCGATGGTTTAAACCACCTAGTTTTTGAGTTAGTGGACAATAGTGTCGACGAAGCAATAGCAGGACATTGTTCTATTATAGAAGTTACTATCCATATAGATAATAGCGTAACGGTGTCGGATGATGGTCGTGGTATCCCAGTGGATATACATCCTGATAAAAAGGTTTCAGCTGCAGAGGTAGTGATGACAATACTTCATGCGGGAGGTAAATTCGATCAAAATACATACCAGGTATCAGCAGGACTGCATGGGGTAGGTGTCTCAGTCGTTAATGCCCTGTCTGTTAATTTATCCTTAGAGATAAAGCGGGGAGGACGGATCTACTTTCAAAAATACGAGAAAGGAAAACCGTTAACAGCTCTTCAAAAAACCGGAAAAACTGAAACAACGGGAACGAAAATAACGTTTGTGCCAGATTCGACAATTTTTACAGAATTAAGTTTTGGTTATGACGCTCTTTCAAATCGATTGCGAGAACTTTCGTTTCTAAATAAGGGATTAAAGATACACTTTCATGATGAGCGTGATGGTAAAGATAATGAATTTTATTACGAGGGTGGAATTGTTTCTTTTTTAAAGCATCTTAGTGAAAATAAAAAAACTCTGCACGCTGAACCTATATATATCCAACGGGAGAAAGAAGACGGACTTTTAGAGTTAGCGCTAATGTATAACGATGGATATAACGAAGAGGTTTTTACTTTTGTTAACAATGTTAATACACGAGATGGGGGTACGCATCTAAGCGGATTCCGTTCGGCACTTACACGAACGATTAATAGTTATGCAATTCAAAATAAAATGCTCAAAAATGGGGATATTAGTCTTACAGGAGAGGATGTAAGGGAAGGTCTAATCGCTGTTTTAAGTATAAAAATACCTGAGCCTCAATTTGAAGGACAAACCAAGGGAAAACTAGGAAATACAGAAGTAAAAGGTATGGTTGAGCAAATTGTCAATGACCAGCTCGGACAACTGTTTGAAGAACAGCCAAGTATAGCTAAAACAATAGTATCCAAAGCTATCAGTGCTGCTACCGCAAGGGAAGCGGCAAAAAAGGCAAAAGATTTAGTCCGGCGAAAAAATGCCCTAGAAATAAGTGCTTTGCCTGGAAAACTAGCGGACTGTTCGGAAAAAGACCCATCTCTTTGTGAAGTATATATTGTCGAAGGAGATTCAGCTGGAGGTTCAGCCAAGCAAGGAAGAGATCGTAGGTTTCAGGCCATTTTGCCTATTAAGGGAAAAATCCTTAATGTAGAAAAAGCTCGCGACGATAAAATGCTTGCCAGCGACGAAATCAGAACTCTCATAACAGCCTTAGGAACGGGGATCAAGTCGGACTTTGAGCTAGAAAAGCTTCGCTACCATAAAGTAATAATTATGACTGATGCGGACGTAGACGGGGCCCATATTAGGACTTTGCTTCTGACCTTTTTTTATCGGCAAATGGAAGCTCTTGTGAAAGCAGGGAACCTCTATATTGCACAACCACCTTTATTCAAAATAAAAAAAGGGAAAAAGGAAAAATATCTAAAAGACGAGAAAGCCTTGTTCCAATTTTTAGTTGAACAAGGAACAGAGACGATGGAAGTTAAAGCTCAAGGCAATGGTGGAAAAACGTATTCCGGAAAAGAACTCATCGAGTTGGTAAATCATCTAGTTCGCTACGAGGACTATTTCCGTCGGGTCGTAAAAAATGATATCCCAAAAAGAATTTTAAATGGTTTAGTTAAACTCAACGTTGATAGCCAATGTTTTCAATCTATCGAGAAACTCATTGAGGTTACGGTGGAATTGTTTACCGAATTAATCAATGAAAAAAACAAAAAAGAGATAGATTTTAACGGCAAACACCTGAACCTACCTATTCAATTCTTAAAGGGGAGTGAGCTTAAGTGGGACGTGGAAAACAAATTAAAACGGTTCAACTTAGAACTTGATAAAACAAGCCCAGAGAACATAATTGCAAAAACAGCCCACAATCAAAATAAGATTAACCTAAACTCAAAGGTTAAAGATGTTTCTTTACAGGTAAATTTTGATTCTACAAATGAACTGTTTGAGTTGATCATGCTGGGTCAAGATCAAGGAAGAGAATTTAAAATCGATTTTAATTCTGAATTTGTGAATTCTATAATTATGCAAAAAATTCTTGAGGTCTATGAGCCACTAAGAAAGATAGATCATCCACCATTCCAATTAGTCAACGGTACGGAGACGGTGAATGCCGAATCCAAGCATGATCTCTTGGAAATTATTTTAGAGACAGCAAAAAAAGGAATGGCGATTCAGCGTTATAAGGGTCTGGGTGAGATGAATCCACAGCAACTTTGGGAAACGACGATGGACCCTGAAAACCGAGTTCTTCTGCAGGTTCGAGCTGAAAACCTGTACGAATCCGATGAATTGTTCACCAAGCTTATGGGGGAAGAAGTCGAGCCAAGACGAAAATTCATCCAAGATAATGCTTTGGAAGTACAAAACATAGATGTTTAATCCTAAAGGTATTACCGAACTAAGAAACAATATAGAAGTAAAGATCAAATAACCAAGGAAAAAAATGCCGGAAACAGTTAATCCGATCAGTATAAATAAGGAGATGAGGACGTCTTATCTCGATTATGCAATGAGCGTAATTATTGGGCGTGCTTTGCCTGATATTAGAGATGGATTAAAACCGGTTCATCGTCGGATCCTCTATGCAATGCAGGTGGTAAGTAATGCCCATAATAAACCATATAAAAAATCTGCTCGTATTGTGGGAGATGTAATAGGTAAGTACCACCCACATGGAGACACCGCCGTATATGACACCATTGTGCGAATGGCGCAAAGCTTTTCCCAAAGATATCCGGTGGTTGATGGCCAGGGTAACTTTGGTTCCATAGACGGTGATTCAGCCGCCGCTATGAGGTACACCGAAATCCGAATGTCGGAAATTACTCAGGAGCTACTTCATGATTTGGAGAAAGATACGGTTCGCTTTGCTCCAAACTATGATGAGTCATTAACGGAGCCATCGGTTTTACCATCATCTTTTCCTCATTTGCTGGCTAATGGTGCTTCTGGAATTGCAGTTGGAATGGCAACCAATATTCCACCGCATAATCTTAAGGAACTCATCGATGCAGCCATTCACTTGATTTCAAAACCTGAATGCGCCATCGAAGAGTTGATGGGGTTTGTACCGGGTCCCGATTTTCCGACTAGCGGTATTATTAACGGAACATCGGGAATTCGATCCGCTTACCTTAAGGGGCGAGGGATCGTTAAAGTTCGGGGACGTGTGAATATTGAAACCATGGAGAAGGGAGATCGGGAACGTATCGTCATACAAGAACTTCCTTATCAGGTAAACAAAGCGCGTCTCGTAGAAAAAATAGCTGAACTCGTTAGAGAAAAAAGGTTAGAAGGCATTTCAGATCTCCGCGATGAATCAGACCGCGAGGGAATTCGTGTGGTTCTGGAGTTGAAAAAGGGAACGATCGCCCAAGTGGTATTAAATACCCTTTATAAAAACACGCAACTCCAAGATACTTTTGGAATTATTATGCTGGCATTGGTGGATCAGCAGCCCAAAATTCTTAACCTAAAAGAAATGCTTCACCACTTCATCATGTTTCGTAAGGAAGTGGTAACGCGGCGAACCGAATTTGATTTAAAAAAGGCTCAGGAAAAAGAACATGTATATCTAGGTCTAAAAATAGCGATTGATAATATGGACGCGGTAGTAGCTTTAATACGGGCGTCATCAGACCCGGCAGCCGCACTTTCTAGGCTGATTGAAAATTTTTCGCTTACCCAGACTCAAGGTAAGGCTATCTTAGAAATGCGTCTCCAACGTTTAACAGGGCTGGAAAGACAAAAAATAGTTGATGAATTAAAAGCAATTATAAAATTAATTAAAGAGTTAAAAAACATTCTAGCCAATGATGAGGTAAAGTTACAGATTATCCGCGCGGAACTGACTGAAATAAGAAAAAAATATGGCGATGATCGCCGGACAGAAATTATTCCCAGCGAAATAGACGATATAGACGTTGAAGATATGATTGCCGATGAAGATGTGGTGGTCAGTTATTCACGTGGTGGTTATATCAAGCGCCAAAGCATAGATAACTATCGTTCTCAACGCCGGGGTGGTAAAGGAATTAAGGGAATGAAGGTAAACGAAGAAGATGTTGTGGAAAACATTTTTATTGCCTCAACCTTGGACAATCTTATGGTGTTTACGAGCCTTGGTCGGGTGCACTGGCTTAAAGTGTATACAATTCCTGATGTGCTTCGTACATCCAAAGGCAAGTCGATAGCCAACCTACTTCCCCTTAAATTTGATGAGAGTATAGCGGGAATTCTTTCGGTTAAAAAATTTGAGGAGGGGAAAAATGTTTTGCTTGTTACCGAAAAAGGGGTAGTAAAAAAAACATCCTTAATGGCTTACAGCAAACCCCGCCAGGGAGGAATAATCGGATTGACAGTGGATGAAGACGACATGGTTATAGCAGCAGGTATCACCGATGGATCGCAGGATATTCTAATGGTAACGAAAAATGGATTTTCAATTCGTTTTTCCGAAGAGGAAGTTCGACCCATTGGAAGGACGGGTCGTGGAGTACGAGGCATTCGTTTAAAAGAGGATGACCTCGTTGCGGGAGCTTGTGTTGTACAACCGGAAACGGCAATTTTAACGGTAACCGATAAGGGTTATGGAAAGAGGACGAAATTGGATGAATACCCAGTTCAGGGCCGTGGTGGTATGGGCGTCATAACGATTAAGTGTAATGAAAAAATAGGGCTAGTCATCGGCGTAGAACAGGTGATAGAAAATGATGAGATTCTTGTAATTACTACTGATGGTAATATTGTCCGCATGCGTGTAAATGAAATATCAGTGATAGGTCGTAATACGCAGGGTGTCCGCGTTGTTAGCTTGAAAGATGATAATCGTGTGGTTTGTGTTGAGAAGTTGATGGAAGAATCGGAAGCATAAATTACGAAGAAACCCCGTAATGCCCCTCGCTTGATCCTTATTGTTTAATTCAATGGTCGTAATTCTAGGTCATGCAAAATTTAATTAGATGTATTCTACCTGTTTTATTCATTATTCCTTTGTTGGCTTGTGAAGCTGATCAAGGAGAACAACTAGTTCTTAAAGCTAATAATGAATGGGTTAACGGTCGTAATCACAGTGCTATTGAAATATTAAAATCCATTCTAAAAAAATACCCGTCGGGTCAATTAACAGAGGAAGCCCTGTTTCGCTTAGGAGAAATCTATCATTTTAGCCTAAATAATAGCATTCAGGCTATTAGTTACTTTCAGGAGGTCATGGAGACTAATAAAAATGGCCCATTGAGTTTAGATGCCCAAACATATATTGCTGAGATTATGGAGTTCACTTTTAAAGATTATGATCAAGCAATTATTGAGTATCAGAAGTTAATCCACATGTGCGACGAACCACAAAAAAATTCGGATCATCAATATCGAATTGCATCCATATATGTTAAAAAACAAAATTATGAGCAGGCTGTCGCCGAGTTTGAAATTCTTCTTACAACGTATCCAAAGAGTACTTGGGTCGAGACGACCCAATTTAAAATGTTAGAAACCTTGTACGCTTTGAACCGTTGCCTAGAGATTCCAGAATATCACAATAATTTTATTGATTCCTATCCTAATAGTAAATATCGTAGCGAAATGAAATTTATTTTAGCTACTTGCCTTGAAGAAAAAGGACTGCTGGAAAAAGCCTACAAAGGATTTAAGGCCTTGGAAATGGATTACGCGTATCCGGCCTTGCTTAAAATGAAATTAGAAAATATCGAAAAAAGGATTAATAAGAAATGAACAAGAAATGCTACACATTTGAGAGTTTAGAGCTTGTTAATGGAGCTTGACATCTTGATAGCACCGGATAATCATTAAAAAATGTAGGGAGGGATGGCCGAGTGGTTTAAGGCGGCGGTCTTGAAAACCGTTGTACGAAAGTACCGTGGGTTCGAATCCTACTCCCTCCGCCATTTTTTGACAGAAGATCGATTGGATGAACTCACAATAAACTTATGAATTGATAATCAAGAAAAAAGATACTTAACAGACCTGGAGAGGTGGCCGAGTTGGCTTAAGGCGCACGCCTGCTAAGTGTGTGTAGGCTTAACCCCTACCGAGGGTTCGAATCCCTCCCTCTCCGCCATCTAATTTAGCGATGAAATACGGACTTGACAAATTGAATAGAGGAACAAAGATATGGTTATTATTCCTAATGGTTATATTTAGTGGAGAAACGGGTTGTTCTATAGGTACAGATAAAAGTGAACCGTTACCTGAAAAATCATTAGGTCAGTTGAGCAATATTGAGGGGTCGTCCTTTAAATTAAACGGCACAGCCAGTTCGAAAGAGTTGATAGAAGGATCGGAGAACAATGAAAGTGGCCACCCACAGGTGAATAGTAAGGTGCTCATTTCTAGGAAAATAGTTATCCCTTCTGAGGTTGAAGGTAAATGGAATGCCGTGAAAATTTTGGTTCAGAACAAAGAAGATGAAGAGCTGGGGGGCATTCATACTTTAAACTTAGGTAGCAGTTTCACCCCCGTCGGCTCGGGTTTGATAGTAACAGTAGGGCCGTTTTTACCTAACTTTATGATGGATCAGAAGGCTTACACCTCAATTGGTAATGAACCATCAAACCCAGCGGTGCAACTCATAGTTGAAGAAGCAGGGAAAATTATTTATAAAGGATGGGCTTTCAAGAAATTTCCATCGATGTACGAGTTCGAGCACCAATTAATTTCTATTGAGTTACTAGGGGCAATTCCTGCTAAAGAAAACAATGCCCTAAAAATTGGAGAGATTACCAGCTAGTCTTTGTATATTATTAAGCGCCCATAGCTCAGCTGGATAGAGCGATGGTTTGCGGAACCATAGGTCGGAGGTTCGAGTCCTCTTGGGCGCGCTCTTTAATATCCGTTCAATTTTTCTTTGTCAAAAGATGATCCCCTGGAAGGGTAGTTGAGCGACTAACGGCGGTTTATTTGAAAATAATTGTGTTTTTGTAGACGCCGAAAATTTAAATTCTCTTCTTTTATGCTTACTGGGGAAAACAGTTTCCCGAAAATCCCTGTAAATATGACGGCCATGATCGAAGGGAATTGCTATGGAATATACTTTGTTTCGCCACCGGGAGGGAGACGAAAATCCGATTACGGTGCAAGGCTTGGAAATAAGCGAAATTAATAGGGTCGTTAATGCTAAAAAATTAGTAATGAATTCAAGGTCAACAATCATATCGTAATTTTTATTCTTAATTTCTCGTACAAGTCTTAAATATTTTAATAAAAAGGAAGCTGGAGTTTTAAGATCAAGGTAGTAAATATTTTCAATTGGGGTAAGTAGTGAGCAAATTTCTTTATTCTCAGAAAGTGTGATTATGCTTATGCGGGCGTCTGGGAGAGTCTCTTTTATTCTAGAAAATATGGGTGACGCTAGAAGTATGGAGTGTTGGTACTACGCAATCAGCGAGTAATAATTCTACATTATTTGCAACGACAGTATATGTTGATGCTCAAGTTGCCACACAGGATATCCGTAGAAATGAATAATAGTACTATATCGGGGGCTGGCAAATTTTGATACTATTCAGTATAATACTATTAGTACCAAATGGGAAAATAAAATATTATCAACTGCCGAATCTTACATCCTTTTCGTTCCAGAATTGAACTTGAAAAATAACCCTCGAAAAAACAAGCTACGCCAGGCAGAATACTACCCTAAAGCCTCATCGGGGTGACAACTAAACCAATGCCTCACGTTCCTTATGGGGTAGTGAACCTTTGTTTCTGCCGGGCAGACCCCGCGACAGTCTTAATATTAAATCATTCGGCGGCAAGTTCCGGGATGGATGCTAATCCGTTAGTTGGCTCTTGGGTATGCAGAACGCTGAAGAGAAAATCGAAGCCAGGGATAGGAACATCATGGTTTATTGGTTGTTTCCTATACTGCAAGAGGTGTATTTCTAAGGCGAGAGTCGCCCTCGATTAGGCCTGAGGGGGGAGAATCGTTGAGTCCATTATTAACTTTTCCACTTCGGAATAGTCGTAAGTACCTTTTGATGAAAAGAACATGAAAAGCGCCATCCCAATACTTTCTGTAATGCGGGGATGCTTGTATGTCCCGGGGATCTTTGATGGTGTTCATGAGCCTAACTAAAATAATGTAATTGAATGGAACCATTCTTACCAGATTAAATATCGTTTTGTTATCGATAGTTTTCTTGATAAGCCAGTGGGGTAGGAAGGGCATCATTTCGAGCAAAACAATATAATGGAGGAGATAGATAGTGCGAATTTTTCTTCTGCAATATAGGAGAGGTGGTCGAGCGGTTTAAGGCGCACGCTTGGAAAGCGTGTGTAGGTTTAACCCCTACCGAGGGTTCGAATCCCTCCCTCTCCGTTTGAACTTAATTAAGCTTAGTAGTTTGCTGGGCCTCACGCAACGTGGTATTGCGAACCCCGTCAGATCCGGAAGGAAGCAGCGGTAGCAACATTCTATGTGTGCTGTGGGATTACCCAGTAAACTGCTTTCAATAATTTTCTTTTTTATTTGGTGCGTAACCAAACTTGATCACTTAGCAGGGACATCCAATGGAATTTCAAGTCTCGGCGCGCAAATGGCGTCCCCAAAAATTTAGCGAGTTGATCGGACAAGAGCATATTGTTCGTACACTGCGTAACGCAATAGAATTAGACAAGATATCGCATGCCTATTTATTTTCGGGTACACGCGGCGTGGGAAAAACCACAACTGCTCGCATTCTTGCAAAGGCGATCAATTGTGCAAAAGGACCTATCTCTGAACCGTGTGACGAGTGTGATTTCTGCCAAGAAATAAAATTAGGAAATTCTATTGATGTGCGCGAAATTGATGGGGCATCTAATAACAGTGTGGCAGAGGCTCGAGAACTGATCGAAACCATTCAGTATGCTGCTTCTGCAAGCCGGTATAAGGTATATATTATTGACGAAGTGCACATGCTTTCAAAAAGTGCTTTCAATGCCTTGCTTAAAACCCTGGAGGAACCACCTCCTAAAGTAGTATTTTTGTTCGCAACCACGGAACTTTCTAAAATTCCAGAAACCATTCTTTCTCGATGCCAGTGTTTCGAGTTCAAACCTCTTTCGCAAAGGCAAATCATCGAACAACTTAAAATTATTTGTGATCAAGAAGGTATTGAGGCTAATGGACTCAGTCTTGAAAAAATTGCAAAGTCGGGTGCTGGTAGTATGCGAGATGCTCAAAGTTTACTTGATCAAGTAATTGCCTATTGCGGAAATAAAATAGAAAATGATTCCGTTGAGGAGGTTCTGGGGGTGGTTGGAAGAACAACGCTGGAAAAGTTAGTTGAGCACCTAATAAAAAAAGATTCGGTTAAGCTTATAGAATCTGTTCAGTCAATCATCGCCGATGGAAAAGATTTAAATTTTCTCTGTCGAGACTTAGCCGAGTACCTGAGAAATCTGATGATGGTAAAATTGTCCAATAAACCAGAAGTGCTTTTGGACATTCAAGTTTGTAACCTACAAGTATTGCAAGACCAATCAAAATCTTTTCATGTTGATGAGTTGCAGCAAATGTTTTCCGTTTTATCTAGGACAGAAATGGAAATGAAGCGAAGTTCTTTGGCGCAAATGATTTTTGAAATGTCTGTATTGCGCTTGGCAGACGTGCGCCCGTTTCATCGTATTGATGATATGATCAAGACAATAAACTCGTTGGAAAAAAAAGTCGAACAACCAGTAGTTGTATCAACTACACCCATCAATTCTGTTAAGGATGAACTAAAAAAAAACCCCCCCATTGAACTTTCTTCCAGTCATTCTTTAGACTCGGGTTCCAACTGGCAACAAATTAAGCAAGAAATTTGTGTACGAAAGCCAGTCTTTAAGCATTACCTTGAGCAGTGCCAAGTTCTCGCCTTTAGTGAGTCAGATTTAGATCTTGGTTTTATGGATGCAATTACACTGGATCAAGTAAAAAACCAGGAAAACCTACAATTGGTAAAGGATGTGGTAAAACTTGTTTGTGATCGGGAAATAAACGTTACGTTAGTTTTAAGTGATAAGGCATCAGTTCCTGTTACCAATTCTTATAGTAGCAGGTTGGCGAGCAAAGAAAAAAATAGGAATCCCCTTGATCAGGATCAGGATAAATCTGAAGCAGAGATTATTCAAGATGCATTGGATGTATTTGGGGGCGTGGTCATTAAGTAGTTAATCCATCTTACTTTTTTTTAAATAAGGTGAAATATAAATATTTATCTAATTAACTAATATGTCGGTGAAAGATTTAGGATCCCTATTTAAGCAGGCTCAAGAAATGCAGTCAAAAATGGCAGATTTGCAACGTGATTTAGCTAAAAAGAAAGTTGAGGTTTCCACGGGCGGCGGTATGGTTAAAATTGTGGCTAACGGGGTCAATGAAATTATTTTCGTTCATATTGATGATGAACTAATCAATATGAATGACCGTGAAGTACTTGAAGATTTAATAACTGGGGCAATCAATGAAGTACATAGAAAAGTAAAAGAGCTCGCACAGGAAGAAATGACTCGGTTCACTGGAGGAATAAAAATTCCTGGTCTGTTTCCATAAATTAATCTTGTATGAAACGTCCACCAGCTGTTAATGAATTATTAGAACAACTCCAGCGCATGCCAGGGGTCGGGCAAAAAACAGCCGAGAGGTTATCTTTTTTCTTGATGCGAGGAAGTGCGGAACAAGCTTATAGATTGGCCGACGCGATTCGTAAGGTCAAAGAAAAAATAATACTTTGCTCTCAGTGCCACAGTATAACTGAGGTTGATCCCTGCGGTATTTGCATAGACCCTAGGCGTGATTCCACCTTTTTATGCGTTGTGGAAGAACCCCACGATGTTTATGCAATGGAAAATATGGGATACTTTAAGGGCGTCTACCATGTATTAATGGGAGTGATTTCACCCCTCGAGGGCATTGGACCGGCAGAACTAACTATCGAATCCCTTAGAAAACGAGTTTTAAATAGTAATGTTCAGGAGGTAGTTTTGGCTACCAACCCGAATATGGAAGGAGAGTCTACGGCAGTTTATATTGCAAAAATTTTAAAATCGGAAAATATAAAAATTACTCGCATTGCAAGAGGGCTTCCGGTTGGTGGGGATATCGAGTATGCTGACGAAGTAACTCTTATGAAGTCACTTGAAGGTCGCACAGCAATGAAATGATCGAGCAATGAGGCTTGACAATATAACCCAAATGATTTAACTATACCCTCCCGACAGGAATCTAATTTTTGGTTCACGACTTAGGAAGATAAAATCAAGAACCCGAATGCTATTTTTCCGGTGTGGCGCAATGGTAGCGCACTCGACTGTTAATCGAGTTGTTACTGGTTCGAGTCCAGTCACCGGAGCCAAAAATAAAAAGGGCTGTTTCCCTCTTAAGGAGGAGCAGCCCTTTTTATTTTCATTATAAATATACAAATGGATGGCCAACAACTATACAAAGTCTACATTCTAGCGCGGGGCATATTCTGCGGCACCTTTTTGGACATATAAACCAAAGGTTGCGTTCGTATTTTTAGGACAAAGTGCTACAGTGCTTGGTGAATTCTCCAGGGAAAATCACGATACTGATTTTATGGGAAATGAATTTCAGGTTAGTTTATGGTTCGAATGAAAATTAGTTTAGCTATAGTGCTGGCGTTATTTGCGCCTCAGGTCTCCGCCGGCACAATAATAGGAACGTTGGTTGCTGTCCATCAGGGCGATACCTTTACTATAAAATCAATCCCCCCAGAAGAAAAGTTGTACAAGATTCGTTTATCGGATATAGATACCCCTGAACCTAAACAACCCTTTGGGCTCAAGGCTAAAGAGTTCACAGAAACCCAAGTCTTTGGAAAAGAGATTCAGCTTGAATATGAGGCGACAGACTTTTACGGGCGCTTGATAGGTTCTGTAGTTTTGCCGCAGGGAAAAGTGCTTAATGAGGAACTAGTTCGGAACGGGTTGGCTTGGTACTATCGAGTAAATCCATCATCTAGCTCTACTTTCGAACGTTTACAATATCGGGCGTGGGAAAAAAGATTAGGGATTTGGGTCGAGCCTTCACCCACCCCTCCATGGCAGTTTCGTCGGGAAAAGATATTTTCTGTCCCACCAGCTACGGTAAATCAAATGGACTATGACCTGATATTAAATTATGGAATCATAGGAGATCCAGAGAGCAAAATATACTGGTGGCCAGCTTGTAAAGATTACCCAGAAAAAAAAGATAACAAAATTATTTTTGGATATAAGCAATTAGCGCAGGATATGGGATATCATAGCTCTTTGAATTGTATTCAATAATCATTAGTTGGTTTATAAACATTTACGTAAGGGTAAGAAATAATTCAGTGGCTGACGAACTTGTATTCATAGTGGATCAAAATGGTGCTCTTTGCAAAGAAGTGACCGGGTGGCTTCAAGAAATAGATTTTCAGACAAAGACGTTTGAGGATACTGAATTGTGTTTGAATACAATTGATCAAAGTCCATCGGCGGTTTGTTTGGATATGAATACTGCTGGATCTTCTGGACTTTTGGGGTTGGAATTTTTAAAACGACTACGACTTGCAAATCGAGATATTCCTATCATGGTTATAACAGAAAATGGTGAGCTCGATTCGGCAGTGGAAGCAATGAAATTAGGTGCTTTTGATTATATGGTCAAACCGATTGAAAAAATGCGATTCATCACCAATATTCAACGCGCCATCGAGATGCATACGATGATTCATAAAATTGATCGGCTTCGAGGGGAGATGCAAAAGACGCATGTTTACAAAAATATCGTTGGTCAAAGTGCGGCAATACAACGTGTGTTCACACAAATTGAAGAAGTGGCTGCAATTAATATCAATGTATTTATCGAAGGGGAGAGTGGGACAGGCAAAGAATTAGTAGCTAAAGCCGTTCACTATAGCAGTGCTTACAAGAAGGGACCTTTTATTGCCATCAATTGTGGGGCTATTCCAGAGTTGCTGCAAGAAAGTGAATTTTTTGGACACGAAAAGGGATCTTTCACAGGGGCTGATTACTCAAGGGTTGGTAAATTGGAATACGCAAACAACGGCTCCTTGTTCCTAGATGAAGTAGGGGAGATGTCACAGGAAATGCAGGTTAAACTTCTTCGTTTTTTGCAGGATAAAACTTTTGAACGCGTTGGGGGTAATAAAAAGATAAGAGTTGATCTTCGTATTATATCTGCTACAAACCGCAAGTTGGAACAAGCCGTAGCAAGTGGCAAATTTCGCGAGGATCTTTATTATCGTTTGGTTGTATATCCCATCACTATGCCTACACTAAGGGAGAGAAAGGAGGACATTCCTCTTCTGGTGAATCATTTTCTTAAAAAATATAAAAATGAAATGCCCAAAATAATTACCAGCGTTTCTTCATTGGTGATGGAAGCCCTTATGAAATACCATTGGCGGGGTAATGTACGTCAATTAGAAAACGTAATCTACCGAGCTATGGTGGCAACTCAAAGCGAAACCATAGAAATTGAAAATTTGCCCACCGAGATTCAAAAACACAGCGCTCCTGATTCTATTATTCAAGACCATAGTTTAAACCAGCCCACCCCTGAAGCTACCGCAGTTTTTGCCACTTCTAGGCCTCAAACTCCAGTAACAACTGCGGCAACCATTCAAGAAATGGAAAAAAACGCTCTTGTTGAAGCCTTAAAAATCGCTGGTGGGAATGTTGAGCAGGTATCCAAATCCTTGGGTATTAGCCGAGCTACTTGCTATAGAAAAATAAAGAAGTATCAAATTGAATAGCTATAGTCTCAGCATGAGATAAATATTTTCATTCTGAGAATAATTATATTCTAACGCAATTTACCTACCGGATATAAATCTATAAACTATTATAAGTAAAGGTATTTAAAATTTAACGATATTATCTTAATATTGGCACAACCTGTGCACTATCCTCTGGTGTATTATTTTTTTATAATATTTAACTTATACCAAGAGGTGTCACATGAGCGCAAGAAAAAATATTAACGGTTCAAAATCATTTCCATGGAAGGCAATTTTCGGAGCTATTTCCATAATCGGTGTAATGGTACTTTTTAGCACTTCAGATAATTCAAACTCCGTTAAAAGTGGGTCTTCATCCGATCAAAAAGGTATCAGCGGATTTAGTTTAAAATAAGTATTTTTTTTGGTTTAAGCAATTGTAGTAGAAAGAGGAGGTAGATTATTTATGAAAAGACTTTATTTCAAGCCTAATACTAAAGTTATCGAAGAAGGCGACCTGGGGGATTGTGCCTATATTGTTGAGGCTGGGAGTTTGGAAGTATCAAAGACCAATGATCAAAACAATAAACAGGTTCTGGGTCGACTCAAAGAAAATGATATTTTTGGAGAATTGGGGTTGATTGATGGTTTGCCTCGATCTGCCACAGTGACCGCCTTGGAAAACTGCACAGTCAAGGTGCTAACCAAGGAAGCGTTCAACTCGCTGACGAAAAATAACCCTGACGCACTGGTCCCAATTTTCAAAGTTTTGGCCGCGCGTTTGCGGTCAACCTTGAAGCAAGTGGGTTGCACTCCAAATCACGCGTAAATAATAATCTATTGATAAATTTTGTTTTTGTCGACAAACCTTATTTAAAATACAAAAGATTTGTTCAGCAAATATTAGTTTTTAATTTAAAAAAGGGAGTTTGTTTTTTTAATGGATTTAATTAATTTTAAAAAGGGTAAGGACATTATTGAGGAAGGAACGCTCGGAGATTGCGCCTACATCATTGAGGAGGGGTCGGTCGAGGTTTCTAAATTAAGTCCGCATGGGGAAAAGCAAGTATTAGCTGTTCTAGAGAAAAGTGAGATTTTTGGTGAAATGGGACTGATAGACGGGCTACCTCGTTCTGCAACAGTTACAGCACTGGAAGATTGTGTTGTCTGCGTCTTTACCAAAGAAACATTCAATAATTTAGCTGACCATAACCCAGAATCGCTCATACCCATTTTCAAAGTGTTGGTGAGGCGTCTTAGATCTACTCTTGAGTTGGTAGGAACCTTAAAAAAAAGTGGTAACGACCACGGGAGATCGATTGCCAAGGAGGCAGCGCTCAAATAGTTTCTGTTAAAATATTGATCTTCTTAGCTTTTATACCCATACCTTTCCCTCCCTCGTTTATTTAAGATCCAATTTGAAAGTAATTAGTAAATCCGTTGCGGCATGACCTACTAGTAGTGTAAGGTCTTATCAAAATACTCAATTTCAACCGAGAGATACTGTGGCTAAAATTCCAGAATTATTATGTCCTGCGGGTAGTCCAGAAAAATTAAGATATGCTTTGGCTTTTGGAGCCGACGCCGTATATGCGGGAATCCCGAGATTTTCTCTACGAGCTAAAGAAAATCCTTACAATAATAGTTCTTTAAAAGAAGATATAGAATATTGCCACCAGGTTGGTAAAAAGATTTATGTCACGGCAAACATTCTTCCGCAAAATCGAAAACTTAAATCTTTTAAACGTTCCATTGCAACCATTGCCGAAGCTGGGCCTGATGGAATAATTATGTCTGATCCCGGAATGATTCAATATGTGAAAACGGAATTTCCAGAATTACCAATTCATTTATCTGTACAAACAAATACAATCAACTGGATGTCCGTGGCATTTTGGAGGGATTATGGAGTAAAACGAATCATTCTTTCACGTGAATTATCTATGCAAGAGTTAAACGAAATTCATACACAAGTTCCCGAAATGGAGTTGGAATCGTTTGTTCACGGTTCTATTTGTATTGCGTATTCAGGACGATGTCTCCTCTCTAATTACTTTAATCATCGGGATGCTAACCAAGGAACTTGTACTAACAGTTGTCGATGGGAATACAATGTGAAAGAGGAATTGCCAGAAGGAGAACAGTCCACACAAAGTCCCCAAGGAAAATATTTGATCGAGGAAAAAGGGCGTGATGGAGATCTTATGCCCATTGAGGAGGATGAACACGGAACCTATATAATGAACTCGAAAGACCTGCGTGCCATAGAACATCTTGATAAATTATGGAGAGCGGGGGTTGAATCGTTTAAAATCGAAGGACGTACAAAATCAATATATTATTTATCCTTGATAACACAGTCTTATCGAAGAGCTATTGATGATATGGCATCTAACAAGCCCTTTGACCCACAATTACTGGGAGAAACTGAAAAGACCGCTAACCGTGGGTTTACTACGGCGTTTCTTCTGTCGGCATCCGAAAAAGCTACCGAACGATTTAATTCGCCTCAGGAAGATAACCTACCACAGATATACGCTGGGAAAGTCGTGAATGAACGTGCCGGAGGTTGGATGGAAGTGGATGTTAAAAACAGGATTGAAGTAGGGCACAAAATAGAATACATCTCGCCACAAAATAAATATCGTTTTCAGATATCCTCTATGGAAAATGAAAGTGGGTTAGCGTTACCAGTTGCTCATGGGGGGAATGGTACCGTTTGGATGAAGACGAAAGGTCCGATTGATCGTTTTGCTCTTTTGAGTCGTGTGGTCAACGAACCAGCTCTCTCCTTAGTTTCTTAAGATTAAAAAATATCAAAGGCGGGACAAAACAAAAAACCACCGATTCATTTTTTAGTATTTTTTTATTTTTGATGGTTTTAGGCCATGATATAGATACAAAAATTCCTAGGACAAGGATGAGTGTTGCCCATTTTGAGAAAGAATCGAGTCGGTAGTCAAAAATGTCGTGGGTTAGAGTGCCATCAATAAAAATAGCACCCGCCGCTACGATAATTAGTAAAAAACTTTTTTTAATCATTGGATAATGGTGATTTTTTTAGCCACACTATCATCAAAGATGAAAAACGGTTACTATAGGTGTGCATTGATCAATTCTCTTGATCCTGTGCGATATAGGGTTTGCAACATAAATAAACTTCAATATAACAACTCGCTACAGGTTTATTTGATTGAATCAGTACTATTAAAATAACTAGTCTAAAAAATTAAAGAAGATATGCCAATACCATTTAAACAAGCTATGAAGATAGGCACGTACGTTATGTGGCAGAAACTAAAAGGGCAAGAACGATATCCTCTGGTTTTGATGCTGGAGCCATTGTTTCGTTGTAACCTTGAATGTATAGGCTGCGGTAAAATTCAAAAACCGATTGAAATTTTAAACAAAAACCTTACTCTCGATCAATGTCTTGACGCGGCTGCTGAATGCGATGCCCCGGTGGTATCAATTGCGGGTGGAGAACCTTTAATGCATCCACAAATTGTTGAGATTGTTGAAGGTCTTATCAAGCAAAAACGATATATTTATCTTTGTACAAATGCGCTTTTGCTTAAAAATTTTTTTGGCAAGTTACCCATATCACCTTTTCTTACTCTTTCTATTCATTTAGATGGACTTGAAGATGACCATGATCGTATTGTTGATAAAAAAGGGGTATTTAAAATAGCAGTAGAATCTGTCCGAGAAGCAAAGAAAATGGGGTATAGGGTGACTAGCGCTACCACATTTTTTGAAGGAACCACCGTTAAACAAGCAGAAACCTTTCTTGATTTTCTAAATCCTCTTGGATTAGACGGGGTGACCTTATCTTCTGCTTTCAGATATCCTGATGCACCGGATCAGGATCATTTTTTTGGTCGAGAACGAACTCAGGAATTTTTTAAAGAGTTACTAGGGAAAAATAAAAAAGGTCGATGGGATATATTGCATTCCCCCCTTTATTTGGAGTTCCTACAAGGTCGACGTGATTATGAATGTACTCCTTGGGGTAATCCAAATTACTCCGTTCTCGGTTGGCAAAAACCATGCTATTTACTGGATGATGGTTACGCGGAATCATTTAAAGAATTGATGGATACAACGAATTGGGATAGTTATGGTCATAAGAATAATCTAAAGTGCGCTGATTGTACTGCCCATTGCGGTTATGAAGCAACGGCAGTTAAAGATGCCACGGCTAACCTAAAAAATATGTTTGTCTCCGCACGTGTAGCAATGCAATAAAATACAAATATTATTCTAATGAATCTGGAAGTTTGGTCGTTTCGTTTGTCTGGGCTTGATCAATTTGCTTCTGGGTTAATCCATCGGACATTTGCAGATTAGTACCAATCAAATTTGTTTTTTTTAAATTTGATTCATGAAGATCAGCTCTCACCAAGTTAGATCCAGATAAGTTTGCTCCTTGTAAATTAACCCAGCGAAGGTTAGCACCGCGTAAATTGGCATCTGAAAGATTGGCTTGTTCAAGGTTTGCATTTTTTAAATAGGCCCCGTAAAGGTAGGTCCCTTCAAAATTAGCTTTTTTTAAATTTTCTCCCAAAAGCACTACACCACGCAAATTATATCCTGCTAGATTTGCTGGCTCACCTTTTGTTTCCCCCGAACTGATCCACAGAGAATGATTTGCTAGGATATGTTTTAAATCGTCCTTAGAAATTTCATGCAAAATAGTATTATTCTTATGTTTTTCTTTGTTCATCAACTAGTCATAGATTATAAGTTTTATTTTTAATAACTTCTAATTGATACACTATTAGATTAACGAAAAAAACAGTTAAATCGTATCAGTGACCTTAAGTTTTTGTGGCCCAGTTTTAGGAAAGCAGAAATTTTACCACGAAACTACTGATACGTTAAATGGTCGTGGTAGCTTGATTAACTGATTCAATAGATTTAAGGACTAAATCATGCATTTCATTGAGAATTGGATTTGAGCTATCATGCAAGTAGAGGCCCAATTTGGGTAACGTAAACTTCAGAGGTTGTTTAAAAATCTCAATTACTTATTTACGAAGAATAACATCCTAATTGTATGGAATCACCATTAAAAAAAGACTGGATAATTGAATCTGATAGTAATTCATAGCCAGATTTACTTAAGTGATTAAAATCAAGTCGGCCGTGAATAATTTTCTTTTTTCCAGCATTTTTAAAAGCATGAGTGATGTCCAAAAATTTAATATTTTGTTTATTGGTTATTCTTTCAATTTCAAGACATGTGGCGTTACCAACATTTTGAATTTTTTTTAATCGAGTTTCGTATTTTCCCTCCTGACTCAAAATTTTTTGAAGTAAAAGAGGACCTTTGGGTAAAACTAATTTGTATACACTGAGGGGTGAAGGTATATGAATAACAATCACCTCTGATTTATTAAAAAACTCAGATAAATATTGGAGAGACTGTTCAAATACATAAAAGCCTAGTTTTATTTGTTCTGGGGACATTTCAATAGAGGGAGTTTGTGTTCTGCTTGATAAAAGTATTTCCTTTTCATCAATCACCGCAATATTTGAAAAGGTTCTTACCGGGTATTCGGATAGTAGATCCCAATCCCATTGGAGATTTCTATTATGGGTTTTCAAATTAAAAAAATTATTATTCACCGTATCTTTTTCTATTGTGTATTGGTTGTATAAATTTTTAATTCCTCCTACCATAAATTCACTAAAAATAAAATTACTCCAGACTGATCCTGAGTTTGGAAGCGGATGATTTTTTACAATAGCTTCTTCAATAAAATTTCTGAAATATTCCGGATGGTAAATTTGATTAATGTCATATAGGTCTTTGAAGTAATACTCCACTTTTTTAACATTATTATCTAAATCATTACCTGCATAAAAGTAGACAAGGATTTTTTTTGGTTGTTCTAGGCTAAATGCCAACATAGAGTTTATATATAAATATTGATTAATTGGTTCTGCAACAAGTCCACGCAGACTACCCGAACCGGCTGCTCCAAATGAAATCACATCAAGACGTGTTTTTTGGTGGATAAAATGCGCAGAATGAAAGCCTGGATTATCTAAAGTATTATTTTTTTGGGCCTCATAAAATTCACCTATTCCAGCTGCATTAGAATCTCCTACAAGGGCAATATAATTTTCAGGAATAACAGAATTTTTAGATGATTGAACTAATGCAAAAAGCCTTGGATTAATGAGTCCGTGAAATTTCAGAGGAAGTTTATTTAAAACTTTTGTAAAAAAAATCTCTAAAATAAATATAAATAAAAATATACTTGCGAAAAGGAGTGCAATATTTTTATTTTCTATTAGAAACTTCATGTAGTAGAGTTAGGTTATTATTAATTTCTTTTTTCATCAAATTAATTGGATCATTAGATTATGTAAATTTACAAAGCAAGAATTTTTTCTCGGGACTCCTGGTATATCAGGTTATTGGGAGAAAACTCAATGGCCTTGTTAATAAATTTAAGAGCTAAATCCCGATTTTTCATTGTTAAGTGGATTTGTGCTATTTGATAGTAAGCTTCGGTGAGGGCAGCATTAACTTGAATGGATTTTTTAAAGGAGTCCAGCGCTTTTTCATTTTCCTTAAGATCTTTATAAACCAGACCTAGGTTGAAATAAGATCCCATTCCCGCAGAATTCAATTTTAATGAATTTTGGAGAACTTCCAAGGCTTGGTCCAGTTCACCATTTAAACGAAGCGTATCGGCTAGATTGTTCATATACATTGAATTCATGGGATCATTTTTCATGGCTAATTGATAATGTTCTATGGCCTTATCATAATTTTTTTCTTCTTTATACAGGTTAGCTATATTATTTATTGCTTTTGAATCATTATCATCCGTTTTAATATTAATCGACTTTTCCCACAATTTCTTAGCATCACCTTTATATCCTGTGCTGTATTTAACCATACCTAAATTGATATAAGCTTGTACGTTTTCTGGATCAAGAGAGATTACTTTTTTAAATAACTTTTCAGCCTCGACATATTGGTTGAGTCCAAAGAGTACTAATCCTTTTTTTCTATAAGCGTTGATATTCCCAGGGTCAAATTTGATGGCTAAATCAAATTCTTCAAGTGAATTTTGGTAAAGAGAATATTGAGCCAATTCCAGCGCAAGGTCATAATGGATCTTAGATTGAGCTGGATCAACCTTCGCTTTCTCTGAACCACAAGAAGATAGAGTTAATAAGGCAAAGATAAGGGGTAAAAAATATTTCATTATTAGAATCCTTTTCAAAAATCAGAACTATAAATAATTAAAGAAATAAAACGATAAATTCAATGAGAAAAAATAAAGTTGTTCTTGAGATTTAAATAATCAGACAGTAGCCGCGTTAATTTTGTAAATAATTTTAATTGAGCGTTAACTAGAAATTTACTTTCCTTGATCCGCAACAGCATTAGCAGCCTTTCTAACTGTTTCGGAATCTCCTAAAAAATAATGAGTTTTTGGAGTCAAATCATCATTAAGTTCGTAGACAAGTGGAATACCCGTTGGAATATTAAGCTCAATAATGGAGTTCTCACTCATATTATCGAGATACTTGACTAAAGCGCGCAGGCTGTTACCGTGAGCACAAATAATAATATTTTTTTTTAATTGCAAAGAAGGCACAATAGTCTCCTTCCAGTACGGTAGGAATCTATTCACCGTATGCCTGAGGGCCTCCGAGTGCGGGAGATTCTTAGAGGGAATAAGCGCATATCGTGGGTCATTGTCTGGAAGGCGATCATCTCCATTTTCAAGATTTGGAGGAGGAATATCGTAACTGCGCCGCCACACCTTAACTTGATCAGCACCATGTTTGGCAGTCGTTTCTTTCTTATTGAGTCCTTGTAAGGCACCATAATGCCTTTCATTGAGCCTCCATGATCGATGGACTGGTATCCACATAAGATCCATCTTATCCATTACAATCCATAATGTGCGAATAGCTCGTTTCAGTACCGATGTATATGCAACATCGAAATGATATCCTTCATTTTTAAGTAGAATGCCCGCATTGCCTGCTTCCACAATTCCTTGAGCGGTAAGATCCACATCGGTCCACCCAGTAAACCTATTTTCAAGATTCCATTGGCTTTGACCGTGGCGTAACAAAACCAGCTTATGCATTGAATTGTTCTCCGTTAATAACTAATCCGAACTTCAACTGACTGGGTTTAAAAGTATGAGCTAACGTTAAATATTTATTTAGAACAGAGATATTTTCCGGAAGTAGAAAAAATATTGCCAAAATCGTATCATGAAAAAAAGTGCAAAAAAATTACGATAAATAATAACCTTAAGTGCATCATGGTTTCCAGAGATAATTTAAGAATTATAAAATAGTATAGAAGTTGTGTCATAGTGATATTATGATTTACGAATATTACTTTGGAGTGTGGCAATGTACGTTGATGTAGAAGCAAACGAAAATACCCATGAAAACTTTAGCATGCTTTATCGTGACGTCTCTGAGTCACGTGAGGTTTACTGCATAAAATATAACATAGAAGGCGAAGAATCTCCTGTCCAGGTGATAGGTTGGGATAAAAAAACACAATCACCTTGTGCCGCTTATGCATGCCAAATCGAAGAATCGGGAGATGGAATTGCGACTCTCATACATGGAGGTACCGGTGGAATTCGAATAAAACTGCTGGAAGATGAAACAGAGTGGAAACCTGGAGAGCCCAAACAAAAGGGAATCACTCACCTTGTTTACCCGTGGGACTGTTTTATCGTGTATAAAGATGAAATATAATTGATTTGAAATAAATATAATAGCCCGACGCATTGGTTCTTATTTGCTTAACATGTTTATGTATTGATCATGTTACGAATATGATCGTCTTCGATTATTCGAGAATTTTCTTTTCCCGGACAGTGAATCAAAAATTCACGATTTCCCTTTTGGCCAGTTATGGGTGAGGTGGCTATATTTGTTATAGGCCAACCTTGTTTTTTCATAAAAGCATTCAATTCAATGAGTACACCGAGATGTTTTTTAGGGTCTTTGATGATTCCCTTATTCTCAACTTCTTCTTTCCCAACCTCAAATTGTGGCTTAACCAGCGCTATCAAATCTCCCACTGGTTTTAAAACATTGATCACGGAGGGAATTATAATTTTTAACGATATAAAAGAGACATCTATAACAACTAAGTCAACTAACTCGTTAATATCATTTGAATTCAATTCGCGGGCATTTTTTCGATCCAGAGAGACCACCCTTGAATCGCTCTGTAATTTCCAATCCAGTTGTCCATAACCTACATCGACCGCAAATACTTTCTCTATACCATGCTGAAGTAGACAATCAGTAAATCCTCCGGTTGAAGCTCCGATATCAACTGCAACTTTTTCTGAGAGAGAAATATCAAACTCTCTAAGCCCATGTTTAAGTTTAATTCCACCACGGCTAACGTAAGGATGCACATCTTCGATGACTCGTACCGCACAATCTTCATTATAAATACGGCCGGGTTTGTCAGCTATTTCATCAGCTACTCTGACTTTACCGGCTAAAATTAAACTTTTTGCACGCTCTCTTGATAAAACAAGTTTTTTTTTAAGAGTAAATGATCCAATCTAATCTTTTTATTCTTGTTCTTCATTTTTATCATCCATAGGAAAAAGTTCTGTAATCAAGTCCCCCTTTTTCCCTTTGCTAAGTTTTTCGATTTTTGCTTCTGCTTCGTTAAGTTTCTTTGAACATAATCGTGACATTTTGATGCCCTCTTCAAAAATTTCAAGAGACTTATCAATATCCAAATCGCCACGTTCCAATTCCTCCACAATATTTTCTAATCGGGTCATTGCTTTTTCAAATTTTATTTCAGACATAATGGCCTCTAATAAATATACTTATCACTGTTTTTCTTGAGATGGAATAATTTCATCAACCGTACACCTTAATTGACCCCTGGCTAGGCGGATCTTTATAGAATCTCCTTGCATAATTCGATCACTTTGTGTGAGAGCTTTACCTTGGAAATTTGCAATACTATATCCGCGATCCAGAATAGCTAGTGGGCTGAGTGCGTTGAGATTTTTTAGAACACCATCGAATCGCTCACGATCAAAACGAATCCGGGAGTGTACATTTTGGACCAAAAGGTGATGAAACAGGGCTTTTTTTTCTCCTAATTGACGAATATTCTTTGCAGGGGTAAGTTGAACAAGTTGGTGAATCATCCCCGATAATTTTTGTCCTTGAACTAAAACCCATTGGTCTAATCCACGAAATAGACGATTAATCAAATCATCCAAACGTTGAACTTGCGGTTGCATAATATACATCGGGTCTTTAAAAAATCGTCTCCCCATGAGCCGTTTTAGTAAATCCTCATATTTTTGGATTTTATTCTGTAAAATTACTAAAAGTTGCTCCCCCATCATATTTAACTTTCTAGTTTGTTCATCCAACATAGGGACCACGAGCTCTGCAGCTGCCGAAGGTGTTGGCGCACGCAAGTCTGAAACAAAATCAGCAATGGTAAAGTCTATTTCGTGTCCAACAGCTGATACCACGGGTAGGGTAGATTTAGAAATGGCACGAGCAACAATTTCTTCATTAAAAGCCCATAAATCTTCTATGGAGCCACCGCCCCTTCCAACGATGAGAACATCTAAATCACTAATTTGATTCATTTGTTGGATTGCCTCCGATATTTCTTCCGCAGAGCCTTCCCCTTGGACTTTTACCGGATAAACCAGCACTGAAACCTTGGGGTTACGTCGTTGAATAATATTTATGATGTCTCGGATTGCTGCTCCTGTAGCGGAGGTTACTACACCAACTCTCCATGGGAATTGTGGTATCGGAATTTTTCTATCCTCACCGAAGAGTCCTTCTTGCATGAGACGAGCTTTAAGTTTTTCAAATGCTTTTTGTAATGCTCCCAAGCCTCTGGGTTCAATGTGTTCTACTATTACTTGATAGTCACCCCTTGATTCATATACTGTAACTCGACCAAATAGAAGGACATGATCGCCATCATCCGGGTGAAATTTTAATCCAGCTCGGAAACCTTTGAATAAAACACAACGTATCTGTGAACGATTATCTTTAAGAATAAAATAAGCATGTTGAGAACCTGGAATTCGAAGATTGGATATCTCACCTTCTACCCATATTGAATCAAAGGCTGATTCCAAGATAGATTTTACATCACCTGTTATCTCTGAAACGGAGTAAATTTTAGGCGTGGTTTCTTTTTGTTTCATTGAAAAAAATAAGTTGAGTTATAAGCAATATACCAGATACCACTTCAATATATATATTTAGCCTTATTATAGGTCAAATAATGTAAGTAGAGAATTAACAGACGATTCTTATACGATGTAGGTTTCTTTCCAGGTGGCTTATTAAAAATTATTTTAAGGAGTTTTTAAAAGCCCGGAATGTATTTTCCATAAGCATGGCGATGGTCATGGGTCCTACTCCCCCAGGTACAGGTGTAATAAGAGAGGCTTTTTTTACTACTGATGAAAAATCAACATCACCAACAAGTTTACCCGCCAAGCGATTGATACCTACATCGATGACTACTGAGTTATCTTTTACCATATCCGCGGTAACAAAATTTGGTTTTCCGATAGCAGCAATAAGAATATCTGCAGATCGCGTAAGGTTGGATAAATTTTTTGTGCGAGAATGACAAATTGTAACCGTAGCATTTCTTTCGAGTAAAAGGAATGCAACTGGTTTTCCAACAATATTACTACGTCCAATGATTACGGCATTTTTTCCTTCAATCTCAACATCATATTTATCGAGAAGTTTAATGATACCAGCAGGAGTACATGGTTTAAATAAAGAATGTCCTGTTACTAGTCGACCTACATTTTCGAGATGAAATCCATCTACATCTTTTTGTGGATTAATGGCTTCGAGAATTTTTTTTGAGGCGATGTGATTTGGGAGAGGTAGTTGAACAAGAATTCCATTAACTTTTTCGTCATTATTCAATTCATGGATCAGGTTTAATAATTCCGATTCGGAGGTATTCGCAGGAAGAATATTCTCAAAGGATTGAAATCCAATATTATTACAGGTTTTATTTTTATTGCGAACATACACAGCGGATGCAGGGTCATCACCTACCAAAACCACAGCGAGGCCCGGGCTTTTCCCAGTTTTTTTCTTCAATGATTGTACTTCAGTAGTAATATTTTCTTTAATCTGAGAAGCAACCATTTTACCGTCAATAATACCCATGATAATTTTTCCAAAATATAGTGTTAATTAAAATTGTACAGCAACAAAAATCAACTGGGGAGGTGCTTTAGAAGCCCCATTTCTAATAAACTGGTGAACTAGGAAGAAGTTTAATATTTTTAGTTTTCTAATATTTTTTGTAGATTTATACTAAAATGAACCCCAAAATCCCATAAAAATAATTCAATATACCCCTGAATAACCCGATAGATTTACTATCGTATTAATTAAGGTTAGATTAAGAAAAACCTGTATTGACCGATCATTTGTTTTCATGTGCATCAAGGGTTCGAACATTTTTTAGCGGAGAATGGTCGCTGGATTTTGTAGAAAAAAGATAGTTAATTCCAATCAAGGTGTAAGGAATGACAATGGGAAATGAGCTAAGTAACATGCGCCCAACATTAGAACTTAAAACGGTAAACCCAAAGGTAATAGGGATAATAAAAAATAAAAAATTAGGGATTTGATAAAACGAATTTAATTTTTTAAAACTAAGCCAAACTCCAAAAGCAGCAGCAATCCAGAAGATTGAAAATGTTGAAAAAATTCCATGCCAACCTCCCATAGAAAAATAGGTTTGGATAATATTTTCAAAACCTGATTTCAAATGGTTTACAACAATATTAAAAATTGGGTCATTATTCTCCATTTGATTAGGTGACCATGAAGAAATTGTGTCCCTTACCCAGAAAAAAACAACAAACGAAGCCATTAAAGATACCCCGAAAAGTTTTCGGTTTATTTGTTTAACAAAAAATGGAAGAAATAAAAATGGGATTATAGTTTCTTTAGAAAGAATTAATATAGGGGTGAGTATAGCTAGCGTAGTAGTGTTTTGGGTTAAACAAAAATAAACAATTATAATAATTGAAAGAAAATACAAGGAGTCAACAATGGGGGCACCCGTTGCCAGAATCGTGATTCGACTTCCTAAAAATATAAATACTCCCAATAATGACAATTGGGGCTCGAACTTTAACCGAATAAGAAATAAATACAAGAACAAACCAGTAAGACTTGAAAAGAAACAATTAATAATATAGAAACTAAATGCATCAACACCCCCAAACCAATGCAATTGTTCGGAGGGAATTAATGGTTGGACTAAGCTTTTTACAATATTGGCAAGAAAGGGAATAATTACGCGGTAACGATGCCCCGAAGAGATCGTATAATCTCCATTTGACATCGCCAGATAGCTTATTGAGTCACTCAAACCCCGCGGATTATTCCAATCATAATGGAGAAACTGTTGAAAGCTTACACCATAATTAAATCCAAGAATAATGATGAAAATTAAGGATATTTTAAGAAAGTTTTGATGTTCGGTTTGCATGATTTATTCTGGTCCAATAGAAATATTGCCGTGAAGAGAATCGATTGAAACGAGAATTTAAATTTTTATCAAGAAGTGATTATTTTAAAATTCAACGTTCTGTTCACCGAGAATATTATAACTTAATTAATTGACTATTCACCTAGAACAATATTTATTCAAGTGATAAATTAAGGGAAGAAAATAGCAGATTGAAACAAATTCTCAAGCATGCAAATCCACCGACTATAAGCTTACCTGATGAACTTATTTGCTGAACAAAACTCTTTACGATCTAAGATTGCTTGCATAATAGTTCTTATTATTCTGCCAACAATCGTCTACTTCAATTCGTTGCAGGGGGCGTTCCAATTTGATGACCGCAATCTATTAAACAAAGAATGGGTAGCAGATCTAAAAAGTTTTAATGAAAGTGTTAGTATGAAGTCTTTTCAAAACCGTCCCGTTTTGCTATGGACTTTTGCAATAAATAATCATCTCGATAATAAACACACTTTTGGTTTTCACCTTGTGAATTTAACTATTCACATACTGGTAACGGTTCTGATATTTATAATTTTGGTTCGTATCAAAAATCTAATATCAAAAGAAAATATCAGCGGTAAAAAAGAAAATAGTAAATTAGTAGACCATCAACCAAATAATGTTCTGTTTTTACCGTTTGTCACATCCCTCATATTCGCATTACATCCAATTAATACAGATTCAGTAGCATATATTTCATCACGATCAAGTTTGCTGGCAACATTTTTTTATCTTCTAACGATTTTTTGTTTTACCGAAACGTTATTACTTTCCAGAACAGTAAAATACCGAATGATTTCAGGTCTGCTGACTATTTCAGGGATATATTTGGCTATAGCCTCAAAGCTGATAGCAATAACATTGCCCGCGATTATTATATTTTGGTTTTTGGTACTTTATGTTCCTAGATATTTTCAAAATTATAAAGCATATTTTACGACTTCAAAAATGCTTTGGGTTTTTGGATGTGGTGGGATTGTTTTAATATTCATAGCTTATATATTGGAGGCACTATATTTACCGAAGGATCAGGGATTGGAACTTTACGGGAGCATTCCATACTTATTAGTGCAGTCCAAGGTAATTATTTTTTATTACCTAACAAAATTTATCTTTCCTTTCAATCTTAATGTCGATATTGGGTTCCCATTTACGGAATTTTTAACGGATTGGAAAATATTATTTTCAGTTTTACTGATTATCTGCATAACTTTGGTGATTATAAAATGGGGAAATATTTGGGTTAAGCTTGGATTCGCATGGTTTTTACTATCAATTGCACCGACAAGCAGTATTATTCCTTTAAATGACCTTGCAGTTGAGCACAGAATGTATTTGCCAATGTCATTGGGTTTATGTTTTATAACCGGATGGTTCGTCAGTCGTTCAAAAAAAACGACTAAGCTATGTTCTTTTATTTTCATAGTAATAATTTGTGGAATATTAGTTGGGAAGAGAAATCAAACATGGGCAAATGAAATTGCATTATGGTCTGACTCGGTAATAAAAAATCCAAATTCGCCAAGAGTTCACAATAATCTTGGTAAAGCCTATTATGAAGCAGGAAAACTTAAAATCGCACGTTCCCACCTTGAAAAGAGCATATCTAGTATTCCAGAATATGCTAAAACACAATTTAATTTAGGAAACCCAAAACATTTTATTGAACGAAAAAGTCTTATCGGTAAAACCATTCAAGGTTCAAATATTTTAGATGCCAATAATATTTCACTTGAGGTGGATTTTGCCGAGCCGCATTTTAATTTGGCTAGTGTTTATTTAGACCTCGAACAACTTAACAATGCAGAAGTTCAATACCGAGCTGCCTTAAAATTAAAACCTGACTATTTTTCAGCAGAGTTGGGGCTGGGATCAGTAAAAAATATGAAAAAGGAGTATGACCTAGCGATTGGTCATTTTCTACACTCAATAACTCTGATGAAAAAAGCAACAGGTCAACAGGATTATGCTCTTGCCCGACTCAATCTTGGAGAAGTTTATGGAAAGACCCAGCGTTATAATAAAGCTATCATTGAACTAAACCATGCAATAAAAACTGACCCATCTATGTTTTTAGCACATTATAATCTTGGCACCGCATACATGCTTACAAAATCCTATAATAAAGCAGAACTTTCTTTCAAGGCTTGTCTAAAACTCAAACCAAACCATGAACCTACCTTGTATAATCTGGCTCGAGTTTATCAAAATAAAAAAAAATGGATAAACTCTAATGAGGTATTTAAAAAATTCCTTAAAATAAAAGGCCCCGACCCTTCAATTTATTCACAAATCGCATGGAATAACCTGATGTCCGGGAATATGGGAGAAGCAAATACGTTATATGAAAAAGTTTTGAGTTATGAACCTAATCATATAGCTGCTTTAATTAATTTAGGAAAAATTAATTATCGCCTTGGGAAGTATAAAATTTCAAAGTCCTATATAAAGCGAGCCTTAAAACAAGACTTATCCAAAACCCAGTCAGATGATTTGAATAAACTATTAAAAAAACTATCGACTTATTAGGTTTATGAAATATGTAAATCCCACTATGGATAATTTCCCTTTTTCACCGAGAGTCAAGGCCCTGGCTTTGATTTGTGTTTGTGGGGTCATAATTTTCTTTGCCACAGTACATTCCCCATTTCTATATGATGATGCCCACGCCATTGAGGATAATCCCTATATAAAGAATCTATCCAAGTTTCAACAAATGGTTGGGATTCAAAATATATTTAATAGGTCTATTTTACTTTTCACATTCTCGGTGAATCATGCAATAGGCCAGTTGGATGTATTTGGGTACCACTTAATTAATCTCATGTTGCATCTGTGTGTCGGAATAATACTTTATTTTTTAACGATGGAGCTTGTGACAATTGAAAACCCCGCGCTTACACCTACCTTTCAAAGGCTTCCTCTTGCAGTATCCTTGATTCATCTTTTTAATCCGATAAATGTAGAATCTATCACCTACATATCAAGCCGTTCTTCCGTGTTAGTAACACTATTTTATTTATCCTCTTTTTATCTTTTTATAAGGTTTGTCAATTCAAAAGAAAAGCAAAAGAATAAATGGAAAAATGTTCACTATCCTATAGTTATCATATTTCTATTTTATTTAGGACTGGGGACTAAAGAAATAATTGTTACGTTGCCAATTGTAGCGATCCTTTATTTATGGGTACAGTCTTCAACAAAAAACTTTCACAAGTTTCTTCCTGAATTAGCGGTAGTTCTGATTCCCCTAATTATTTATCTTTTGTATCGCTATGTTCAAATGGGGAATTTGCTGGTAATAAAAAATGATCCATATTCATATATGATCGATCGAGGTCTTTATATATTGACCCAAATTAAGGTTGTTATCTCCTATTATCTCGTAAAAATAATTTTTCCTATCAACCTTAATTTCGAACCAGACATAAGATTAGTATCAGGTTTCTTCGACTGGGAATGGATTGCATCACTTATAATAGGTATCGGTATTGCCATTGGTATATTTTATCAAAAATCAATTCTTCTAAAATGTGCCTTTATCTGGGCATTAATTACAATACTACCAACTTCCAGTATTATTCCATTAAAACAAATTGCTACGGAACATAGAACTTATCTACCCGGAATTGGAATAAACATGGGGTTGGGAATACTGTTTTTAAGAAGTGCCTCTCATAGCAAAGTAATACCTCCAACACTTATAATTCTTCTAGTTATTTATGGATTTCTGACTATGGAAAGAAGCCTTGATTATCGATCAGAAATAAATCTCTGGGAAGATACCGTTAGGAAGTCTCCGTATAAATCAATGGTACACAATAATTTGGGAACAGCTTATCTTTCTAAAGAGCGATTGAAGGAAGCACAAAAATCGTTTGAGATTTCATCAGCTCTTTCTCCATCAAGCACGGATCCTTATATAAATATGGGACATATTGACTCTAGAAATAAGGAATGGGATAAGGCCAAGTTAAAATATGACCTTGCCTTGAAACTAGGAGCAAACCGGTCTCAGATATTTTTTAACTCTGGATTAATGAGGCTAAAGCTCAACAAACCCGCGGAAGCGTTACCTTTTTTGTTAGAAGCAATCAAAGTTAAAAATCATCGCTCCTTATATCACCATGAACTTGGGAATGCCTTTCGAATGCTGAAGCAATATGACGCAGCCTTAAGATCATACCGAAAGGTTCTTGAATTAGAACCAAATCACGTCGAAGCACAAAATAATATTGGAGTAATTTTTTGGAACTTGAAAGCTTTGGATAAAGCTGAGTTAGAATTTAAAAAAGCACTAGCCATGGAAGATAAAAGCGCGGTTCATAATAATTTAGCAAATTTATATATCGCTAAAAAGCAGTTCAGCAAGGCAATTCCTCACTTGAAAACCGTGATAAAAAGAAAACCCAATGACTCACGAGCCCGCAGTTTACTTCACGTAGTCGAAATAATTCATAATATTCCAAAAAGATGAAGGCTTTAATAAAAAAATCATTATATCATCGTGTTCACTTTAGATCCTGTCTTTTTATTTTGGTTCTAGGAAGTCTTGTTTATGGAAACCACTTACAGAATCCTTTTCAATTCGATACGGTAGCATATATAACCAATCACCATCGATTAGACAACATCAATGAGCAACTGAATATAAATTATCTCTGGAAAGAATTTATTCATCGAGGATTACTACAAATCTCCCTTGCTTTTAACGTTCATTTGGATGGTTTCCGGACGTTTGGTTACCATCTCCTTAATCTGTCATTACACCTTATTAATTCAGTATTGGTTTATTTTATAACGTTGCGGATATGGTGTTATTTTAGGTCAATTAATTGTCAATCTAAAGATGATGAGATACGGTTTCTAGCCCTTTTTACAGCAGTACTTTTTTTAATACACCCTATTCAGACTGAGTCGGTTATTTATATAATGAGCCGTTCCGAAGTTTTTGCGGGAACCTTTTATCTAAGTTCTTTTTTATTATTCCAGATTTATCTTGTTAAAGACCGTCCTATAAAAACAGGCTTTAAGGTTCTAATTTTATTTATTATCTCTATCGCATTCATTTTAGGGTTTAGTGTTAAACAGACGCTAATAACCCTTCCATTAATGTTGTTGTTATATTTCCTTTTCGGACAAGAATCAGAATCACCATCTATTCGTTGGTTGAACAAGCGAAAGTGGGGTATAGGGTTTATTTTTTTGATCGGGATTAGTTTATTATTTCATAAGCTATTGACGGACGAATTATTTTTAATTGGCGAATCGACCGCGGGCGAAGATATCGGTAGGCTAAACTATATGCTTACCCAACCCTCTGTAATTTTCTATTATTACTTCAAGTTATTATTATTTCCGTTTAATTTAAATATAGATCCTGATATCCAATTAATAACTGAATGGTGGTCGTGGAAATTTATTACAGCATTAATAGGCATCGCAGGATTAATTTATTTTTGTTGTCGAGCTAAAGAAAATCGCCTTTTATTATATTTTATTTGTTGGTTTCTAATAGTTTTATCGCCGTCTTCATCAATCATTACTCTCAGCGATTTAGCTGCTGAACACAGGACTTATCTTGCTTCGTATTCATTTTATGCGGTAATAGCGTTTTGTGTATATAAGGTGCCACATTTGGTTTTTTCTAACCACTCAACAAAGTGCAAAAATATTATCCTGGTGGTTAGTATTTTTATATCAATTATATTTTCGGGGCTAACAATACAAAGAAATCAAATTTGGGCAAGTGAAGTATCGCTTTGGAATGACACATTAAAAAAATCGCCACAAAAGATTCGTCCCGTAATCAATTTAGCGCACGCTTATACCATAACTGGAAATATTGATTTAGCAGTTGAATATTTTGAAAAAGCGCTGGATCTAAATCCCAATATTTTTAATACAAACTATAATTTAGGAAATCTTTATTTTAAAAAAGGTCGCGAGGAAGATGCGCTACGATTGTTGCAGACGGCAGCCTTGATAAGACCAAAAATTCCAGAGACACATGAATTGCTTGGAGAAATATATCTACAGCGAAAGCAAATTAAACTAGCGGAATTTCACTTAAAACGGGCTGTCGAGATTAAACCTGATTATGCTCTTTCTATGAGAAACCTTGGTATTATTTACTATTTTCATTTAAAAAAACCTAAAGAAGCTGCAGTCTATTTTTCGAGAGCTCTATCTATCGATCCCAATCAAAAAGAAGCGGACAATATCCGAATTCTAATCAAGAAAATTAGAAAAGAAATAAGACGTTAATGGTTTTAAAATTATTTACCCCTTAATGGCTGGCATAATTGCAAGACGGTAATCGGTATATAAACTTCGGTAGAAATATTTCATTATGTTGATAAAATCGATGACCGGACATATTTATTTTTAGACAAATTTGATATAATTTTATAAATTTATATCGGTGTGGCTTCACAGTTTTTAGAATAGATGTAGAAATAGTGCGTTCCAAAAATTTGTTTATTGCGGTAAATATCAGGCCGAAGTGGTGGAATTGGTAGACGCGCTGGATTCAAAATCCAGTGAGGGCAACCTCGTGACGGTTCGAGTCCGTCCTTCTGAACCAGTTATATCAAGGGGATAAGGGGGTATTGGGTTTTCCCCGGTATTACCGTATTTCATCCAATTGTGATGAGTGTTGATTGATGTTAAACTTAAATCATTATTTACAGTACGATGTAATATCATGAAAAAAAATATTTTTTCACGGTGCCTAGTTCTCCCCATTGCGTTTGTCATTATTTGTTCATGCGCTTCCGGATCCCCACCAAATAGTATTTCCAAGAACGAAACTAACTTAACACCTGGAATGATAACGACTACCCTAAAGAAAGGAGAGTCGACTAAGTTTAAGGTCATGGAATTTTTTGGACCCCCTGATTTAGTTACGCATGAAAATAATATTGAGATGTGGGGGTACGATAAGATCTCAAGAGAGTCTGCATACAAAGGATTCGGGATTGGGATTGGTGGGCTTGGTGGGGGAGTTATTGGAGGAGCAGGGTATAAACAAGGACAGTCTAGCGAGACAACAAGAACAGTTTTTCTCTTATTGTATTTTAAGGATGACATTTTAATTGATTACAAACTAAGTGTTACAAAATTCTAATTTATGAAAAGCAAAAAAATAATTGGCTTGATCGTTCTGATTTTATTGATAGGGTGTCAAACGACTCCTAATAACCCAGGGCAGTTGGTGACAAGAGCTATAGAAACAAGATATATAGACTCTAATTTTGAAATAGCTTATACATCCGCTGCTCATGCTTTCTTTGCATTAGGTTTTACAATTCATCACTCCGAAAAAGATGCAGGAATTATAGAAGGAGACACTATAAACCCCAATATCGATGCGAAAAGAGGTCAAATGGCCTTAAGTATGGTTCCCTACTTAGGTGTTTTTGCCATGTTTGCTGACACATCAGCCATCAAAAAGGAAATCACATTACTTTTACAAAAGGGTCCAAACGATAAAAGGACAAAAATGAGGATTCAGATGGTTATAAATGGCAAAGCACAAATTGATCCCAAAGTTGTCGATGCCATCTGGATAGTTACTCAAAGGGAAGCAATGATGACTAGTGGTATCGATGTACCCGATGACATTAAGAAAAAGTATAATGATTTAAATAGTCCTCAGAAAAATTCATCTTCTGATAAAAATAATTTAAGTGATTAACTGTAATCTTGTAATCGTGTGATTACAGATTATAGAATTACACCAAATGAAATACGAAACGGATTTCGTATTTAAAGGTATCGATTATTTGAAAGGAAAAAGTGGTATCATAAGTGGTATCATCGTCTATGCCACTTTAGTAAGTTGTTGTATTTAAACACCTAATTAGACTAATTTGGAGGACTGATTGGATTCAAAATCCAGTGGGGGCAACCCCGTGACGGTTCGAGTCCGTCCTTCGGCACCAGTAGATGAATCAAGTCTTTAGCAAGTATATCCAGTCCCGTTAGACCCACCGTTTCCAGCCGGAAAATGCCTCAAGGTACAGTTGTGGTACACCAAACCTTGAGGAATAATGGCTTCTATCCAAAAAAGAATCACTAAAGAAGGCAGAACCACTTACCGTGCTCTTGTCAGAATCAAGGGCTCCCCTGCAAAATCGGCAACCTTTGACAAACGTACTGATGCTCGTAGATGGAGTCAAAAAAAAGAAGAGGAACTTCGATCAACAAACCTCAACTGCAGTATAAAAAATAAACAGCACACACTGGGAGAATTGGTTGATCGATATGTTTCGCAGGTCATGCCGGATAAAAATGATATTGCGATACAAACACACCAACTCAACTGGTGGAAAATAAAACTTGGTTACTGCAGGTTGTCTGCGGTTTCCTCGGCTATGATCTCTGAGTTTAGAGATGAACTTAAAAAGGGGCAAACCCATTACGGCACTCTACGATCAGCTGCTACGGTCAACAGATATCTTGCAGTACTCAGTCATGCCTTTACGATTGCCTGGAAAGAATGGGACTGGATCAATTTTAATCCAGTGCTGAATACCAGAAAACTTAAAGAACCCAGAGGCAGGGTAAGGTTTCTTGATTGAGAAAGAACGGGAACGTTTGCTTAAGGCATGCAGAGAAAGCAGAAGTTCTTTTCTTTACATAATTGTTGTTCTTGCTTTATCCACCGGCATGCGCAAGGGGGAGATTCTGGGATTAAGATGGAGAGACATTGATTTTCATAACAGACGTATAGTCATTCAGGAAACAAAAAACGGTGAACGAAGGGCCGTGCCACTCGTTGCAACTTCGTTACAGCTAATCGAACAACTTAAAGCTAATGACTTTAACTCTATGGATGATTTTATATTTCACTCTCCTGAAGATAAAACCAAGAGTTGTTGTATTCGCACCGCTTGGGAAAAAGCTATAAAAAGATCTACAATAACTGACTTTAGGTTTCATGACCTTCGTCATTCAACGGCATCCTACTTAGCCATGAGCGGAGCGACACTACTAGAGATTGCTGATATACTAACACAAGACATTACAGATGGTGAAACGATACAGCCACCTATCAGAGGACCATAAAGCAACCGTCTTAGAAAAAATGAATAAAAAGATATTTGAATAGTTAGCTCAATTTAATATTCATCATCTTCACCCACCAGCCCGTTTGGCCTTCACGCCGTGCTTCTTCAAATAGTCAAGTATACGTTCAACATGGTCGCCTTGGATCTCGATGACGCCTTCTTTGACCGTACCGCCAGAACCGCACATCACTTTGAGCTTCTTGCCCATCAATGCTAGGGTAGTAGCATCCATATCGAGCCCTTTAATCAACGTGACACCTTTACCTTTTCTGCCCTTGGTCTCACGGGAGACTCGTACGTTACCATCACCGGATGGTGATGTCTGTTTGCGACAGGTGCATTGGTTGACGGGATTACTACAGTCGGGACAGATTCTACCTTGTTCGGTGGAGTAGACAACTCGATCCCTAGGCATTATTAAACCGCTACTTTAATGGAGTAACTAAACAAAAACAGAAAAGTAAGTGATAGTAAGAATGTGAGTGGTTTGGTTTTCATTTCTTTGGTTTCCAGTTTCTTGCCATCTCTTGTGCTTTTTCTATTTGTTGTTTAGTCATTTTCTTTTCTACTTTCTTTCTATTTCTCACACAACCTTTGTGCCCACTAGAAGCACCGATGTTCCACCACATATGTGCTAATGTATAATCTTGTGGAACCCCTGTTCCCTCTGCATACATAATCCCCAATTTATTTTGTGCCGGTGCATTTTCCTGTTCTGCAGCAACACGATACCACCTGATTGCTTCTTTATAGTCTTGTAGAACTCCTAGTCCGTTGTGATACATAATCCCCAATTTATTTTGTGCCGGTGCATTTCCCTGTTCTGCAGCAAGACGATATAACGTGACTGCTTCTTTATAGTCTTGTAGAACTCCTAGTCCCTTGTGATACATAAAACCCAAGCGATGCTGTGCATCTGCAAATCCCTGTACTGCAGCAAGACGATATAACCTGACTGCTTCTTTATAGTCTTGTAGAACTCCTAGTCCCTTGTAATACATAAAACCCAAGTAGTTTTGTGCTGATGCATTCCCCTGTTTTGCTAATGGGGCAATTAACTTGTATGCTGTTTTGTAATCTTGTTTTTGGTATGCATCCCAACCATCTTGGAAGTCATCCGCAAACACGACAGAAGAACCACTAAACAAAAACAGAAAAGTGAGTGCGAGTAAGAATGTGAGTGATTTGGTTTTCATACTTCACCAAAAATAAAAATCATAACTTTAAACCAGCAACAAAACTGAAACTCTTTGCCAAAACTCCATTAACAAAAACATCTATTTTATGATTTCCCGTTGGATCACCTTCGGCAACGCACCAACCACTAGAAATAGTACCATTCTCTAATTTAATCACTTTCTGACTAACTGACACTTTATTGTCGTGTTGCAGATTCATGCCTTCTTCATCACCCCATGTTTTCGGTTTTGATGGCAAAATAAATACTTCTTTTACCTGAACTGATTCCATTTCTGTATCCAGTTGAATATCCCATTCGTAACAAGTGTTTTTTGGAATTAATGGAACAAAATCTGATTCCCTCCATATAAATTTATCGTTAACTAAATCTCGTGTGCCTACATAAAAGTGGGAACCAATTACTGGGATTGGTGGGTCTGCTTTCTCAGTCGATACTAGAGAAACTAACGAACTTGAAGTGGAAGAACCACTAAACAAAAACAGAAAGGTGAGTGAGAGTAAGAATGTAAGTGGTTTGGTTTTCATTTATTCGGTTTCCAGTTTCTTGCCATCTCTTGTGCTTTTTCTATTTGTGATGGAGTCATTTTTGCTTCCAATAATTTTTTATTTTTTGTGGAATCTTTGTTACCACTAGAATCGGCAAGGTTGTACCACATATGTGCTAACACATAATCTTGGTCAACTCCTTGTCCCTCGTCATACATCACTCCCAAGTTGTATTGTGCTGAAGCATTTCCCTGTTCTGCTGCAAATTGATACCACTTGACTGCTTCTTCGTAGTCTTGTTGAACTCCGTGTCCCTCGTCATACATCACTCCCAAGTTGTATTGTGCTGAAGCATTTCCCTGTTCTGCTGCAAATTGATACCACTTGACTGCTTTTTTGTGGTTTTCTTTAACTCCTCTTCCTTTTGCATACATCCGTCCCAAATTGATTTGTGCCTCGGCATTTCCCTGTTCTGCTGCAAGTTCCCACCACTTAACTGCTTCTTTGTGGTCTTGTGAAACTCCTAGTCCGTTGTGATGCATCAGTCCACAATTGAATTGTGCTTCGGCATTTCCCTGTTCTCCTGCAAGTTGATACCACTTGACTGCTTTTTTGTGGTTTTCTTTAACTCCTCTTCCGTATGAATACATCCGTCCCAAATTGAATTGTGCTTCGGCATTTCTCTGTTCTGCTAGAGATTTCCATATTTCAAATGCAGTTTGGTAATCCTTTGCACCGAATGCACTCTTTGCTTTTTCTAAAATCTTTTTTAAATTGTCCATCTACATTTTATTTTCAATAAAAAAACGAGACAACTCGATAGAGTCATCTCGTTTGGTTTCGTTGTTCAATGGTTTCCAGGTGGTTCGCATGGTGGAACTCCTTAGGACTTTTGGGATTTGTGGAGTATATCAGAGGGCAGGGGGGATTGGGAAGTTGTGAGTATGGAGTGGTTCCTGCAGTATCTATTTCTTTGGTTTTCAGTTTCTTGCCATTTCTTGTGCTTTTTCTATTTGTGATGGAGTCATATCCTTTTGTAATATGTTTCTATTTGTTACTTATGGTGAATTTGGGCGGCAAATATATAGACCTGCGGTGAAGCTGAGAAAATAAAGGTGTATGAATTTTTTTTACTCATTTAATTAACTTCTAGTACGCTAATGGAGGTGCGTCACTCAACGCGTTCCCCATCTTTGTATTTTTCCCCCTGGTCATTGCTCCAAATGCCTGTTTCGAAGTTATATGTCATTTGCGCGGGACACGGAGCATGGCCTGGTTTGTTGCATTGCAAATCAATTGGAATGGGGGGCAAACTACTCAACGGCGCTCCGACGAATACGTACTTGGGCCCTGACCCCGTCACATCGCACCGTATCCCTAACTGATGCCCGCGGCCCGGATTGCCCTCGCATATCTTCAGCCCCTCGCGAAATGCATCACAAGTACCAGTGAAAGCGTTCAGGTCCCCTGAGTTGACGGCCCCGTTTGATTCGACCAACACAAAAATACCTCCCTCTCTTGATGGATTAACACTGTTCATAGCGCAATCGTCCGCGGCTGTCGTTTGATTGTAAGTTGCGAAAGTTTGTCCCGTGGTGGTCGCGGTTTGTACTGACCCGCCTGCCCCACTGCAACCACTCCCTGAACTTATCAACGCAGCACTGTCAATACTGTATGTGTTGGGACTGCTATTACTTTTTGCAGACGCACAGAAGTTCGAGCATTGTGAAGAAGCTGAAGGTAATGTTACTGCAAGATCGGTATTCTGATTAAAACCGTAAGCGGCAGCCATGATTTTAGAAAGGGTACATGCCTCCGAGCAGTCATTGTCAATCCAGTAAGCATTGCAGAGCAAAGCCACATCACGCAGACCCTGCTTGGCACTGGTATCATAGCCCCTGATCTTGTACTGGTTGAACTGGGGAATAGCGATAGCAGCAAGAATGCCGATGATGGCAATTACGATCAGGAGTTCTATAAGTGTGAAACCTTTTGCACTTTTATGAGTTGAATGTTTTTGCATGACCATAAGATTAATAAAATTTTTTTAGCAAAAAAGGAATAACTATCGCCAATACCACTATCAATAGAATGAATGTTTCTCGATTTTGGAACATAAATAGTTCTTTCAGTGATTACTCTTCTTCAGACTCTCCGTTATCAAACTTATAAGCGACCGAATAAAAGTAATCTTCTCTTTATGCTTGGCCGTTTGCTTAGCCACTTGCTTAGCCATAAAGGAAAAAAGAAGAAAGAGAACCCCAAGGCAGGCACAGCAAACAACGACCATATAAACTAACCATTGAATAGTAACCATAATTTGGTCAAGGGTTATTCTTCTCCAGCATCTTCGTTTTTATTTTTTTTTGGTGGAAAATTTTCTTCCCAAACTTTATTTGACGGACCAACTTCATCTTCTTCTTGCTGATCACCAAGGACGGTGGTAAGTGGACAGAATTTGAATGCGGGACATTTTTCACATCCAACTGCTAAGGCGATGGGACAGATCGTCATGTGGTTCACCTCCTTTAAGTAATATGTTTATGCGATAACGGTGAAGTTATGTGGAGTCATAGTTTACTTGCTTTGACCTTTGCGGCGTGAGCTTTGGCTCTTTTCCGCATGGCGTCCAGTTCTTCCGGAGTAAATGTGCCTGCTCTGGATGTTGGTCCAGATACCCCCCCGCCACTAGGTTTTGGCGAAGCAGGTTTTGCTGTAGCAGGCTTGGCAGTTACAGGAGTCTCAGCGGTTGTCTCCGGAGAACCAGCAGCTTCATCTTGGGTGACCGGTGTTTCCGACGAATCCTCAGAGCCGGCAGCTTCAGCAGTTGGACCTCCTTCATCATTTTCAACGGGTTCAGGAGTAATTTCAGGAGCAGCCTGCTCTTCAGCCTTTTTCTCAGCTTCCAGTCTTTTTTGTTCTTCTTCAATCTTTTCCCTCTTACGTTCTTGAATTTCCATGGCACGAAGAAATGGCTCCTCATTAGTTGCCAATCTTGCTATTGAACCTGTATTAGTACGAACACTTACATTAAAATGAAAATCTCTACTTCCCTTCTCACCCATTTCTTTTCGTTCCTTTTCTAGAATCTTAAGCGCACGCCTGTTAAAGATATTATACAGGAATTGTGGCTTCGCTTACTGCGGTTGGGACTTGGTTTGGCTGGCAATGAGGCTAATAATTAATGTCTATTTTGGCTATATTTCAATTAATGACTATCAGTTCAGGTTTCTTCCTAGAGGGTGGAAATCTTTTTGCAACTTGCAAAAGTTTCGCATTTAACTGGATGCGCTTCTCCTCCTTTAAGATACGAATATCATTTCCAACCCTTGGAAAATTATTTAACTGGGCACACTTCTGATCATCAATCAGTAGTCCCCATCCCATAAAGCCTTTAAATTATGTATATTTACTGGTATGGCTGGACTGGAAGGTACACTGGAGGTGCAGTTAGACCTGAAAAACGATGATTTTATGTATTTTGGAGCCTGATTATGGAATATACGTGAAACTTTGAGGGCAGTGGGGGGGAATTTTGCTTTTAGGGACAGTGTATATGGACTCAGAGATTTTTTTTAAAAAATATTAAACTATTGTATTTAAAAGGATTTATATCTCAATAAAGACTTTTAGCAAAAAAAACTTGACTACAAGCCTTTAAGTGTGGCATAAGTCACAATTATAATAAAACCAACCAGGAGAAAAAACTATGGCTCCATCGATTAGAGTATCTCCCGAAACCTACAACGGTTTGAGGAAGATGATAGATGCATCTTATGCGAACACCATAAGTGGCGTGCTTGAGAGGTTTGTTGAAGAGGAAGGATTTATGCCGGAAAAGCAAAATGCTGTTTCAGGTACTGCAACTGAAGAAGAAGTTACAGAAGAACGGGTAAGAGAATATGGGATTGTTGAAAAAGATGGTTCGGGTTTTGTTCCGGCAGAGGGCAGGGGAAGCTCTTTCAGTAAAGAAGAACAAGAGGAAATTATCAATATCCTTGGTGATTCAGTTCGTAATTATCGGTATCAACGAGATGCAATGAGAGAAGTGTTTGGGAAATACAATGGAGATAAAAACAAAGCAATAAGGGCGTATGCCTGGTTAGAGGAAAACTCATATGCACCAAGAAAAAACAACACGCACAACTTTGGTTCAATGTATTACGCCGAGGCTCTTTACAACGATGGTGTCAAGAAAGGGTGGCTGAAATAAAGTGGTCAAAAAAAACAAATCTACAAAAAGTGAATAACAATCCAAAGATTCTAAAAAAGGTATCTAATGAAATTAACCAAACACGCACAGTTAAGAATTAGACAGAGAGGAATCAGTAGAAATATTTTGGATTTTGCGGAATTTTTTCTTCCATCAGTTTATAAAAACCAGAGTAACAAAATATTCATATCAAAAAAAACTGCCAGAGAAGAGGCAAGAAAAATCAGGAAATTCGCAGACATGCTGGAAAAACATGCAGGAACCGAGTTCTTAATTGATCCCTCCGGCTCGGATTTAATAACAGCTTATCGAAGACCTTAAACAAGGAGGTTGTTAACAATGTCTCCAAAAAAGATTATATATACACATATTGCAGAAGCTCAACTTCCTTGCACCGCAGTGTTTATACGAACAGAATCAGGAAATTTAGAGTGGGCATCGAAAATGCAGTCTGGAATATGTATTCAAATAAAAAACTTAATACCGACCCACCGTTATGGTTCTTGGATATCTATGGGTACAGTTGGTTGGAATTGACTGTAAGGCTGGCGAATAATGAGAAGAAAAAAACCTCACAAGTTAAAAAAACTGGAGAACTGCTGCTACTGCAACAGAAAGTTAAATGGCTCCAACAGGACATTGGATCACATATATCCAAGAGCTCAGGGAGGTTCTATTGATAAACGGATCAATCTGATAGCTTGCTGCAAGTTATGCAATTCAACGAGAGGAGCCATGCCGATTCAAGAATGGAAACGCAAAGTAGCAAGGCTGAAAAAAGAGTATTGCAAAGAAAATTTAATGGTGGGATTGCAGATAGGTCTCCACGGGAGTTTTATTCATAAAGAAGAATGAAATTTAAATCCGAATCAACCAACTCATAACAAAACTTAAATGAAAGGAAAATATGTCTATCCGATCTACAGCTGTCCAATGGTTAAAAAAAGTACATGGAGTCAATAGTGGTATGGTATGTACGTCAAAATTTTATATTCCTGAAAAGTCTAGGACTAAAAAGTCCGCTTGGTGGATCGAGATTGATAGATCAAAACTGGTTACTACATCCACACAAGTATTACACTTTGTTTGTGAAAAAGAACCGGGGCAAAGAGATTTTCACTACTTACAATTGCCAGGAAGTTACCTGATTAAAAATCAGAAAGAACTTGATGTAAGATCTAATAACAGGTACAGCATGTTCCTCTCAGCTGAACAAGGGAACTTGTTTCAGGATGAACGTGGAAAAGGAAAAGTAACATTCAGTCAGTTTTTGGTTTAAACTGAAAACTTTTATCAACCAGCCCAAGGTACACTTGAGGCAAAGTAAGCGAGGAATTTAGAGTAAAAGTTGAAATACCTGGCGCAACTTTTAGATGTTAATTAAGAAAGTTGCTATGGTATTGTAAGAACGCCTTGAGAATTTCCGGTGGTACACTGGTGGTACACTGACGGACTTAATTCATTATAAAAGGAAGATTCTTGCTACTGATTTATAAAGCCGAAGTGGTGGAATTGGTAGACGCGCTGGATTCAAAATCCAGTGGGGGCAACCCCGTGACGGTTCGAGTCCGTCCTTCGGCACCAGTAATATCAATGGGATAAGGGGTATCAGTATTTATATTGATACCCCTTTTTTTACTCGTACTACAGGCGTAATTAGTATTTGAATTTCTTCAAAAAACAAATTTTTTTATATAAGCTTTAATGATTAAACCCATATTATTTCATAGGGTCATTGTCACGGATTTAATTTATGTACTTTAAATATTTAGTATATATAAATATAACCCTTTGAAGGAAGGATTTTCCTGTTCTCCGACACAAAAAGTTATTTTTTTATTAAAAGTATAAAATAATTTTTTATTAGGATGGAACTTTAATTCATCCATATGTGTTAGGAATTATTTTAACCGTATAAATAATGTATTACTAAAAATAAAACCAAAGAATTATTTTTATTTATGCAAGAATCCTCAAAGCAAGTAGTGCTTAAAATTATTGAACAACTTAACCCCTCTTCTGTTTTGGATGTTCCATGTGGGGATGGGTGGTTATCAAAAAAAANANAAAATACGATACAAATAGATGGTATTGACCTGTATGGAGAAAAAGCATCAAGTTATAGGGAATGGAGGAAATTTGACCTAGAGGACGGGTTACCTAATGATCTAGGGACATATGACTGTATTGTTTCCTGCGAAGGTATAGAACACATTGGCAACCCTGAACAGTTCCTTCGCACAGCCTATACGCATCTTAATCATGGGGGAACCATATTATTAACAAGTCCTAATGTGTGGTATCCACAATCAAAACTACAGTATCTTCTTAGGGGATTTTTCCCTAGTTTTCCTTGTTTGGTTGGGAAAATAAATAAAGGAGACCATATGCATATTATTCCGTGGTCGTTTTCTCAGTTATATTTATTTTTAACTATCAATTCATTCAAAAATATTAATTTGCATTATGAACCATTAAGCGAGGCAAAACATTTCTACGAAAAGCTACTGGGGTTACCACAATTACTTTATTGCAGAAACAAAGCAGCTCATTCAACTTCTGAGGAAGAAAGACTTTTTTGGGAAAAGGCGGGATCTAAAGAATCTGTTTACGGGAGACACTTAATTATTTCAGCAGTAAAATCATAGAAAACGGCTAAGGAATTAGATGACAACAAAAGAACATACGTGGAATAAACTACCTAAAAATCCAAAATTTCTCATCATCAAACTTCGTTCTATGGGGGACGTAATTTATAATACTGCAGTCTATACCCCACTAAAAAAAAGATTCCCTGATTCGCACCTATCAGTTCTAGTTGAACCAGCTTCTTACGACATTGTTAAATATCATCCAGCTATTGATAAGGTTTTATGTTTCCGAAAAAAACCAATCATAAGACAGGCGCTTTTCTATTTTAACCTATTTAGAACTCGGTATGATGTGGTAATAGACATGCACGAAGGAACCCGTGGGGCTACTATGTGTTTTGTGACACAAGCCCGATTTCGAGTTGGACATAAGTTTGCTAAAAGATCATTCTTATATAATGTTCCGCTAGAGTTTGGAGATTTGAAACCAAGGTACCCCATAGATTACCAAGTAGCTTTAATAAAGAAAATGGGTGTGAATTTTGATAAAACTAATCCAGAAATTTATATTTCAGATAATGCTAAAGAAAAAGCTTCTGGCCTTCTAAAAAAGGCAGGAATTTATAGTCATGATTCTTTTTGTATATTTCATCCAGGTGCAAGAATTTTTGACCGTTTGGAATCTTGGAAGTTTGCAGAGCTAGCCGATAGAATTTATGAAAAATATAACCTTAAGATACTTTTTACTTGGGGGTCTGGACAAAAAGAGTTAGTCGACCAAATTATTCCAAAAATTAAAACTGCTCCTTACGCTTTGTTATCTTCGAACCTTCAAGAACTCGGGGCTATAACCTTAAGAGCTCAATTTGTTGTATGTCATAATGGAGGTTATATGCACATGGTAGGTGTTTTAGGAACTCCTGTGATTGCGATGTTTGGATGGGCAAACCCTGCGATATGGAAGCCACTAAGTGATAAATCAGCAGTGGTTTATAAAAATTTGGAGTGTAGTCCCTGTGGATCCAAAACTATTAAAAGCGAATGTCTTGCGGGTGACCCTGAGTGTAAACGTCTAATTACGGTCGATGATATTATGTCAGCAATTAAAAAAGTATATTTTGCACCTATTGTGACCAATGGATAGATCACAAGTTGACTCGTTATATTTAGCAAAGCTAAACATTATGGTAATCCTTTAAATTAGTCATTTAAATTTCACAATAGGGAATGAAAATCTCAAATAAAGGGATTTTTAAATATTGAAAAATATATTAATTATCAGTACCACCGGAATGGGTGATCTGCTTTGGGGTACCCCAGCCATTCGCGCAATAAATAAAGCTTTTCCAGAAGTTAGTATAGATCTTCTTTTGCAGCCTCGATGGAATGATTTGTTTTCTGGAAACCCTTATGTTAGACAACTAATTCCGTATCATTCTAAATGGTACCGCCAGCTACTTGGATTACCAAAACTTTTACAATTTAAGTATGATCATGTTTTGGTTTTTCATGCAAACAAAAATATTAGCCGAATATTACCTTGGCTAAGAACTTCCTTCGTCTGGTCCCATCAAAACACCAATATTCTTCCTAGTCTATCAGAAAACCAAATTATACAAACCAACAAACCAGTTCATGGAATACTGCGTCGAATAGCAATGTTGGGAAAAATTAAAGTTCCGGAAGATGGAACTCACATGGATATTTTTTAAACGAAAAAGATAAGGCCGATACCCTTTTATTCCTAAAAAATAATAGAATGGCCCCAAAAGAATTTATATATATGAATATAGGTGGGTCGAGTTTTCAGAAGCAATGGCCTGTCGATAAATTTGTTTCTTTAGCTAAACTTATTCTAAAAAAAACATCGATGTCTATTGTGCTTGGCGGAGGCCCAGAGGCGACTGATAGGGTGAGTTTGATTGAAAAGGAAATTGGTTTGAAACGTATGACCAGAGCTACTCATCTTTCTCTAAAAAAAAACTGTTCACTTATTTCCCAAGCGAGCATTTTAATTTCACCTGATTCAGGCCCTATGCACATCGGTTTTGCTCTAAAAGTTCCTACAGTAGCTCTATTTTGGTCATCGGATAGTACTGGAACAATATCTCGCAATCCACTGAATGGACCTGATCATTGTGGCCCACTCAATATAGATGAAAGTTTATACGCAGTCTTGTTTGGTGATTTTTTTAATGGAACGAAAAAAGAGGATAATACTGAAAACTCATTCTTGAAGCCTATATTAGTTTCCGAAGTATGGGAAAAAATATTGTATTTTATGAAAATATGAACATAGTGGCTAAGAAACCCATCCTGAATTTTTTGATATAAAATATAGAGTAACTGGATTCAAAATCCAGTAGGGGCAACTCCGTGACGGTTCGAGTCCGTCCTTCGGCACCAGTTATATCAATGGGATAAGGAGGCATCAGTATTTTTACTGATACTCCTTAAAGTAATAAAAAAACTAAATTTAGAGGTTAAATCAAAAATCTCTCACGCGCTCGACAATTTCCGGATGATCAATAAAAGGATTACGATTACCCTGGACCTGTTCAATTAAAGAGTTCCTTATCTCCTCCGTCTTATCTGGGGGGTCTTCAAAATGCCACGCTCTAAGATTTTCTTCCAACGTATTCTGAATCTGAATTCTATATAGGAAAGACATGTAAAAATAAGCTCGGGCTAGATTACCTCGAGCTTTGCCAGTAGGATTATTCGGGATAACACCTCCATTGGTACACACCTTGTATTCCCCCATTCCGCCAAAAGGAACAGGTTCAATAGGACTTTTTTCAGTTCCTGTAGTCCAATCAAAGGAGGGAATCAAATTGTGCATATCAGATTCCATAGATTTGAATTTAGGGGAAATGGAACCGCAACAGTTTGCTCCTTTAAACATCGAACCATCTGATTTGGTACAAATCAAATGATTCCAACAATTCATAGAACCTGCAAAAGCGAATAAAGGCATAACATGTACCCATTTCAAAATAATTTTCTTGCCATTGATAGGATGTTTTGAAGGAGTAATATCACATGAGTTTGGGTAGACCTGTTTTTGTTTATCAAAAAAACATCCACAATGTAGAGTCTTGGTCTGACCACTATCTAGATAGACTTGCTTAATTTCTTTTTTTGCTATCTCTAAGCTAACCATGCTGGAGCGTTTAAACAAACTCCTATCTAGTTCCTGAGATTGTGCACAAATGACAATAGAAATAAAAAAAGCGAAACTAAAAATAATTATATTTAAAATATACATATTAAAATTATAACAAACAAACTTGAACAATATACAACTCGCAGGAAACAATACAGTCATATGTCCCTAGATCATTAGGTAACCCGTCCTCTAGGTCAAATTTCCTCCATTCCCTATAACTTGATGCTTTTTCTCCATACAGGTCAATACCATCTATTTGTATCGTA
>AQTY01000008.1 GCA_000372225.1 Candidatus Nitromaritima sp. SCGC AAA288-L16 | reverse complement strand
AAAAAAGGAGGAGGACTGTTCGTTCTGCCCACTATGTAATGCATCATTTGGGAAAAGGCGAATTTCGCCTGCAACATAACCTGAAATTTCATGGGCAAAGATTTTCGATAAAGGAAAAAATAATAAATTTAAGACAAAAATAAATAGGAAGACACGTCGTATTTTGGATGGTTTTACTGAGGGCATATTTATCGCACACGCTTGAGACTACTCTTATTGAAATCTTTGCTTCTAAGACCGTTTCGGAATTTATAATCTTTCCAAGTGATTAGGGTGCTTTTTCCTGTCTGGTGATTTTCCATATACATGGTTTCTGGATACCAGTATTGACCGAGATATTTTTTAAAATTAGATTGAGTCAATGTTTTTAGAAGTGCGTCTTTTCTATCATAAAATTTAATTTGAAGGATTTTATAATCTTTGTGGTCCAGCCATACAACCTGCCGCGTGTATCCTGAATTTTTATAAGTCGGGTATCGCTCAAAGACAAAACACTTATCACCTTGATATTCTTCATCACGAATCCATTTATAATTATATTTCTCTACTTCCTGACTCGTGATGTCTTCATAAGCAAATTCGCTGCCCATAAACGAACCCGATTTATTCGCGGAACTGATGCGCTTGACACGTTTTAAGGCTGGTAAATACAGCCATTGGTCGTCAGTGCCGGTTTTATGAGTAAAATTGAGGAGCGCGGTTCCTTTCACATCGCGAGGCCGTTCAAAAATTGAAAGCGATTTATCACCATCATTTTCGACTTCCAGAGTTTTATTTCTGATATTCCGCGAACTTTCCTCTCCTTGGCGGTTTTTCAACACCATTACCATGCTAGCAGTAAAATCCTGAAATCCATTATCTCGATTGTCATCTTCTTGGGCGATGGCAAGTCCTTTTTCTTCTGGTGTCTCGGCAGTTGATAGACTGACGTTATAAAAAACGGCTATGAATAAAAAATAAAAGAAGTGCTTCATTTAAAAATCTCTCTTTTATGGGTGACTTTTGTTTTCTGTGATTGGATTGCTAAGTTTCATTATCAGAGTTGGTAGAAATAGAAAATCCGCCAACAGAGCAAAGATTATAGAAATGGTAGTCATGTATCCTAGTTGAACGTTCATACGAAACCCTGAGAAAGTCAATACGAGAAATCCACACACCAGAATTATCGATGTCAGAAATAATGCGGGACCCACCGTGTGGAATGAATAGCGTATTGCCTCTTCGGTTGTCTTTCCAAATTCTACCCGTGCTCTGCGAAATTTGCTTAAAAAATGAACAGTATCATCAACAATGATACCAAGGGCTACGGGGGCTACAACTGAAACTGCCAATCCAATTTCTCCTACCACCCATCCCCATAAGCCAAAAGTCATGAACATCGGAACCAGGTTGGGAACCGTACTGATTAAACCAAGTTTAAAACTGCGTAGTACCGCTATAAGAATAGCGGAAATTAGAAGCAAGGCCAGCGTATTACCAATCATCATGCTATCAATATTTCTCTTGGCTATATGCGAGAACATAATTAGAGGACTAGCCCCATGTGAAGCCATTTCTGGAGGTGCATTTTCTCTTAACCACTTTTGCGCCCTTTTTTCCAAAGCAAGAGCATGATGTGTTGATACACTTTCAAGAATAGCGGTGAAACGGGTAGATGATTTATCTATATTAATTTGGTTGTTCAGGTCTAAACCAAAGGGCAGAGATAATTCATACAACAACAAATACTGAGCCGACAGGTCCCGTTCTTCAGGCAGACGATAATAAGCCTCATCGTCACCGTGCATATTCTTGTTGAGCCGTTTCATGGTATCGGTCAACGTGCCGACATACATAACACCCGGTTGCTTCCTGTACCATTGTGCAAACTCATCTACTTTTTTGAGATACGCGGGATTGCTGACCCCTCCTGATTCACCGGCGTTTAATGAGTATTCAATAGATTCGAATCCTGTTAGGTGTTCTATGACGTAATCGTTGTCACCACGGAACTGATATCGGATATCGAAGTATTCGTTAAATTTTTCATCGATCTGAATTTGAGGAATTTTTGCTGAGAGAACGATGATGATTATCATCATGCTCCAAAAAAGGCTATCCCGGTTATTAATAACCCAGTCACTCAATTTATCAATTAGGCCATTATTTGAAGAGGAAACAACCTTCACACGGAGAGGTAAAACTGCCATTATTGCTGGCAAGAAAAATACGGAGTAAATGTAGGCTGACATCACGCCCATTGCGACAATGTTTCCCAGATCGCGGAAGGGTGGCGAATCACTAAAATTCAGACTGAGAAAGCCAATGGCGGTTGTGACACTGGTTATAAAAACTGGTTGATGATTCACACGCAACGACTCTCGTATTGCTTCGTATTTTGGTTTTCCATTCCGCATTTCATAAAACAGGGTTACCAGAATATGAATACTATCTGCTACCGCAAGAGTGAGAATTATCGTAGGTGCATTGGCTGAAATTGGAGTTAAAAGAATACTCGACCATCCAGCGAGGCCCATACCGGTAAGAATAGAAAACGCCATAATCAAAAGGGTCGTTAACGTTCCCCAGAAAGTTCTTAAACTAAGAGCAATAATGATCAGGACGATCGCATACATGAATGGGACGAGGGCTTTCATATCCCCCTCACCTGCTTCATTGAAAGCGTTATCCATGAAAACAACACCCGTTAAATAAATATTTATTTCCGGATATTTTTTCTGGAATCGGTCTCGTATTTCACGGGCAAATGCAACCACCTCCGGTGTTTCGGAAACAGTCGTTTGCGGGCGGTTAATTGTGACATTGATACCAGTGATATTTGATTTGTGAGTTATCAGTCGGTTTAGCAGGAGCGGCTCAGCAAGAGCAATCCTCTGAACCTTTTCCAACTGCTCGTCGGTGAATGATCCCGCATTTTCTACCAGATCCTGAACGACTAAATCATCTCCATCAGCCCATGTATATTGAAAGTTGGTTATGGAGTCGACTCTAATTGAGAAGGGAATTTTCCACGATGCCTGAGTGATTTCTTCTATGATTCCCAACGTCTCACGTGAAAAAACATTGCCGTCTTTGGGCTCCACAGCGAACATCACATTATCGTTTTTGGTGTAAGTGTTCTGCAATGTTTCGAAGGCGACAAGCTGTGGATTATCTTTACTAAAAAAAACCCGATAGTCTGTAGAAAAACCTAGAAAACGCGCACCAGATGCTGAAGCAAATACAAGTAAAATTGTAAATAGGATGACCCACCAACGAAAGCAAATCACCCAATCGCCAAATTCATTTTTAAAATCTGTGTTCATAGTTTTGTGTGAGTTCCATCACAAAAAGGAAGTTTACTGGATTGACCGCAATCACAAATAACCATTCTTTTAGCTTCACTAACTTCAAATTCTTTAGGTATTTTTCCTGTATCAAGTTTTTCGTGGGATCCATCATAGTAAGGTTTTTTAGATGATTCCCCGCAAACACAGTAAAATTTCTTTCCTAAGGGTTTCATCGACAAAGTTAGGATTGTTTTCGTAAGCCATATTCTTTACTCCTTAAATTAACAGGTGATTTCATAGTTAAGATTTTTTTAATTTTTTCGTTTAAAAAATTTCTCTATCTCATAGCTCTATTTTTAAAATCTAATTCGGTTGATTACCCCCATAACATCTTGAAGCCTCGGTAAAGCTTGCAACCCATCGTTGTAGGGGAATAGACCATCAAACTCATTTTTTTCAATTTCCAAAAATATTTTTTGAAGACCTTCAGCAAATGACATATCGGATTCATTTAAGGAAAATTGGAGTTGTCTGATAATCCATCCACATAATGAAAGCTGTCCCTCTTCTGCAATCTGCTCTATGTAACGGACGTCAATTTCCATCTCTCCCAGAATCAACGTGTCTAGTCCTGTGGTTCGAATCCGTGCCTCCCTTTTTCCTTTGTTAAATTTTAATCTAGAGATGTCCCACCGCCTTTCACAGATTGGAGGGAACGGAAATGTCGTTTCTTTTTTTCTCTGCCCTGGATTCTTTTTAACAAGGCGCTTTGCTTCCTCGGTAACCACTCGAGGTTGAAATTTTTCCATAGTAATAACATTGTCTGATGGGTCAAAATAATCTCCACTACCACCCATAACAAGAATCACGCTGACGCCATGAATTTTATTAACCTCCTGAATTCGATCGAGAAAAGGGGTGATTGGCTCCTTAGCTTTTGCAACGAGCATCTGCATTCTTTCGTCGCGAATCATGAAGTTCGTGGCACATGTATCCTCATCCATGAGCAATAACTTTGAACCTACTTCTAAAGCTTCTAGAATATTGACAGCCTGTGAGGTAGATCCGCTGGCAGATTGCGTTGAAAATTTTTCAGTAGAGTGGATTCCAGGCAAGCTATCCATAAATGCAGATACGTTGACAGCGTTAACTGCCCGCCCATCTTCTGCTCTTATTTTTGCTGCGCTAGGAAGAGTCGCTATGCGCTCGCGTCCATCTCCGGCTAAATGAGGGTAAACCGCACCTTGAATTGCCCGAAGTAATGTGCTTTTACCGTGAAAACCGCCTCCAACTATTAAGGTAATTCCTCTAGGTATAGCCATTCCTTCTGTTTTCCCCGCGTGCGGTAGTTCAATCGTTTTCTTCAATCCTTTCGGAGCTTCAAAAATAGTTCTCTCACCTAAAAGGGGAGTATCACTTGCTCCTGATGAACGTGGCAGGTTAGACCCGTTAGCGACGAATGCCACCCAATTATTCTTCTTAAGTTCTGATTGGAGAAATTGGTAATCCTCCAAGGTTTCAACGGCACGATGCAATTCATCCTCATTAAGCGAAGATGCTATCAGCGACTTATGCCAGATGGGTGGGAGTACTTCTGAAAAAAGCATAAGACACTCCTTTCCTAAAACGGTTCGGCCTTCCGCGGGAAGACCGGCAAACATGATTAACTGCAACCTCGACCCTTTCACTAACATTCCACTTCGCTTTAGAATCTTTTGCCCTGGTGTTTGAACTTGAACTTTGCCACTATTGCCAGAACCTTTCACACGGATTTTTCTAACCGCAATAAAGTGATTTACACGACGAAGCAAATGATCTTCTAGCGCTAATGCTCGTGTTGGATTACTGAATAAAGAGGGAGAAAAACCAGCTTCATCTAACCCTATCGAAATAGACAGGCGGGTTGGTTGGGCAAAAGAATCGCCCTGCACATGCTCAAACCGAATAGTAAAGGGACCATAATCAAAAGATTTCCCCTGAAAAAATTTGTATGCCTTATATCCTTTTCCATCAAGGGAAATGATTTCTTGTTTAAGGTCGGATGGAATTACAGGGACCATAACTATGTTTTCTCAGTAATTGAAACCATTTTGGATGAATAAACCCCCGCAAAACCAGGAGCGGAAATACCAACAGGTAGATAATTTCTAGCAATCGTGGCAATCTTCTCCCTATAAGAAAGCTCTAGGGCTTGTGAATCAAAAGATTTCATAGCCAAAGGCAACCGGGTACGCTGAGTACGCGAACCATCTTGTGTACCGTCACCTCCAATAAAATGATCAATCACAACTGCCGAAGCTCCAGACTCGACAAGTCTGGTGAAAAAATAGTCAGGGTCCCTCAGCGGATATAGCGGCGACATACAAACCACTACCGTGATGCCTCTTGAAGCGAATTCTTTAACCAGCTTGATTCGCTGGTCAACAGAGCATGGAGGTGGCGGAAGACCTGGAAGACTATCCTGGTCTCCTTCAATAGAAATATGGACTCTCAAGTCACACAACCGGTCAAGAGCAACGATACACTTCATATCTTCCAGGATCATTGAGCTATGTGTTTGCAAAATTAATATATCTGGGACTTCTTCTAGCATTGCATTCAATACCCGATGCGTAACACGAAATTTTCTCTCTACAGGTTGCCAAGGGTCCGTGGAACTAGAAAAGAATATGGAAAAGGGAATCCCTTTTCGCGCTGCCCAGAGCCTTTCTGCCTGAACAGTTTTATAGTAAACCGTATCAGCGTTTACTTTCACGTCAACAAAACTTCCCCATTGCCGCCCACGCAAAAGCCATTGATTAAATCGAACATAACATCCTTCACCACAAGAAGAATTGCCATATCCACACCCAACATATGGGTTGAGTGAATGCGAACATACCCTCCTTAAATAACCTGACGCACGAGTGAGAATGGAAGTACAAGAAGTTTCCCTTATTTCCATTTTTTTACTTCAGAAAAAAATATGTGAAAAAATTTTCAACATAAAAACCCAAAAAACTATTAATAACTTTGGTATCATTGTTAATCTTCCAAATCACTTTTTAAAGTTTTATCGATCAGGGTATCTTGCCCTGCTCTATTATATGTGAACATGGCGTTTGCTAAAAGAACATGATGGTTTGGACCGCACCTCCAACACCCCCTCGAACTCTAAAAATATATGACTTTTTTATTAGGTTGAGGGGTTTGTTAGACATGAATATTAGTTAAGCAAGAAACAAATGTGCGTTTTGCTGTACTTCTCTGTTAACTAAATGTATTGTCACCACTTTGCCGAAATGTAACTCGGTCAATTGAATAACCATAATTAAAAAATTAAATCATGACTACTCCAGTTCGAGTTCGTTTTGCGCCTAGTCCAACGGGATTTCTACACATTGGCGGTGTGCGTACAGCCTTATTCAATTGGCTATTTGCTCGTCACCATAAAGGGAAATTTATATTACGAATCGAAGATACTGATGCGTCCCGCTCCACTGAGGAGTCGATTGATGAAATTATCGCGTCGATGAAATGGCTGGGCCTAGATTGGGACGAAGGTTCATTTCGTCAGACTGACCGCAAGTCTATTTACAAAGAAAAAGTAGATCAGCTTATAAGCGAGAATAAAGCTTACCCTTGTTTCTGTACAGCAGAGGAACTGGATAACAAGAGAAAGAAGGCACAAGTCCAAGGCCTCAAACCAAAATATGATGGTACCTGCCGAAACCGGTCAGACCAACCTGAAGGAATTCCATTCGTTATCCGATTCAAAGTGCCACAAGAGGGTTCAGTCACCATAAAGGACTTGCTACGCGGTAACGTGATTTTCCAGAACGAGGAATTGGACGACCTCATCATTTTGCGATCAGACGGTACACCCACGTACAATTTCGTGGTTGTAGTCGATGACGGAGACATGGAAATTACGCACGTGATTCGAGGTGATGATCACTTATCAAATACGCCCAGACAGGTATTGCTGTACGATGAACTTGGACTGCCTCGCCCAGAATTTGCACATATTTCGATGATTTTGGGAACAGATAAAACCCGACTCAGCAAACGCCACGGAGCTACCTCGGTACTTGCCTATCGTGACATGGGATACCTGCCTGGTGCACTCATTAATTATCTTGCCAGACTTGGTTGGTCGCACGGCAACCAGGAAGTTTTTACTCAAGAAGAAATGGTCCAGTATTTCTCACTGGAAAATATCACAACCTCCGCAGCAGTATTCAATCCGGAAAAGCTTCAGTGGTTGAATCAGCAATACATCCAAAATGCTGACTCCATAGAACTTGCCACCCAGTTGGAACCTTTTCTCATTAAGGAAGGTCTTTTAGCTGAGCAACACGGCCTTAGCAAAGAAACTATCGCCAAACCCATCCCATCACTCAACCAGAGAGCCCAAACACTGCTTGAAATGGCACAAAAATCAGCCTTCTATTTCCAAAAGGAACTTTCATTCGACAAAAAAGCACGGAATAAATTTCTCAACAAAGACATAAAACCACATATTGAGGAACTCATTATCTCTATCAATAACATGGCAGCGCTAGAACATGACTCTCTGGAGAGCTTATTCAAAAAAATAGCGGAAGATGCTGGACTTAAGCTCGGGAAACTGGCCCAACCGGTACGTGTAGCGCTTACTGGGAGCACCGCCAGTCCTGGAATTTATGAGGTTATCTTACTACTCGGAAAAGCCACAACGCTCAAGCGGTTGAATGAAGCAGTTAGCTTTATAGAAAAACGAGACTGAAAATTAACCCTCTTTTGACCACTATCAATCGATGTATATTTTTATTTGACAACACATTATGTTGTGTATACGCTACTCTTTGACACTAGATATAGAATACCTAGGTCACCTAATTATTTCTCTTATTTAGATAGCATCTCCACCATCCCCAATGTAGGAGATCTTATGGACACCAACCGAAACTCTGTAGAATCTCAGTTACGTACAAGGTGCAACATACTAGAGTCGCAAGTAGAGACATTAGAAAAACAAAAATCAAACTCTCCTGAAAAATTCATCGCAAGGAATAATGCCCAGGCAGAACAGTGGAAAGAAGTTGCGGGAATAGGAAGGTTTCCCGCTTAGGGAACTAGATTGGATTTTCACCACACCCTATCATCACCACGATAAAGGAGCGCCTAATGGTCAATCCTCAATACATTGAATATTTAAATACGATTGGAGCAGATATCGATGTAAATCCTCAACCTCTCAAACCAGCGGAAGAACTAGACACAACTCAACTGAAAGCACATATAGCTAAAGGATTACCTCCTATCGCAACCGCCAGAATTGATGACTTACCGTTTAAAATAAAAATGGACGAATCGGAATGGCAAAAAGTTGAAGGCGTAGGGGAATTTCCAAAAAACTACAAACCAGATCCTTTAGATTTCGATTAACTTCACCGCTACTTTACTCACCTTTTCCCTCACTCTTTGCTGAGTGAGGGATTTTTTGTTGCATCGTATACAAGCAGCAAAATAAAAAAACCACATTAAGCCTTTAAATCTTTAGCCGAGGTATTTACCGCTTATCTTTGAATCTTTGTTCCTCTACGTTTTCCAGAAAAGATACATGTGATTCCAGTAAAACCATGTCTTTTTTAATTTTCTTGAGTAATACCTTAATATCAGACTCAGACTTTCCCATCCTTGCCAGATCTGGGTCCAACCGCAATTTCTCCTTTTCCTTTATATCCTCCATGTTGCTAATGATCACACCAATAAATAAATTAAAAAAGATAAAAGTCGCCAGCAAAACAAAACTAACAAAATAAAACCACCCTAAAAAAGGAAAAGCGTGCGAGTTCCTGCACAGGTCCTTCGCTCCAGAGTAACCATAGTTCTGGCAACCGTATATGGCCGTATACATTATATCAGTCCAATCCTCTAGAGTAGCCACCCGAAAAAGACTCAAGAGTGATATGTGAAGACTTTCAAAATGGATAGGGTCATTCTCACGGAATAAGAACGTGCCCAAACACGCATAGATGTAAAACAGAATAAATAATAAAATACCTATGTACCCTAGGGACGGGATACTTTTTAAAAGTGTATTCACGATCAACTTTAACTCTGGGATAGTCCCTACAAGCCGAACAACCCGCAAAACCCTGAGAAGCCTTAACACAATAACGGACTGCCCATCAAATGGCAGAAAGCAGGCTCCAACTATAATAAAATCGAATACATTCCATCCATCTTTAAAAAACTCGTGAACCCTTGGCCCAAATGAAGTCAGTTTTAGACAGATTTCAAAAACAAAGAGCCCTAAAATAATTCTGTCTAGTGAATGTAATATCGTTCCGTATTTATCAGAGATTTTAGGATATGAATCCAACCCTACTATTACCCCTGACAAAAGAATTATTCCTATGAAAAAAAATTGAAACTGTCTTGACTCAGTAAAGGTCTTTAGTTTTTTTTGCATTGCAACTCCAAAAATTTATCTACGCATACTAGATTGTTAAATGAAGAAATGGCCAAAAGTCTTTCACTTTAAAGAAAATCCAATTCCCTATTTTTAATTTTAATATCTACTTATTTTGTTTTGTGACTTTTGCCCAACTATCTCGTAATGTAACAGCCCGGTTGAATATAGGGCTATCAGGCGTAAATTCTTTTAAATCAGCGCAAAAGTAACCCATCCGTAAAAATTGAAACCGGTCCCCGGGTTTTGCCTCCTCTAACGCAGGCTCGATTCTACAATCTCGCAAAATTTCTAACGAATCTGTATTGAGCCCAGAATTTAAGGTGGGATGTGCTTGGTCATTGGCTGGATTTTCATTTACGAACAGGTGGTTGTACATCCGTACTTCCGCTTTTTTCGCGTGCTGTGCCGACACCCAGTGGAGCGTACCCTTAATCTTTCGCCCAGCTGTCAAGCCACCTGTTTTTGAATCCGGATCATAAGTACATTTTAATTCAGTAATATTTTCATTGCGATCTTTTATCACTTCTTCGCATTTAATAATGTAAGCGTGCTTGAGCCGTACTTCTTTTCCCAGTGCAAGACGAAAAAACTTTTTTGGCGGATCTTCCATAAAGTCTTCCTGCTCAATATAAAGTTCTCGGCAAAATAGAATCTTCCTAGTACCAGATTTTGGATCTTCCGGATTGTTCTCGGCAGTGATTTTTTCTATCTGCCCTTCAGGGTAATTTATGATGGTTAATTTTAAGGGTCTTAATACTGCCATCACCCTTGCAGTCCGTTTATTGAGGTCTTCTCGCAAACAATGCTCCAGCAATGCCATTTCTACAGTGCTATTAGCTTTTGCAACTCCGATACGATCGCAAAAATCGCGGATCGATTCAGGTGTATACCCGCGACGCCGCATCCCTGAGATAGTGGGCATACGCGGATCATCCCAACCTGACACATGTTCCTCCTTTACTAATTGTAAAAGCTTGCGTTTACTCAACAAAGTGTAACCAAGGTTAAGCCTTGCAAATTCTATCTGCTGTGGGTGATAAATCTCGAGTTTTTCGATCATCCAGTCATAGAGCGGGCGGTGATCTTCAAATTCTAAAGTACAGATGGAGTGCGTAATTTTCTCAATAGAATCTGATTGACCATGTGCAAAGTCGTACATTGGATACAAACACCACTTATCTCCCGTGCGGTGATGGTTTGCTCTTAGAATGCGATAAAGAACTGGATCGCGCATATTGAGATTGCCTGAAGCCATATCAATTTTTGCCCGTAGAACTTTGGCACCGTCAGAGAACTCTCCACTCTTCATACGTGCAAACAAATTCATGTTTTCTTCGACAGAGCGATTGCGAAACGGGCTGTCCTTTCCAGATTGAGTAGGTGTGCCTCGATACTTCTTTATTTCATCAGCATCCAAGTCATCTACATACGCCACCTCTTTTTTAATTAAACATATCGCCCAATCATACAATTGATCAAAGTATTCAGAGGTATAGCGTATTTCACCGGTCCAATTAAAACCTAGCCATTTGATATCTTCTATAATAGATTGAACATAGACATCTTCCTCTTTGCTAGGATTAGTATCATCAAAGCGAAGGTTGCATGTTCCTCCAAACTCAGTAGCAAGACCAAAGTTGAGACAAATAGATTTAGCATGACCAATATGAAGAAAACCGTTTGGTTCGGGCGGGAAACGAGTACAAATACGCCCCTCCCGATTATTTGATGCTATATCCTCTTTAACAATCTCTCGAATGAAATTAGAGGGAGCTGAGTCAGTGTCGTTTTCTTTGTTCATCAAGGTTTTTTTATAGGTTTATCGGTTGCAAAGGAAGGGCATTCTATCATAACCAGAAGAATCAAATACTATGCTTCGCTCGCAAGCTCTGATATATCTTTGACCTTCACTGTATCTTGAAGGTTTTTGGCCTTAAGAGCATCCTCAAGCATCAGAATACAGAACGGGCAGGACACAGCGATGGTATCTGGATTAGATTCCATAAGCTGATCAACGCGCTGGTGACTCATTCGTGAACCAGTTTTCTCTTCCAGCAAAAACCGCCCTCCACCTGCTCCGCAACAAGTTCCGCGTTCTCTACTAGCATCAACGTCGAGCACTTTGCCAGACTTAGAGCTATGAGCTACCATTTCTCGCGGCGCGTCATATATTTTGTTATGTCGTCCAAGATAACAGGAATCGTGGTACACCACATTGCCCGGGTCCTTCCCTTCACCAATTCCTTTACCATTTTTTACCAGGTGTGCCAGCAGTTCGGAGTGATGAATGACATCAAGCTCAACACCAAATTCAGAGTACTCATTCTTAAGCGAATTAAAACAATGCGGACAATGTGTAACAATTTTTATTATAGATTTTTCTTTAAATAGCTCAGCGTTTCTTGATGCAAGCAGGTCAAAAAGGTATTCGTTTCCTGCGCGTCGAGCTGGATCACCAGTACAACCTTCATCGTTCCCAAGAATAGAGAAATCAACGCCAGCAGATTTCAACGAATGAACAACTGCTTTGGCAATTTTTTTCCCTCGCTCATCAAATGCCCCGTTGCAACCTACAAAATAAAGATATTCTGTTGGATTGTCTTTATCCCAAATTTTGACATCCAGTTCTTTTGCCCAGTCAGAGCGGGTATTACGACCAAACCCCCATGGATTGGATTGGGTCTCTAATGATTTGAAGGCATTGACAAACTCATCAGGATATCGATTTTCCGTGAGCACAAGTCCACGCCTCAAATCGACCACCTTATTAACGTACTCGATCATGACCGGACACTCCTCTTCACAAGCACCGCAAGTAGTACACGACCACAGCGTTTCATCGTTGATCACCCCACCTAGTAATACAGGGGCACTACTTTGTTCCAAATTATCGCTAAGCAAGTAGGGAGTTTGGCGATTCAACTGGTCGCGTAAATCAACGGTCAACTGTTTGGGTGAAAGCGGTTTACCGCTCGCCAGGGCTGGGCAAACAACATCGCATCTTCCGCACTCGGTGCAACTGTGTAGATCAAGAAGTTTTTTCCAGGAAAATTCATCGATTTGTGAGACACCAAAACTTTCCTGTTCTTCATCCTCAAAGTCAATACGGTGAAGCCCGTTACCTACTTCTGGAATTCGCGAAAAAAATACGTTTGGAATCGAAGTGATAATGTGTAAATGTTTAGAGTTTGGGAGCAACGTCAAGAAATATAAGACACAAACGATATGGGTCCAGTAGGCTAGGTTATGAATGTGCACCACAACATCAGAACCCAAAACCTGCAACATTGGCGCAACTGATCTACCGACCCAAATTCCGCTAAGCAGTACTTGCGGGTTTCTCGCCTGCCATCCCGCATCAAAAAGGGCATCGCTAACCATTATCAAAAGAATAAGGGAAAGAATAACAATACCCTCCACCGACAAGGTGAGTCTTTCAGGTTTAGCTATCAACCTCCTATATAAAGCATAGGTAGCGGCTAGACTCACTAGAACAACAAATAAATCTTTTAACAAGGCGTAAGGTGTTGCCATTCCACCTACACTAAACTCCACTGTTGGGAAAAAACCGATGAAAAAAAACCACAGCGCTCTTACAAGTAATACTAGAAATCCCCAGAAAATTAATGCGTGCATCCAACCTGATCCGGTTTCGTTCAGTATTCTTGTTTGGAAAATAGCAATTCGAACTGTATTCCATAATCTTGTTATGGGTTCATTAAATCTATCCTCACAGGAGACCCGTCCTAAGACTCTATACTTGGGCCATAAAAGGGAAAAAAAACGTGTGAGCGCCAGCACTACAAAAAACCCTAGAATAAAAGGCTGTAAGTCCTGAGAAACCCACTCAAATGCACGGTTTTGGGCAGCGTTCATTTAAAAACTATCGTCTTCAGTAGTTCATAGGCACAGGTAGAAACAAGAAACCTGCAGATCAAATCATAATACCGAAAGAAGGTATAAGAAACTAGTCTTTGATTTTTCAGGAATTACTGTCTAGCGAACCATTTCTTATGCTATATTGTTAATAGTCCTATCCAGTTTTGGAGGGCTATGATAGCTCTTGTTTGTTTTAATTTTCCATTAACAGGAGGCCTTGCACATAGTGACACTTTTTTCTCGCGCAGTTCAGTTTTCCATTCTTACAGGGGCTATTGGTAGCATTTTCATCCTACTCACTGCCAATGCCAATGCAATTCCAGTTGGCGATGCTTACGAAACTGGTCAGGCCGAGTTTCAGGGTTCCTCAGCATTTCAACCTAGAAACGAAGTTCCCCCTGTATTTCATCCGTCTTTACACCCAGGGTTAAACGATAAAATTAATGAAGAGCATCCCATTCCTGATTACATAAAAAAGATTTCTAAGAATCAGCTTTTCCCAACCCATTACCAACAATTACTTGAAATCAAGCCAGTAAACCAGATACAAAGTAAAATTTTTGACGAGCAGGCCTTTCGTTCGATACAGAAAATAGGTGTTTTAGATTTTGAGAATAGAACTGTTAATCCATTCAAGGACCAAGAAGCCGGTCATGTGGTAGCAAAACAGATTTCGAGAGAACTTCAGTCCACGAAGGACTATTTTATCATTGCGCCTCCTATGACGAATGAGGATGCACGAATCAGAATAGTCGCACGAGTTCCCGGTAATAAGGCAGGACAAGTTGAATCATCTCATGTCGAGAGCCAACCGGCTATCCCTGTTCTACCCAACCCAAATAATAAGGTTGATGCAGTGATGATTGGGGCGGTCTCTAAATATATAAATTCGTACCAAGACCGAAACGGAAAAATAGAAAAAAGCCTTTCTGGGAAGGTTGAGTTTGGATCATTTTTGGTAAGTACACGTACGGGAGATGTGCTTTGGGGAGCTCGTTTTATTGGAGCGCAACCTACAGGCCTTCTAAGCTCGGGTGCGAAGTGGCTCAGCAAGAAGCAACTATCCAAAAGAGCAATGAAAGAGGTATTAAAATCTTTTCGTGAGAACGCTAACCGTTCGAAATAAAAAATATTCAACATTACAAAACCATGCCAAAAAACCGACCCATCTGAATCGCAAACTCACAACTCTATGCTAAAAGAAGAGCAGACCTTAAAAAAAAAGAATCTTTGGAGAAATTTATTTCTTCTAAATCTATGTATAAGTTTGCTACTAATAGGCCTTTACTGGGTTCCTATTAAAATGGTTCAACTGGAAAATTTTGTAGACTCACCCAGTGTGAATCTTCCCAAAGAAGGCGTCGTCCCCATTAGCAACACCAGTTCAGTTCAGCCTGCAAAAAGTTCGACACCATCAAATCTTTTGGAAACCAAGTTAACAGTAATAAACGCATCGTCTGAAAAAAACTGGGTGTACTTCGATTTTTCGAGAGGAGAGGTGGTTGAAATTCATGACAAGACGTCGCTCGAATGGGATTTAGCATTTCGCAGAAGTAAGGTGATCTCCAATGGAGGCGCTACCAACAAGTTTGGCAAAGCGGGATTGATCAATTTAGGTTTGCCGAATTTTGATCAAGTGGTAGATGTGCCGACCAACAACTATACTCCGGACATGTCCACAAAAACAGAAACAGAAAACCCCATCCTTTTAAAATGGTACTCGTATAATTATCTGACTCATAAACTTTCAGCCAAGGCCAATACCTACGCTATGAAAACAGCTGATAGTAAATATGCAAAAGTTAAATTTCTTAATTTTTACTGCGCCAACAAGGAAACGGGATGCATCAAGATGCAATATGTCTATCAGGATAATGGTTCGAACCAATTCACCAAACCCGCTTCTGGCTAAACACCGCTACTAACATCCTTTTCCTCGTTTAAAAAACAAACTGGGTATGTTCAAAAGGTGATGAACATGTTATTTTGTTCTACACAATTTTGGATAATTTAATTCTGATTTTCGGTGCAGGTTGATTTTTATTACTGGAGAACGCTATGGCAACATTGAAGGAAATACTTTTTTGTGAATACGTAGACAAAGGTCTCAACGTTATAGTAGAAGAGATGAAAAAAAAATACGACCAAAAAAAAGGTAGACGATTTAACTATGACAATATCACTTATGAGGTCAGTCGCAGCCGTGTGGTTGATGAGAATATTCAGTTTGAGATAAGTTCGAAAATTCCTCAGGACGAACTCAAAGATCATAAGGACATGAAAGGCTATTTCACTGAAATAAAAAAACTGGCATCTAGATTTAAGAAGAAGCCCGCCTCCATAGAAATGGAAAACATTGTTCTGGGTACAAAAAAAAATGCTGAAAAAGAGAGAGACTACGTAAAGCTCCTATACAGTTATCCACTGAATGACCTATACAGTGACAAGGAAATATCAGAAAGAATCAAAGAAATGGGTCAGCAAACCAAAGGGGAGAAGCCTACTTCGGAAGGAAGGAATGCGCTGACACCCCAAGGTAATTTAGCACTACACCTAGTGCAAAAGTCCACCCAAGGTTTCGCCTGTCAAAGTATTGAAGACTTGATTGGTGCCAATAAGCAGGCAAGGACGAAAAAAAAGTGGCTAAATATTAATGAATCGATTAGCTTACTACCTAGGACGATCATTGCAGTTATTGGGACTTGCCACCATTACTTCCGTAGTTTTACTTTTTTTTGGCAGGTGGAAAATGGAGCCTCTTCTCTATCTAGCCATACTAGGAATAGTTGAGTTTTACGGTGGGACTTGGCTTCTTGAAAGAAAACAATCCTGATGAAGAATCCAATCAAATCCTTGATGTCACCTTGAACGGGAAAGCTGCCCAACGTTTTCTATTTTGTTTTTTTGCCTTCCATAAAACATGCAAAAATTACTAGCACAACCTGGTTTTTTGGCTCCTTCCGGCACGTTTGGTGCCGATCTTAGTTACCTATTGGCAGTACTATTTACGGTAATGTTTCTTTTCGCCTGGGGGTTGGCAAAAAAAGGACTGGGCACTCAACACCACAAGTTGATCTTTTTATCCATGGTATCAATGTTGGTTTATTTTATCGGGTATTACTATGCTCGTCAGTTAGGCGTATTGACTCTTGAGGGGAAAGAAGGTTTTGGTGGCCCACAGGATGTCTACGATAACGTATTTGTACCCATCCTAACCACGCATCTCATTCTAGTATGTCTGGGGCTTATTTTATCTATATATATGATTTTTCAGGGGTTTCGTGCGTGCGATAAAATCGATGGTAACTATATTCTCCAAAGCAGGGAATTAAAAGCAAACCCAAAAATTTTCAAATCGACCATGATAACCCTTGCCCTACTTTGGGCAGGAAATCAGTCAATCCTCACATTCATTCGGCACAAATCTTTCGCTGCAAGTCTCGCTTGGGCGATCATTTTTGGTGTTATAGCCCTCGTGATCTATCTAGAAAAATTTATAGAAAAATCCATACCTGATGGAGCTCAGCGCCACAGAAAATTGGGGCGAATCACTATGGTAATCTTCGCTCTTATTTTAGTAACTAGCACCTTAGTTTACCTTATGTTATATGTGGTTTATCCCAAAACATAGTTGTAAGAGATCGTGTTGCGCAGGACGAGATAAAGGCTCTTGAATAAAAAAGGACATAAAATAGGTTACTGTCCCAAGATCAACGGGTTTCTTCTTGACACTTTTTAAAACCCTGTGTTAAAGTTCGCGGATTAAATGATCTCGAAGTACATAAGAAGTAGGTAAAGGGCTGTGAGCCCGTTGACTCCGAGACCTATATAAACAATATTATCGAAGATTTTTCCATCTTTACTCGGCATGAGCTTTCCTCGTGTTGAGAGAACGAAGTTTTGGTTAAGCTAACATCCATAATTTATTGCTGTCAAGAGTAAATTATTTTAATATTTAACACTTTCATTTTAGGGGCGTTTTCAATGGACATAGAAAAACTTAAGGAAAAAGCCGGCCCATGGATATACATGGGAACTGTTGTGTTTTGTTTGTGGTTCTTTTACTGGTTCGCTTCAGTTTGGCGATAAACGAAGATGGCCTGAATAAAATTTGGTTTAGTAAATCATAAAAGGGGGTAATTGTGGATCTAGAACAAAGGAAGTTTATAACCACCAAATCCATTACTTGGTTCATCATCGCTTTTATCGCGGTATGTTTCTATTACTTATTCATTAACTGGGGCCTTATGAAGGTTCAGGGTTTGGATTACTTCTACCTCTGGAACTCAGGTGGTGGCGGTGGTCACTAGTCACTGACTAAAATATTTGCAGAGAAAATGGCGAGCTCTTGTAGCTTGCCATTTTTTTTTCTATCAAGTACTGTCTGCCCAAATAAATAACTATGAACGGCAAAGTAGCGTCTCGCATATATCTTATAAGACACGGTGAAACCACAAATGCCGGAAAGGTTTGCTTCAATGGACATTTTGATGTCAATCTCTCAGATAAAGGAAGAGAACAAAGTCTCCTTCTTGCCAAAGCTTTAAGAAACCTACCAATCAATGCTGTTTATAGTAGCGACCTAAAAAGAACCCAAATAGGTGCAAAATTTATAGCGGATGGACACAACTTAAAACACGTTCCTTATAAAGAATTACGTGAATTGGCCTTCGGTGATTGGGAAGGGTTGAGTGTAAGTGAAGTCAATCGCAAGTATCCCGAGAAACTAAAGGAAAGGCTCAAAAATATAGAACTTTTCCAAGTTGAAGGCGGCGAGTCATTTTCCCAACTCAAAGACCGGGTAATTCCAAAATTTGAGCAGATATTGGCTGAGCATCATTCCGGTAATATCGTTATACTTTGCCATGGTGGCGTTATACGCATGATTTTGTCTCATGTGTTAGAGATCTCTGTTAAAAACCTTTTCCGTATCAACCAACCTTATGCGTCCGTAAATATTCTTCAGTATTACGAGGGAGGGGATCCAGTCGTAGACTTAATGGGAGGCAGTCACAACAATATCCACTCACCCCATTCGTCTAACAAAAAGATAGCTATCCAATAAAAGATGAGTTTTTTGCAATGAACTGGCTTATCCGCATTCGCAAAGCAGATGTTTTTTTAAATAGCAAGCAGGTTCTTCAAGGTATTAACTGGACCATGAAAAATAAAGAAAATTGGGCGGTGGTGGGTGTTAACGGCGCAGGGAAAACATCCTTTATGAAACTTATCTTCGGAGAATTAATACCGATTGATGGTGGGAAAGTCCGTTGGTTTGGAAATGAAAAACACGGCCCTCTTAGCGACGCTAGAAAACGAATCGGCTTTGTGTCTGCAGATTTTCAAGAAAAGTATGCTTCTACTACTCTTGGCAAAGATGTGGTCGTATCTGGTTTTTTTTCTTCAATCGGGCTATATAAACAAGCGAGCCAAAAGCAAAGAGAAACAGCCGCCTATTGGATGGAGTTTTTAGGGATACGAAGCTTAAGCAATGAACCGATTGGGAGAATATCCTATGGAGAAGCCCGACGAATTCTTTTAGCTAGAGCTCTGGTCAACCATCCTGACTTATTAATCCTAGATGAACCTTGTGCAGGGTTGGACATTCCGACAAAGGAGCTATTTTTACAAACTCTTAAAAAACTTGCAAAAACTAAAACTCAACTAATCTATGTAACTCACCATATTGACGAAATTCTTCCCCTGACAACTCATGTTCTATTTCTCAAAAACGGCACCATTTTTTCTAGAGGAACTAAAAGCAAAATGCTCACTGGATCCAATCTATCGGAGGTTTTCGATTGCCATATAGAATTAAAAAAAAAATCAGGCCGCTACTGGATTACGGAAAGTCGACCAAATAGTTCAGAGGACTCTATTAAATATCTAAACTAAATAACCAGCCCCTCTCCTTGCCCAATCCCAAATGGATACTGTACAATCGAAACCATCTAACTACAGGAATCGAGATTCACAATGAGTCAAAATGGTACTTTTTTACTCGCAGCAACCACATGGGTGTTTCTATTTGGCTTTGCTCCTGATACTTGGTCTCAAGAGAAAGCTGAGGATTGGTTTTTAAAAGGAAATATGCTAAGTCGCCAAGGTCGCTTTGAGGAAGCGGTTGACGCTTACAAAAAATCCATCGGACGTAATCCCAATGCGACCGTTGCCCATTTTAACCTTGCGCTGGCATATAAAAATCTAAATAAACCGAAAGAAGCTGCAGTCGCTTTCGAAAAAACCGTCGAACTGGAGCCCGGTAATCTAGATGCCCGCTATAGTTTAGGAAACGTCTATAATCACCTAGAACGCTGGGAAGACGCTATCGCCCAATTAAACATAGTCGTCCACCGACGACAAGACGATGCTGAAGCACATGGCAATCTTGGGTGGGCCTATTATAACTTCAGGAAGGGACCACCATTCAAGTATCTCGTAATTATCAACCTGAGGAAAGCCATTGATTTATTTGAACTAAAAAACCAGCATGAAGCCGCAAATTCAACACGAAAAGTTTTGGATGATGCTATGATCAAGTTTAACTTTAACAAGTAAAATCAACTCTCTCCCGATGAATATTTTATTCAAAACAACCAACATCAAAAAATCTTTCCAAATTTGGCCATCAGACGTTCGACATAAAATTGAACTAATCGATAATTTATTTTAGTATCACGAAACTATATATACCGTAGTCGAACTCCTTACATGTGAAGAGGGGAATTATGGGAATACTTATCAAAGGAGATTTTCGAACCAAGCTAACATCAAAGCTTTCTAAATACAGACCCAAAGACAAAACCCCTGGGTACCAGAAAGAAATTTTCTCTGAGTTATTTTCTAATTTTCCTCAGTTCAAGGCACATGTGGCCGCCTATGTTGAAAGGAATTATTGCGGTGTGGTGATCAACGATGAAGATCATAGCAATCCAGAAACATTGATTGACCTGATAAGTTTCGATGAACTCTTAATGCTAAATAGATGGATAGTTGACCGAAAAAGGCCAAGAATTTTGAAACAAAAATAGGCCAGCAAACATTCATTTAACCGCCACCCCAATATCTAAAATTTTAGCACTTTGAAGAATACCCATAATCTTAATGACATTGCCATATGGCAAGTCCTTATCTGCTCTTATAACTGCCGCATTATTTTTACTTACTGAAATTTTCGAAAGCGCTAACTCAAATTCTTCGAGGGTTACCTTTTCCCCATTCAAAAATATCTGCTTATCCACAGTCAACTCGACCTTAACCGGTTCCTTAACCTCGCTTGGCACTGATGACTTTGAAGAAGGTAAAGAAATATCCATCTGCCGTTTAAAGTCAACAAACACTGTCGATACCATAAAAAATATAAGCAAGAGAAACACCACATCGACAAGCGGTGTCAAATCAAACGAAAAATTTTCTTCATCTTCACTTCGAAAACGCATTGAATCTACTCATTAAGGAAAGTTGTAAATTGCTTTATTCTTCTCTCTTTGCCTTCTTAGGTTTTCTTTTCTTTTCCCACTCTTTTTTTTCACGCATGGCTTTGAAGGAAAGTTCTTCAATAAGTTGAAAAGAAATTTCTTCCATTTCAAAAACATAGCGATCAATTTTTGCCCTAAAATAATGGTATAAGACCAAAGCTGGAATACCCACTATCATCCCTGCTGCTGTAGTTATCAAAGCCTCTGAAATACCACTGGCAACCAACCCCGGATTTCCTGTCCCGCTTTGTGAAATGACATCAAAAGCCTTAATCATTCCAAACACAGTGCCTAATAATCCCATCATAGGAGTGATATTTGCTATAGCACCTAAAGCGCGTAAATTAGAATTCAGTAAGGAGGCTTCATGCTGACCTGCGCCCTCAATCGCCCGCTCTATTTCATCCACCTTCTCCCCAAACCTCAGCAAACCAGTTTTGAGAATACGCGCTAACGAAGTGTCATGAGAAGCGCATAACTGCAATCCCAGTTGAATATCATCCCAGTTCCAGTGCGAACGGAACTGATCAAGAAACACGCCGTCAATAATATTCTTGCGTCGTAAATTATAGGCTCTTTCTAGTCCAATTCCGGCCATAAGTATGGAACAAAAAATTATGGGATACATCATCAATCCTCCCTTTTCCACAAAAGCCAGAATTTTTAAATTTGAACTAGGATTGACTATTTCAGCAGCATACAAATCTGGAGAAAGACCAACCACCACTAAAATCACCGCAAAGACTAAAAGTTTTATTTTTGGGGTCAAATGTGTACCTACTCAATTTTTAAGTTATAGCGCATCCGCGCTATTAAATCAGCAAATCTAACAACCAATCCGCACTTATAGCATAATTAAAGACTGCATAGTAAGGCACGGACAAAAAACACTCACTTCAAAAGACTTTGGTGTATATTGTGTTACAAATTCCTATTCTGATTATTATATACATAAAATGATCGTTAAAAATTTTTTTACAATTAACATTCACCCACCTGTCGCCATAAGTATCATCGCTGGTCTTTTAACAATTTGTTCCTGCTCGCTCTTCGCCAAAGAAATCGTACTCGATTCACCTAAAGAACTACTTGAAGAGGGAATCAAAGCGATTAAACTAGGTCAAAACCTCCGAGCAAAAACCCTATTCACACAACTCATTGAAGATTTTCCTGACAGCAAGAAACGATCGCAAGCGCTACTGCTTGTGGCTAGATCTCATTATAGTATTGAGGAGTATGAGGAAGCAAAATTTCATTTTAAAAAGTTTATTGATTTATACCCGAAGCATAAAAATATCGACCGAGCCTACTTTTATAAAGCCATGTCGGACTATCAACGTATGGATCTAACCTCAAGAGATCAGGTTGCAACAAAAGATGCGCGTGACGGATTCCAACAGTTAATTGACCGGTTTCCCAAGAGCCAGTACCTGAGGCAGGCTAAACAAAAAATAAATAAATGCGATTTTAATTTATCAAAAAATGTTTTCGAGGTCGGAAAATTCTATTACCGTACAGGGGCTTACCTTTCGGCCATTTCCAGGCTCAAAAGTCTTCTGGATGACCACTCAAAACAAAAGTTTTTTGATGAAGCCGCGTTTCTTATCGCAGAATCGTATTTTTATGAACAAAACTTCAAGGAAGCACATTTACTTTATAAGAAGTTTATCAGAGAATATCCTAGAAGCCAGTTCATGCTTCAAGCAAAAAAGAGGCTTACAGCTTTACGTTAATTAAGATAACGATGCTGATGACCGTCAAAACAAAATTCCAAAAATTAAATGGGGAAAACTTAAATACAGGTTCACGCCCCGACGCTTTAACTCGCTATATGAGTGAAATCAGCAAAATTAAACCGCTGACTCGCGATGAAGAGTATGAATTGGGTCATCAGATAGCGGAAGGTGACATTGCGGCGCTCCAAAAACTAGTTCAAAGAAACTTGAAATATGTTGTATCAGTAGCCAATAAGTACCGTGGATGTGGACTCTCCCTGCAGGATTTAATTGAAGAAGGAAACATCGGTATCATTCAAGCTGCCAAGAGATTTGATCCTTCACGGCAAGTAAAGTTTATCACCTACGCTGTTTGGTGGATCAAGCAAGCTATGGTCCACTCCCTGGCCTCGTATGCAGGAGCAGTCAAACTTCCTGTCAAACAAGCTGTAAAAATGCACCGAGGGCTAAAAATTTCTAAAATTTTAGCCCAGAGTCTTGGCCAAGAACCAACACAAAGCGAGATAGCTCAACACCAAAAACTATCTATATATGAATACGAAAATATTATGCGTGGCTATCAAAAACAACTTTCCTTAGACACCCCACTCAAAAATGGAGAAGACACCACATACCTTGACTTACTGGAAAAAAAAGATGCCATACCCTGTGATGAACAAGTAATAAAACAAGAATTAAACTCTAAAATTAGCGCGTTGTTGATGAACCTACCTGAGCGCGAAAAAGAAATTTTAAGGATGCGTTTTGGTTTCGATGGGGAAGCAAAAACATTAGAAGAAATAGGGCAAAAAATTGGTGTGTCCCGCGAACGAGTCCGCCAAATTGAAAAACGAGCTAAAGAAAAATTAAAAAGAAAATCAAACTCTAAGACTTCTTTCGAACCTTTGGGTTAAAACTTAAACAAATTCTAAATAACTCGTTTTAAATGTTAACAAGTATTTCTATATGGTTTTTTGCCTACGCTCTTGGTTCTATCTCGTTTGGAGTTTTACTTGCCCGCATTCAAAACATTGATCTGCGTGAACACGGCAGTAAAAACATAGGCGCAACCAACGTCACTAGAATACTAGGTAAAAAAGCAGGGGCTTTAACCCTGTTGGGAGACACGCTTAAGGGATTACTGGGTGTAGCTATGGCCTCGTGGGTCTCAGACGACCCTTTTACGATTGCTGGAGCAGGGATCATGGTTTTTTTTGGTCACCTATTCTCAGTTTTCTTGAATTTTAAAGGCGGAAGAGGTGTTGCTACAGGACTAGGTGTTCATTTGTATATAATGCCGATAGAAACATTGGGGGCTGTGGCAGTATTTGTTTTCACCTTGTGGGTTTCAAAGTATGTTTCTCTCAGCTCTATTATTGCAGCGATAGCTTTACCAATATTTAGTGTATTTGCAGAGTCTCCGTTCTCGTACAAATACATGTCTTTAGGGATTGCCGTCCTAATAGTGTGTAAACACTACGAAAACATTCGCCGGATTGTCACAGGAACAGAACCACGTTTCCTTAAAAAATAGAATTTGACAAACCTTTTAAGGAAAATATAATAAGGCATCCTGTAAACTCTTAATTAATCAGATATTCGCGGGAGTAACTCAGTGGTAGAGTGCAACCTTGCCAAGGTTGAAGTCGAGGGTTCGAACCCCTTCTCCCGCTCCACTTCCCCTCTCTTTTGTTTTAAATTCACATTTCAGGCACCGTCGCCAAGTGGTAAGGCAGAGGTCTGCAAAACCTTTATCGGCGGTTCGAGTCCGCCCGGTGCCTCCATTTTCTTCAATTTATTACTGTTTAACTACTGGTTATTCCTAGCTAACAAGATCGATAGATGAATTCACTATTTGCCGGATTTGCAAAACTCATGTGGGGACCGTGGCTTCTGATCCTTCTGTTAGGAACGGGGGTGTGGCTATCGATCTGTTTGAGAGGGATTCAAATCAGAAACCTTACATACGCGTTTCGATTAACCTTCTCTAAAGAGCGCGGTGGAGAAGGGGATATTTCACATTTTGGATCATTAATGACCGCCTTAGCAGCTACGGTTGGTATGGGTAATATTGCTGGCGTGAGCACTGCAGTAGTATTGGGAGGACCCGGAGCAATTTTTTGGATGTGGATAACTGGATTGGTAGGAATGGCCACCAAATATTCTGAAGGTTTTTTAGCTGTCAAATATCGATATGTTAATGAGTATGGTGAAATTTCTGGTGGTCCCATGTATTACCTTGAGCACGGTTTAGGTCAAAAATGGCTTGGCAGTTGCTTTGCTATTTTTGGGGCCTTAGCCGCATTTGGCATTGGTAATATGATTCAATCAAATACCACGGCCCGCGCCCTATCCGTAACGCTAGGAACTAGTAATTTTTTGGTGGGAGTCGTTTTAGCCTTGCTGACCGGAATGGTGGTAATAGGAGGAATAAAAAGAATTGCCGATGTCGCAAGTTATTTCGTACCTATAATGGTTTTAATTTATTTTATTGGAGCCACCATTGTAATACTTAATAACTTATCTCATCTGGGCTCTGGAATAATATTGATTTTTGAACATGCTTTCACTGGAACAGCTGCGACTGGCGGGTTTGTTGGAGCTACTTTAGCACAAACCATTCGCTTCGGTGTAGCACGTGGACTGTTTTCTAACGAGTCTGGGATGGGAAGTGCTCCTATTGTTGCGGCTGCTGCAAGGACCAACCATCCGGGAAAACAAGCCCTCGTTTCCATGACAGGAACCTTTTTAGATACGCTGATTATTTGCTCCCTTACCGCACTGGCTTTAAGTTCTTCAGGTGTTTGGATTTCAGGAGAAACAGGCGTCGCCTTAACTATTCAGGCTTTTTCAAGTGGCTTGCCTGGGCAATGGGGGAACATCATTGTCAGCTCAAGCGCAGTCACTTTTGGTTTTTCTTCTATATTGGCGTGGGAGTATTATGGCGAAAAGTGCTTTGAATACCTTTTTAAAGAAAAGTGGATAGGTCTTTATAGATATGCATGGGTACTTTTTGTGTTTATGGGTGCACTCTTTGAATTAGAGATTGTATGGAACATTTCTGACGCAATGAATGCGCTGATGGCTGTCCCAAACTTGATAGGGCTTCTACTACTAAGCAAAATATTGACCCGGGAAACTCAAGCTTTCAAAGAAGGTATAAATAAGGGAACGATTAATAAATTTGACTAACATGGCTATAGTTTTTAGTTTTACATGGCTGATGGATAAAAACAGCACAACCTGAAAAATACTAATCAAACAGAGCATCTACGAACGATCTTGGATCAAAAGGCTGCAGATCATCAACCTGTTCGCCAACACCTATAAACCGAACTGGTAATTTTAGCTCTCGAGCAATACTAAATAATACCCCTCCCTTAGCTGAGCCGTCTAACTTCGTCATCACAATCCCGTCGACATCAAGCTCTTCGTTAAATAATCTCGCCTGAGATGAGCTATTCTGTCCTATAGAAGCGTCAAGGACCAGAAGGGTTTCATGGGGCGCCTCTTGGACAATTTTTTTAATAACTCGTTTTATCTTCTTTAACTCTTCCATTAAATTCTTATCAGTTTGTAAACGCCCCGCTGTATCAACGAAAACTCTATCGACTTTCTTTATTACCGCAGATTGAACAGCATCATATGCCACAGCAGAGGGGTCAGCCCCGCTTTTTTGACTCACACAGGGAACATCTATACGTTGCGCCCAAGCCTGCAATTGTTCGGTCGCTGCTGCGCGAAAGGTGTCGCCCGCTGCAAGCATAACCTGCTCTCCTTGCGCTTTATATCTAGCAGCTAGCTTACCTATGGTAGTTGTTTTTCCTGACCCATTAACCCCAATCACCATAACTACGTAAGGACGTTCTGACGGGTATGTTGTCTCTACTTGGATTCCCTCTAAAATACCCAAAAGAAGTCCTTTCAAGAGTTTTACAATTTCTTCTTTTTCGGTACCGGGTGACTCACGTACTTCTTTTTTTAATGCCTCCATGATCCAAGTCATTGTGGGAACACCCATATCTGCGGATAATAGAACCTCTTCCAACTCTTGCCATAATTCAGGCCCCAATTCCGTAGGACCACTCACTACCCTAATAACTCCACTTGCAAAACTGTCACGAGTTTTCTTGAGGCCCGATTTTAGACGTGAAAAAAATCTACTTTCATTATCTTTTTCAGCTACATCTTTTTCTTCACCGCTCATAATTCGTTATCCTGATGCTTAGATACCAAGAGTTTAATGTAAAACCTTTTATAAAATAGCCTGCCATGTTTGCAAGCAGTCAAAGTGATGTCAAGGAATGAAATCATTACCCCGGATTCATGCTAACCTCAACGTATCAAGTTTTATCAAGCTACCCATCAAACTGCCATAAACACAAACAAACTAAAGCTTTAGAATTCATATCCTTAAAATAAGCCTGTTAAGTTTTATTTGATTTTAACCGCTATGAGACATAGACTTTAGTGGCCCAAGCGGTGACGGCTTTTTGCTGACTCCCTACCGGCACAAAATTTGTGTCAGGCCTTAAAAGGGGACCCATCTTGCAACGATTAAGAAGGTATGCCCTGTGTTATTTCAGGAGTTCTCAATACCAGTACTGGAAGAAAATCCTGGTCAAAAAATATTAACTCATATCAAGCGAGGCTTTGATGAAGGTTGCTGTCTGTAATTCTGTTGGTATTGATGCTGATGGATATGCAATGATCCACTCCCCCAGTCGTTGGACCAATAGCACAAAGGATTTAAATATTTTCACCTACTACCCATGGGAACTGGCCTATTGTTCCTCTATACTTAAACGTGATACTGACCACGAGGTGAGATTTTTTGATGGGTGCTTAGATAAACTAGATCATGACGCCTTTGTTGAAAAGGTATCCGATTTTAGCCCCGATTATCTGATCATGGACTGCGCAACCCGGACGATCAATGCTGACAGCCGATTCGCAAAAGAACTCAAGAAAAGATTTGGAACAACGTTTATCATCTGCGGACCACATGCTACCACCTTCCCCGAAGAAGTTAGTAAATATTCTGACTATGTAGTTCTTCGTGAGTACGAAATGACCATTCTCGAGATTCTTCAAGGTAAAGACCCAAACGATATTCTAGGCTTGTATCCCAATGCCTTGCGTTCTCCCCTGAATGTTAACAAACTGCCATTACCTGAAGACGACGACGTTTCCAGGCTGGCTTATGGAATACCTGGCGAACCTTCAAGCGAATACTTAGAGATTCAAGCCTATGCTTCACGTGGATGCCCATTATCATGCAGCTTCTGTGTATGCGGGAATATTTCCTACGCGCATCCCAACTGGCGATCAAGAGATCCCCAAAACGTTGTTTATGAATTGCAAACCCTCAGAGAAAAGTACCCGCAATTGGAAGGTATCTTCTTTGACGAAGAAGTCCACAACGGCAGTAAAAAATATATGCTCGAACTAACCAAAGCTATTCGACAGAATGGCCTTGATGATCTGAAATATGATGTCATGTGCGGACAGTGGCCAATGGACGAGGAAGTACTCGATGCAATGAAAAGTGCTGGATATTATATGATAAGACTTGGCATTGAAACTGCTGGAGAAAAAGCCGCACAGGGGATGGATTTAATGAAAAAGTTTAATGTCCCGCGCCTCAAACAACTCATGGAACACGGCACTAATATAGGGCTGAAATTTTACGGGACATTTACTTTTGGCGGTGAAGGCTCAACTGATGACTGCGACAAGAAAACTCTAGCGCTAATGAATGATCTGCTTGACCGGCAATTATTGTGGAGATTTCAACTTTCCATCAGCACACCACAACCTGGAACGCCGTTCTACAATCGCATGAAACAAAAAGGATACCTGCGAAATGTTGATTGGAAACATTTTGATGGTGGCAATCATTGTGTAGTTGATAACCCACAATATCCAGCAGAGATGGTTATGAAGAATTTTCGAGAAGCTGAGAAGCTATACGAAAAAGGGTTCAACAATCGTTATACATCTACGGCAAAAGATAATTTCAACTCCATTGAAATCAATTCAACACGCGAAATTCTTCTTTTTCGCACTGCCCGCATGAAACAAGTCAATGACATCCTAGGATCCCTACACGAACAATATCAAGATAGCCGAATCTCGGTACTAGGACAAAATGCAGTAATCAATGAGCTTAAATTAAATAATTATGTAGATGATGTATTTCTATATGGGGATGGGCACTTTAATAACGACCTATTTCCCCGCCCTCTACTACAAGATCTATCCAAGCGGAAGTATTCCTTGGGGGTCATTCCTTACCATAATATGTCTGGCAATGGATATGCTGATGTAAAAGCTATCGCGAGACGAATTGGAATCGAAAAAATGGTTGCAGTTAATATTGAGGGGAAAGTATTCGATTTGGAAAACCCGGGCGATCAGGGACGATCACACCTTCGGTAACGAACGAAGCGGAGCTTTAGCTCTGCTTCGGGGTATTTTTTTCATCAATAAATTAAAACTACGCTATTACTCATGAAAGATACTACCAGACCTAAAAAAATTCTTCTTATCAGGTCTGCAGCCAACACACTAAACACTACCATAAACTCTCTAAAAAACGAGTTTCCGAGTTCAAAAATTACTGTCCTTGCCCCTGAGACTGTTCGAAAAAATCTAGAAAACAATCCCAACGTCGACGCTATGATCTCCGCCGGCACCACAAACCGCATGAGTCTTTTTAGCCTTAAAAATAAGGTGATTAGAAAAATTCGTTTTGGCCAGTTTGATCTCGCAATAGCGCTCTACAATATTGATCATGGCATGGGATATTCCAATATCGATTTTCTGGCTTGGCTTTCTGGAGCAAAGAATATTCGAGGATATAATGTCCGAGGAACATTTATTGAGTTCGACGGATGGGGAGTACTCAAAAAATATTTTCTCGAAAAAACCTCCTTTACTTGGTTTGTTATAAATGCATTTACTACAATTATTCTATTTGCATTTATCACATTAGGGTTTTTATTAGAGTGGCCTATCCGTAAAATATTTACAATTACTTCCTCCCAGGACCCCTCCCAAAAACAGAAAAAGGCAGATCTTTCACAACACACAGAATCTTCAAACATTCACGGCATTACACCAGGAGTTCACCAAAAAGTTTAGTCCTGATCGGAGAAGGAAGCTTAAAAATGAAAATTGTCATTGCTAATTCGGTCGGCGTCGATACCAACGGTTACCACATGGTGCACGTCCCATCACGATGGTCTCTGGGAGTAAAAAACCATACCAACTGTAGTTATTATCCTTGGGAATTAGCCTACACATCCTCGCTTTTGAAACGAGAAACTAATCATGAAATTAAGTTTTTAGACGGTGTTCTAAACGCTTGGGGTTTTGATACTTATATTCAACGATTGCGGGAAGAGAAACCAAACTGGTTGGTAATGGAAAGTTCGACTCGTACAATCAGAGAGGACCTACGTCTTGCGGAAGCTATTAAAAAAGAATTCAAAACAAAAGTAATTTTGACTGGCCAACACCCTATGGCCAACCCTGAAGAAGTGCTAAAGATAGCAGATTTTGTGTGTGTGGGCGAATATGAATTTGCAGTATTGGATCTTGTCCGAGGTAAAGATCCAAAAATTATTCCCGGAGTTTACCCCAACTCAAGAGGCGAACTTCCCGACATCAACCTCTTACCATTTCCAGAGGATGATGATGTCCGAAGAATAGATTACCATGAACCAAACTGCCGCTTTAGACAAATTCAAATGTATGGATCTCGTGGATGTCCAAGACGCTGTAATTTTTGTGCTGCTGCAACGTTATACTATGATCAACTAAACTGGAGACCACGAAATATTGACAGCATAATTCAAGAAATTAAAGGATTAAAAGACAAGTACCCTGAAATGGAAGGAATTTTTTTTGACGAAGAAACGCATAATATTCAAAAAAATTTCAACATCCAACTTTCACAGGAAATCAAAAGATCTGGGCTCGACGATTTAAAATACGAAGCAATGTGTGAATATATTTCACTAGATGAAGAAGCCCTCGTCGAAATGAAATCTGCTGGATACTATAAGATCCGCTTTGGTATCGAAACAGGAAGTGATCACGTAGCAGAACAAATGACCCTTGGAAAAAAACACGACATTAAAAAATTACGCTCTATTCTAAATTTTGGGAAAAATATAGGCATGCTGTTTTATGGAACCATAAGTGTTGGAGGACTTGGATCTTCTCCTGAAGAAGACCAGAAAACGGTTGACCTTGTCTACGAACTGGCAAGTAATGGTTTGATGCAGGAAATACAAGTTTCTATCAACACACCTCAACCTGGAACCGATTTCTATAATAGCTGTGTTGAAAAAAATCTAATCAAGACCCAGGTAACCAATGATAATTTTGATGGTAATGGGCATGTAGTGGTTGAATATCCTAATTACTGCGCTGAAGAAATCCAAAACAAACAACACGAAGCCTTAGATGCTTTTGATCGTGGAAAGGCAAAAATTGGCGCAAAAACATTCATGGATATTGCAAAAGAATCATTCAAGTCTATCCCTCAAAATTCTACCGTCCTTGTATTAAGAAGCGCAAGACTATGGATGATTCAAATTATTATCACTGCGATGAACCAATATAGAAAATCAAACGTGGACCTACTAGGGCAAAACGCGATAGCAGAAGAATTAGAATCAAATTCAGGAATTGATCGTATTTATAATTATGGTGATGGGTTTTTCTCTCTAGAAACTATCGAACCCCATTTAATGGAACAACTCAGAAGCAAAGCATACGAATACGTTCTTTTACCTATGGCCAACAATCACTTGGAAGGATACCGCAACGTTTTGGATGTCGCTCGAATCATTGAACCGAAAGTAATCCTCGGAGTTTATCCCGAGGGAAGTGTTTTCGTGATCAAAGAAAAAAAGGAAGATCCTATAGCCGCGGTGTGAGGATTTTATCTCTTAGATTTTTTAGATCATGCAGCCTGTTTAGCTTTAGAAATCGGCTGAACTGGATTATCAGGTTTAGGATCAACGATATTTCTTTTCAAAAGAATATTCACTAAATTCTTATCTCTACATGTAACGGCCATATCGATCAACCCGTCATGATCAAAATCACCCACAACAATTCCTTGGGGATGCTCATCCACAACGTGAGCAATAGGGGGCCACGTAAAGGTTCCGTCACCCCTCCCAAGGGAGACTGTTATTGAATCATCTGTTGGGTTAGACACCGCTAAATCAGCCCTACTATCCCCAGTAAAATCAGCAACTACTACAAATTTCGGGAAAGATCCGGAAGCAAAGTCTTTGAGGGTTGTGAAGGTTTTGTTTCTATTATTTCGAATTAAAGTCATTGAATGAAGAGCATTGCTTGATGAAACAAGGTCGTCATAGCCATCATTATCAACGTCTATATTTGCAAGTGTCAACGGCTGTCCACCTCCTTTAATAATATTTGAGGACTCAAAAGTGCCGTCGCCCACACCCCACAAAATCTGCACCCCAGTTTTACCCGACCCTGCTAATGCAACCCCAATATCAAGAATCTTATTCTTATCATAATCACCTACAACAATCGCTGTTGGCTGTCCTTTTACTTTAATTGGGACTGGATTCTTAAAGCGTCCCTTACCCTTTCCCAAAAGAATCATTACCTTATGGTAACGCATGGTAACGGCAAGATCATTAATTCCGTCTCTATTAAAATCCCCTGATATCATATTAATGGGAATTTTTCCTGGTCTCAAAGTTATTCCTGTCTTCTTAAAGTTCCCGAACCGAGAATTAAAATAAATATTGATAGTCTGATCCCTATAGTTCAAGACAGCAAGGTCGAGGTAACCATTATTATTAAAATCTGATGTGACAACACAAATAGGATCTTCACCTGCTTTCATAATTATCTGACTTTTAAATGTCCCATCGCCATTCCCTTTAAAATAGGATAGGGTGTTGTCTCCACTGTTGGTAACCACTAAATCTATTTTCCCATCACGATTAAAATCTTCAGAGATCATAAAAGAAGGTTCAGCGCCTGTTTCCATAACAAAATTAATAGTAAATAAACGAGGCATCTTTTTACGGATCTTACCTGAGTTAGGACAACCTACAATAGCCCAAGCCAGAACTACACAAAAGAAAGAGTAAATAGTTTTTTTCATTTGAGGATTAATTTTGGAAAAATTGATCGTCTCATGAGATTACCACAGCTATCAGACCGGAACAAACTAAAGGAAAAATATAAAATTTATTCCAGGCAATGCAAAATGCGAAAAGAAACGAAGGGGGCTTAGCGAAGTATAATTCGAAATAAAGACGTATCTATTGGAAAACTTTGTCGTAAAAGAATGGATTGTGCATTTTTTCCTCACCCACAGTCGTGGCAGGACCATGTCCTGGGTATAGACGCGTATTCTCGGGCAGTGTTAATAAATTTTTAGTAATAGAATCGAACAAACCCACCCAAGAAGAGTTGGCGCGTCCCATAGAACCGGCGAAAATAGCGTCCCCGGAAAAAACGGAATGGTTTACCTTGAAAGAGATTCCTCCTGGGGTGTGACCACGGGTAGGGATAGTCCTGATTTTTAACTTGCCTAACATAATTGAATCGCCCCCCTCTATTATACGCAAGTCACGACTCCCAGAGGGACGAGGTTCTATTTTATCAACCCAGGTGGGGCATCCAAACTCTCTATCCAATTGGGCCAAACCCCCAGCATGGTCCGGATGTGTATGAGTCAACAAAATCATTTTTGGTTTAACACCTAATGCGCAAGTTTTTTTTATTATTACTTCCGGATTAGCACCGGTATCTATGATCGCCGTTGAGCGAGTTTCTCGACAAATCAGCAAGTAGCATTTTACTGGGTAACTGCCCATAAACACATTGAGACAAATGAGATCGAAATTGCCAGGGTCTACAGTTGTCTCTTTTGGGGTCCATTTACCACCAGCAATATCAGCCAGAGAAGGACCATGTAAATTAAGGGCATTGGCTATTTTAAAAACAACCTTTTCCTCTGGAATCCACTCGTAATTTTCAATGCGTACAATATCTTCTATGGATATTCCCGTTGAGTTTGCCAAGTCAACCTGACTCCACCTTTTACCATCTCGAGCCTTTTCCAGAATATCGCCTAACTCATCTTCCAGATCCATATCTCTTCGTCCTAGAAATAATCGATGGTACCAAATTAAATTAATTAATGACTAGCGATCGAAATTCACAAAGATTTTTTTCTATCAATTCAGAGCATGATTAACAAATAAATCTGAGAAACTTTCTATTTTTAGAGGCCATTTGGTAAACACGCTCGGCAACTAAAGCAAAACCAGGGGTATTTTCATACATCCATAGGGGCCATGTTCTACCAGGAACACAGGCTAGAATTCTAAAAATTGCTTCTGCCCCTTTAAACACATTTTCCTTTGGATCAACCCAATGAATCGAACGTTCACAATCCTCAATTAAAATTTGTGGGAATCGTTCGCGAGATGACTGAAAAGGTAAATACTCAACTTGATCCTTTGTTATTGCCTTTAACCATTCGACCCAACAAGCACAAAAACTACACTCACCATCATATAGCAATGTCGACCTCACCACATTCAAAACCAACCTCTCAATCTATAAAACTTTCGACTAAATTATTTAGGCTAACAAATCGTTAACAGTTTAGAGTATTCGTTTAAAATCATACAAGAAAATTCCAAATAAGGTCATCTCAAACTTTCTATCCTAAAATTCATAGTAAAACAAAGGCCAATGATTGATATAATCATTAATCACCTAATTTTTATCCCTAAAGACTTGCGTTATCCCTAGACCTAGGCTATTGTTTCTCCTTAAATCAACGTACTAAAAAACTACCCAAATCGATTCACTGCATTACAATTGAATCCGCGATATCGAAATCTCACTTGATACGAGAACTCAATAATGGCAAAAATGACGCGCGAAGAAGTGGAAGAACGACTCGAGGAATACGCTGCATACAAAGCTGTCAAAGAAGCTCATGAAGATGTAGAAGAAAACCCGCCCGAGACAGACGATGATAGTCTGGAGAAAGGAGTGGACAATAACTCTCAAAATTCTGATAAAGAAAAAGAAGATGAAACTGACGAGGAAGCTCTTGCAGAAGTTGCTCCTCTAGACGAAGAACCGCAGGATGAAGTAGACCTCCCCCCAGTCCCATCGCTTGATAATTGTGATCTTTCAGAACTCGACTTATCAGATCTTAATTTTCTGAGTATCAGTATACAAAACGCAAACCTTACAAAAGCAATTCTCAATCGGGCTAACCTATCTAACTCCTCTCTAATAAAAACCAATCTAAAAAATGCAAATTTAAACGACTCGAACTTGTCAGAAGCTGACCTTTCAGACGCTAATCTCAGTCATGCAATTCTGGAGGACGCTAACCTTGAAGGAAGCACACTCAACAGAGCCAATCTAAGCGAGGCGATGCTGGAACGCGCTAATTTAAGAAAGTGTAAATTAATCGAATCGAATCTTACTAACGCGAACCTGAATGAAGTTACATGCGGTTTAGCTGATTTTAGTCGATCAGAATTAACCAATGTAAAAGCCATAGGAGCTGATTTTAACCGAGTTAAATTAAGTGGCGCTAACTTAAATAATGCTGACTTCACTGATGCGAGGCTAAGCATGGCCGTCTTCTTTGAAGCGAAATTCATAGGCACCAATCTCAATAGGGCACAGATTAAAGGTTCAAAACTTGTAAAGGCCGACTTTGCTGATGCTTGCTTAACCCGTGCTGACCTCACCGGAGCAGACATGTCAGATGCAAAACTTAAAGGAACAAATCTTTTGAGGGCAAAACTTGGAGGAGCTATTCTAAGGCGCACTCACATACTCAACTCAAATTTAAAAGAAGCAGATCTCAATATAGCCGATCTTACGAACGCTAAACTTGAAAAGGTTGAATTAGACGGAGCAGACCTTGGGCGAATAAAGCTGAAAGATGCATCTTTACAAGAAGCTCAACTAACTAAAGCAAACATCAGCAAGGGAAAACTTGCGGGCGTTGATCTTTCAGGAGCCGACCTGAGCGGAGGAAATATGAAGGGGGCAGATTTTACTGGAGCAAAATTGACAGGGGTTGATTTAAGCCGTGCTGATTTAACAGAATCAGTTCTGGAAAACGCGGAAATTAAAAACTCATTTCTAACAGGTGCTGATATTAGAAATGCTAATTTAAAAAATGCCAACCTTGAGGAAAGTGACTTATCCGGAGCAAAACTTACCAAAGCAATCTTCCATCAGGCTAATCTCAAAAACTCCAATCTTCACAGGGCAGACCTAGAGCATGCTGATTTTTCTAAAGTAAATCTATCGCAAGCCAACCTAACCGGGACGAAACTAGCAGATGCAAACTTCTCAAATGCTATTCTCACTGACGCTGATTTTAGTGGGGCAGACACAACCGATACCGATTTTTCTGATGCCAAAGATTATAAAAAACGGGACTAGCTCTTTTGAATGCCTAGAAATATAATTTCTTTAAATACATTTTTAAAATCTTGAATTTAACAAATGTATAATTTATAATTTATAAATCTCCTATAATAAATAGATTGTTATAAAATAAATATTATGGCCCCGACTCAAAAATGGCCGTTAAGAAAACGACCTTTAAATTTAGCTGAGGCACTCCGATTACGCGATGGAATCGAGTTATCCAACAAAGTCCTTCCTGGGTGCGCTGTCGAGAAAATCCTCCAAAGAACAAAATCTGACGACCTGCCTATATTCAGTCTAAATTAATTTTCATCAATTCTTTAGTTAAAAAACTCAAGATATATTTTATTTTCTACTTGGTTATTTTATTTAACTTAAGACTTACCTCATAAAAAACACTAAATAATGTTGAAATTCATGGCTTGGATGGTTGCGTTCAGTGTAATTCTCGGCTTTATTTTAATGATCTATAAAATGTAGCCTGTCACACAATTTATTACTGGCCTTTACAACCAATCTTCTAAATCAAACTGTTCTATACACTCTGGACTTCTCATGTCCATAAATAAGTCAGCTTGATCAAAATTTAAATTAAAACTTGGGAGCCTCTCCCATGTCAGCTCAGCCTCTTTTACTCTCTCAATATTTTGATTCAATTCTTCCTCTCCACCAAATTCCAATACTACTTTAAATCCGGTAGCTGCTTTAAACTGCAGCAGGTATCTTTTATCAGCCACACATTACCTCCAAAAAATAATTATGCTCTTGCCTTAAATATATTTAGAAAAAATATCTCAAGTAAAAATTTCGCTTAATGAATCCTATTATTAAACTCACACGTTGAATTGCACTCTACTATATAGGATTATATAACTCTATAATTCAACCAAGTTAAATAATCTTTCTCTATGAATATAGCTACATGAGCTCACCTAAAGAAAAACTTATTCCCGTTACCTTATTGACTGGCTTCTTAGGCTCCGGAAAGACCACGCTTCTTAACCATATACTTAAAAATAAACATGGGAAGCGAATTGCTGTCATTGAAAATGAGTTTGGCGATACGGATATTGATTCAGATCTTCTCATTGGGAAAAGTGATGAAATATTTGAAATGAAAAATGGTTGTATCTGTTGTTCGGTGCGAAGCGATCTAATTGAAACTTTGAATCGGTTAATGAATCGTCAAGATAAATTTGATTACGTAGTTATCGAAGGGACAGGACTCGCTTCTCCGGGTCCAGTAGCCCAAGCATTTCTCCTAGAAAATGAAATCAATCAATCACTTTTTTTAGATGGCATCATCACACTAATTGACTCTAAAAATGCCTGGAACCATCTTAAAGATGTTGAGGTCGCATGGGAACAAATAGCTTTCTCACATGTCCTACTTCTTAATAAGTCTGACTTAGTATCCCACGAAGAATTAAAAAATTTAGAGGACTATGTTCGTGCCATTAATCCCACAGCAATACTATTTAACACTAAAAATGCGCAAATAGATCTAAATCATCTAATAGACATTGGTGGTTTTGATCTTAGTAACGTTAATCTTTCAGACAATGAGTTCCTTGACCATGGCCTTCACGATAACCACCATGAACATGAAAGTGAAATAACCTCTGTCTCAATTGCTTGTTCTGGCACCATTGACCCTGATAAATTCAACCACTGGTTAAGGATGCTGTTAATAATGGAAGGAATGGACGTATTTCGGTCTAAAGGTATCCTCAATGCCAATAATTCAGACAAACGTTACATTTTTCAGAGTGTCTACATGTTGTTCGAAGGCCGTTTTGAAGATCCATGGAATAATAGATCTAAAGAAAATAAAATGGTTTTTATTGGTCGAAACCTTAATAAAAAAAGGCTAGAAAAGGGCATTCAGTCTTGCATTGAATCCTAATGCGAACAAATGAAAGATAGAGAAATCACCTCAATCATTTTAAAATTTTTTAGTCAGATAACAAACACTAACACTTCCATATTTTTTATTTAATTTGTATCTCAATTTAAATACCTCAATCTATATCTAAAAATGCTTCTCTTTCGACCTTAACTTTTTATATGCCAAGCCGATCTTTCATTATATTTTGCAGCCAATGCAATGGGTATATTTTAAGGTGTCGAAAGGAAGGTTCCGGCACCCTCATACGTATTTATGTTAAACAAATTTTAGAACCTAAGTTTTTTAAACAATTTAAAAACTCAAAACTAAAATCAGAAATCCCTCCGCTTGAATGTTCTCAATGTAAACAGAAGCTAGGAATACCGAAGATACATGAACCTGGAAACCGCCCTGCATACCTAATGATCAAAGGGACATTCTTTAAAAAGGAATCGTAGATAAGTTTTCATACTTCTTTAACAGAGATAAACAAACTGTTTTAAATTGGATGCTTTTACTTTAGTTCTCATTTAAATCAGTTTTTTTTCTCTAAATATGGAGGGAGCGTAGTCAGCCTTTTATCTTCAACCGGTCCACCTACAGTAAAGTGATATAAAGATTGATAACTCATATCTTCTATCCCAAAAATATCATGAACTGGGTCATCAAAAAAACACCCGATACCAGTACTTCGAATACCGCTGACCTCTGCCTGCAAATATAATACTTGTCCAATAGCGCCACACTCCCAAAATAACCTCGGATAAAACCAAGCACCGTATTGGGTTAAAGGTTTTTCAAAGGCACTTATCATTCCAAGACTGAAGCACCCATCTCCTGCTATATCCTGCCCACAAGAGACAGACTTTGATGCACCTAGATAGTCGCCTTGCTCAAGTAAAAATAAATCTAAATCTGCTGGACAAAAATCTGGCTTTTCCCACAAAAACTCTTTCTTAAAATTTTCCCTCAGCTCCCTTAAATATTTTTTATTTCTTACTAATAAATATAAACCGGTTGGAAGATCATTCACACGATGAACAAACAATCCTAAATGTACTTGTGGCTCCCAAGAAAAAGATTGGAATGGCGCCGGATTTAACTGCGGATTAGTTTTAATTAAAAACTGATAAAATGTCTTCCGATCGATTCTTGTTTTCCTGTCCATTGAGACAGCACTTCTTCTTTGATGGATAGCTTTTTGGAGAGGATAAGTATCGTTATCGAGAAGATCAGATAATACCTCTAACTCTCTTTCCAAGTTTAAGTGACTTTCAGTAAAGGGTTTCTCACAGCTTTTGGAAGCCTCTTGTATTCCTTCCCACTCAAGATGATCACTACTTAAAATATTCGGTATCCCATGCCAGGTTAATTTTAAAAAATCATCGGCGATGAATTGCTTATTGATATTAATTTTCGAGCACTCTTGATTAGGGATAATAGCTATTAAGCAATCCGGCACCTCTACTTCATTCTCATTCGTATGAACTAACCCAAGAATACATTCCAAATCTTTAGTTGAAAAACGGTCCACCAAGTTAGCTCGCCACCCCAAACAAGCACAGGAAAAATTGATTGCTGCCATTGCATGACCTAAGTCGTGATGACAATAACGAAACGCTCTCAGCCCATATTTCCAAGCTTCACGCCAGTAAATAGAGCTCAATCCTATAAACATCGTTTCAGCAGGCAATCCTTTCACCATTTTGGTCCAAACCTCATTTGGGAAATTAGCCCTAATTTCCAAGCTATGGCTTAAGGGAGAGTAATGGGAAATTGTAGGAGAATTAGTTAGCCCCATTATGGGACCTGAAATCAGATAAGATTCAGTTGGGTGCAGGTTACCGCTTGATGGATTGACTCTTAATGCCCATTTCGTCCCCTGATAACTCTTCCACGCAGAAATGGCTAAACTGTCATAAAACAATTGTGAAATAGAATCAAAGTTCACCTGGGATGAGTCAAACAAAGAACTCTTTAGTGCTTCAGAAAAAAATGGTCTTTCTTTCGGCGGAGTTTGCCTCAAGCTAACCGTTTCTGCTCCTTCGTATTTACGGAAAGGGTCTGGCTGAGAATCCCAATCCATATACCCTGGGCCGGGTGCAAACGAATAATAACCATGTTTCGAGTTATTATGATATTGAAATATATCTTTTAGGTCACTCATTTAATAAACTTTCATTATGATAACTTGTCTCATTCTTTAATATGAATATGCCGTAATCAGATTTAAAATAATTACTACCAATTAATTTTTATAAAAATAAAATTAAAACATGCGATCAGGAGAGCTTTAATGAATTTTAGAAATTTTGGTGAAACAGGGTCCAGCGTATCAGAAATTGGTCTTGGATGTTGGCAATTAGGAGGTGATTGGGGAGACGTTGATGACTACACGGCTCAAAAAGTTTTGGAAGGCGCTGTTCAAAGTGGAATTAACTTTTACGATACTGCCGATGTATATGGCAAAGGACGATCTGAAGAACTTCTCCATAAATATTTAAAGCCAATAGCTCCGAATGCGTTTATAGCCACAAAACTTGGCCGATTCCCAGATCCTGGAAACTCTGAAAACTATACATTTGAAAATTTTCGCCGTTTTACAGAAAACTCTTTAAAACGCTTGAACATTGATGTCCTAGATTTGACCCAACTGCATTGTATTCCCACAGAATTAATGGAATCTGGAGAAGCATTTGAATGGCTTCGAGAACTTCAAAAAGAAGGAAAAATTAAAAAATTCGGAGCTAGTGTTGAATCTATTTCTGAGGCACAAACTTGTCTTAAGCAAGAAGGGTTAGCTTCTCTTCAAATCATATTTAATATATTTAGGCAAAAACCAATCACCGAATTATTTGATGATGCCAAAACTAAAGGGGTTTCATTAATCGTAAGATTACCTCTAGCCTCAGGTTTACTTGGGGGAAAACTAAATCCAAACGTTTCATTTCCAGAAAATGATCATCGAACGTTTAACAGTGATGGCCAATGCTTCAATGTTGGGGAAACTTTTGCGGGAATTCCATTTAACATAGGGTTAGACATTGTTGAAGAACTAACAAAAATGATCCCAGAGGGAATGACTCTCGCACAAATGTCGTTAAGATGGATTCTGGATTTTGACGCAGTAACTGTTGTGATACCCGGATCTAAATCGCCCCTTCAGGTTCCTGATAATGCATCTGCCAGTCATTTACCAAGTCTCTCGGAGTCTCTACATGAAAAACTCAGTATTTTCTATGACGCAAAAATTGTTCAACATATTAGAGGAAAGTATTGATCAATAGCTATGTCATAGAGACACTCAAGAAACTTTCCACCAACCAAACCATCTTAAAATTATCATTCGAACGAAATATAATTGTATTGTAAGCTTTACTTTATGAAAAAATTAGAAAACCTAAAACTATCGAATACTTTCGCCAAGTTAGGGGCTGATTTTCTTCAAGAAAAATCACCAGACCCAGTATCTCATCCTTATCTTATTGATTCTAATCCTACTGCGATAAAACTGATTGGGTTGGAGCTTTCTGAGATTAAAAAAAATGAATTCATCGAATACTTTTCTGGGAACCGTCTTTTACCAAATTCAAAACCATTGGCTATGGCCTACTCGGGTCATCAATTTGGATCATACAATCCAAGACTTGGCGACGGAAGAGGATTATTGTTGGGTGAAGTGCAAGATCAAAATAATAATACTCTGGATATACATTTGAAGGGATGTGGACCTACTCGTTTCTCTCGAGGATTTGACGGGCGTGCCACTCTTCGAGCTTCTATAAGAGAATATCTTGGCGGTGAAGCAGTCCATGGGCTAGGTATTCCAACCACAAGGTCTCTTGCCGTAATAGGGACAGGTGAGTTAGTTCATCGAGAAATACCTGAACCAGGAGCTATACTAGTGAGATTGAGCGATTCACATGTCAGGTTTGGAAGCTTTCAGTTATTACACTTTACCAACAAACCCGAAAAAGTTACCACACTTCTTAATTACATCATCGAACGTCATTACCCATCAATTCAGAATGATGCCAACAAATACCAACTTCTTCTGCGCCATGTTGTTAAACGAACTGCAAAATTAATTGCACTATGGCAGGCCAATGGTTTCATCCACGGAGTGATGAATACAGACAATATGACAATTACGGGGACAACGTTTGACTATGGGCCTTTTGGGTTCATGGATCACTTCAATCCCAATTTCACTCCAAATCATTCTGATCCAAATGGACGTTATGCTTATGGGAAGCAACCTGAAATTGGCTACTGGAATTTATCTAAGTTTTCAGAGACTCTCGGGCACCTAGTAGATCCACAGTTGATTGCAGAAGAATTAGCTAACTACCAACCAATCTATAATGACTATTATCGGAAACTTATGGGACAGAAACTGGGGCTTGAAATTCTTGATTCTGAGTTTAAGGAATTGGTTAATAAGCTATTTCAGCTACTTTATAATAATTCAATAGATTACAGCATATTCTTTCGACATCTTTCTGATCTGCCAAGTAATTTTCCAAAAAGGTTAAAACAGAAATTCAAAGACCCCCAGGCTCTTGATAGTTGGATATCAATGTTTGTTCGATTGATTGAACGCGAGGATCCTAACCTTAATACTAGAAAGGGGGAAATGAACTTGATCAACCCAAAGTTTATTTTGAGAAATTATTTGTTACAGGACGCAACCGACAAGGCATTGAAAGAATCAGACTTTTCTGAGGTAGAAAGACTCCGGATTCTTCTTGAGGATCCATACAAAGATCGGCCTGAGCTATTCTCGCAGTACGGAATAGAGCCTGAATACTACGCCGCTGAAACTCCACCATCATCTATTGAGATACAGCTTAGTTGCTCAGCATAAATTTTTTTTGTAAGTATTTTCTTAAATCTCAAAATAGAAGACTCACTATGTTGCGCCGGATAACCTTACCGGTCTTTCTAACATATCTAGCTTTCGCAGCTCAATCAGTCGATGCTAATCCAATAAGATACGTTGCCATTGGAGACTCGTATACTGTAGCTACGGGGATAGAAGAAAAAGACTCCTGGCCATCCCAGCTAACTCAAAAATTAAAATCAGCTGGAATAGAAATTAACCTTATAGAAATCCTTGGAATGAAAGGAGCAACTTCGCAACAAACTCTAAATGAAGTAATGCCGCTATTAAAAAATTTAGAACCGGAATTTGTAACATTACTCATTGGAGTAAATGACTGGATCAGAGAAGGAATTAGCAGCAGTAAATTTAAAAAAAGAATTAAAAGTTTAATCGATGAAATACAAAGTAACCTTCCACCAAAAAAACTTTTATTAATTACAATACCCGACTTTTCTTGTTCGCCTCAAAAAAAAAATTGGGGCTATGGTAAAAGTGCTACTAATGGAATTACTCGATTAAATAAAATTTTAAAAACTGAAGCCGCACTAAGAGATCTAGTTATAGTCGACATCTATCCACTGTCTCAAAACCTTTGTTCTCAAGTCGGAATGTTTTCAGATGACGGGGTACATCCTTCTGCACTACAATATTCAAAGTGGGTCGACTTAATATTTCCTCATTTAATAGATAATCTTGAACTAAAGTCAAAAGACTTAAAAAAATCTTAATGCAAAGTTTAATTCCACTTCTCACAATTATACTATCGAGCCATCGAGAATGGTTTAAAACAAAAGGAAATTCAGGTGTTTTTGCTGACCTAAGTAAAGAAAACCTAGAGGAAGGAAATTTTCAAAATTCTGTTCTTGTAGAAGCAAATTTTCAAGGGAGCAACCTAAATAAATCTAATTTTAAAAATTCTGATCTTCGCGGTGCAAACTTTCATGACGCATGTTTGGCCAAAGTACAATTTCAAAACTGTAATCTAGAAGAATCTGACTTAATGTGGGCAAATCTTAAAGGCGCTATTTTAGACAATGCTAGTTTAAAGAATGCATATCTTCATGGGGCTGATCTTAGAGAAACTAATATTACGAAAGACCAAATTAAGTTTGCCTACACTAACGAAGACACTCTATTGCCTAACTGTATTTCAAACAAAGAAAAAACATGAGTTTATCGTGGCCACTTCCGAAAAATGACCCTTGGTCTACTCCCTTTGCAGAAGTTTTGCTTGAGCATTTAGATATTTTTTCTGGAGCAACAATACTCGACATTGCCTCGGGTGGAGGAATACCAGCTTTTAATTTAGCAGAAAAAGTTGGTCCAAAGGGTAAAGTTCTTGCCGTAGATATTCACCACGGTCAGGTACTAAGGGCAAGATCGATTCTAAATAAGCATTTACCTTGGCTACAATTCGAAGTGGGGGATATGAAAAATTTGCCACCTACTCTATCTCAATTTGATCGCATCACCGGGAACTTATCCTTTATGTTTTTTCGCCCAAATAGGTATGAAGCGTTGAAGCAACTCGTGCAATTTCTTAAACCGGGAGGGCAGATAGTTCTTACTTTCCCTTCTCTTGGAACTTTTGATTCTTTATGGAAGCGGATAGATGACGAAATGAAGCTTAGAGGGCTGATTAAAGAGCGAAAAGCCCTTGCTGAATATATCGAAGAAAGACCATCTGCAAACCAAGCTAAAGAATGGCTTCAAGAATTAGGAATGGGAAAAGTAGCAGTTTCTGAAAGGCCTCTGGAGATTCAATCGGGCCCAAGCCGGGAATTTCTAGAACACCCTCTATTAAGAGGAGGATTTCTTGATGATGCTTATGAATGCTTTGAAGACCAAGCTTTAGCCGATGAGTTTATGACAGCTATTTCAAACGACTTACCAAGTTTCGTTCCTCTAACAGCACAACGTTGTGCTATGTCTGGGTGGAAACCCAAAGCTATTTAAATAGTTTAGATTATCTTAAAACTGTCAACTATGGCAGTTCCCTAACCCACGAGCCTCCAGATATTTCTGATGATATTCTTCTGCTCGATAAAAGTGTTCTGCAGGAACAACCTCAGTAACAATATCATTTTTATATTTACCAGATGCCTGAAGTTTATCCTTTGATGTCTTTGATAAGGCAGCCTGGCCTTCATCTTGAAAAAATATTACTGACCGGTATTGAGTCCCTATATCCGGGCCCTGACGATTGAGAGTAGTTGGGTCATGTAGTGACCAAAATGTGTCTAGCAATTTGTGAAAGGACACCTTATCAGGGTTGAACTCGACTAAAACTACCTCGGCATGACCCGATTGACCAGTGCACACAATTTCATAAGTTGGGTCAGGCACACTGCCTCCACAATAACCAACAGCAGTCGACTCAACTCCTTCTACTTTACTAAAAGTAAGTTCTACACCCCAAAAACAGCCCGCACCAAAAATTGCTTTTTGCATTGATGACATATCTCCATGTTAAATAGATTCTTGAACTGTATCAGGCAAAATTGTAGGCAAAACACCCGCTTGAACATGTCACCATATAATGCGGGCAACTCTTACAGGGTTCTTTGGGCTCAGCACTAAATGCATGACTTAAAAATTTGGTATGCATTTTTTTAATTGAAAGATCATTAACCTGTTTAAAGTCTGTTATATTGCCCAATTTTAAATCATGGAACGGGAAACAATTGAAGCAGTCTCCCTTCGGGTCAATGTCCATCGGGCTGTCGTCAGCGCACCCAAAATAAAGATCTGAGGTTTCCCAATCGTGAATATTTGGGACAGGCTGGTTGCCATGATAAAAAATACGCTCCACCAGCGGATATTCATCTTCTTGAATCTCATCTAAAAAACAAGGCGGGAAAGAACAGTCAAACCGGAAGCATAGTTGCGGATATTCCTTCAGCAAGTCAATCATCATACGCCCTACTTTGGGGTAATCCCGTATCGGTAAAGTAATATTTTCCTGATCTCCAACAATGGGGAAAGCTGGGCTTACACGGATTTTATATTTTTGATTTCTGGGCAAACCTAAGTCCTGATAAATTTCATTAATCTCCGAACACTGGGTAGCCAGGTCCTGACCTTTAGAATAAAGGTTAAGACTAAACATAAGACCATAGCCGTTTTTGCCAAGGAGTAATTTTGCCACCTCACCACAGCGCTCATGGTTTTTCTCTGAGATATTTTCCATGGTTTGCCAATTCAGTAGAACCGAGAACTGAATTTGCTTTTGAATGGAGCCTTCCTTCCCAACGGTATTCAAAAGAAGGTCGAGTACTTTATCTGGCATCAATCCATTAGTAAAAATGCCGAGAAAGCTGAAGGGCTGCATATTCTCAAGAGCGCTGGAAAGTATGTCGTTGAAACGTGGATGAAGGGTAGGCTCTCCACCCATAAAATTTATTAGAGACGCTGTCTTGACTCGCGGCAAAACATCTGCCGTAAAAAAATCAAAATCCATAGACTTTCCAGGGGTTTTGACTGTCTCTTCCATATATTCATCGGCAAAGCAGTAGTTGCATTTTAAATTACAATAACTGTTTAAAATAATGTTCATAACATTTTCTTTCAAATACTATATTTTGATCGAAAAAAATAGCCGAATCCAACCTCAAGTCAAAATAATTAAACAAAATATAAAGAGCTATTTCTACCTACAAAACTTAATTCTCTGAATAAACATGGTGGACTGCCTTACAATAATAAAGCATTACGCGCGCAACAGGTTAATTAATGCTAAAGCTAGTCTAAATTTTGTAAGATTTGTTAAATTTACGCGCATAAATAAGGTTGAAATTAGGCTCCATTCAAGTCAGAATGAGCAATACAAACATAAACTTGAGTAAACGAATGTTAGCTTTTGCCAAAGATATCAGCATGAAAGAACCAAACCATCCTGAGGAAGGAAAAAACTCGGAATTGAAGGAATACATGGACTACCAACGGGCCTTGGATCACGAACGTCTTATCTATCATGCTCTCGATTATTCGAAAACAGAACTGCAAAATAGCATAACTAAACTTCAAGGTAGGCAGGAAAAACTGGAAGATTATCTAAAAAATAATTTCCCTATCTCCTACAAACCTCTTAAAAGCCCCGATACAATCATCTTTATGCTTCGTAAACTTATCAACGGACATAATTCATCTAATAATTGGTACAAGATGAATGCTTATTATCATGCACTGGTCTATGATTGCATAAAAATTTTTACGGCTTTTTACAATACAATCATCCAGAAAAATCCAGAGAAAGCTGAAGAGTTCAAAATTTCTAAAGAATTAGAGATTGACTTTGATGACTGGACCCATCTTTTTTTCCCTGATCTAGATTTTCATTTAGGGAAAAACGTAGAGGGCTCACAGTATCCTTTTGCAAAAAGAAATAAAGCGATTGAAGAAAACATCACTAAAGAAGTGGACGCTGGAAAGTCGTTTGAGGAAGCTCTACAGGTAGTTAAGGAAAAACATGATATTGACGACGCTTGCACCGATTTTTTGCAAAATAAAGAAATCAGCAAAGGTAATATGGAACTATTTTATACCTCTGCGGAAAACCCAATATACGCATACCTAACTGAAAGAGAAGATGGCAGTTGGGGAGCCGTTGAAGGGGAGTCTCTTCTAGACCAAGCTTATTATTTAGGGTCAACTCTTAAAGTCTGGGTGTGGAGAAAAAAAGAGGACGCTGAATCTACAATGGAAGGTATGTCCAGCGTGCTTAAAAAATAGCTCCCGCTATTATTTTTCATGGTGAAACTAGGGTTTTTATCAGTTTTCCACACATCCTCTCACACCTTACAAATTCTTGCCAGAAAAACAGGTCGCATTATCTTAAAAATTTGGCCGCTCTCAAGTTTAACCAAGAAAATATAATCAATATTTCTTTCGTTCGAGTATTGTTTACGTAATTCTTTTATTTCTCAATAAATTTCAGCATGCCGATCACGGTTTAAGGTCTCTCAATTCATAACTTGACTTAGAGTTTTTTAAAAAAGTGAGGCAATCATTCAATGTTTGACAATAGCGCTTTAGAACTTTTCATTCTAGGGGTCATCCTCGGCGTCTTGATTCTTATCTTGATCAAATATTTTGGAGTAATAAAACTACTCTATCTCAATTTCAAGTGGCTATACAAATTTAAACAATCGATGCAAGGTGCCGATGACCTTAAAAAAAAGGAGGCCCTGATAACCATCATAAATTATTGCCAGAGTCTAAATTTAAAGTGGGTACTCGATGAATCTGATCTCCACTTCTCAAACAACACATCCCAGTTGATAAAAAAAATCGCGTGCGCTTACCACCCCAACTCTAAGACACCACTGGAGGAGGCGCGGATTCGATGTGTATTGAATGCTTTTATGGAATTAAGAAACCACCTCTTTGCACTAACAACTTTTAAAGGAATTCGCGCCATTACCCAGTTTCGCATACGCCATATTCTTATTTTATCTCGCGCATGGGAAATAAAGAAATCATGGGAACAATGGAAAATCTTTATTTTTCTAAATGATCACGGACTTTATCCTTTATTTAGGTGGCTTTTCTTTATTATTCGTTGTCTTGATTTGACATTTTGGGCAATGAAAATGGCCACTTATATACTTCAAGATATCGTACTCAAAATATTTTTGGTGAGATGGTATCTTATTGTAGGGGAACTAGCTATTCAAGTATACAGCGATAATGTGGAAAACCCTGAAATACAAATCGAATCGATTCTTGATGACCTTGATGCAATACCAGAACCTGAAAACCAATCAAAGAATAACCTTCCAAAAAAAATCAAGAAGATCTCAGAGGCTTCGCGCAATGAAATCCTTTATCATACCTGGAGCGTTGAGTGGATAAAAGTGAAAGAAATATACATCAACCTTATAAATAGTATTGCACGTGAGCATCATCCAAATTCAGAGAAGCCGATTTATGAAGTAAAACTTTCTGGACTATTAGCAAGCGGACTGCATTTGTCAGAACAAATTGCTACCATTCAAACCTACCCTTTTGTAAACAAAATTCTCGATCTCAGGGTTTCGCACGCATTAATGACTAGAGATGCTTCTGATTTTTTGACGAACAACCAAGTATTGTCTTGGGTTAGAAAATATAAACTCGGGTATATTTTTAAATATTCTTTATTGTTATTTAAGGTAATACAAAAAAAACACCCCGCTCTCCTTTTTAAAGATTTCGTATTTACTCTAACTGGAGAAGGCTGTAAGCGTTGGCTCTACTTATATCTGCATGATAAAATTGCCGTGGAAACAAATACTCTCTATAAAATCCCAAAAAATGCATCGGCTAAGACAGATTAGGATCTTTATAGTTTTGAAATATCTTCTTCGTTGGTTTGATTTAAGTTCCAATCCAAATGGAATAAAACTACTAAAATAGTGCTCGTGCCACCCAAGGCAGGACTGCTATTTTTCCCAATTAATTACCTAATTTTACTCATAAAATACTTAAGACAGGCCAGTAAATACCTAATACTCCTTTATTAATTAGATATTTGAAAGAAATTGATTTTGATATTCATTGACAATATAGAAGATAATGAGTATTATTATCAATAAAATCTTTAAACATTTTACCCCTCATTTTTTGGACCAGTAAATGGAAAACGCGCCATCCGCTGAAATTGAAGAGGATGAGATTATCTGTAATTGCTTTCAGATCACCGAAAGTACGATTCGATCGCATATTTCAAAAAATGATGTTAGTCAAGTAGAAGACGTCACCTCAGCTTGTGAGGCTGGAGGAAATTGTGGTGCGTGTCAAATTCTCATTCAACTTTTCATTGATCAAAACAAATATCAAAAAACATTGGAGCAAGTCCCTGAATCTGAGATATCAAAATCAAAAAAAGGAAGCTTTTGGAAAAAGCTGCTGTCCAACTCATAATTGATCAAAGTATGCTGACACCCCTAAAAAAGAAATCATCTAAACTGTCAAAGCCTATTTAAAAATACTTGTATGTGGTAGTTTTTGTAGAAATTATTATTTGGGCTTGAATCAGACTCCTTTCATAAAGTATTTTTTAGGTGATAAATTAAAATTACTTAATGGCAGGTTAATTGACCATTAATGATTTTGATTTTATGTAACTATTGGGTCTAAGAAACACAATTATTTTTATCCAGAAGATTACTTTGCTAATGTTTCAAATAATATTGACCTAACAAACTTCAAACAAACAAAATGAACTTAAGTATGAGATCAAAAACCATTTCCTTAAGGTTGGCTTTAATCAAACAAACCTTTATATTTTTTCTTTCATTTTTCTTTTTTCTGAGCGCTTTACCTTCATCACTAGCAGCTTTAACAACTCCTGAAATAGCGACCTCGAAAGCCAAAAAAATTGTAATGATGCTAGATATTTTGGCAAAAGAATATGACCTCGGCATTGAAAATGGGAAAGTTGTTAATCCTGTTGAATATAAAGAAAGCCAAATATTTCTTGAACAAGCTCTTGAGAGATATCAATCTATTGTTGGCTATATGCCTAATTCAAAAAATGCGGAGGAACTTAAAGCAAAGTTTAAAAATCTTCGAACTAACATAAATAACAAGAATAATCCTAGCGAAATAAAAATATCTGCTAACGCAATAAGCTCTCAACTCTTGACGGAATTGGGTATTGAAATGCTTAAATCTCCCACACGAGCAATCAATATTCAGAATGGTAAAGCGATTTTTAAGGCTAATTGTGCAATATGTCATGGTTTGACTGGAGGTGGGGATGGTCCTCTTTCTTCAAAAATTGATCCAGCGCCAGCCGTTCTTTCTGACCCAGAGATAACAGGCAACGGTCACAGTACTGCATACAGTAACTTTCAAGTAATTTCTGTGGGGATAGCTAATACTTTGATGATAGCCTGGTCAGAAATTCTTCCGGAGGAGGACTTATGGGACGTTGCCTATTACATTCGAACATTTTCAAATAAAAATGTAGAACTTCCCATTGTGGCAGCAGTAGGCACATCTGAAATCTCAGGTTCTGCAGAAAAGGCAGTTGCTGATGTAACAAGCGTTTTAAATCAAAGTATAAGAGCCTTTGAAGCGGGTGACGTTGAACAATCAGCTGAACTGGCATTCGATGCCTATCTTAAATACGAAGGTATTGAGACCGCTTTGGTAACGAAAAATAAAGAATTAGGGCTACAGCTCGAGTCCTCTTTTGGCCGCTTACGTGCTGAAATCAAAAGAGGTGCTAACTTAAGCCATGTTGAAAAAATTAATCAAGGTATGCAAAGTGACTTACAAGAAGCTCAAACAATTCTCGAACAAAAAGTTGGTTTTACAGGTTTATTCCTACAGTCTTTTTCAATAATTGTCCGAGAGGGCTTTGAGGCAATATTAATCGTTGCCGCTTTAATTGCTTTTCTCATAAAGTCGAAAAACAAAGACAAGGTAAAGACGATTTACCAGGGAGTAATAATCGGGATTGTTGCGAGTTTTTTAACCGCCTATATTCTTGACGAGGTCCTTGACATTAGCACGGCCAAACAAGAGCTTCTAGAAGGTTGGATCATGTTAGTTGCCGTGGTCGTCTTATTCTGGGTAAGCTATTGGTTGATCATGAAAATAGAAACCCAAAAATGGAACAGCTATATAACGAAAAAGATGACTCAAGCACTTACAACGGGCAATATTTTTGCCTTGGGTATGGTAGCTTTTTTCTCGGTCTACCGTGAAGGATTTGAAACGGTTCTATTCTACAAAGCCCTATATTTGTACGCGGGAAATGTAAATAGCGGAATTATCCCGGGGTTTGTGGCAGGCTGCAGCTTTCTCGTTTTTATATTTTACTTGATTAACAAAGTTGGCATACGAATACCGCTCAAATGGTTTTTTGGAGCCACTAGTGTTTTGCTTTACTTCATGGCATTTACCTTTATGGGCAAAGGGCTCCATGAATTACAAATGGGCGAGGCACTCTCTTTAACACCCGCAAATTTCTCTCCTGAAATTTCTTGGTTAGGAATGTACCCTACATGGGAAACATTAATTGGGCAAAGTCTTCTCTTAATAATATTTTTAGGCGGCCTCTTTTACAGCTTCGTAATCAAATCTGAAGTTGTTCCTAAAACCTCATAAAAAAACTAACCACACAAGAAAAATTTTATTTCTCCCACCTTTTTTTAGTCAAAATTATTCGAGACTATAGCAACATAAATGTTTTTGGGATAAAGTGATTATGGATTTATCGAATATAACACCTCCATCAATGCCTTGTTTTACTAGCATTTTTAGACTTTCCGTGATTTTCTTCTTCACAAAATTCTAAATTCAATGGCCACTCAAAATTTACTAGCTATAACAGGAAACCAGCTACCGCATAAGTACTTTGTAAATCAATTGGTTTCTCACTTTAAATTGTCTGCAGTTTTTATTGAAAAGGTTCAATATCCAGACCCACCTTTCAATTCCGACAAAGAAAGAGAACTATGGAATGAGTTTTTCTTAAACCGCCAAGAAACCGAAGAATCCTTATTGAGATTTTCAAAAAAAAATCATACCCAAAACAATCCAAAGATATTTAAAATTAAAAAAGGCTGCCTGAATAGCAACAAAACCTTACAGCTTATCCACAAATTCAACCCAGCCAAAATAATTGTTTTTGGCGCCAGTCTATTAGGATCAAAATACCTCCACTTATATCCAGATTGCATTTTGAATCTTCATGTTGGTTTATCACAATATTACCGCGGTTCTTCCTGTAATTTCTGGCCCATCCATGATTTAAAGCCTCAGCTTTTGGGGGCAACAGTACATTCTGTTAGCAAGAGAATAGATGGCGGCAATATTGTGACTCAGGACACAATCGATCTAGATAAAAGGGATTCTGAGTTCGTTTTAATGACCAAACCAATTATTCTTGGAACTAAGCTAATGATTGAGGCGATAAAGCAGACTAATACTGATTTAGTGAACAAAGGCACACCACAAAACAAGGGCAACCTTTATCAAATTAAAGACTTTACCCCAAAGGCTTTAATTAAAGTAAAAAACCTTGTTAATTCAGGAAAGTTAAAACAAAAACTCGAACTAGAAAATGGACTATCAAAATAATTTTCAACACCGTTTTCTCATTCTAGATATTTCTGCCACTTAATTTCTAAAAACCAATACAGGCTAATTAATTACCACGTTGTGTTTTAACTGTTTTTTAAAATCTAATCACTAGAATCACCCTCAATCGGTCATTAAGTTTTTTTAGAAAATTATAAAAATATATTTGAATGTCCAAAACCATAGACCTAAACTAAAACTATAAATTATTAATCTATCAACTTGCATGGTTTTCATTTAATCGTGAAACAAGTTAACTTAAAAATATTTTTAGGAACCACAGTTCTGTTAGTCGGTATTTTTTTTAGTAGCATCAGTGAAGCAAACCAGCAACAAGACTTACACAAAAAAGCATTTAATTTTTTCATTAAGGGAAAAATAGATGAAGCAATAAATACTTACCTCAAGGCTCTAAAAATCGAACCTGATTCTGCTAAAACCCATCACTACTTAGGTGTGCTGTATTCCCAAATTGGTAGTGGTGCCAAAGCAATAGACCATTTTAAAAAAGCTGAATTATTCTACAAAAACAATAAATACAAAAATTCAAAGCATAATCTAGATATTGCTAAAAACAACCTAGAGAAGGCCTATAAAAAGTTTGGTCTAGATCCAGAAGATTTTATAGTTGGAACATTGATGCCTGCCAGGCGGAGGTGGAAACCTTCGGGTGTTGGTTTTTTTATTGGAAAGCAAGGGTACTTATTGACTACTGCCTCATCGATAGAAGGAGCTAATGAAATCCGGATACGATTTGCAAACGAGAAAACAGAACCTGTGGTGTTAATCCGTGAATTCATTATATATAAAATTGTAGTTCTAAAACTAATTAATCCCAATAAATACTTACTTAAACCATTAGAATTTGAAAACAACCCTAGTTTCCAAGAAGGTGATACCGTTTACACAATTGATTTTTCAAAACTAAAAACCCAAAATTCTTCTATGTCTAAAGGAAAAATTCTTAAGGAAAATGCTCTTGAAAACAGCAACAAGATAGTACAACTAGATCTCGCGCTTAAAAAAGACCAAGACGGAGGTCCACTATTCAACAAAAATGGTAACGTAATTGGATTGATACTAGGAAAATCTATGGCTCAAAAATCATTTTCGTATTTAAAGGATGCTTCAGACAATGTAAGTTTTGCCATTAAATCCTCTTATCTTCAAAAAATTATTCCCCGGCAAATTAAGAACAATAATCAAAGTAAAAACATTCTTAGTAACTCAGACTTGAATCCAAGAATAAATGTAAAAAGTATTTCTAAAGAAGCGGCTAATAATTTTGTTTTTTTAGAAATTTTTAATTAGAGTTTTTTCATAATGTTAATCAATCGTACTTTGGCCTACTTTTTCTCAACTAAAGCATTTAAGGTTTTATGGATTTATCGCATTCCAGGCTTGCTGGTATTTATCATCCAAATATTTTTAATAGTCCCGAGCATATGCCAAGGTTCAGAAATCATAATCCGACTGTCTGAAGATATAAATTATCCCGGAGATTTGTCAGTTCTTAGCGAAACCATTAAACTCAGAAAAGTGTGTTTTCTCGGAGTCGATGCGAAAGGAAAAATAGACAAGGATTTCTTAAGGTTAATATCAAGTGGAGGAGCCCCAGAAGGCAACTATAATGTCGTACCCCCTTTTCCTGATGAAAAATGGCCGGTTAAAAGTTTTACAAAAAACGGAGCATTACGCCTTAAGGTAACTGACGGCTCCGGTCTGAATATTTTAAATTTAGTTAAGAAAAGGGGCCTTGCCATTCATGGACGCGATTTCTACCCTCTTTTAGATGGAATTGTGAAAAAGAAAACAATGATCAATTTCTACAATGATCAGCTCTTCGAGGGACTAAAAAAATTTTGGGGTCCACTACGTATTTCAAATTGGGACATGGGGCGACTAGCTGACTCTTGGAATAAGATGAATCGAGTTGCCGTAAAGTGGGAGGTACGAGTTGTCAAAACAATGCCCCAGGAAATAAAAAGCTTTTGCATGCCTCCTATAACCAAACGCACCCCAGACTAACATTGCTAGTTATTTTCTGTTTTCTATAAATTCACTCTTAATACAAGTGGAGATTTGTCTAAAAAGTCTATTTCACGAATATAATTTTGCGACTTGTGCAGCGTAACCGTTATAGAGCATAGTCTTTTCTTTTTTTGTTTTTCCCAGAAGCACTTCAAAGCGTTGATCCCATTTTGCATACGGAACATCGGGTTCCACATTTGCCCAGAAATCATACTCTAATGGAGAAACTGTTTGCCAGAAAGTGTTTGGTCTATCCTTGACGAATTCAATAACATCGATAGACTTAATACTTTTAAAGCCATATTTCCACGGAACAACTAGGCGTATCGGTGCGCCATTTTGTGGATTTAATTGATGTCCGTACATACCGACTGCTACAAACGCCAGATTATGCATGGCTTCAGACATACTCAAACTTTCAACATAGGGCCACGGCTCCCAAAAACGGTTTTTTTGCCCGGGTGCTATGTTTGGATCGATAAATGTCTTGAACTTGATATATCGTGCTGTTGATAAAGGACTCGACATCTTGATTAACTCCCGCAAGGGAAAACCTGACCAGGGAATAATTGCCGACCAAGTTTCAACGCACCTTAACCTATACACCCTTTGTTCTAGAGGCATTGCCTGAATAATTTTATCAACATCCAATATTCGTGGTTCATGAACCAATCCCTCTATCTTAATTTTCCAGTTTTCCACTGGTAATTTTTTCGCGAGAAAGGATATATCACTTTTATTGGTTCCAAATTCATAAAAATTGTTGTAACTGGAAGTAAGGACCTCGGAAGTGATTTTATCGCGCAAATCAGTAATGTTATTTTCATTCTGTGATATAGATTCATTGGAAAATGAGTTTACAGAAAAAACTTCTTTAGGGTTCAAAAGATTAGAGAGTGTACTAAGTGCCAGAATATTACCCCCTAATTTTCCGACATTCCCAAGAAATTTTCTGCGATTTAAGTATATTTCTTCAGGCGTAATATTATTTTCTGGAATATCCCAGTCTGTGAAAATTTTAATTCCAAACATTTCGAAGCCCTAGTCTCAGTAAATAGAATAACGGATTTAACCTCTCATTCATTGCTGAACATCCCATGCACAACGAAAACCAATAGAATTTAATTTAATATCTGGGTTAATCTTAAAACGCATGCCCACGTTTATATAATAAGCTGTGTTATACCAGCTTCCGCCCCGAAGTATTTTTTCAGTAAACACCATTCTTTCTTTCCGGGTTTTTTTTTTATCTTGGGCATAAAAAGAAAACCAGTCGTCGACCCACTCCCAAACGTTTCCGCTCATATTATATAAACCAAATCCATTAGGTTGAAATGAGTTTACAGCTTTTACCCCAACTTGAAACTCATGTCCAAAATTACTTTTAGACTGATCTGGGTTTTCCCCGAAGGAATAACGGTACTCAGTAGGTCCTCTTGCTGCCTTTTCCCATTCTGCTTCAGATGGTAGACGTCCATTTTTGTTCTTGCAGTAAGAACTGGCCTCAAACCAGTTGACCATTGTTACAGGGCATTGATCGCAAGGTGAACTTACACTTCGTGTATGGTTTGGCTGAAATATTTCGAATTCGATGTTGCTCACTTCGAACCGGCTAATTCTAAATTCCCCCAAATAGACTTTATGGACAGGGCGTTCGATTTTTGTCCCCTCTTCTGTACCCATTAAAAATTCTCCCGCTGGGATCAGAGAAGCATTCTCATGTATCTGCAAAGAATTAGCTAAATGAACTTGAATAAACAAACATATAAAAAAAACTAAAAAGAATGTTTTTGTTTTTCTCATAATCCAATAAAATGCTTTGAAGTTGTGCTACCGGAAAATCAAAGTCTGCCAAAAGCTAACCATTTTATTTGAATTCATCTCTTTTTTACTTCCATCCCACAAAGCAAAAGCTAGAACAACTTGATTCTCATCACTAAAATCAATATCCCATTTGCTTGTAGCCTCTAAATTTCTAATGAAAACTACATTCCAATGCCCATCGTACCAGTATCCTCTTCCCTTTAACTTTTGATCCCCAAGCGGTTGAACGGTTAACGCTCCAATCCCCCTTGAGTTCATTTCTTCCACGGAAGATTCTGTGAATGGATTCACAAACATCCCGGCACGCGATTTGGCATTTTTTGCTATTTGTTTTTGTTTTGATTTGCCACTTTTAATTATCTTCTGGCGAACATCGGCTTTCCAATGCCAGATGTTAACCATTTTTCCTTTCTCTCCCATCCCATAAAATGGACTATCTTCAATATCTGAGTCATCGACAGCAAATTGAATTGCGCTTTGGTCTACATAATTATTATTAAGAATATTATCTGGGGTAGGGTCTTCCCATTTTATTTTAATTGCTATTTTTTTTTTGTTATGCACAGATCGAATTGTCAAACGGGAAATTGGATTCCTGCGTGCCCTCAATGGCCTTATACTTATCGGGGTTTCGAGTGCCTTTCCCCAAATAGATTCCTCTAAATCCAACATTATTGGTCTATCAATTCTTTTTGATATTATTTTATTTATCGCGGGAAAAGTTTCACCTCTTTTAACACTATGCATAGATTGCACAAAATGGACTAAATGCCAACGCTCGAAATCACTAATATAATCGTATGCATTCATTGGGGAACCATCTAATCCTGTTGCAAGTGTTCGATAGATATCGGTTCCGGACGATCCTGCTTTATAAAAGTTTTTGCGACTCAAGTCATAAACAAACCAGGTTGTATCTCGAAAAGTTTTTAATGTTTTCGAAAGTTCTCCTTCTTTATCACCATTCTCTCCGTGGCATTTCTCACAACGCAATTCTTTATATATTTTTTTTCCATATGCTATAGACAAACTATCAAAGGGTGACTCCATGGTAATGGCAATTTCCCGTCCTGGAACTTCCATTCCAAATCTAGCGGAAAATGTTTTTATAAATTTCACTATCGAGTCAATAATCTCATCACTCAAAATACCATTCCAGGCTGGCATAGCAGTCCCAGGAATTCCTTTTTTAATGGTCCGAATTATGTCCTCATCCAGAGGGAGAGTATTAGTCTGCGTAGCATGAAATTTAAATACCCCCTGGCTTAGTTCCCTTGGTTGCGGAAAGATGTGGTTAGAAGCTTTGCCATCACCTTTCCCTTCTTTGCCATGACAATGAACACAAAATTTAAAATAATATTCTTTGCCCCGCCTTAGAATTGATTCTTTTTCTTGAGTTCGTAGTTTTTTTTCTGTAGGTGATTGTGCACCTTCAATTAATTTTTCTATTTTTCTGCTTTCAATTGCCTGAGAAATTTGAGGACAAAACAATAGGATGAACACAAGCATTATATGCAGATATTTCGTTGACGGCAGGAAACAAACTGTTGAATTGCTCATCGGATCACCTATAAAACATTAGCTTCATTGAGCAAAAAAATGTTAACACTGCGTTGCTGCCTGTCGCAAGAAATAACAAGTTTTACCTGAGAATTTCATGCAACGACCCCATTTATTGCTATCCAGTGACAAACAGCTTGATTAATTCGTTATATATTGATATATATAACG
>AQTY01000007.1:47500-65910 GCA_000372225.1 Candidatus Nitromaritima sp. SCGC AAA288-L16 | reverse complement strand
AGTGAAAGACCTTAAGTTTTCTACTGCATCCTTGCAAAAGAACTGCAGAAGATCAAGAGTGAGAAGGAAGACGCAATTAATGCTATAGATCTAACTAACAACAAACTTCAAGCAGAACAACTTTCAAATGCAAAACTAGTAGCATCATTAAAAGCTGAAAATAAAAAAAGAGTGAAAGACCTTAAGTTTTCTACTGCATCCTTGCAAAAAGAACTGCAGCAAATAAAGGGGGAAAACGAAGACGCAATTTATGTTATTGAACAAACTAACACCAAACTTCAAACCACGAACTTAAACAATATCGAATTCACAAAAAAATTAACAGATACAGTGATCTTCCTTCGCAAAGAACTAGACAAAAATAAAGTTGAAAAAACCAAAACCATAAGAGCAGTCAATCAAACTATCGACAAACTGAAAGCAGAGAAACTCGCTAATTCTGCCGAGATCAATCAAATAAAAGAATCAAGTAATAAAAAAATTCTAGACCTCAAAACCTCAGTCGCCTCGCTACGCTCCGAACTGAACAAGGCCAAAGATGAAAAGACCAACAAACTTACATCAAATAGTCAGGCCAGCATTAAAGCAAATAAAATGTTCAAAGAGTCAAGTACCAGGGAAATAAAAACTCTTAATTCGACAATAAAAAACCTTCGAACTGTTTTAGAAAGATTTAAAGTTGAAAGACTAAAGGCAGTCGAGACCAGAAAATCCAGTGAAACAACAATAGCGACTGAGCAAGCAATCAGAGAAAAAGAAATTAGTCTTCTTAAAAAAGAATCAATGGCCCTTAAACGTCAACTGGATAAAGCCAACCTTGATAGAGTTAAGACAGCACAAATGAGCAATCGTAACTTCACAGAAACCCAAGCTGATCAATTTCCCCAAGATAATGAATTTAAGGAGTACAGACTAAAAAGTACGAGAGAAATTACTAAACTCAGGGACGAGATCACATCACTTCACAATCAACTAGACCATCTCAAGGCTGATCGAACACTATCTACCCAACCCAAAACCTTACTCAGTTCCGCTAAAAAATTACAAGGGATGACTGGTCCTGCGAGCACTAAACAAAAAAATAAAACGGCTGCCATCCTCGACAAACGGGATAAAAAGAAAGCCGTCGCGGAAAAGAAACTTTTACCCTCATCAAATGACACCAATAAAGAAAGTATTATCAAGTCCAATCTCTCACATTGGTTAAATGCTTGGGAGAGTCGAAATACTCCTCTATACCTGTCCTTCTATTCGAAAAGTTTTAAGGATCCAAAAAGATCTCGTTCTACATGGGAAGCCTATAGACGCAAATCCCTAGAAAAATCATTAAATATTTCCATCCAAATATCTAATATTAAAATAGATATTACTAGAAAAAATAGAGTGGAGGTAAACTTTGTTCAGCGGTTTAAATCTAACAAGTTTTCAGATATTGGATTAAAGGAGCTCGTTTGGGAAAAAGGCACCGAAGGCTGGAAAATCATTAAAGAAACATGGAAACCGCGATAACACTTGAAAAATAAAGGGCAATGTGTTAAATTTCACTAATTAGAATCAAATATTTTAAAAAACTGCATACTGGGGGAGTATGAATATGGTAAAAATATTTTATTTGTCAGGGATATTACTAGGTCTGCTTTTAATGAGTTCCTGTGCCGGATTTGGCGCTCTAGTGACAATCACTGCATTTGGTGTTGAAGCTTATGAAGAAGCTAGACTTCATCGCCCTGACTTAAAGCTAGAATCCCTATCCAACTATTCACCTGACTTGAAGTTTTTCTCAAAGGAATCGTCTAGCCACAAAAATACAAAAACTAGAGCAGCTAATACACTTACACCGCCTAAATTTGGCTTTGATTGTTCAGCTATAGAGAGCAAAAAAAAACAATCCAAATGTTTTGATGATTTCTCAAAAGCCTTAGCCGAAAGAGGTTACCAAGCCTTAAAACCAAAAGATGTTGTAACCCCAAAGGAAGAAGAAAAATTAACTACACTCCAAAAAATTACCAAAACACTCAAAGAAGCTCCGACAAAGGTGGCTAAGAAGCTTTCATCTGTAACTGAAGGCTTTCCTGCTTCATTCATCCATAACTGGGCTAGGGCCTGGGAAAAGAAAAATATCTCCACCTACATATCGTTCTATTCAAGTAAATACAAGGGAACCCAAAACCACCGTGGTGCCTGGGAAGCATCTAGACAACGCGCATTTAAAAAGAACAAGAACATATCAATCAAGTTGAGCAATATTCAGACACATCAAAAGGGAACAAATAGAGTGGAGTTAAACTTTACTCAAGAATATAAATCTGATGGGTATACCGATACTGGCGTAAAAGAACTCCTCGTAGAGAAAAAAGGTACCGATTGGAAAATTATTAAAGAAACGTGGATACCCGTAGATGCAACAGTTAAAAATGCTAATGCAACTGATCACACGCAACAAATTAAAGATAAGCTTGTGACATGGCTGAGGGCTTGGGAAAAACAGGATGTAAATACCTACATTTCTCTTTATTCCGACAAATTCAAAACACCTAAAAACAACCGCGCCAAATGGAGAAATAACAGACTTCATGCATTGAAAACCAACAAAAATATTTCTATACAATCAAGTAATCTACAAATAGCTCAAAATAAAAATATAATTGAGCTAAACTTTATCCAAGAGTTTAATTCAGATAAATACTCCGATATCGGTATAAAGGAACTTGTCTGGATCACTGACGGAAGTGATTGGAAAATCCTTAAAGAGACCTGGATGCCTAGTTAAGCTTGAGTCTTAAGCTCAAAAAACCCTCAGCCTTTAAAAAGGACTGGGGGTTTTTTTGTACTTACACCTGCCGACAGCATACAAACGAATTAATTTTACCTACTATCATATTATACTAATCCATCGATGTACTCTCTTATTCTAACTGCTTAAGCTTTTGATTGTCGATTGGATTCCTTGCGGTGCGCTCCCCACCCTTGGGCTTCTATAAAAACTCGGCGTATTTCAGGGAACATCTCTTTTATTCGAGACTCCAAGGCCGATATAGCTTCCTCCACTTCTCCAGAAGACAAGTCATCTTCAAAGTCCAGACTTACGTTAAGAAGAACATCCTGTGGACCCAAGTGAAGAGTAAGAACTTCATTAACATGCTTAATCCCCTGACTTTCGTCGATAATTTGGTTAATTCCTGTAACCACCTCCTCACCAGCCCCCTCTCCTGTCAGCAACCCTTTGCACTCGAAAGCAAGTAGACCAGCGGTAATAGCAAGAATAAAAGAGATGATTAGTGACGCAACGGCATCCAAAACAGGGAGATTCAGATACTCACTTAATGTAAGGGCAATTAAAGCGACCAAAAGACCGAGTAGTGCCGCTGTATCTTCAAAAAGAACTGTAAAAAGAGCCGGATCTTTACTCCTGCGAATAGCTTTAACCCAGCCAAGTTCTCCTTTAGATTTCTTGAATTCAGTTGCAGCAACCCAGCAAGTCCAAGCCTCGATAATTATAGCTAGTCCTAAGACAGTATAATTAATTATTGGATTAGTTACTGGTTGAGGGGAAGAAATTTTATGAATACCCTCATAAAAACATATGCCAGCTCCAAGACCAAAAATTAATATTGCAACCACAAAGCTCCAAAAATACAGTTCCTTTCCGTATCCAAAGGGGTGTTTGCTATCTGCAGGTTTCTTCGATCTTTTGACCCCATATAAAAGCAACAATTGGTTACCACTGTCGACAACCGAGTGAACCGCTTCACTAAACATGGCCGAACTTCCTGTGTATGAAGCCGCAATAAATTTAGAAATAGCAATAAGGCTATTGCCAACAAGCGCTGCAATAATTGCTCTACTCGAGGAAGGAGATGACATAAAATAATTTTATCAAATTAATTAATATTTGAACTGATTCACACTGTAAGACCAGAGACCATTTTTTAATGGTTTACATTGCAAACAGGTTTTTTTAAACCTATTTTAGAACCTTAAAATAAAAGAATACTATTTCCCAGACTATTTCTTCCGAGCATCAACATTTTGACATAATCCAAATAGAGTATTATGATGGTTAAAGAGTTTTCGTATTTAAGGAGGTTCTCATAAATGGTACAGATTCGGGCAAGTCAAGTATTTACGCACTCGATAGAAGATGCTGTCGCCGCTAAAAAGGCGCTGGATGCAGATGAACCGTTCAACGAGGTTGTCCAGAAATATAGCACGTGCCCATCCAAACAACAAGAGGGTGATCTCGGCTGGATGCCTGAAGAAGCTGCCCTATCTCTGATGGGTGAAAAAATCACAAAAGATGAAACAAATAAAATTATTGGCCCTGTACATTCAGAGTATGGATACCATATTTTGTTGATTACTGAAGTCAAAGTAGAAGACCCTAATCAATCCGTTGATTTAACTGTCATCACACCTGAAGAGGTACATACTCGGTTAAATTCAGGTGGATCTAATTTTATTCTTCTAGATTTACGTGAAAGTTGGGAATGGGACATTGCTCATATCGAAGGCTCACAACTCATCACCAAGGAAAATAGCGAATCTATATTGTCAAACCTCAAAAAAGATGAGGAACTCATTCTTATTGACTGGAAACAAGACCGAAGTCCAAGCTTCGTTAAGTGGCTTGTTCAGCAGGGGTTTTCTTACGCCAAATGCCTTGAAGGTGGAATCGATGCATGGTCGGACAAAATCGATCCATCTTTGGCCCGCTACGAAATTGATGAAGACGATGGATACCGTTACGAAGATATCATTGATGAGGGATCGGAACAAAATGATACCCATCAGCACGATCACTAAGCTGGTTTAATCATAGCCCAACATCCGTCTGTCTCGATTTTGGGATTTCAAATCCCGGATTTAAGATGCCCACAAGACCACCTCTTCTGAATATTGAAAACTTAACCACAAGTTTTTACACCAACGATACTGTCGTTCAGGCTGTCCGTGGTGTCAACCTTCATGTCAATCAAGCCGAAATTTTAGCCATTGTTGGTGAATCTGGTTGTGGCAAGTCAGTTACGGCACTTAGCATCCTCAGGTTAATTTCAATGCCTCCGGGTCGTTTTGATTCGGGTCAAATCAAATTCAACAACCACGACTTGTTAAGTCTTTCCGAGGCTGATATGCAAAAGGTTCGTGGAAATGATATCAGTATGATTTTCCAAGAACCCATGACATCACTTAATCCAATTTTCACAATAGGTGATCAGATAGGTGAAGCTATCACTCAACACCAAAGTGCAACCGGAGCAGAAGCTCGAAAACAAACCCTTGAGCTACTTCATAAAGTTTCGATACCCTCCCCCGAAATACGAATCGATCAATATCCGCATGAGTTATCCGGAGGCATGAAGCAAAGGGTAATGATAGCAATAGCGATTGCATGCCGTCCTGCTTTGCTTATAGCTGACGAACCAACAACAGCCCTGGACGTTACAATTCAGGATCAGATACTCAGTCTGCTTTCCTCTCTAAAGGAAGATTCAGAAATGTCGATCCTGCTAATAACCCACAACCTTGGTATCGTTGCCCAGTTTGCTGATCGAGTCAATGTCATGTATTCGGGAAAAATCGTGGAGGAGGCAACTGTGGACTCCCTATTTGAAAACCCAATGCACCCATATACTCGTGGTCTTCTCAATTCACTGCCCAAGGATGACAGCGAATTAAAGTTGGAGTCCATCTCGGGGGCCGTACCTCACCCGGCTTTCCTTCCCAAGGGCTGCGCATTTCACCCAAGGTGCAAAGACGCTATTCCCCGTTGCCAACAGCAACCTCCCCTCACAAATACAACCAAAGAAAATACCCATAAGGTCGCGTGCTGGCTTTACGAGGAAGGGGGAGAGGATCCTCAATGACAACACTGATCAGCATTCGCTCCCTCAAAAAATATTTTCCTATTCATGAAGGTTTTCTATCTAAAAACACGAAGACTGTGAAAGCCGTGGAGGGTGTGTCACTTGATATAGGTCACGGAGAAATTCTAGGGTTGGTTGGTGAGTCGGGTTGTGGGAAAACAACGCTTGGGCGCATGTCAATAAATCTCATCAAACCTACCTCAGGAGAGATTATTTTTGATGGAGTAGATATCCTTAAGCTAGACAACCAAGCCCTTAAAGCGTTACGACCGAAAATGCAGATAATATTTCAAGACCCCTTCGGTTCACTCAATCCACGCTTCACGGTTGAAAGAATTATCGGTGAGGCGATGATGGTTCACGGTCTGGCAGAGCGATCAAACTTGAGGTCAAAAGTCACAGAAATAATGCAAAAAGTGGGTCTACCGAATTCCTTTATAAACCGCTATCCCCATGAATTTTCCGGTGGACAAAGGCAGCGAATAGGTATCGCCAGAGCACTGTCACTAAACCCGCGTTATCTGGTCTGCGACGAACCAGTTTCCGCGTTGGATGTGTCTATCCAAGCACAGATAATAAATTTATTGCAAGAGCTTCAGGAAAAGGAAAGTATTTCAATATTGTTCATTTCTCATGATTTGAACGTTGTAAAGCACCTATCTCACAGGACAGCCGTTATGTACTTGGGTCAAATCGTCGAAACTGCCCCAACAAAAATTCTAAATAAAAATGCTGCCCATCCGTACACACGAGCCCTACTGGCGGCAAAACCATCGACGAACCCCAAAGAATCAAGGGATCATATCCCGTTAAGGGGAGATGTCCCCTCACCGCTTAACCCACCTGCAGGGTGCTATTTTCATACTCGTTGCCCTGAAGCGACTGACCGCTGCAAAACCGAACGGCCCACCACCTTTCAGCTAGAAGAACGACACACAGTACAGTGCCACCTCTACAATTAAAACAATATTTTATATTTAAAAACAATAATTTATATGTATTTTTCTAATAATAAATTTAATAATTAAAGCGGTCACCCTTAAGGCATTCGACCAAAAGGCATTACGGAGGTATTATAAGTTCTGGTTATTAGCTAAATTTTTGATTTTAAACTAATTAATAACTATAAATGTACCGTTATTAATGCAAAACAGACTTTATAGTCTAGGAAGTTAAAATTGTGGTTAGCAAATAGCGCTCAAACTTCTTGAATTAATCCCGTTAATGGCGGAAAATTCGAAGCCAGTTAATTGTAACCCAATCCAGCAAATTAAAACTTGTCTAATCATTAGAAATTTAGGAGTTTTCCATGGATATAGGAACAATAATTGGAATTCTTGCAGGCAATGCCCTCATCCTCTCAGCCATGCTTATGGGTGGAACCATGGATATGTTCATTAATGTTCCTGGTTTGATGATCGTATTTGGTGGAGCCCTTGCTGCCTGCCTGATGGCATTTCAGTTGAAAGACGTAATTGCGGCCTTCAAAGCGGCGATGTTCGTTATATCTGGCGATAAAATGGAACCCAATGCCATGGTTCAAACCATGTGTGACCTATGTACCGTGACCCGTAAAAGTGGACTCGTGGCCTTGAGTAAGATGAAATTTGAGGAGGATTTTTTAAGGAAAGCCGCAAACCTAATCGCCGATGGTACCAAAGAAGAGGTAATACGAGATGCGCTGACCATTGAGATTGATGCCATGAAGTCACGTCACGCGGTAATCCAAGACGTTTTTATGAAATTAGCCGCATATTCACCAGCCTTCGGAATGATCGGAACTTTGATCGGCCTAGTTCAGATGCTCGCAAATCTATCAGACCCAGCAGCGGTTGGACCCGCTATGGCGGTAGCGCTTTTAACCACTCTGTATGGAACTATGTTCGCAAATATGCTGTTCAATCCCATCGCAGCAAAGCTCCAATCTCGCACAATGACAGAGGTAATGAACCTAGAAATTACGTTTGAAGGGGCTTGTGCCATTCTGGCAGAAGGTAATCCAATGACGGTTTATGAAAAACTCTCCTCTTTTATTCCTGGAAGAGAGAGAAAACCTCTTGAAAAAAAGAAAAAGAAATAAAACGGACACAGAAAATATAAAAAAAATTTGACTGGCACGAGACAATTTTTAAATATAAATAGAAAACCACACCCAAATCTACCCCCATGGCTGAAGCGGACCCAACCCAAGAGAAGCTTAAAAAATACGAAAAAGCTGTAAAAAAACTCAAAGCAGCACACGAAAAAGCAACCACAGAACTTACCGAGCAAAAAATGACTTTTGAGTCGGCGCTAGCGGAAAAAGCTGCACTGGTCGAATCTCTCAAAGCAGCAGCAGGGCGATCAAAAGAAGAAGGCGGTGGTGGTGGAGAAGATCTGCAAGAGAAAATCGAGGAGCAGGAAGAAAAAATCAAAGAAGCAGAAGAAAACGTAATAAAAAGTGAAGAGAAAATAAAGCTTCAAGAACAAGCCACTAAGGACAAGCTTGAAGCGCAGAAAGTTAAAATGGATGAAGAGTGGAATAAAAAATTTGAAGAAGCAGGATTAAATACCGACAAACCAAAAGAAAAGAAAAGTAGTGGTGAAGAAGTCCCAAATGATTACATTCCCGGCGGAGTCGAGCCCTGGATGGCTACCTTTGCAGATATGGTTACATTACTGATGGTTTTTTTCGTGCTCTTTTATTCGGTTGAAAAAGACAATACAGAAAAATTTAAATCAGCTATCGATATGATGGTGGAAGAAGACGGCCCTGATGGTCTGGCTAAAATTATGAAGGTTGTGGATTCGACTAAAGTAATGCAAAACCTTAAGGAAATGAGGGACGCGAATAAAGCAGCTCAGGCAGAAGAAACTGAAGAGGACAAAATAGTTCTTCGAGTTCCGGGACTCAACTTATTTAAGAAAAAAAGCGCAAAGCTTACACCAGCAGCACGCCCGGTTCTTAATGAAATCGTTAAAATCATCAAAACAAAAGGAAAGAACCATAAAATTTTCATTCAGGGGCATACGGACGATGTGCCAATACATACCGCAAAATATGAATCAAACTGGGAACTCTCTGCAGTCAGAGCAACTGCTGTACTTCGGCATTTTTATGATAAAGGGATAGACCCTGAAAAATTAACAGCAACAGGCTACGCTGATACTTTTCCAATGGTACCGAACAACACAAAAGAAGGACGAGCCAAAAACGCGCGAATTGAATTTATACTAGAAAAAATACCTGGAGACAAGAAACCCAAAAAGAAAAAAGTAGATGCGGAGGCAAACCTAAGACCTAAAAAAAAGTAACAGTCAATGACTACTCTACCATTTTCCCAACCCTTATATAACCTTAAACCAGGAAAACTAAAATCAGGAGGGTTGAATTTGATAAAAAAAAAGAATAAAGTAATGTGAGATTGCTTATTATAATTTGCCGATATATTTCGCTTAGCACCAGTCAAAAAAAGAAAATAAGCCATAAATAGGAGGATTGATTTTGTTCTGGAAAAAAAAGCAGGAAGAAAAAAAAATGTTTGAAGTCCCAGAGGGAGATAGAGGTTCGTATCGTGTTTACCCAACCGACGACGAGCCAATCCTAATCAAGATTAAAGGAGGCAAAACATCAAAGGCAGTTGATATCTGTGCGGGCGGAATTTCTTTTCCCAATGACAATTATGATAAAGGCTCTACCCATGACTGTAAAATCAAATTGAGTCGTGACGTTGAACCTTTCGCCGCAAAGGTCATTATCCATAAGATCGATGATACGGATGTTTGTCGTTGTTCAATCGCAGATACTACTGACGAGCAGGATGACATGGTTCATCATTATGTTATGGAACGACAAAAAGAAGATATTAAATCCAAAAAGACTAAATTTTAAAGCGCTTACGAGACACACAACTTTTCCACTGACCAATTTTTCAACGTAATTTTGTGCTACTTGGTTACCCCCACCTGGCAGTTGAGCTGTTGAACTTTCTATGGCTAAACAAGAGCTTATTCCTTCCGACTGGTCCCCCTTGGAAGTCAAGTTGCTGAACACGGAAGATATTTTCCTCCATAAACCAGCCATCATGAAAAAGGCGGAAGCTAACCTTACCGCCCTTAAACAAGAGATCATAAAAACACTATCTCAGGCACCGCACCCCTGCCCTCCTGAATCCGATATAGTAAAAGGACAGATCGTGCGCGGAGAAAACCACAAGGGATTTCCGTTTATCTCTTTGGATATGCCGCAAATGTTTTCCAAGAACCAAATGTTTACTTACCGAACCTTGTTTTGGTGGGGGCATGATTTAATTTTTTCACTCATTCTCAAACAGGAAAACCAGGCTCCGCCAATTGAAAAGTTGGTACAACTAAAAGAACACCCCGAATGGGAAGATATCCAATTGGCAATCGCCCCTACTCCCTGGGAATGGGGAAAGGATATGAAAAATTTTATTCCCCTCTCCGGAGCTTCTGAAACAAAAATAAGAGACGCCATCAATTCTGTAAAATATATAAAGTTATGTCGTTTCTATTCGTTGGCAAGTCCTGAGTTTCCCGAGTTGAATTGGGCAGATGCGGGTTTAGCTACCTGGAAAACTCTCTCTAGAATTTGTGCCGATTGAAAGCAGACCGAGCCATAATCCTATATTTATTCACCTTTATCATCTATGGCAACGCTAACACCTGAAGAAGCCTTAAATTATCTCTACAGCTTGATCCCAAAAGGAATCAAGCTTGGGTTAAAAAATATTTCTGCTGTCCTGAATGAGTTAGGCAACCCTCAACTAAATACTCCATCAATCCACATAGCGGGGACAAACGGCAAAGGGTCCACCGCAGCTTTTTGTGAATCAATCCTCCGCAATGCAGGCTACAAAGTCGGACTGTACACATCTCCACATTTGAATCATTTTGGCGAGCGAATTCAGATTAATAGGATCCCCCTAACAGAAAGTGAAGTGATGCAGCTCGTAGCTAAAATTAAAAATGTCGTAGAAAACCTAAAAATACCCATTACATTTTTTGAATTTGGCACCGCGATGGCATTTCTGCATTTTGCCGAGCAAGAAACGGATATCAATGTGATAGAAGTTGGAATGGGTGGCCGTTTAGACGCTACCAGTCTTTGTAAGGGCGATATAACCATAATCACCTCTATAGCCAAGGAGCACACCTCCTACCTTGGTAACAAGATTGAAGAAATTACCTTTGAAAAAGCATCGGTTATCAAGGAAGGTGGTACGGTTTTTGCTGTTAAAGGAATTAAAAAGGTGCATGAAGTAATCAAGAATATATCAGACCAAAAATCAGCGAATGCACAGTTTTTAGGGGAGCATTTTGTTTTTAAAAAGACCCCAGGCAAAAACTCCCCGTTGCTTATTACATATCAGAACCATGATGTCTGTTTGAAAGACCTCGAGATTTCTCTCACAGGAGGTTTTCAGGCAAGCAATGCTGCTTTAGCTTTGTCAGCATGCATGCATCATGCTCGCAGAACCGGAAAGGAGATTAGCGAACAATCTATCAGAACAGGCCTTAAAAACACTTCTTGGGCTGGACGAATGGAGGTTATTTCATCGCGCCCCACTATACTTCTTGATATTGCGCACAACCCAGCAGCTGTCAAGGAAATGGCGAAATCTGCCCAAAAACTGTTCTCATATACAAGAGTTTTTGTCATTTACGGGGCCATGAAAGACAAACAATCTGATGAAATGCTCCAAAAACTCACGAGTTTTGCCGACCATTTTATTTTAGTACGCCCAAATCAAGAGCGAAGTGAAAACCCAACTCGATTCAAGAGGATTTTAAAAAAGTATAACGCCTCCTGTGAGGTGATTAAAAGCATCCCGAAGGCAATAAGAAAGGTAAAACAAACCGCTCTATCAGACGATATGGTTTGTATTACAGGCTCAATATTCACCGTAGGAGAGGCAAAGCAGTACTTAGAAAATGAATCTGATTTTAAAACTAATTTTTCTCCTTCCACTGGTCTTCACCTTAACGGGTGAGGTTTGCGCTCAAGAAACCTCCCACCCTAACTCTAAGATTCCCACTTCCAAAAATAACGATCCTATTCATATATCTGCGGATCACGTCATGCAAGTAACTAAAAAAGGCAGCATACTCGCTTGGGGTCAGGTCAAGGTGCAACATAAAAACCAAACTTTGTGGGCAGACAAAATAATGATCAACAACAAAACAGGAATTGGTAAAGCACGAGGGCACGTTATTCTTGAAGGAGAAGATGGAACTCGAATGAAGGCGAAGGAGACAATCTTCGACCTAAAATCAAAACAAGGGAAATTATACGAAAGTAAAACTATTTTATCTAACCAAGTTCGCTTAACGGCCAAAGAAATAGAAAATTTTTCTGCTAATCACTTGATCTTAGATGACGCCACTCTAACAACATGTAAAGGAGTTATTCCGGCCTGGAAAATTGAAGCTAAATCTATAGATGTCAAAAAAGGTGACCGGGCTTTATTTCGCCAAGCGGTCTTAAAAGTAAAAAATTTTCCAATTCTTTATATACCAATTGGGTACCTCCCAATGGACACGAAGAGAAAAAGTGGCTTTTTATTCCCAACTTTTGGCTGGAGCAAGATTGACGGGGTTTTGTTTGATCAAAAATATTTTTGGGCAATTAATCGATGGTCTGATGCAACCTTTAATACAAACCGCGTGTTAGGTGGCTGGCAACATGGAGTCGATTATCGCTACGTCCGATCAAACAGCACGCAAGGAAGAATTAACGGAAGGCTTTATAAAGATAATCTGACGGGAGGCACCCTCTGGAAGGCTGGAGCCAGACATACACAGGACCTACCCAACAAATTCAAATTCAAAGGATCTCTTGATCTTGAAAGCCAACAAAGTCTTAACCGCATAGTAAATAATAATATCGAAGAACGAACACGGCGCAACACCGATTCTTATGCCTCAGTCAACAAATCATGGGATAATAGCTCTCTCGATATCCTGACGAGGTTTAAAGAAAGTACCAGCTATACTCAAGATGACACCCTCGGCGAACTACCTAAAATCACTTACAAACTACAACAAACACAGATAGGAAGTACTCCATTTTATTTCAACCTTGACACAAGTTCAGCCTGGTTTGTAACCGACCTTAAGACACAAAAAGAGGAAGATTTTATGTTTAAAACCTCTCGTTTAGATCTTCATCCACAATTAACAATTCCATTGGCATTGACACCTTGGCTATCCATGTCCTCAACTATTGGAGCAAGGGAAACATTTTACGGAAGAGGTCTCACTACAAGTGGCTCTGAATATAAAAAACTCCCCAGCTTCACCCGTGAATCTTTTGATTTTCGTTCTATCATACAAGGCCCAAAAGTTAACAAGGTATATCATTTGGATAATTCCTCCGACAAAATTAAACACCTTTTAGAACCTAGACTTACCTTTAATTATGTGCCTGACATAGACGAAAGGGACCGATTAAAAATCAAAGCCTTCGATAGCATAGATTATATTGGTGCTCCTACCAACAGTATTACTTACGAATTTGGGCAGCGACTTTTAAAAAAGTTCAAAATAGGCGCTAATCAATTTGAAACAAAACAGGTTTTACGTTTCAACATTTCCCAAACTTATAATATTCGCGAAGCTACCATGCAAAAACAATCTGGAGACGACCGACTCCCCTTCTCCAACCTTTTTTTTGATTTTGACAGCCGACCTATGGAATCAATTATTTTAAATACTGACGCATCCTATAATTTCAATACCGATTTAATTAACACGTTTAACTTTGAAGCGGGTGTCAAGCCTGTGAAAAACCTTTGGGTGATTATGGAACGACGGTGGACAAGAGATGGCCCTAGTTACATGCTCGGCACGCTTGACATGGCATTAAAACCGGGGTGGAGAATACAATATAGTGCACGTTATGACGAATCAGCTTCGACTTTTCGTGAAAATCAATTTAGCTTACTGTACGATAACCCCTGCAAGTGCTGGGGTTTTTCATTTGACATTATTGACCGAAATTTGGATGCGACTAATAACGACAGAAATGATCAGACACAATTTTTATGGACCATAAAACTTCGAGGACTTGGTGATTTTGGATCTAGAAGTAAAGGAAGGTTTTTACATAGAGATTTTGAAGACTCTTCCTTTCCAAGTACCATTAACTAAAGTATCATCGCTAATAAACCTAAGCAAAAACACTCCAATGAAGTTTTCTGAAGAAATCGCTAAAATTTCCCTTGAAATAGGTGCGATACGACTTGAAGCTGAAACTCCATTTTTATGGGCATCGGGATATCGCATGCCCATATACAACGACAACAGGCTGCTATTGGGAGACGCAAAACATCGCCGGTTAATTGCTGAGGGGTTTAAAGATGTAATTACGAGCAAAGAAATTGACGTTGATGTTACCGCTGGGACAGCTACAGCCGGAATTCCTCCCGCCACAAGCTTAGCAAACTTGTTAGAAACTCCCTTAATTTATGTCCGCACACACCCAAAAGAGCATGGGATGAAAAATCAGATAGAAGGTGTATTACGCCAAAATCAAAATGTAATAGTGGTAGAAGATCTTATATCAACTGGCGGAAGTGCTCTTAAGGCTGTCGCTGCCATCCGGGAGGTTGGCGGTAAAGTTGATCATTGCCTGAGCATTTTTAGCTACGGTTTTTCAAAAGCCATTGAGCAATTTAAAAATGCACGCTGTCAATTACATCACCTTTTAAATTTTGAAGAACTTATATTGTTGGCAAGGGAAAACAAAAGTATAAGCACCGAACAGTTCTCCTTGTTAAAATCCTGGCACAGCGATCCATTCAACTGGGGAAGTAAAAACGGATTTGTTAATCAAGCGAAATAGCCCCACCTATAATTTTATTACCTTGCCGCAATCAGTAGGTTTGTCAAAAGTAAGAAGTGCCAATAATATATTGACAGCCGAAATATATAATACTAGTATTACCAGTCCTAAAAATCTCTTGAGCGCGGGAATATGCGCGATTCTTGGGATATTTACACGTAGAAACTGAACAAATAATAGTTAATAACATTTAAGTTATTGATAGATAATTAAATCACATTTCGCATTAAGATTCGGGAGACAAAATCAGGATGGGTAAATTACAAGTAGGGCCAATCAGTATACTTCCCCCTTCAGCGACCATGCAGGATATTTTCCAACCTGAAAAGGGTTCAGGGATGCAATTAGTTGAAGGTGAGCATGTGCCTGAAGATCAGGCAATTGAGCACTGGGCAATTCAAATGCTTACTCGAAGAAACCCAACTCTTTTTCCTGGACCACTAATCGTTTGGGGATGGAATGAAGCAGCATGCCATAAAGCTACACTCAGTCTTGAGCTGGTAAAAGAAATTCCCGGATGTAATATAATCCCCATGCCGGATTACCGCCCTATCTATCCCAAAATTGATCCAGAGGCAGTAATTAATCCATGCCACCCTAATCTTACAATTGATTATAATAAAATTGAAGTCTGTGCATTGATTGGAATACATTGCCATTTTGCAAATATTACATTGAAAATGATTAGAGCTAATACAAATTGCTATACAACCGCACTTTGCCAATATGACGGGCATGAAGATGCTCTCCTCGCAATTAGAGACTTAGACGGCCCAAAGATAGAAAAACTTATTGCTGCTGTGAAAAAAGTTAAAAAAGACGGTAATATAACTCCTTGGGCACTAACTCCTGAAGGGAAGGAAGAGCTGGAAAGAATAGCGGAGTTTAAAAGGAAGAACGCCGCTGCATCCAAAGAAGAAGCCGTTTTATTTATGGCTGATTTGGAATCAGGCTTGGACGAAAACGCTGAATAACAATCTATAAATTTAAAAAGCCAACTCCTTTTAGGGAGTTAGTTTTTTTACATCAACTTATTCCTAATAAGCAAAAATATTTAGAAAAATTATTTTTTTAAACTATGTAATCGTGGGTTTCTTCATACAAGGTATCTCTCTCCATCGGCATACGCCCAGCTTCAATAATCATATCGGCAATAACGTTCTTATGAAATATTTGCCCCGTAACTCCTCCAGCAGCATGAATGATCTTCTCTTCAACTACCGTCCCATCCATATCATTAGTTCCAAAAGAAAGAGACATTTGGGCAATTTGAGGTGTAATCATAATCCAAAACGCTTTGACGTGCGGAAAGTTATCTAGCATAAGGCGTGATACCGCCAATGCCCTCAGGTCAAGCTGCCCAAGTGTACTGTTAAGGTGATTGAGATTTGTGTTTTCTGGATGAAATGCCAATGGTATGAAAGTCAAAAAACCATTGGTCTTATCCTGAAGTTCGCGTAAACGAATCAAATGATCCGTCCTATCTTCAGCGTTTTCCACGTGACCATAGAGCATTGTAGCATTGCTTTTCATTCCCACCGAGTGAACTGTACGGTGAACATCAAGCCACTCTTCTGCATTGGTTTTTTCAGAACAGATTTTTCTTCGAACTCGCTTAGCAAAAATTTCCGCACCACCCCCGGGGATAGAACCTAACCCTGCATTATGCAATTCAATCAAAGTTTCCTCGAGGGATTTTTTAGCGAGTTGCGCTAAATACTGAAGTTCAACAGCGGTAAAGGCTTGAATATGAACATCAGGGAACCGACCCTTAAGACCGGAAATCATATCAAGGTAATATTGGAATGGAAGGTCTGGGTGCAACCCGCCTACGATATGAAATTCGCTGACCCGACCACCTTTATATAGTTCCGCATCCGAAAAAATTTCATCAAGAGTTTTGGTATAGGCAGTAGGATCACCCTCTTTGACACCAAACGCGCAAAACTGACAAGTATTTACACAAACGTTAGTGTGGTTAATATGCCGATTGTGAATAAAATACGTGTCGTTTCCGTGCATTCGCTCCCTAACAATATTTGCTAAGTATCCAACACCTAAAAGATCAAAGGAGTTCCACAAAATCACGCCATCATCAAAGGAGAGACGCTCCTCAGCACGAATTTTTTTCTCAAGGGCTTGCAAGTTTATATCTTCGAAATTAAAAAACATAATAAATCCTGACTAAATAAACGTTAAATCAATACAGTTGGACACTATTTTCTAATATAGACTTAAAAGAAGAAGAGGTCGACTCGACCATTTATGATTGCAGAATTGTAGTATCTACAAATTAAAATGCAACCTATAAGGTTAATACCACGTACAATCTAAAATAACGAATACCATTAACAAAACACTTATGACCCCATTGACATTAAAAAAGGCTATGTTCACATTCGATAAATCATCTGCCCTTACTAGCGAATGTTCGTAAAACAAAAGCCCGGAGGCAAGAATCACTCCAAATAAATAAAAGCCACCTAAACCTGAAATAAAAAGCAACAAAAGAAGAAAAAGTATCATTACGCAATGCGAAACAAAAGCAAGATTTAAAGCAGTTTCGACGCCAAGTTTCTGTGGAATTGAATGAAGGTTGTTGCTCCTGTCGGAATCAACATCCATACAGGAATAAATAATATCGAATCCAACCAACCAGAACACAACCGCTGCACCGAGAATAAGGGATTCTATCGAAATTTCCTCTCTAACAGCAACCCACGCTCCGACAGGTGCTATTGAGATCGCAACCCCCAACCATAAATGCGATAAGGATGTAAAACGCTTGGCAAATGAATATCCAAAAATAATTCCCAAGGCAATCGGCGAAAGAATAAACGCCAGAGAATTCAACATGAACGCAGAGAACAAGAAAACGACAGAGGATACTATCAAAAAAAACCAATACTGTTTGGCGGTCGCATAACCAGCGGGCAAGGCCCTGCCCTTTGTGCGCGGATTTAATCTATCGAACTTCGAATCAGCAATTCTATTGAACGCCATCGCTCCATTTCTAGCCCCAAACAAGGCTATTAGAATCCACGCCAAAGTGCCCAACTCGGGGGCGCCTTCGGCCGCAAGAAAGGCGCTCATCACAGCAAATGGCAGAGCAAATACTGTATGCTGAATCTTAATATCCGTGAAAATTGTTTTAATTTTATTTAAAAAACCCAACTGTACCCCTAGTAAGTTTATGTAAAGAAACAGGTGGTTTGAAAAACAACCCACCAAACACCCCAACTTCTTACAACTATTGTTAATTTGAATATCGCAGTTTTTGCTTTAACATGACGAGAAAATAATCAAACGATACATCGCAATTAATATGAAAAATTATAAACGACTCCTTATCTTACTCCTGCCATACAAAAAAACCCTGATTATTGGGAGTGTTTTTTTGATTACGGCATCAGCAACAAACCTAGCAGTTCCACTTTACATACGCAATTTGGTCGACATCGTAATGGTCGAAAAAAACCTTGACCACTTAAATAGTATTGCTCTAGCTATAAGCGCTTTATTTCTAGTTCAACTGATTTGTCAAACGATACACAACTACCTTTTTGACGTCACAGAAAAGCGAGTGATCGCGGATTTCCGAATAAAATTATTTGATCATCTTCATAAAATGTCTGTTAGTTATTTCGTCAAACGACGTACCGGGGAAGTCATGTCCCGTATGACTAATGATGTAACCACAA
>AQTY01000007.1:0-42500 GCA_000372225.1 Candidatus Nitromaritima sp. SCGC AAA288-L16 | reverse complement strand
TGGTAGGGGAGCGTTCCATACTGGGCTGAAGCTCGATCGTAAGAACGAGTGGACTGTATGGAAGTGAGTATGGCGGCATGAGTAACGATAAAACAGGTGAGAAACCTGTTCGCCGAAAATCCAAGGGTTCCTGAGGAAGGTTAATCCACTCAGGGTAAGTCGACCCCTAAGGCGAGGCCGAAAGGCGTAGCTGATGGGAAGCGGGTTAATATTCCCGTACCACTTGAATCGCGTTATTAGCGATGGGGTAACGTAGAAGGGTAATTTATCCGGGTGTTGGACGTCCCGGTTCAAGCATGTAGGAGGGTGATTTTGGCAAATCCGGATCACCATTAACTCCGAGGTGTGATGAGGAGCTTCTCCTTCGGGACAAGCGAACTAAATGATCCCATGCTACCGAGAAAAACCTCTAGTGAGCTATTCAGGTGATCGTACCCTAAACCGACACGGGTGGATGAGTAGAGAATACTAAGGCGCTTGAGAGAACTCTGGTTAAGGAACTCGGCAAATTAGCTCCGTAACTTCGGGATAAGGAGTGCCCTCATAAGGTGAGAGAACTTGCTTCTGGAGCTGAAGGGGGTTGCAGTGACCAGGTAGCCGCGACTGTTTACTAAAAACACAGGACTCTGCTAAGTCGTAAGACGACGTATAGGGTCTGACGCCTGCCCGGTGCCGGAAGGTTAAAAGGAGGGGTTAACCCTTGGGTGAAGCTCCGAATTGAAGCCCCGGTAAACGGCGGCCGTAACTATAACGGTCCTAAGGTAGCGAAATTCCTTGTCGGGTAAGTTCCGACCTGCACGAATGGCGTAACGATGGCTACACTGTCTCAACCAGGGACTCAGTGAAATTGACATACCGGTGAAGATGCCGGTTTCCCGCAGAAGGACGGAAAGACCCCGTGCACCTTTACTACAGCTTGATATTGGATATTGGTTTAGTATGTGTAGGATAGGTGGGAGACTTTGAAACTTTGGCGCTAGCCAGAGTGGAGTCAATCTTGAAATACCACCCTTATTACACTGATATTCTAACCTCGGTTCCGTGAATCCGGGCCAGGGACAATGTCAGGTGGGTAGTTTGACTGGGGCGGTCGCCTCCTAAAATGTAACGGAGGCGCGCGAAGGTTCCCTCAGGCTGATTGGAAACCAGCCGACGAGTGTAAAGGCATAAGGGAGCTTGACTGCAAGACTTACAAGTCGAGCAGGTGCGAAAGCAGGTCTTAGTGATCCGGTGGTTCCATGTGGAAGGGCCATCGCTCAACGGATAAAAGGTACGCCGGGGATAACAGGCTTATCGCCTCCAAGAGTCCATATCGACGAGGCGGTTTGGCACCTCGATGTCGGCTCACCGCATCCTGGGGCTGAAGCAGGTCCCAAGGGTTGGTCTGTTCGCCCATTAAAGCGGTACGCGAGCTGGGTTTAGAACGTCGTGAGACAGTTCGGTCCCTATCCTCTGTGGGTGTTGGATATTTGAGGAGAGCTATTCCTAGTACGAGAGGACCGGAATGGACGAACCTCTTGTTTTCCGGTTGTGATGCCAATTGCATCGCCGGGTAGCTATGTTCGGAAAGGATAACCGCTGAATGCATCTAAGCGGGAAGCCAACTCCAAAACTAGATATCCCCTCCTCCTTCGGGAGGACCGTAGACCCCTTGTAGACTACAAGGTTGATAGGCCAGATGTGTAAGCATAGCAATGTGTTCAGCTAACTGGTACTAATTGGTCGCGAGGCTTGATCTTTAATTTTCTCATGCTTACTTCTAAACGAATTCAATTGTTAAAATATTTTCAACCGAAATTTTTTTAGAATTCCGGTCTTGATAGCGAAAGGGTCACACCCGTTCCCATTTCGAACACGGAAGTTAAGACTTTCTGCGCCGATGGTACTGCATGCGAGAGCGTGTGGGAGAGTAGGACGAGGCCGGATCATTTAATAAGCCCGTCTAGTTCGCTAGACGGGTTTTTTTTATTGCAAACCCCGAAAACTCTTTCGTGTTTGCTGATTAATCATGTTCCTATTATTTTTTATTTAAGAACCAATGCTAACTGCTCTCTCCCTTCATTGAGTATCCGAAAACCTCTCTATTTAAAACGATTTTTCATTGACAATACCTACATGCTTAGATACTATCGCCGCTCTGTTTATGAGGGTTTTAAAGGGTTCCTTAGGTATTAAAACGTTCTTAAAAACTCTTTGTTTTTAATTACATTTTCTTAACTTAAAACTCATTGATTGGGCTTTATTTTATGACATCTCCTCGCAGACTCAAGTAAGGAGCAGCCATGCTAGACAGTTATCTCGGTGCAGGAATTATGCTCCTCATGGCCATTGGCATCGCTGTGGGGATGGTAGTTATGACATCTATTCTAGGTCCAAAACGTGAGTTTGCGGACAAGATGGAGCCTTTTGAGTGCGGTGAATCCCAACTCGTTTCCCCTCACCAACGGTTTTCAGTAAAATTCTATTTGGTTGCAGTTCTTTTCGTTCTTTTTGACATCGAAGCCGTTTTCTTTTTTCCTTGGGCAATCCTCTTTAAGCAGCTAGGTTTATTTGGTTTTATTGAAATGCTTGTGTTCATCTTGATTCTGGGTGTGGGCCTTCTTTACGTCTGGATGCGGGGTGGCTTAGACTGGGAGTAGTCCAAAATTTTTATCTTTAACTTGCAGTAAATTATTCTAAAGGAAGATATGGATTCGGATCAAATCAACAAGATAAATTCCAAATATAAAGGAGCCATCCTTGACTCACATGATTTTCGTGGTGATCAGACCATCACGGTACAAAAAAATGTCCTGATAGAGCTTTTTAAATTTCTTCGCGATGACCCTGAACTTGACTTTAAGTTTCTTATGGATTTAACAGCTGTCGACTATCTAAACCGAAAAGATAATCGTTTCGAAGTGGTCTACCACTTCTACTCATTAAAGCATAATCACCGTCTTCGAGTAAAAGTTCCGGTCAGTGAAGATGACTGCACGATTGATTCAGTTTCATCTTTATGGAAAACCGCCAATTGGTATGAACGCGAGGTATGGGATCTTTATGGAATAAAGTTCAACGGTCACCCAGATATGAGGCGCATTTTGCTCTACGAAGAGTTTAAAGGGCATCCATTAAGGAAGGACTATCCTATCAACAAACGGCAACCCTTGATCGGCCCTTTGAATTAGACCTCATAGAAATGATTCTTGAGCTGACAATTACACTGGTTAAAATTCTTTTCATCATCGGACTAACCGTGGGTTTTTTCGCCCCCGTATTGACATGGGTGGAAAGAAAACAAAGTGCGATTATGCAAGATCGAGTTGGAGCCAACCGGGCAGATATCATGGGATTCACAGCCTTAGGGCTTTTTCATGCTATCGCAGATGCTATAAAGATGTTTACCAAGGAAGATTTTGTACCTCAAGGCGCAAATCGTTTTCTCCACACCCTCAGCCCGATAATTGCGGTCATCCCCGCTATCCTTACTTTCGCAGTTGTCCCTTTTGGTGGTCAATATGAACTTTGGGGAACCCACGTTAATTTGGTGATTTCTGATTTAGACGTCGGGTTATTATTTGTCTTTGCTATCGCTTCGATAGCTACCTATGGTTATGTAATAGCTGGCTGGGCTTCCAATAATAATTGGTCTCTTCTCGGTTCAATGCGGACAGCCTCTCAAATGATTTCCTATGAAGTGACAATGGGGCTGACGATTATTGGAGTGCTTATGGTTTATGGATCCATGAAGCTAACTGAAATAGGCGCTGCTCAAGAAGATTTTTTGAGTTGGGGATTTTTTATGCAGCCACTTGGATTCTTTATGTTTCTTGCGGCATCCATTGCGGAAAACAAGCGTATTCCTTTTGATGCACCTGAAGCAGAGTCGGAGTTAGTGGCAGGTTATTTTACCGAGTATAGCGGACTTAAGTTTGGCATGTTTTTCATGGCCGAGTTTATAGAAATGGTGACCATCGGGGCCATCGTCACTATTTTATTTTTTGGAGCGTGGCACATACCATTTCTTTCAGCGGCCACCATCCTTTCTTGGTTAGATTTTTTAGGAGCTAATGGTGCGAACCTTGTTCTTATGCTCATTCACATAGCGGTATTTTTTGCCAAGGTAATTTTCTTTATTTGGTTTCAAATGACTATTAGATGGACCCTCCCAAGATTTCGCTACGATCAAATCATGAAACTTGGGTGGAAAATTCTTTTACCACTTTCTCTAGCAAATATTCTTGTTACCGGACTTGTGATTCTAGCAGTCCATTAATATTAAGGGCTTAACAAATGGCTTATTTTGTTGATCGTACTGTTAAAATGACATGGTGGGAACGCTTGTATCTACCTGCGATTATAAAGGGAATGTACATCACATCGCGCCATTTCTTCATCAACTTATTTGGTTTCGTACCATTTTTTTTAGGCCAAAAAAAAGAACGTGAAATTTTCACCCTTTATTACCCTGAAGAAATGGCCCCTATTCCGGTGGCGTATCGAGGGCGGCCCGTGCTTGCCATTAATGAAAACAATTTACCCAACTGCGTGGCCTGCGGGTTATGCGAGGCAGCCTGCCCAGCTTACTGCATTGACATTATTCCAGGTGAAAACTCAGGCAAACAAAACGAAGTGGAACGCTGGCCCAAGGAGTTTACTATCGATTATGCGGTGTGTATTTTTTGCGGAAACTGCGAAGAGGCTTGTCCTGAAGAAGCTATTTTTATGAGCGATGATTATGAAATACCAATGCTTGATCGTAAAGAAATGAAATTTAACCTTGAACAGCTATCCGTGCCAATAGAAAAACTCAAGGACCGGGTTGAATTCACCAGGAAAATGTACGGGAAATGGAATTATTAATTTTTTATCCTCTTGCTGGTCTTTGCGTCTTATTTGCGCTTGGAGTGGTTGTAAGCAATAGCCCGATTAATTCTGCTATATCTCTAATTGGCATGATGCTTGGATTGGCAGGAATATTTGTTCTACAACAGGCCCATTTCATAGCTATTTTGCAGATTATTATTTACGCTGGCGCAATCATGGTTTTATTCATGTTTGTCATCATGCTCCTTAATTTAAAAGGTAAGGGAGAAGATGAGAAGTGGCAAAGTAGGGATAAAAACATTCTATTGAATGTCTTAGGAGGCCTTTTAGCAACAGGAGTTTTGTACAAGATAATAGACATTATCAATGCAGGTGATTTTAACTCCCCTGCCATGCCACCTGAATCTTTCGGAACAGTCAGAGAAGTAGGCACCATTTTATTTACTGAATTTGTTTTACCATTTGAAGTTGCCTCCATACTATTGTTAGTTGCAATGATTGGAGCCGTAGTCTTAGCCAAAAGTAAGGTCGATTAATTATGGATTTTGAAATGGTCCCTTTAACTCATTATTTGTTTCTAAGCGCCACTTTGTTTGTCATTGGAGTGACGGGTGTTTTAGTTAAAAGAAACGCAATTGTCGTTTTCATGTCAATTGAGATTATGCTCAATGCTGTCAATATTTCTTTGATCGCTTTTGACCGCTATATGAATCTTCACGATGGACAGGTTTTCAGTTTCATGGTCATGTGCGTTGCCGCAGCTGAGGTTTCAGTTGGACTTGCAATCATTATCTCCTTGTTTCGCAACAAACCCACGACGAATCTGGACGAATTCAATATCATGAAATCCTAAGGGAAAACTTATGCTACTCAAATTAACTGGGCTGGTGCCTCTATATCCGCTGATCGGTTGCATCATCAATGGGTTTTTTGGATTGCGCATTGGCAAAAATGCGGTGGGCCTTATTGCGGCCGGATCTGTCGGCTTATCATTCCTAACCACCTTGATTATATTTATTGGCCTGGTTATGACTCCTGTCGAGGAACGTGTTTTTGAACAAGTACTCTTTACCTGGATAGCAGCTGGCGACTTCACAGCAGAGTTTGGGTTCCAAGTTGACCCACTGTCAATGACGATGATGCTTTTTGTAACCGGAGTCGGTTTTCTCATACATGTGTACTCCATAGGATATATGCATGAGGAATATAGTTTCTACCGGTTTTTTGCTTACATGAATTTGTTCATGTGCTCAATGTTGTTATTAATCATGGGGAACAATTTTCTTTTGATGTTTATAGGCTGGGAAGGTGTTGGTTGTTGTTCCTATTTTTTAATTGGCTACTATTTTGAGAAAAAATCTGCCTGCGATGCAGGCACAAAAGCATTCGTTATGAATCGTGTAGGTGATTTTGCCTTTCTACTTGCGGTAATGTACATTTTTTATATATTTGGCTCCATCGACTTTACAACTGTATTCCATGCAGCTCCAGAAAAACTTCTTTATAACGGTGAAGTAGTAACCATTATTACCATGTTATTGTTTGTCGGAGCCTGTGGTAAATCTGCTCAAATTCCCCTTTATACCTGGCTACCAGATGCGATGGAAGGCCCAACACCGGTGTCTGCTCTTATTCACGCGGCGACTATGGTCACGGCAGGTGTGTATATGGTCGTTCGTTGTAATTCACTGTTCGCCTTAGCGCCACTTTCAATGTCTACAGTCGCTTTTGTTGGTGCTGGTACCGCAATATTTGCCGCTTCCATAGGGATGACTCAATTTGATATCAAACGCGTACTCGCATACTCCACCGTTAGCCAAATCGGTTATATGTTCCTCGCTGTTGGTGTTGGGGCCTACACTGCCGCCATCTTTCATATGGTCACACATGCTTTTTTTAAGGCCTGCCTTTTTCTGGGATCTGGAAGTGTAATCCATGGTTTACATGGAGAACAGGATATGAGGAAGATGGGTGCTTTGAAAAATCATATGCCCATTACATTTGTAACCTTTTTTATTTCCACTCTTGCTATAGCTGGGATTTTCCCGTTATCAGGGTTCTTCAGTAAGGATGAAATTCTTTACCATGCCCTAATTGATGGTAATGTGATTCTTTGGGGTATGGGCATCACAGGGGCACTACTTACTGCTTTTTATATGTTTCGTCTTGTTTTTATGACATTTTTTGGTGAGTCAAAAGTTGACCCTCATATTCACCCACACGAATCCCAAAAAATCATGACGATGCCATTAGTTATTTTGGCGGGACTTGCTTTCTTCGGTGGAGCATTGGGTATTCCCCTTTTCCATGGATGGCATATTTTACACAACTGGCTTGAACCCGTGTTTCATTTTGACATGGCTTCCGCTCTCGATCATTCAGCACATTTGCTTCACGAACAGGGGAAACACGCACCATCTTGGTCTCATCTATTAGCGCCTGAAGAAGGTCATAATATATGGATAGAGATAGCATTAATGCTACTGTCCTTGAGCATAGCGGTTGCTGGTATTTTCGGGGCATACGTTTGCTACATCAAGAAACCAGGACTCCCAGACTCATTGACCGAAGGCCAGTGGGGATACGATTTAGTAAAAAACAAATATGAAGTAGATGAGTTTTACGACGATTACATCGTTAATCCAACGGTAGAAGGCTCACATCTTCTTTGGAAAGAATGTGATGTCAAAGGAATAGACGGAGCTGTTAATGGCACAGCTAAAATCCTAGGATGGATTAGTAAACAAGCGATAAATTTTCAATCTGGTTTTGTTCGGAATTACGCTTTATTCATGGTTGTGGGTTTTATCGGATTATTGATTTTCTCAATTTAGAATTAAAATATGTTTCTAACGTTTTTGACATTTTTACCTCTCGTAGGTGCAATCCTCTTAACACTTCTTCCTCGAGATGAAGAAGGGGCCATAAAGCAGACCGCCCTCGCCTTTGCAGTCGCCGACTTCGTTTTATCTATTTTCCTGTGGACAAATTTTGATTCAACAACCCACGAAATGCAATTTGAATACAGTGTTCCTTGGATATCATCTTGGGGAATAAGTTATCACGTGGGGTTAGACGGTATCTCTCTCCTACTATACATAATGACGACATTTCTGACTATGATCTCCATCATAGCCTCCTGGGGAATTACGAAAAACATACGCGAGTACATGATGTCTTTTCTTGCTTTATCTACTGGAATGCTAGGCGTCTTCATCTCACTTGATATGTTTCTTTTCTATTTTTTCTGGGAGTTTCAACTAGTCCCAATGTACATCATCATTGGTGTATGGGGCGGTCCTCGAAGAGTATACGCCGCGGTTAAGTTTTTTCTTTATACAGCGGTAGGGTCACTCGTAATGCTGGTTGCAATCATATGGATTTATATAGCCATTGAAGAGCAGACGGGAGTTGCTACGACCGATATAATATTTATAACCGAAAACTTGGAATTACCATTAGCCCCTCAAAAATGGCTTTTCCTGGCATTTTTTCTTGCTTTTGCAATCAAAGTACCGATGTTTCCATTTCACACATGGTTGCCTGACGCACATGTTGAAGCGCCTACCGCTGGATCGGTAATTTTAGCTGGGGTCCTTCTGAAAATGGGAACTTATGGATTTCTCCGCTTTAACCTACCGCTATTCCCTCATGCCAGTTATGAATTCATGCCAATGATCGCGTGGTTGTCTATTATTGGTATCGTTTATGGTGCGCTAGTATCTTTGGTCCAGGAGGACTTAAAAAAACTTGTGGCCTACTCCTCAGTGAGTCACTTAGGTTTTGTAATGATTGGTATTTTTGCACTTAATCATTACGGTATCCAAGGCGCCTTAATACAAAATATAAACCATGGAATTAGCACAGGAGCCCTCTTCCTTCTAGTTGGTATGATTTATGATCGCAGACATACTCGAGAAATAAAGGAATTTGGCGGCTTGGCAAAAGTAATGCCCAAGTACACTGTCTGTTTTATGATAATCGCACTATCCTCTATAGGACTACCTGGGATGAATGGTTTTGTCGGTGAGTTTCTTATTTTACTAGGAGTTTTTCAAAATAGTGGCATGTGGGCAGCTTGCGCGACTAGCGGAGTAATTTTTGCGGCGTGTTACATTCTGTGGATGTTTCAGCGCGTCATGTTTCAGAAACTAGATAACCCCAAAAATGAAAATCTACCTGATATGAATACTCGTGAATTGATAACTGTCGTTCCCTTGATTATTCTTGTATTTTGGATCGGTATCTACCCAAAACCGTTTTTAAAAACCTTCGATGCCTCAGTGGAACATTTATTAATCAAGGTAAATCCCGACAACTTTAGACCTGGCAATCCAGGTTCAAGTCACTCTACACACGCTAAGTTGATCAAAATAGAAGACATGGCACGACTTAATCAGCAGCAAAATGGAATTAAACCGTAATTTAAGGAATAAATAAATTGGAACCAATTCCCGCACCAGCTATTGATCTCATCAGCCTCGCACCTGTACTTGTTTTGTCAGTATTTGGGATGATGGTGCTAGTTACAGACTTATTCATCGGAAAAGATAAATCGATCCTAGTTTTTATCAGCTTAACCGGTCTGCTAATGGCCGCAGTCAGTTCACTTGCCAAGTACAACCTACCTGTTTTTTCATTCAATGGAGCATACGTAGTAGATCATCTCTCAGTCTTTTTTACCTTCATATTTTGCATCAGCTCAGCTTTGGCAATCCTAGTTTCAGTCGACTTTAATAAACGCGAAGGAATCAAAGTCGGAGAATATTATAGTCTCATTCTATTCTGTACTGTTGGGATGGTCCTTCTCGCTTCTTCGACTGATATGATTATGATTTTTTTAGGGATAGAGGTCGTATCTATTTCCCTTTATATTCTGGCTGGAATTCAACGTAAAAGCACGAAATCAAATGAAGCTGCACTTAAATACTTTTTATTAGGAGCATTTGCAACGGGTTTTCTACTTTATGGAATGACCTTGATATATGGCTCCACTGGTTCCACTAAACTAACCATTATCGCAAATGTCATAAGTGAAAACAAAATTCTTTCCGAACCACTCATGTTAATGGGTGTGGTTCTTTTAATTATTGGGTTTGGATTTAAAGTTGCGGCTGTTCCATTTCATATGTGGGCACCTGATGTCTACCAAGGTGCTCCTACCCCGGTTACCGCATTCATGGCAGTCGGCCCTAAAGCAGCAACTTTAGCGGCCTTCTACAGAGTTATGTCTGAGACCATGCCAGACCTTTCTTATTCTTGGGAAATTTTGCTCTGCGTGGTATCTGTCCTCAGTATGTTTATCGGTAATTTAGGTGCGATTATGCAGAGCAACATTAAACGCCTTTTAGCCTTCTCAAGTGTGGCACATGTTGGATACTTGATTATTGCGATTATTGCAAAGAATTCACTTAGTTCTTCGAGCTTAATGTTTTACATGCTGAGCTACGCGTTTATGGTCTTCGGTACCTTTGGCATTGTGATTTTACTTGGACGGAAAGGCGAAGAAAATCTTGAGCTAGAAAACTATTCTGGCCTTGCCTACAAACATCCTGTAATCGCTCTGACCATGACGATTTTTCTTCTATCCCTCGGTGGATTACCACCCCTAGCTGGTTTCGTGGCAAAGTTTTTTATTTTCAGTGCTGCACTCAAAGAAGGATACATTATCCTTGTTATCATAGCTGTGCTCAATAGTGCTATCTCCTTCTACTACTACTTGAAAGTAATTGTATTTATGTATATGAAAGAACCTGTTAAAGAGTTTCACATCAGTCTGACACCGATGACACTACTAGTCATCGCCATATCAGCCTTTGGCACAATTCAGTTAGGAATTTTCCCAGACCCCATTATCGCATTAGCCCAGGCCAACTAACTGGGCCAATATACTGGACCAATCCGCATAAAATAATCCAATTGAACGCAGGTGTTGATAACTGGTAATTTTAGCGAGTATAATCTCCCTATGTTATTTAACTTTGATATTTTGAATGGTTATTTATTATGAAAATGCACCACCTCGAGGAAGGTGAAGTAAAAGAGATAATGGAAAAAGTTCAGACTGCAGTTAAAGAAGAAGAACTCGCCCCCGATAAAATAGAAGAAATATTCAAATTATCTAAAGTTGCATCAGAAGGTTTTTTAAATTGTAAGTCGAATGAAATGCAAGCTCAACAAGTCAATTTTGAAATTGATGAATCAAAAGGTGTTCGTTTCTTTGATCCTTTTAACTTCTATACTCAAGGAATCTATAAAGATATGGATGGATGGTCAGTTTGGACCATAGACAATTTAAAAGAACCGTGGTCTGAGTAACTTTAACTCACCATTAGCCTTTTCTTATCACTTTTTTAATCTTAAATAAAAAAACCCGCTAGGCTGATTGCCAAACGGGTTTTTGCATTATCTGTGAGGAGATTATCTTTATTATGCTACCAACAGCGTCAAGCTTTGTTGTCTTGATCCTTACTGTAATCATATGATCCTTTTCTGGGCAAAGACGAGGTGAACATGTCTGCCTCCTCTTTCATCTGCTTATCCTTTGCTTCACCCTCTTCTTCTGCTTTCTTTCGGAGGTACGCCTCTTTCTCTTGTTCCGTCATATTCTCTAAGTCAGGATCTGCTTCGGCAAGTTCTCCGGGTTTATTCTCCTCACCATCTATCGCGTCTCCTTCTTGCGCCTCTTTCATTGACGACTTAAAGTTTTTTATGCTGCGTCCAAATGCACTTCCAATTTCAGGCAGTTTACCCGCCCCGAAAATGATCATGATAATAACGAGTATGATCATCAATTCCGGAAACCCAATTCCCATCATAAGAAAAATCCCTCCAGTAAAATGCTGACTTTCAAAAGCGACTAAATACCATGAAAGCTCCTTAAAATTCATAAAATCATCGTATTGACTGTAATTTTATATCTTTTACGGTCTGAAATACAAGGGAAAAGAAAGGTGGCAAGCACATGCTGAGAAACAATGATTCGATCACCTATTTGTCATACCCCAACCATGTTTATATTCATGATAAATATTTATATTTGCCTACTAAAAACTTTGTAACATGATCATTTTGATCAAAGTAAAGTAGAAAATAACGTTAAGTTTTTGTATGATTTAATTATGATATTATTTTTAAAATTTTGTTTTTTCAGGTTATTTAACAAATACCTACTAACTATCTGGGTCGTTTTTTTTCCTGTAATTGCCTTAGCTTTAGGAGTTGACGGAAAAGCTATGGAAGGGGTCGAACTATACCAAAAACAGAAGTATGATCAAGCCGGCAAAAAATTTCTTGAAGCGCATCAAGAAAAACCTGACGATCCTAAAATTTCCTACAATCTTGGTAATAGCCTCTACAAACAGGGTAGCTATGAGAAAGCACTACAAAATTACTCTAGTACAGTAGAACAAAAGCTTAGTTCATCTATTAATCAGAAAGCTAACTACAACATGGGCAATGCTCTTTTCAGAATGAACAAGTTAGAAGAATCTATCGTTGCATACAAAAAGGCATTGGAACTCGACCCTAGTGATATGGATTCAAAATTCAATCTGGAATTTGTTCGCGAACAAATAAAGAAAAAAAAACAAAACCAGAATAAATCTAAAAAAAATAAAGAAGACTCAAAACCCACTAGCCAAAAAGATGAAAATGCGGATAACGAAGGGAAACAATCTAATAAAAATAGAAAAGAAAATACCCCATCAACCAATGAACCGTCTAGCCCCAAAAACGATCTAAATCAAAACGAACCAAAAAATAATCCCCCCAGAAAAACAGAAACCGCTTCTGGCAAAATGACTAAAGAGGAAGCGGAACAAAGATTGAGCGTGCTAACAGAAGACTTAAAACAGTTTCAAAGAAAGCAAGCTCTTGAAATGAAGTCTCTTTTTACCTATCAAGGAAACGACTGGTAAAACGATTTATGCAAAATAAACCAAAAACAAAACTACAATCATGGCTGACAGTTCCAGCTATCCTGATTTTTATTTTTTCCCCTGTGATGAGTTTCTCGTCGAACATACAATTATCTGCTTCTGTCGATAAAAACGAGCTAACAATAGAGGATTCCATTGAACTATCAATCAAAATCAGTGGGGTGCGCAATCCACCGACTCCTAAGTTACCTCCAATTAAAGATTTCATAGTAAGGTCAACCGGGACACAGTCTTCCACTCAGATTTTTAATTCTGACATGCAAGTGTCTACCACTTACAAGTATTTACTCACTCCAAAAATAGAAGGAAATTTTATAATTGGTCCCGTAAGAATGAATTTATCTGGCTCTAATTACCAGTCAGAGTCGATTACAGTAACGATCAAAAAACCTAACCCCATAAAACCAAATGAAAATAGGTCCGTTTATACGGAAACAAGTATTTCAAAAAAAACTCCATACATAAACGAACAAGTTGTCTACACATTCAAATTATTTCGTAAAATAGAAGCAAGAAATTTAAACCTTAGCATGCCATACGATGAATCTTTTTTCCGGAAAGAAAATCTAGGTAAGGCAAAGCGTTACTCAAGGGTCATCAATGGCATAGCCTACGATGTAGACGAAGTATCCATTGCGTTATTTCCAATCAAAATAGGAGAGTCAACAATTCCACCTTCAATGATGGAACTTGACCTTATACATCGGACACAAACAAATCGCCGGAGAGATCCATTTGCAAGGTTTTTTAACGATCCGTTTTTTGGAGACGTCACACAAAATAAGCATAAGGTTTTATCCACAAAATCTATTAAAATGAACACACAGCCTCTACCAAAAAAAGGGAAACCAAGCGGCTTTAAAAATTTGGTAGGTCAATTTTCCATGACCGCCAAGGTTGGCAAAGAAAGTTTTGATGCCGGAGATACGACCACTCTAACATTCACTGTTTCCGGAATAGGAAATGTAATGGATGTGTCACTCACAGATCTCAATCTAGGTGATCAATTTAAAATTTATCCAGATCAACCGATATTTACGAAATCAATTCATGGAAACCAAATCGGAGGGGAAAAAATATTTAAATTTGCGTTAGTTCCTTTTACAACAGGCAGGCAAACTATTTCCTCAATTTCTCTGAACTATTTTGACCCAGATAAAAACGATTACAATACTATATCAACAAACCCAATCAACCTCACAATAAAACCAGGAACTGGAACGGAAAATCTAAATCTGGTTCAATCGAAAGTGGCACCTACGCAGCAAAACGGTTCAACCATATCAATATTAGCTCGAGATATACTCCCAATACATACTCATGTGGAGGACTTTGAAAGTGTCGTATTCGACAAGAACCGGCGCATCATGTACATGGTTGGATTTCTACTTCCCACCCTCATATATTTACTTGCAGCTGGATACATCCGTTATAACCACAAAATGAATGATGATATGTCGTATTCCAGGCGACAAGTAGCTCACCGCAAAGCTATGAAAAAACTCGACCAATTATCCGTCTCTAATCCAGAACCAAAAGATTTTGTTCGAGAACTATCGCAAATAATTCGTGAATACATAGGTGACAAACTAAACCTACAGGGAACCGCTTTCACTTCAAAAGAGGTGGGGGAAAAGTTAAATAAAAATACCTTTGCCGACGATAAAATTTTTGCAATAAAAAAACTACTGGAGAAAATCGAGTCCATGCAGTACATGCCGGTCTTAGTGGTTAAAGATCATTGTTTGATTGATGAGACGGCTGAGCTCCTAATGTATCTGGAAAAATAATTATGAAAACCAAAAAATTATTTATTTTATGGGCTATTCTATCGACAATGTTGATCTCAACCAGTCAGGTTGAAGCTCAAGAAAATGATATCTCTTCGCAAATTACGCTTGCCAACGAGTTCTACCACGAAAAAAACTACCAAGCTGCCGCTGATATTTTTGAAAAACTCATCGACCAAGGAGAAACAAACGGATTTCTCTATTACAACCTTGGAAACACCTATATGAGGCTGGGAGATACAGGTAGTGCCATTCTTAATTACCTTCGAGCCCAATTACTTCTTCCTAGAAATGAAAATCTTGACGCTAATCTAAGGTACGCGATAAACCAAACTCAAGATCAACTATCCCCCTCACGTGGAGGACTTATTCCCAGTCTTCTGTTTTGGGTTCATTCAATAAACCTTATCGAACATTTTGAAATATTAGTCTTATTAAATATTATTTTTTGGTGTATTTGTATTGGTTCTCTTTACTACAGAAAATCCCTATGGAAATCTCTTAAAAAAATATCAATGGCAATTCTTTTACTAGCATTTTTTTCGACTGGAATAAAATATTACTTTTTATCCAAACATAAAATAGGTGTCATCATGGATAAAAAGGTAGACGTGAAATCGGACCACAATACTCAAAATGTCACTTTATTTGAGTTGCATGAAGGAGCTATCATTGCCGTCAATCAAGAAGAGAGTGAGTGGGTGCATATTTCAGTGAGTACAGACAAGTCCGGGTGGATTCCAATAAAATCAATTGATTATTGAAAAGTCTGTTTTTCTCAAGATTTCACATAAGATGGAATATATTACTAGATAAACCAATCGATATCAGATAGGGTTATCTATATTCTATTAGTAAGTAGAAACAATAAGATTGTCTTTAAGCTATTAAAACTACGCTCTTTTTATAATGACTAGAATTTATTCTGCATTATTTTTCATCGTTGTGTTTTTCTGGTGCAGTAGCGCTATAGCCGCTACACATGAACACCACAACACTACTCATAATACTACCCACCATCCAATTTCTCCGTTTGACAAAAATAAAGAAAGAATTTCGTTGCACTGTGCACTGAAGGGACATCCTATTGACCAGATTTGTCCAGAAAACTTCTTGAATAACACCACCCAAGAACTAATTGCTTCTGACTGCGGATCCCATCCCTTAGATGCCAGTTCCGATATTAGTATCAATCATTCAAGAAGTTTGTTAGCTGTCAACATGCGATTCCAAAGTAATTTGCTATTTACTGGTCAACTAATCATCCCTCATATTTACAAAACTCACCCTAGCATCCAAAGCCCTATAGATCACCCACCACAACATAACCTCTAATTTTTTTCAAAATTTATTCAAAAATACTTTGGGTCAGCCTCATTGCTGGATATGTGGCTTTCAATAGTATCTATAAATTACACATACTTTGTTGTTTTTTTTAATCTCAAAGTGATATGAAAGGATATTTTAAAGATGTTTTTGTTCCGATTCATTTTTAGTTCGATTTTATTTGTTTTAATTATAACTACCAATGCTGCTGCCTATATAGGCCTTTGCTGTGCACACTGCGGAGGTAACATGCCACTTAATATTATGGGTGGTGGCATTCCCGAAACCCACGAGTACCGTTTCAAAATTAGTGAAATGTTTATGACTATGGATGGGTTAAGAGACGGCACTGATGAAAAGTCCACTAGTGACCTTGGGCCTAGCACAGCTTCTGGAAAATTTAGAGGAGTACCAAAATCTATGGACTCCTATATGACTATGCTTGGAGGTGCATATTCTTTTACAGACAATTTTGCAGGTATGATCATGGGCGGGTATGTTCGTAACACGATGGAAATGACGACTACTGCTGGTGATTACGATATGTTTTCTCAGGGTCTTACGGATACTAAATTGATGGGAAAGTACCGTTTATACCATGATGATAATTTAGCACCAACCAAACAACTTTCAGCTGTTGCTGGTGTAGCAGTTCCAACTGGTAAGATCACAATTAAAAACACCAATCACCCTACAAAAACAATGCGGGGAAAACTTTTACCTTTTGGCATGCAACCAGGGTCTGGCACATGGGATCCTATTTTTGGATTAACTTATCAGAAGGCTGCTGACCCATTTTGGATGGGAGCAAACTTTATGACAACCCAACGCTGGGGCACTAACGATCAAGACTACAAAAAAGGAAGTGAATATACACTAGATCTATACGTTATGAGACAGTTCAATGAGAAGGCGCTCGCAAGTTTTCAGTTAAACGGAAAAGCGTGGGGAGACTACAGTGACCAGCCTAAAGCAGGTAAAGAAAATGGTGATTGTCATGCCATGCTAAATCCAACTAGAGACTGGATGACACCTCTCTGTGATCCCACAAACTATGGTGGAGTTAACTTACATGCCACTATGGGCATGCAGTTTCAACCGGTACCACTTCATGTTGCAGAGTTAAATCTATCGATTCCTCTATATCAAAACCTTAAAGGCCCGCAGATGCAAAGTGACTACATGTTGCGCTTAACTTATTACTTGGAGGTTCCAACAAAAAAGAGCCGTCGTTATAAAGGTTTCAGTGCACCGAAACAACTAGGCTTCTAGCCATATGCCTTTGTCATGTTTGGTGCGATTACTTACGCAAATACTAGGCTTTACTTGGTTTTTAGGAATAGCATCGTGTGCATCGGTATCGCATCAAAGCATGCCAGAAGAGGGCTCAACAGAACTCGGCCTGCTTAAAAAAAAATGTACGATTTGTCATGGCCTGCCTCACCCGAAACGACATACCGCCAGTGAGTGGGATAATCTTTTAATCATGATGACAGAACGAATGAACGAAAAAAATATTTCCTACACATCAGTGGAAATGACTCAAATTAAATCTTATTTACAACGTAACGCGCGATAAGGTAACAAACATGAAGCGAATCTTATTTTATTTCTGGTTATTTGCCTCAACAACACTATTATTCCTTATAGTGAATTCAGCTTTAGCCCATGAAGAAAGTTTTAAAGCGATGGGGGTGGTGCCACCTAGAAATGAAATGCCTGCCCCCGATTTCACCTTACAAACCTCAAATGGAAATTCTGTGAGCTTAAGTAACTTTAAAGGTAAAGCTGTTTTACTGAATTTCTGGGCCACATGGTGCGTACCATGCAAAAAAGAACTTCCTTCGATGCAGAAACTGTATGATGCTGTCAAACATGACGGCGTTGAAGTAGTAGCAATTTCAATTGATCGAGATAAAAAGGACCGGATTCACCAATATATAAAGAATTACAATTTAACCTTTCCCGTATTATTGGATCCAGGCCAGAAAGTGCGTAAGGATTATTTTATTATGGGCCTTCCAACCAGTTACCTGATTGGAGCGGATGGAAAACTAAAAGGCTTTATCTCAGGGGCTCGCGAGTGGAATAGCGCCGCATCAAAAAAAATGTTTTCTACGTTAGTTCAGTAATATTCCGCTTGCATGATTTTATCCCTCTCACCTAAACATCTGGTAGTTTTTTTAATTGCATCACTCAGTCTTTTCACAGCCCCATCTATATATTCAGCCCAATCAGAAATCAAAAACCTATTAAATAAGTTGGATAGCCATTATTACTACCCACAAAAAAAAGGCTTGACCAGCATCTCAGCAAAATTAACATGGGAACAACAGGACACATCTGTAAAAAATACATTTTTTTATAAAAAGCCAGATTTCCGTTTTAAAGGGGAGCTTAGCGACCATATTTTTGAAAAAAAAATTGTAAGCAGTGGCAGAAACCCAAATGTATCTGATAACGAAAAAACTGAATACATAAATATTTTAAACAACTATTTAGACGCATTCATACCCAAAACTCTTTATGAACAATTTTTAAATTTCGAAGGTCAAATCAAGCGCCGACACAAAAAGAAAATAATACTCGAGCTTACGGGTAAAACCTCGATAGAAAATACCAAGCAATACGAATTATTCATCGATAGAGAAAAGTGGAGGATCTCAAAGATTCACATCAGACAAAACCAAGAACCCAAAAGTATCGAGGGAAATTTCTTTTATACTCGTAGAGGTGGTCAATGGGTAGTAGCAGAAACACTTTCCGAATTCGCAGTTAATAACCAAACCTACATAGAAAAAACCGAGTATACATATAAAAATTTACAAAATATTTGGTTGGTCAAAAAAATTAAACAGACTGTCAAACAAGACGGGCATTTGATTCGTTCTTACAGGATTCAGCTCAATGATTACAAGGTAAACATAGAAAACTAAATCCGGTTTATTCGGTTGAAAGAATACCTAGTCTTTTAAAAAATGCCATGCAATCATCCACGATCCACTCCAAATGACTCAACAAACCGTGATCAGAGTCGAGCTCCTTTAACGAACACCACGGGCGTCTGCTAATAAATTTTTTTGACTCGTCGATTGGCACAACTTCATCGTGTGTTCCGTGAACGATTCGAGAAGGAACCTCTCGCTTAAGGCCAAGAGATTTCCAGTTCTTCGCGTCCTTAAAAATATCTGTACGAATATATTTAGTTTCATCATACCGATAATGAAAAATTTGAATCTTAGGATCCCAGCAAGTCTCGTCATAGCAATCTAATTTTAAACTTCTCATCCACCGTTCCAGAAAATTAAACCCAGGAGCCATAAGGTAAGTTGCTTTAACCTCCACTCTCCTCTGCGCCACCAAGGTAGCAAGGTAGCCGCCCATACTGCTACCAATAAGGCACACTTTCTTACATTGAAATTGATCTAACAAGTCCAATACAATATTAACTTGGCTAGTCAAAGTCATGTTTTCAAAGTTACCTCCTTCAAGATCGGGGGTAATCAACGATACCCCTATTTCCTTAAATTTATTTTTGAATGCTGAAGCTTTTTTTGATGAAGGACCGGATGCAAACCCGTGCAAATAGACAAATTCGGTCATGGGCTTGAATGTTTATCATCCGCGTCTTGAAGGTGCTCTAAGGAATTAATATTCCGGCGCATCTTGTAAAGCAAAGCAAGACCCGGAAGAGCTGCAAGAAAGGTAACAAAGAAAAAAATAACCCAGCCAACTTCATGGGATAAGTAACCGGAGGGAGGCCCAACAAAAATTCTTCCTAATGATGCCAATGCTGACAACAATGCAAACTGAGTGGCCGTATAACGATGGTCGCATAAAGCCATAAGAAAGGCCACAAAGGCTGCCGTTCCCATTCCTCCAGCCAAATTTTCAAAAGCAACAGCGGCCACCATAATAGAATAAACTTTCCCTGCATAGGCTAAAACCATGAAAGAAAGGTTTGAAATTGCTTGTAAAATACCAAAAATCATGAGAGACCGGTATAAACCCAAACGTGCCAGCATTACGCCGCCGTAAAGAGCACCAATTATTGTTGCCATGAGACCCAAACCCTTGTTTATAGCTCCTACTTCCCCAATAGAAAAGCCCGGTCCTCGAATAAGAAACGCTGTGGTCAGACTTCCAGCAAATGCATCACCAATTTTATATAAAATGATGAGTGCAAGAAATGCCCATGCCGCCGGACGACCAAAAAATTCGGTGAGAGGACCCGATATAGCCTCTTTTAAAGATTGTGGGGGGCAAACCGTCTCTTCCGGTTCCGGTCCAAAAATTGTTGCCATCGTACCAATCAACATCAGACCCGCCATTAATAAATAAGTTAAACGCCAGCCCAGTGGTCCTGCTAAAATGAGCGCCAGTGCTCCGGATGCGAGCATGGCAATTCTGTATCCAGTAACCGAAACAGCCGCACCTAGGCCGCGTTCCTTTTCTCTGAGCACATCGGTACGGTACGCATCAAATACTATGTCCTGTGAAGCTGAAGTAAATGTCAGGAGTAAGGCAAACAATGCCACCAACCATGGCGTATCCTTCGGGGAAGTAAAACCCAACATAATAATTAAAATTATCAGGGCTAATTGCGTACCCAATATCCATCCTCGACGTCTACCTAAAAAAGGAAGCGCATATCGGTCCAGCAGTGGAGCCCAAAAAAACTTTAACGCATATGGGAGTCCAACAAGACTAAAAAGTCCTATGGTTTTTAAATCCACTCCTTCCACGGTCATCCAAGCTTGAAGAGTCCCTCCCGCAAGAGCCAAAGGCAAACCAGAAGCAAAACCAAGGAAAAAAACCGCTACAACTCTACGGTTGGCCAATGATTTTAAGGTACGTGTATATTTTTCAGATGAAATAACACCCATATACCATTAATTTACAATAAGTTATAAAAGTTTGTCCTGCTATGAATAACGAAATTAAGGGGGAAATCAATACGGGAAATGATGAGCATGCATGAAAGATTGCTATAATAGCAGAAGTCACATAAAATTCATTGGAAATCCAACTACATGATAAGGACTTTCAGACCAGAAGTCATTGAATTTTTGGTAACATTTATTGCTAAATTATCCGTTAAAAGACCAATAAGCCCTTATATATTATGAAAAACTCCGAATCCTTACAGTTAGTAAAAGAACAACTCAAAATTAAGTCAATCGAGTTGCGTAAAGTTGAGGAGAATAACTCTACAGTTAATAAGAAGATCAAAACTTTGATTACGGAAAATCAAGAAGAAGTAAAAAAATTAAAATCTGCCATAGTCAAAAAAGACACGGAAATCCAACAAAGGGAAAGGGAGATAAGAAGCTCCTCAGACCGACTAAAAGAAGCTCAGGAATTAGCTAAAAACCAGGCTCCAGCCACAGGGGTCGACCCAAAAATAATCGAAAAAATAAAAGAACTAAAAGTATACACAGAGAAATTAAAGAAGAAACTTGAGAGCGAACAAAACTTTAACAAAAAGTTTGAAAAAGAAAAGAGCGTTCTTTTAAAAGAAGTAAAAAGGTTAAAAAAGGAGGAAGCAAAAACTGATGAACTATACAAACGATTAGAACAATATAAAAAAGAAATAGCTAATGTAGAAAGCGCCACAAATGAAGTAGATGAGTCACTGAAAAAATCAATCGAAGAAAAAGATGTGCTTATCAAGAAACTCAAGGTTGCGATAAAAAAGGACCTGAGCGCAACTGACCTTCCAGAAAAAATAAAAAAGGATGAGCGGTTTGAAGGGATGAAACCCGTAGAAATCATCGTGTTTCTTGACGAAGACATCTTAAGGATGGAAAAGGAACGTAGGAAGGCAAAAAAAAGATTTGAGATGCTCAAAGAAACCAATGAAGAATTGGAAAGCAAGGTTAATTTGCTAACCGAAGAAAAAGCTTCTGGTGCTGCAGGCGGTGAAAAGAAAGAAGAAGCCAGATCAGCAGCTGTGGAGGAGTTTGGGGGCGGACTCGAGGCGTTCCTTTTAACCTATGCCGATATGATCACCTTGCTTCTGGTTATCTTCGTAATGATGTACACCGCATCCAATATCGATCAAGAGAAATTTGCCGAGGCAATGTCCTCATTCCAAGAAAAAATAGTCAAAATCGAAAGTGTAAATGTACGCTTGACACAGGATGAATTAAAAATGCTTGAAAAGTTGCGCGAACTGGTAAAAGACAATATAGACCCTAATGCGCTCATTGCAGGTGACACAAAAACTATTACTTTCAAAATACCAAGTTCAGATTTATTTGGACCTGGCAGTGCGACTTTAGTAGAGGGTGCGGGAGCACTGATCCTAGAGACTATCGAGGACGAAATGAGGGATGGAGTCAAGCAAGTGATTATAGATGGTCATACTGACAACGTGCCAACAAAAACGGCAATGTTCCCATCAAACTGGGAGTTATCAGCAGCAAGAGCCTCTAGCGTAGCCAGGTTTATCATAAAGAAAATGCGATTTAATCCTAAATTTTTAGTGGTTTCGGGCTACGGAGCAGAGCGTCCTATAAAAGCTAACACCACTGATGACAACAGGGCATCGAATAGGCGCGTAGAAGTCAAAGTTGTAAAAGACAAAAATGTAGCCGCCGCTCAAGCAGCCAAAAAGAAAGCTCAAGAATTAGAAGCTGAAAACAGAGCTGCAGGATACACAAATTAAAGCGACAGAATAGAATAAAACCTAACAATAAGCGATAGGATTTTCAAAAGTATATAATTTTCTAATAAACATATAAAAATAATTTAATTGAACCGAATGTAGTATATTTTTTCAATCACGATACTAATGGAACCAACAAAAGAAAAACAGAATGATGCCGAAACTTTATTTTATAATCGGCAAGCCTTTAAAAGGTTCAATCAGTTTAAAATCGACCGGACACTGAACACATTGTCCCCGATTGACCGACTGATCTTCACAACGGTACCTCGCCTTCTGCATGTCAACCAAGAAGGACTTCCCGGTTACGTTGATGAAAAAAATGTTCCCTGTGGAATCATGAATTTCACAATGGATCATGAGTCTCTGGTTGCGGCAGAAAAACTTTTCCCTGATATCATCATAAGACGCCAAGCAAATCTCAACCCCGTCATTCACACCGCTTTGCTCATGGGTTCTCTTGGATCCATTGCACAAAGTAAAAAATCTGACCTCGATTACACATTGCTAGTTGACAATAATAGTTTCACCCCCGAGGGCCTGAAATTATTTCAAAAAAAATTAAACCTCATCGAAACATGGACCTGGGATAACTATCATCTAGAAACACATTTCTTTATAAATGACCACAATGAAGTCCGTAATAATATATTCGGAGAAAGTGACAGTGAGAGTACTGGTTCTGCTCTCGCAAAACTACTTAAGGAGGAGATGTACCGGACTATGATCATAGTCACGGGCAAAATCCCTTTTTGGCTGATTGCTCCTGTTGACTGTGATGATAATCGTTATGCTGAGTTAATGGGGAGGATTCAAAATAATGAGACTCTTCTCAAACGCGAAGAGTACATAGACATGGGAAACGTTGATGACATTTCAGACGGCGAATTTTTTGGTGCCTCCATCTGGGCACTCATTAAATCATTCAAGTCTCCTTTCAAAACCTTGATGAAGATGGGGATTCTGGAAGACTACATGTTCACAGAAACCAAATCAAATCTTCTATGCCACCAGGTAAAACAAAGAATTTTTGACGGAACTCCTTATGAAAAAATAGACCCTTACCTTCTGATGTTCACACGCGTACAAAAATTTTTTTCAGACACAAAAAATGACCCTGAGGTGGATGCCTTACGCGCAGCATTTTATCTTAAGGTTGGCACGCAAGTCACAGGGGAAGAATTAGAACATGGCTCAGAATACTGGAAAAAAATCACCTTAATAAAAATGCTTAAAGATTGGGGTTGGGATAGTTCTAAGGTCAACCATATAAACAAATACTACATTGACTGGCAGATGAATCAAAAGGTTGAATTGGGTAATCGAATCAACAAAATTCTCATGAGCTCGTACAAAAATATTTCTGAGAAAAATAGCAAGCTAGACGCAAGTGAAACTTTAATCACGGAAAAAGATACAAATCTACTGGGTCGAAAACTATTTAGTGCTTATCGAGCAGCCCCTAATAAGGTGGAAAACATTGGAGCCCTTGTTGATGGCAAAACAAACGAGCAGTATCTAACATTTCTTCACGAAAAACCAAAATCTAAAGAAGAAAGTGGCGCCTGGCATCTCATTCGAGGTCAAGCGCCAGCCCATATTGATCAAGTGGACCCAGACTTTATAATCAAAAAAACGACCTTATTACCATCTCTAATAGCCTTTGCGGCAAACAACAGTCTATACAAAAAAAAAGTAGAAAAATACGACGATGAAAATACAGAGGTCTTGCTTCAGGCGGAGGGAGGATCAATAAGGAGTAAAGATTTATTCCATCTACTTGATCAAATTTCTTCATTTATTGCCTCAGTAAATATAGCGGCAATTTCAAATGACGATCTACTAGCGGACGCGCAAATTAAACAACTTTTTATGATCGTGGATTTTGGAAATCCTCCACCTATGCTAGTTACCACTGGCGATATAAAAGCGTGTAAAAACTCTAAAGAACTAAATGAGTTTCTTAATAACCGGCTGGAGAGAATCCAGAGTATCTCAACGATATATATCACCACATGGGGAGAACTGTTCTGTAAAACATATTCAGGCCTTAAATGCATGGATCGTACACTTTCTGAATTAAGTCCTCAATTGACCCCTGAACGCGTGGAAGCACCCAATTTTCTAAAGTATTACATCCCTTGCGACCGAAGAGAAGTAATTCAGATACCGTGGTTAGATGGTTATGTATTGCGTTCGCTGAAAATGAGATCAAAATTAACCTCTGACAAATCTTCTGCTTGAAAAATTAATATATGGCTACAGCAGCAAAAGCATCTCAAGGAATTGACTTTGGAAGTGATGCCGAATCAGACTCCGGTCTTGATACAGGAACCTTACTTGGTGTAGTTGCAGGAGTTGGGCTCATCGTAATCGCTGTCATTCGCGGCGGTGACTCAGATATATTCATGAACCTGAATGCCGTATTGATCGTTTTGGGAGGAATGGTCTCAACGTCCTTCATTGCTTTCCAATCAAGTAAAATTCTTGAAATGGTTCCAGTGGTTATTAACGCATTCAGACCCGATGTCATGAAACCCGTAGAATACATAGACCAGATTATGTCTCTGTCGTCAAAATATCGTTCTGGCGGCATGAAAGTTCTAGAAAATGCAGAATCAAAAATTGAAAACCGATTTTTAAAGAATGGTATCGCTATGATTGTCGATGGTTATAACGGAAGGGAAATTTATGCAGTTCTCGATCATGAAATCAATTCGCTCATGGAACGGCACAATGCCGGACAAAAAATTTTACGTTTTGCAGGCATTCAGGCACCAGTATTTGGGATGGCTGGAACGCTCATTGGTCTCATTCAAATGCTCATGCATATTGATAACCCATCAACCATTGGACCGGCACTCGCTACAGCGTTGATCACAACATTCTATGGTCTGATTCTTGCCAATCTGATTGTAACCCCTATAACGGCAAAACTAGCCATGCGTACTGAAAGTGAAGTAAAACTAATTAAAACCATTCGTTTTGGTGTTATGGGAATTTTTGAGAAATCAAATCCCGCAAAAATACAAAAAAACATGAATGCACTATTGGCACCTGAGGAACGAAAAGATTAGCCATGTCCAATGTTGACGAAGTCACATCTCTTCTAGCAAAAGAATCCAAGCAAGATGGAGTCGACTTCACTGAATACGATCTTAACGGTGCCAGCATTAATGGTGCGAGTTTTATCTACGCAACTTTTGATAAAGCACAATTAGAAAACACTGAACTCACCGGTATCAATTTTTCCCAGGCTTCCCTTGAGGGAAGTTCATTAAAAAACTCTACACTTACAGATATTGATTTCACTGGAGCAAAATTAGCTGGGGTTAATTTTGAAGAAACGGTTTTCGTGAACTGTAATTTCAAAAGCGTCACTGCAGAACACTGTGAACTATCAAGTGCCAACTTTAAAAATTGCAAGTTGAGAGGTTCCAATCTAAACCATTCCAATTTTTATTCAGCTATCTTCGAGGAGTGCGACCTTTCATTTTCAAGGCTTATGTATACCTATATGAAACAGGTAGAAATAAACAAATCAATAATGAAAGGTGCTAATGCAAGAGGATCTGACCTAAGCTTTTCCAAGATTAATGAAACGGACTTATCAGGAGCAATCTTGAAATATTCGGATTTAAATTCCTGCACATTTAAAGGAGTAAAGTTGAGCAATGCCAACTTAATTGGCGTGGATTTCAAGGATGCTTTTTGTTCTAAAATCCAAATCGATGAAGCTAATTTCGAAGGCGCCGATCTCACCTACGCTAACCTGGAAGGCTCTAATCTTCAAAACTCATTTTTTCTTGAGGCTAACTTACACGGCACCAATTTCACCAATGCGAATTTAGCTGATGCCTATCTAGTAGATGCAAATATTGCAAAGGCCATTACAGAGGGTGCTAATCTAGAGAACACAATACTAGAGTAATTGTATTTAAATACACCCTCTTCTTTAGCAAGAATAACTCCTCCTTTTACCCCAACCAACCACTAAAGTTTAAACTAATATGAGTACTGAAATTTTATTTGGGTGTTGTTAGCTGTTTTAAACATCGAAAGCCAACGTTTACAAAATAGTCATTAGGATCGGCTTCCGTTCTAGAAAAGGAGTAACGGTAAGCCTCCAAAAAATAGTGCCCGGCATTTTGAAAGGCATTTCCGCGTAAGACTTTCAGTGTTTTCCCGTATCGTGGATTTTTATAAGTGCTGCCTGGGTAAGCCTGATACCAGTCCATGGTCCACTCCATAACATTACCACCCAGGTCATACGCTTTATATGGGCTAATATCGGCAGGGTATATACCCACCTCAACCAAACCTCTTGCTCCATCTATATCCATATTAGACTTTCCTTTTTCGTAATCATTCCCCCAGGGGTATATACGCCCATCCACTCCCCGGGCTGCTTTTTCCCATTGTGCTTCTGTTGGTAGTGATTTTTGCGCCCAAAGCGCGTAGGTTAATGCCTCTCTCCATGTAACGTGAGTGACTGGATAGCGACCTGCCCCTTCAGCATAGGTCCCATTCTTCCAATGTCCCGGTAATTCATCATAACCGGATGAATCAAGAAACTTTTTATATTCTTCGTTGGTGACTTCATATTTATCGATATAATAAGAATCAAGAAATATTTTTCTAGTGGGATGTTGGTCTAAAAACAGTGGTTTGACTGCGCCTATTTTAAGGTGGGTTTTCTCATCATCTATTTTATTAGTTCCCATAACAAACTCACCGGCCGGGACAAGAACCATCTCTTTCCCATCAATTGGAGAAATTTTTATCGTTGGGAAAGTGGAGTTTTTTATTTTACGATCAAAAGAATCGCCACAAGCAGAAAAAATTAATGTGACAATATAAAAAATCACAAAAACAAACTTCGTTCCCCTGCTTAAAGCCATGCCACAATGATAAAACTTAAGAATGTTATATTTACTCAGTTCACATATCTTCAAAAACAACCCCTCCTTAAGTTCATTTCGTATATTTGTTTCCTATTTATTTTCATCGCCCTATTTCCTGCTGTAGGAATCTCGTTTGATAAACCACTAGCCGAATATTCAAAAGGTGAAAATTCTCCTCACATATTGAAGTCAGACAACTTCTCATTAAACGCTAGAAATGTAAAGGTGCTAAAGTCACAAGGAGATACCCTCTGGATGGGCACGTCTATGGGAGTCATAAAATACGACACAACCTCCATAGATAATTATACCGTCTACGATAATCGCAACACTCTTTTAAGTAATGGAATCTTTAGTATTTCTATAGGTCCAAATGACCAGGTATGGTTCGGGACCTATGGGGGCGGACTCAGTATTTTAGCCGCCGGGGAATGGGTAAACATTAACACGCCTCAGGGGCTCAACGATGCCTTTGTTTATGATCTAAAGTTTACCAGTACTAGCATGTGGGTGGCTACTTGGAGTGGCGTCAATCGAGTGGAAGGTGATCCACTAATCCACGATTCTTGGACCAGTTTCACCGTTGAAAACACCGATGGTGGATTAATAGATAACTGGGTTTATGCTATCGAAATTGGCGATAACAACAATATTTGGTTTGGTACAGAAGAAGGCCTTTCACTTTTTAATGGGAAACAATGGAAAAATTGGAACCACAAAAACGGCCTAGGTGCCTCTTATGAAATAGTCAAGCATGACAACCGATTGGCAACTGACTCGTTCAAAGGATCTCACCACAGCAATCAAGTTATCAACCTACCTAACACTGAGAATGTATCCTATCGACCCAACTATATAGTCTCTATGCATTTGGACCAATCCAGCCGATTATGGATTGGCACATGGGGAGGAGGACTCAGTATGCTTGATCCAGAAACTCAAGTTTTTCGAAACTATACAGTTAAACACGGATTGCCAGGAAACTATATACTAGCGATTCACGAAGGATCCGATGGAAATTTATGGATTGGATCTAACAAGGGTTTATCCAAGTTTGATGGCACTACCTTTCTAAGCTATTCACAAACTAATGGGTTAATTTCTAATTATGTATTCAGCATCGAATTTGACAATGACGGTTTCCTCTGGGTCGGAGGACACCACGGAATGACACGACTAAAGATAAATGTAAAATCGGGACACTTATCTAGACTGGACTCTAAATAAATTAATACTAACAACTTGAGAAATCACTCGTCATCATCGTCATCATCTTCATCGTCAGACATTGCATCATCTACATCTTTTTGTTCGGCTGCATCCATCAATTCTTTGATTTGCTCATAACCGCTAGCTAAACGTTGGATATTAATTAAAAGATTAATAAGGTCTGTGTCTTTACACTCTCTTATTCCAGCAACAAGAGGTCCACGCTCGTCTTCTTCATACTTTTTATCCCACTTTTCAAAATTAGATAGAATTTTATTTTTACAATGAATTAAATCATAGAAAAAACTTTGAATTTCGATGCTTGGCATAACTATTCCCGAGAATAAAATTAAATAAATTATTACTTTACCAACAAGTAATATATAGGTAGCACACTTTCATCATCTGTATAAATCCATATTAAAGAAAATCATAGTACACGTTTTTATTTTTTCTAATCTACTTATTTTTTTAATTTAATTATATTTTTTATATCGCTATAATCACATCATTGAAAATTTGAGAAGTAGTTTTATGGATGAAATAGCATACAGGGGAGTCGCTTTTACTGGGTTTTTTATAATTTCCTTTATCGCTTGGGTAACAGGAAATAAAGGTCGAATAAATAAAAAAACAATTGCAGGCAGTATTTTTTTGGCTTGGTCTATTGGTGGAATGACCTTTTGGTTCCCTTGGACCCGAAAGGTCTTGGAGTGGACAAACAACGTCCTTATGTCTGTGTTGCAAGCATCGCAGAAAGGGTCAATTTTTCTATTTGGGCCTTTAGCTATTGGCCCGGGTGAATTTTTATCCGACGGGACACAATCGATAGGATTTGTTCTTGCGTTGCAAGTCTTACCTTCAGTAATCTTTTTTTCCGCCATAATAAGTTTATTGTATTACCTAAATGTTATCCAAACATGTGTCAATGGATTTGCAAAATTTTTCCACAAATCGATGGCGCTTTCCGGAGCCGAATCATTTTCAGCCGCTGTTAGTATTTTCTTTGGAATCGAGTCTTCCCTTACTATACGCAATTATCTTGATCGAATGTCACGATCTGAACTTCTTACTTTAATTACCTGCATGATGGCAACTGTAGCTACAACGGTAATGGCAGTTTATGTGATAGCTTTAAGAGACATTTTCCCTCAAATTGCCGGGCATCTAATTTCCGCTTCAATAATTTCTATACCTTGTGCTGTTTTGATCAGCAAATTATCCCTGCCAGAAAATGAATCCCCTCAAACACCGGGATCTGTTTTAAACGACATTACAGAAGAAGCTTTTGTAAATAATTCAATAGATATAAACACCAAAAAACCTACGAATGTGATGGTGGTCTTAATGGAGGGTGGTGCCCTAGGAGTTAAACTTGCTATTTCTATAGCAACATTACTTATAATTGTACTAGGACTTCAAGAGGTGGTAGACCTTATTCTTAAACTTATTCCAAAAATATCTGGGCAACCCATCTCCATTAATCGTGTTTTCGGGTGGCTTGTTTGGCCTTTCACTTTATTGATTGGTTTAAAGCCGGAGGAGTGGGAAATGGGTTCTCAAATTTTAGGATCACGTTTTGTTGAAACAGAAGTATCAGCTTATTTTCAGCTCGCTAGTGTTCAGTCGGTTCAAATACAAGCTTTTTCTTTGCGATCATTTACAGCTTTAACTTATTCTTTGTGTGGTTTTGTTCACTTTGCAAGTCTAGGGATTTTTGTTGGAGGATTAACTGCTATAATTCCGTCAAGAGCCAAAGAAATATCAATACTTGGAGTACGTGGTCTGTGGACAGCATTTTTAGCTACGCTACTAACGGGCTGTATAGCAGGAGCACTGGCATAAACACAAATTCACGCATAAATATAGCTCACAATATATGTTCTCGCAGTAAAAAACCTGATAACATGTTAAAAATATTTTAGAAATCAAACAACAAACTATTAAATATAATTATGGCCCAACAAGAACGCTTTGTTGATAATGACGATGACACGCTAACTGACACTCGCTACAATGTGATGTGGTTAAAAAAAGACAGCTACCAGGTAAAAGGTAAGTGGTGTTCCTGGAAAGGTGCCAATAAATTTGTAGAAAAACTTAATGAGGAAAAATTTGCTGGATATGATGACTGGCGACTACCAAAAAAAACAGAGGCACGAAATTTATATGAGCATGAAAGTAAAAATACGGACTTCAATGGAGACATAGTACATATTGATCTACAATTTCCTGAAGGATGCGGCTTCACATATTGGTGCGATGAAGAATCGGGCATCAACGCTATGGTTTATAATTTTTATAGCGATCGAGCATATTTAGTAAGACGAAAAACAAAAGATGAAAGTTTCATGTCATGTAGACCAGTTCGTTCATCAGGCCCAGAAGTTAAAAAATTTGGTAGAATTTCTGAAACTGGAAGGAGTCGCAGAGAGTAATAAAATAAATAGCTTCTTGCTCCCCCCTAAGAACTTTTATAACCACCATAAATTTCTAATTTAGCTCACTAATGACCGTAAACCGCGCCACTTTTGCCGAAATAGACCTCGATTCGTTTCGACATAACCTGCATTCTATCAAATCTCTAATAGGACCCGATGTCGGAACCATGGCAATTATCAAAGCAGACGCATACGGACATGGAGCGATTCAGTGCGCGCACGCTGCTATCAAAGAACAAGTAGATTATATAGGTGTGGGAATCATCCAAGAAGGTATAGAGCTTCGTGAAAGCGGAATTACTTCCCCTATTCTTATTCTTGGAGGGATTTATCCAAATGAAATTGAAGATCTTATCAAGTACAACCTTTCAACAAGTCTTTCCAACTCAGTTATTGCGAGTGCTATTTCAAAAAAAGCAGAACAGGCCAATACAAGTGTTGGTGTTCACATAAAAATTGACACCGGTATGGGGCGACTGGGAGTTCAACCAGACGCTTTAACAAAACTAATGGAAAATGTCATAACTTGCAAAAATCTAAAAATCGATGGATTTTTCACACATTTATCCAGCGCTGATGAAGAAAACCTCGAAACAACACACCAACAAATATCTATTTTTTCAAATTTGTTAAAAAAATTACGCACCACAAATTTTTCTAAAATGATTAGCATGAATGACCACATCCTTTTTCATAGTGCGAATACAGCTGGACTCTTGCGATTTCCTGAAAGCAGATTTGATTTAGTTCGACCCGGCATCAGCCTTTTTGGTTCTTTCCCATCCCCTACGGTTGCTTCAGTATTTGATTCACTGATAAATGAAAATAAGGCTACCAAACTGCGTCCTGTCATGAACTGGAAAACAAAAATTATCCAAATTCAAACATTGCGGAAGGGAGTTCCCGTAAGCTATGGAGGGCGTTATGTGACCAAAAATGACAGAACTTGTATTGCAACCATTCCCGTGGGGTATGCTGACGGGTTAAGCCGGCGCCTTTCAAACAACATGGAACTTCTTGTAAAAGAAAAACGAGTAAAACAGGTTGGAACTATCTGTATGGATATGTGCCTGATTGATATAACCAACCTTCCCGACGTAAGAATGGGTGAAGAGGTTGTCATCTTTGGAAGTCAAGGAAAGGGGCAAATCAAAGTAGAAGAATTAGCTACCAAAGCAGACACCATCCCCTATGAAATTCTTTGCGGAGTCGGCAAACGCGTTCCCAGAATCTATATTTCATAACCTCAAACCTATTATTTCTTTAATGAAGGTAAATCCACCAGAGATTTTAAATTATTTTTTTGGCAGTACTCCAGAAGACCATCAATGACTTTCATGGTAATAGATGGATCTATATAATTAGCGGTCCCAATTTGTACTGCGCTCGCCCCTGCCATAAGAAATTCTAAGGCATCCTCTACTGATGAAATCCCTCCAATCCCTATAACGGGAATTTTTACAGCACGAACGGTCGCATAAACCATGGCGAGCGCTATAGGTTTAATAGCAGGGCCTGAAAGTCCTCCAGTTATATTTGCAAGCCATGGCTTCCCTGACTCGACATCAATCTTTAAGCCTACAAAAGTATTAATCAGTGACAAAGCATCTGCCCCGCCTTCTTCAGCGGCCAAAGCTAATTCAGTTATATCTTTTACGTTGGGCGAAAGCTTTATGATTAGAAACTTATCGGTAACATTTCGCACTGACTCTACAGCCCGCTTAAGTGTTACCGGATCAGAACTCAACTGCGTCCCACCCTTTTCTACATTTGGGCAGGAAACATTCATCTCGAGTGCATCTATCCTACTTATCTCAGACAACGCACTAGCCAATTCTACGTACTCCGCTACCGTATCGCCAAAAAAATTAACTATCAGTCGAGTTTGAAATTTGTCCAATAATGGTAATTTTTCATTTATAAATCTATCCAAACCAATATTCTCAAGTCCTATAGCATTCAACATACCCGAAGCAGTCTCTATCATCCGAGGGAAACGATTCCCCATTTTAGGTTTCTTAGACAAGCCTTTAGTACAAAACCCACCCAACTTATTTAGATCCACAAAAGGATCGAATTCGATTCCATATGCAAAAGTACCTGACGCCGCAATAACCGGATTGGCAAAATGCATTGGACCCAACCGTACCGATAAATCAATATTGTTATCTTTATTCATTTTTAACGTCTAATTTAGTGGAGAATATCATAAAAACTATTGATATATAAGGAGAAATGGTTGATCATGAGGGTAATGAGATCTGTAGTCTTCAGCTATTTACGTACTCTACTCAAGGATATCCTAACATCATGATTTACCATTGTCCTGATAAAACTAACCGCGGATAAGAGGACCCTTTAAATACTTTATAACTAAAAACATCAGCCCATGCTTGAAATACAAGAAGACAAAAGTATTGAAAGGTTAGATCCACAGTCTCGAGAAATTAATACCGGTTGGAAGAAATACAATAAACGACTAAACAACCTTCCTGATGATGCACAAATTAAAACCGTATGGGAAACTAAGAAAAGAGTAAGGACAAAAAACTCCAAACTAGCTCTTATTTCTGCCATAGGAATTTCACTTATTGTTCTGATAGCTATTCAAAGCAAACAATATTTTAATTCACCTATCTCTAGTATCAGCAAAAAAGCATCCGGAACTCCTGAGAATGAGATCCCACTAAAAACTTCTGCAGATAAAACGGAATCCACGGATAATCAACTAACAACTATCAAAAATAAAAAACCCGTATCAGATCAAACCATACGGTCGGGAGAGAATAAAATCGCTCGCTTCATAAAAAAACAATCTATTACCGATCAACCTCTATTAGAAAAAAAATCAACACCAACTCAAAGCAAAGATTTTTTCATTCAAATAGGTGCGTTTTTTATCAAGGATAATGCGACAAAACTTGCAAAAAAACTCAAACCGACAGGAGCAAAAGCAGAAATACAAATTCGAAACGTTAAATCAACTCAACATCAAGTGTCGACAGGAAACTACAGCCAAAAAGATCATGCTGCTTCAAGCTCTACTAAAATTAAAGACCTCGGTTTCAACCCAACCATTAAAAAAAATGGACCCGCATACATCTTGGAACTAGGACTATTTACCAAAAAGAAAGACGCGACCATCTTTGCCAAGAAATTAAAAAATAATGGCCTCAACCCAAATCAAAAAATAGTTACAACAAATCAAAAGTTGTATATCGTTCGCACTAAAGGTATTGCCACAGAAAGAAAAGCACGGCAAACCAGAAAAAATCTAATCAAACATGGTTTTAAAAATACCTTTATCCAATTTCCCTTAAATCGACTGTCTTAACTACTTTACATTCAAAGAAAATCTACCTTTAAAGCTTAAGACAAAAAGTATCATCTACTACAAAAACAAAGAATAACATAAGCTTTTATTATTTATATAATTTTGGTAAAATCTGCTATCTAATTATTCTGACTTGAAAACCTAGATCATTCTGTTAATCTTTATCGGGATCTACATAATGAACAAAATAATATCGAGCATATCTACAATTTTATTTATATTTATTCTGTTCGTTCCACACCAGAGCTTATCCGACGACGGAGAACAACATCGAGAAAATGACCATGACTCACCAAACTCACATTCTGAATCACATGAAGAAGGAAGTGGCATTAGATCTTATTTTTAAAAACATGGGGACTACCAACGGAAAGATATTGACAAAAATAACGAATACACGACCAAGCATTTAGAAGAGGGCAGCGGAACAGTTATGAAAGAAAAAACTTCTTCAGATGATCAAGCTCATGGATCCTATGAGAAACACCAGAAAGCTTCTGAGCATAAAGAAGAAGGCAGTGGCATGCGCTAACAACATCTCCTGCAAATCATACGAATAACCATTTTCTTTATAAATATAAGTAAAAAAGACGCTCAAGTTGGGCGTCTTTTTATTTATTAGCTCTTGGATTAACTCTCAGGTATATTTATCAAAATTTATCCAGCTGACCCATCGCCAAGAATATCTCAATAAATCTTTCATGCTTATTAACTCAGGACTAATTTTCGTTGGCTTAATTCTGCTTTTTTACGGAGGGGATTTTCTTGTTACAGGAAGCTTACGCCTATCCCGAGCTTTAAAAATAAGCCCATTTATTATTGGAGCTACGGTAATTGGGTTCGGAACTTCGACCCCAGAGTTAGCCGTTTCCGTAATGGCTTCACTCCACGACTCCGGGGACTTGGCGCTGGGAAATATCATTGGAAGTAATATAGCAAACATAGGGTTAGTCCTAGGCGTAACGGCCTTGATAGCTCCTCTTACAATTAAAAAACAGAGATTCGCAGATGAATCCCCCCCCTTGATTATTGCCTCACTGCTAATCGTCGTCTTTTCCTGGAATAACTATTTAAGCATGATTGAAGGTTTTATTATGGTAAGTCTTTTGGTTGTTTATCTATGGAGAGCATTCAGAACAAAAGATAATATAGATACTCCCTTAGATGAAAGTCATTTGTTTTCAAAGTATACAGGAACGACATTTCAAATTTTTTTGGTAATACTAGGAATAGCAATGCTAATTATCGGTGCAAATTGGGTCGTTGAGGGTTCAACTGGGATTGCCCGTGAACTAGGTGTCAGTGAATGGTTTATCGGAATAAGTATCGTTGCCCTTGGAACCAGTCTTCCGGAACTAACTTCCTCACTGATCGCAGCTAAGAGAGGTCATGGAGAAATGGCCATTGGCAATGTGTTTGGCAGTAATATATTTAATATTCTTATGGTAATCGGTACCGCGTCATTGATTAAACCTTTGTCTATTAGGGAAGAAATCTACACCGACCTCATCTATGCTACAACTCTAACCTGTTTACTAATTTTATTGATTCGAATGGGACACGTCATTAATAAGCGAGACGGCCTTATTCTAAGTGTGTGCTACGGATCATACATAGGATTAAAAGGTACAGGCCTTTTGTAACCATTAATTTTGAACTGTATTGAGAGACTCTAGAGGCACATTCTTAAATTTCCGCAATTGCTGCTTATAATAAGAGTTACTCGGATTGATACGAATAATCTCATTCATACTTTGTATCGCTCCCTCAATATCTCCCTTGGCATATAACAACTCGGCAAAAGTATCAACATATTTCGATTTGCCTGGGTGAACTTTGAGGACCTCCTGGATTAACTCTAATCCCCTTCCAATCTTTATTCTTTTTTTGCATAAAGCCAAGCTAGCCGGTTCATTATATCTTCCCTCTTAGGTGAAAGATTCAACGTCCTTTCACAGAATTTTATAGCATCAGAGAAGAATCTTTTTTTACTATAGACGGTACAAACGGCAAACAACACATCCGGTTTATCAGGACCTGCTTTTACTAGTTTAAGGAGACGATCAAGCGCAAGATTATATTTTTTACTCTCCATCTCAGTATTAGCAAGAACCAGAGAATACATAGCATTCTCTGGTTCACGCCTAACTGCTTCATTCAATAAACCTTCAGCCTTAATCACTTCAGACTCTGCTAGCAATACGAGTCCAAGCTCATAATAAGTTGGGGCGTGGTCATCGCGCAGAGAAAGTGCTTTCTCTAGGGCCTGTCGGGCATTTTTATATTGTTTTTCTAGCCTCAACAACCTACCAAGTTGATATTGGTTTTCTGCACTTTTAGAATTTATCTTTACTAATTTTTTATATACTTTCAAGGCATTAACCAAATCAGCTTTTTGAAGATAAATATTTCCCAGGATAGACTGAACTTCAGTATTATTCGGCTGCATGGAAGAAGCCACCTCATATAAAGCAAGAGCTTGGTCCAGCATTCCCTTCCTCTTAAATATTTCAGCAACCTTAATTCGTGATTGAAAATTCTGTGGCATGAATCTTACGGCTTTATTAAGATGAGAAATTGCCTTAGATGAATCCGTCGAATCCAATAGCAATCTTCCTAGAGCCAGATGAAGTTCAGGATTCTTTTCATCATACTTTAAGCCTAATGTGTACTCAGTAATGGCATCTTCTAACTGTCCAGTTTCTTCGAGAAGTTTTCCAAGTGGCAGGTAAGCTGCATGTATATTTTTTTCTAATTTAAGGGCTTTGCGATAACTGATAATAGCCCTCTGCTTGTTACCCTTTTCCTCCACAAACAAGCCATAATGATAAAAAGATGTGGCATTTTTAGGATTCTCATCAATGGCAAGCTGAAAATATTTTTCAGCATCATTCAATTGTCCCATCAATTGATAAGTTTTTGCCAAACTAATTTTATAATCAGTATTAGCGGGCGTTAAATCTAACGAGCGTTTAAATTGATTAATCGCATCCTGGTAAAGTTTTCTTTGAAGAAAAGACTGACCTAAGCCAGCGTATATTTTGGAGGATTCACGGTCACTTTTCAAAGCATCCTTGAATACTAGTTCAGCTTTCTCATAATTTCCTTCCGCAAGCAAATCATACCCAATCTTCACTAAGCTTTCAGGGTCATCATTCTTCGTATCGTTAAAAAAAACAAAAACTCCTATAAATAGAAAACCTATAAAGAGTATTCTAGCTATTTTAGGGAACCTACTAAAAAATATTAACTGAGATGATTTAGCCGCCAAACTTGTGCTTGATTCTTTACGTACCTTCACCGTTAAGAGGCTTTTATTCTTCGGGCTTTTTTCAACACTGTCCCCTCTACCCATTTTGTCAACCGGGGCATCAATCATCTTACAACGTCCCCCGAAATCAGCGCCCTCATCAACAACCAATTGATATGTCGAAATATCCCCCGTCAGCACACCGCCTTTAAGTAAGGAGGTTTTGTTTTCGGAGAAAATATCCCCGTCAACCTTGCCTGAGGTTGAAAAGTTATACGAATGAATTTTTCCTTTCACAAAACCCGAATGGCCTACAATGAAATGGTCATTTGAATACACATCACCCTTAATAGAGGCACCAAAGTGAACATTGCCTTTCACCCAAAGTGTTCCCTCTAAAACCACGCCTTTTTCAAAATATGAGTCCATTCAAAGCTCCTTCTATAAAAAGCTAATGTTATCAAATGTTTTTGTTGCATACAAGGTTTAAGTAATTGATATAATGTGAGATTCTATCCAGGGGTAACTAAATAACTTAATCTAAATGGACTGTTGAAAATTCTGGTATAACCTGATATTTTCAAAAACTAATTTTTCTAATTAAAACCAGAGACGAGAAACCTAACATTTTGTAATATTAACCTCTTTCAACTGAGAAGAAATAATGCCTAGATTAAGTGGCCGTTCTTTTAACCAAATAAGAGAAATCAAAGTCACCAAAAACTACGTAGTCCACCCCCATGGTTCAGTACTTTTCCAAATGGGTGGAACCCGTGTTCTCTGCTCAGCCTCCATCGACAACAAAGTGCCTTCATTTCTTCGAGACAAGGGGCAAGGTTGGGTTACTGCAGAATACTCAATGCTTCCCTCATCAACACATACAAGAACATCTAGGGAAGCATCTAGAGGGAAGCTCTCTGGTCGTACGCAAGAAATTCAAAGGCTCATCGGACGGTCATTACGCAGTATTGTGGACCTTGAAAAACTTGGAGAAAGAACTGTGTGGATCGACTGCGATGTAATCCAAGCGGATGGTGGAACTCGCTGCGCCTCTATCACGGGAGCATTTATTGCCTTGATGCTAGCTATGAAAAAGCTAAAAAAAGATAAACTTATCGAACAAATACCTGTTCGTGATTATGTAGCAGCTATAAGTGTGGGTATCATTGGCGGTAAAAACCTTTTAGACTTGGATTATTCTGAGGACTCAGAAGCTGGTGTGGACTTAAACATTATAAAAACCGGGAGTGGTGGGTTTGTAGAAATTCAAGGCACAGCCGAACGCGAACCCTTCACAGACAAACAAATGAAAGCAATGCTCGCTCTTGCAGATAAAGGCATCAAGCAACTCATTGCTGTACAAAAACAAACGGTTGGAAAGTTATGATGCTTTTCACATCCTCCTCATTCTAACGATACTGGTTTACTCCAATTTGCTCACAGTATTCCAAAATATTACATTTACTGCAAAAAGGCGATTGTGGCTTGCATATGTTTTGCCCAAAGCTTACCAGTAAATTATTAATTTCCATCCAATAGCGTTTTGGAAGCTTATACCTTAATGCCATCTCTGTTTCATGTGGTGATTTGGTTTGAACGTACCCCCACCGATTTGCTATCCGATGTACATGTATATCAACACAAATTCCTGGCTTGTTATGACCAAGAACTAAAGTGAGGTTCGCTGTTTTCCGGCCAACCCCTTTTAATCTGAGTAATTGATCTAATTTATCAGGAACTTTGCCACCGTTGTCATCAATGAGAGCCCCGCTGATCTCATACAATCTAAGGGTTTTATTACGATAAAAAGCAACTGGATAGATTGCTTTTTCTACCAGTTTTGGGTCTAATCGCAGGAGTTTTTTTGGGGAATTTGCAAGAACAAATAGCCTTTTAGAGGCAGCATCGGTAATTTCATCTCTGGTTCTCAAGCTCAAAAGACAACTCACAAGTACCATAAAAGGATTTCGTTGACGACTTATTTTAGTAACCGCTGGAACGCGCCAAGATTTAATTGATTTCCTAAGGTGCCTGAGAACCACAGGAAGATCAGTCGGTTTCATGTACTAACTCCAATGGACAAAAATCCAATGACTTACACTAAAAATAAGACTGGAATATAATGGTAAATATAAACGGTTTCTGATATTATTGCTTTCTCAAACTTAACAAAAACCAAATAACTATATAGCCTTAACAGCTTGAAGACATGCACCATACCATCTCAGTCCTCGTCGTCAATCAATCTGGAGTACTATCAAGAATTTCAGGACTTTTTAGTAGCCGCGGTTTCAATATTGAAAGCTTGAACGTTGCAGAAACAAACGACTCTGGAATATCACGGATGACCATTGTCACACGCGGCGATGACAAAAAAATTGAGCAGGTCACAAAACAGCTCAACAAACTGGTTGACGTTATCAAAGTCATTGATTTGACTGAAGAAAATTTTGTTGACCGCGAGTTAATACTGGTAAAAATGAACGCTGAATCGCGCGTTCGTGAGGAAATCTTGCGTATTGTGGATATTTTCCGGGCTAAGGTAATAGATGTGAACCACGATACATACACAGTCGAAATTACGGGGGATGAAGGCAAAACAAAGGGGTTTTTAGATCTACTAAAACCACTCGGAATTAAAGAGGTTGTTCGATCCGGACGTATTGCAATAAGCCGGGGTATCAAACCCATGAATTGAGTGCATCACAAATGCTTTACTCTAAATAGAAAAAACCAATCTGATTTTAATGTAAGTGAAGAGGAGAAAGAAATTGCCAAGTATTTATTATGACCGCCACGCGGATATCAAGGTGTTGAAAAGCAAAACGATTGCCATTATTGGTTATGGTAGTCAGGGACACGCGCATGCAAGAAACTTGCATGACAGCGGACTTAAGGTTGTGGTGGGACTGCGCAAGGAAAGTGCTTTCTGGAAAAGGGCCCAAAAAGATGGGTTGAAAGTTATGACCGTAGCGGAGGCAGCAAAAATTGCAAATATCATAATGATCCTTATTCCAGACGACAAGCAGCGCACGATGTATGACAATGAAATTGCACCTCACCTGAAAAAGGGTGACGCTATTGCTTTTGGCCATGGGTTTAATATTCATTTTGGACAAGTAGTGCCCCCAAGTTCGGTGGATGTTTTTATGGTGGCACCTAAGGGGCCCGGACATTTAGTCAGAAGAACTTACGAACAAGGAGCTGGAGTCCCTTGCTTAATGGCTATTCATCAGGATATCTCCAAAAAAGCAAAAAAGATTGCACTAGCATACGCTAAGGGAATCGGAGGCACGCGAGCGGGAGTTCTTGAAACCACATTCAGAGAGGAAACAGAAACAGATCTTTTTGGAGAACAGGCTGTTTTATGCGGTGGAGTTACAGAACTTATTCGAGCAGGCTTCGACACATTAGTCGAAGCCGGATACAACCCTGATTTGGCCTATTTCGAGTGCCTCCACGAGTTAAAGTTAATTGTAGATTTAATCTATGAGGGCGGTATTGGGAACATGCGTTACTCTATTAGCACCACTGCAGCTTATGGAGATGTAACTCGCGGACCTAGGATCATTCCACAGTCAACCAGAGATGAAATGAAAAAAGTTCTCGCAGAAATTCAAAGTGGAAATTTTGCAAGAGAGTTTATTTTAGAAAATCAGGCCAATCGCCCAGTATTTAATGCCCGACTAAAACAGGATTCTGAGCACCCAATAGAAATAGTGGGCGAAAAACTGCGCAAGATGATGCCTTTTATTGGAAAAAAACTAAAATAGCGATCACCTTTCCCATAATTTTTTCTAAATACTATTAAAATCCACCTACCGTTAACTATGAAAATTCCTTTAGCCAAAGAAGGTTTTGTGTTCATTATCCCTTTATTGGTTGTCACTATTCTGATGTTTTTACTTTCATTTTACTGGGCAGCAGTTTTTTTGGGATTTGGATTTTTGTTTGTGACATGGTTTTTTCGTGATCCAGAGCGTCATATCCCTAACGAACCAAATGTGATTGTCTCACCTGCTGATGGGAAAATCACAGAAATAGTAACTGAAAAAGAACCCTTTAATGGGGAACTATGCAAACGGGTAACTATATTCCTTTCAGTTTTCAATGTTCACGTCAATAGGGTACCTATTGCAGGAACCATTGAGGAAATCCGTTATAACCCTGGAAAGTTTCTTGCCGCATTTAATCCTAAAGCATCAATGGATAATGAGCAGAACATTATTCTTATTAACAATGGAAAAACACATATTTTTGTAAAACAAATCGCCGGTCTCATAGCTCGACGAATCGTTTGCTGGCCGAAAAAGGGCGATTATTATAAATCAGGTCAGAGGTACGGACTAATCAGATTCGGATCACGCGTTGATATTCTACTACCAGAAACCACTAAATTATCTATAGCTTGTGGAGATCGGGTCAGCGGTGGTAAAAGTATTATTGGTTATCTTACTTAAAACTAAAAAAACATGATAAAACCAAAAAAAGGTATTCATATCCTACCCAGCCTATTTACGACAGGAAATGTATTCTGTGGGTTTTACTCTTTTATTGCCGCTCTTAACGATAAGTATTTTCTTGCTGCTTGGGCAATCGTATTCGCCATAATCTTTGATATTCTAGACGGTAGAATTGCTCGAATGACCAAAACTACCAGTGCTTTCGGAATGCAATATGATTCTTTAGCTGATGTCATATCGTTTGGCATGGCCCCAGCATTTCTTTGCTATGCTTGGGTGTTAAAGCCATTTGGACGCGTAGGATGGATGGCCTCATTTTTATACTTGCTTTGCGCTGCATTACGTTTAGCAAGATTCAACACAA